>NZ_JBIVTV010000001.1:439578-788703 GCF_044756885.1 Streptomyces sp. NPDC091412 | reverse complement strand
GGTCTCCTGGGCCTGCGGCTGCGGGCCGGTGGGCTGCCGGTGCTCCTGCGTCTCCTGGCGCTCCCGGGCCCGCCGGGGCTCCTGGCGTTCCCGGGCCTCCTGGGCCTGCCGGGCCTCCTGGCGTTCCCGAACCTCCGGGGTTTCCAGGCTCTCCTGGGTCTGCCGGGGCTCCTGGGTCTCCTGGGCCTGCGGCTGCGGGCCGGTGGGCTGCCGGTGCTCCTGCGTCTCCTGGCGCTCCCGGGCCCGCCGGGGCTCCTGGCGTTCCCGGGTCTCCTGGGCCTGCCGGGCCTCCTGGCGTTCCCGAACCTCCGGGGTTTCCAGGCTCTCCTGGGCTTCCCGGGCTTCCCGGGCTTCCCGGGCCTCCCGGGCCTGCCGGGGCTCCTGGCCCTCCAGGCCCTCCCGAGCCCCCCGCACCACCCCCCACGACGTTCCCGCGGGGGCCGTCACAGTGGGTCCGCGGGGGGCGGGAGTTGTCCGGGGGTGCTACTCACGGAACCGGTCCCACAGCTTCGGATAGCGCTGGGCGAGCGCCCGGTCGTCCTCGAAGTCGACCGGGGTGCCCTCCGGTTCCGCCGGGGCGGGCGGGATGCCGAGGTCGGGGGCGACCGTGCCGGTGAGCTGCTCGTAGGCCTCGTCGGCCGCGTAGCCGAGTTCCTCGCCGTCGCCGTCGACCTCCTCGTCGAAGTCGTCCAGCAGGTCGGCGAGCGAGTCCGGATCGTGCAGGGCGCCCTCGAAGACCTCCCGGCCCTGGCCGATCAGCCAGCACCGGAAGAAGTCGAAGGCGTCGTCGCTGGCCCCGTCCAGGAGCACCCAGGCGGCGCCCCACAGGTCCCAGTGGTAGGCCCGGTTGTACCGGGCCTCGAAGTGACGGGCGAAGTCCAGGATCACCTCGGGATCGCAGCCCAGCAGCCGCTCGACGAGCAGGTCGGCCTGCTCCTCCGGATCCCCCTCGGCGGCCTCGCGGCTGCCGTCGATCAGCTCCCAGAACTCCGTCTCGTCCATCACGGCTCAAGCATCGGCCCTCGCGCCGGGGGGCGCACGCGGAATGCGGCGGGCCGTCAGGGGCGGTACAGCGCGGCCAGCCGGTCGGCGTCGCGCGCGAAACGCGCCCGCAGCGCCTCGGGGGCCAGCACCTCGACCTCCGGCCCGAGCGCCGTGAGCTGGGTGTGGGCGACCTCTTCGGACTCCACCGGCAGGGTCACCGTCACCCACCCGTTCCCGTCGCGGCCGGCCGCGGCCCCCACGGCCTCGAGCGCCGCCCGGGCCGGCACCGGCCCCACGGCATGCGGCAGCCGCCGCAGGCCCTCCTCGGACAGCCGCACCACCACCTCGGCCCGCAGGACGGACCGCGCGAACTGCGCGGCCCGCTCCTCCCAGAAAGCGGGCAGGTCGAAGTCGCCGTCCCGTTCGAAGCGCTTCCCCGCGCCGGCGTCCACGGCCGAGAAACGGTCCACGCGGTAGACCCGGAAGGAGCCGGGCCCCACGACCCGGGCGCACAGGTACCACCCGCCCGCCTTGAGCACGAGACCGTACGGCTCCAGTTCCCGTGCGACCTCCTCCTCGCCGCGCCGGTAGCGCGCGGTGACCCGCCGGTCGTCCCACACCGCCTCCGCGACCGCCGGCAGCAACTCGGGCGTCCTCGGCTCGCGGAACCAGTCGGGCGCGTCCAGGTGGAAGCGCTGCGCCGCCGTACGGGAGGCGTCGCGCAGGGAGGGGAGCAGGGCCGCGGACACCTTCAGCCGGGCGGCCGAGGCGGCGTCCTGAAGTCCCATCTCCCGCAGCGCCCCCGGAACGCCGCTGAGGAAGAGCGCCTCCGCCTCACCGCGGTCGAGCCCGGTCAGCCGGGTGCGGTAGCCGCCGACCAGCCGGTAGCCCCCGGCCCGCCCCCGGTCCGCGTACACCGGCACGCCCGCCTCCGACAGCGCCTGCGCGTCCCGTGTGACGGTCCGCTCCGACACCTCCAGTTCCCGGGCGAGCTCGGCGGCGGTCATGGCGGGCCGCGACTGGAGCAGCAGCACCATTTTGATCAGACGGGCGGCACGCATAGGGCCATCATGCCGGGGCCGGCGACGACGAAGGGGTACGGCCGCGGCCGTACCCCTTCGTCGTCATGCGGCGTGTCTCACAGGCCGTACTTCTCCCGGGCCTCCTTGACCGCCGAGGCCTTCACCTCGCCGCGCCGGGCGAGCTGGGCCAGGGCGGCGGCGACGATCGACTGGGCGTCGACGCCGAAGTGGCGGCGGGCGGCGTGACGGGTGTCCGACAGACCGAAGCCGTCGGCGCCCAGCGAGGTGTAGTCCTGCTCGATCCACTGCGCGATCTGGTCCGGGACCTGGCGCATGTAGTCGGAGACCGCGAGGACCGGACCCTCGGCGCCCTGGAGCGCCCGGCGGACGTACGGCACCCGCTCCTCGCCGCGCAGCAGCGCCGCGTCGGCCTCCATGGCGTCCCGGCGCAGCTCGCCCCAGGAGGTCGCGGACCACACGTCGGCGGCCACGCCCCACTCCTCCGCGAGCATCCGCTGGGCGTCCAGCGCCCAGTGGATCGCCGTGCCGGAGCCGAGCAGCTGGATCCGCGGCGCGTTCGCCGGGACCGTCAGGCCCGCCGACTCCGCCGTGTTGAAGCGGTACAGGCCCTTGACGATGCCCTCGTCGACGCCGGGGGCGGACGGCTTGGCGGGCTGCGGCAGCGGCTCGTTGTAGACCGTCAGGTAGTAGAAGACGTCCTGGTCCTCGCCAGGCTCGGCCTGGCCGTACATGCGGCGCAGACCTTCCTTGACGATGGCCGCGACCTCGTAGGCGAACGCCGGGTCGTAGGTCAGCGCGGCCGGGTTGGTCGCCGCGATGACCGGCGAGTGGCCGTCGGCGTGCTGCAGACCCTCACCCGTCAGCGTGGTGCGGCCCGCGGTGGCGCCGACCAGGAAGCCGCGGCCGAGCTGGTCGCCGAGCTGCCACATCTGGTCGGCCGTGCGCTGCCAGCCGAACATCGAGTAGAAGATGTAGAAGGGGATCATCGCCTCGCCGTGCGTCGAGTACGACGACGAAGCGGCGATGAAGTCGGCCATCGAACCGGCCTCGGTGATCCCCTCGTTGAGGATCTGGCCGTTCTTGGCCTCCTTGTAGTACATCAGCTGGTCGCGGTCGACCGGCTCGTACGTCTGGCCCTTGGGCGAGTAGATGCCGAGCGAGGGGAACAGCGACTCCATGCCGAAGGTGCGCGCCTCGTCGGGGACGATCGGCACCCAGCGCTTGCCGGTCTCCTTGTCGCGGACCAGGTCCTTGACCAGACGGACGAACGCCATGGTGGTGGCCACGCTCTGCGAGCCGGAGCCCTTGTCGAAGGCGGCGAACGCCTTGTCGGCGGGCGCGGGCAGCGGCGCGACCGGGTGGACGCGGCGGGCCGGGGCCGGGCCGCCGAGCGCCGCGCGGCGCTCCTGGAGGTAGCGGACCTCGGGGGAGTCGGCGCCGGGGTGGCCGTAGGGGACCTGGCCGTCGGCGAAGGCGCTGTCCGGGATGGGCAGCTCCAGCAGGTCACGCATCTGCTGGAACTCGTCCACCGAGAGCTTCTTCATCTGGTGGTTGGCGTTCTTCGACGCGAAGCCCGTACCGAGGGTGTGGCCCTTGACCGTCTGGGCCAGGATCACCGTCGGGGCGCCCTTGTGCTCCAGGGCGGCCTTGTAGGCGGCGAAGACCTTGCGCGCCTCGTGACCACCGCGAGAGAAGTGGAAGCACTCGATGATCTTGTCGTCGCTCAGCAGCTTCGCCATCTCGGCCAGCGCCGGGTCGGCGCCGAAGAAGTCCTGGCGGATGTAGGCGGCGTCGCGGGTCTGGTACGTCTGGATCTGCGCGTCCGGTACCTGGCGCAGCCGGCGTACCAGCGCGCCCGTGGTGTCCAGGGCGAACAGCTCGTCCCAGGCGGAACCCCACAGCGTCTTGATCACGTGCCAGCCGGCGCCGCGGAAGAGGGCCTCCAGCTCCTGCACGATCTTGAAGTTGGCACGGACCGGGCCGTCCAGGCGCTGCAGGTTGCAGTTGATGACGAAGGTGAGGTTGTCCAGGCCCTCGCGGGAGGCGAGCGTCAGCGCGGTGGTGGACTCCGGCTCGTCCATCTCGCCGTCGCCGAGGAACGCCCAGACGTGGGAGTCGGAGACGTCCTTGATGCCGCGGCTGGTCAGGTAGCGGTTGAACCGGGCCTGGTAGATGGCGGAGATCGGGCCGAGGCCCATCGACACCGTCGGGAACTCCCACAGCCAGGGCAGGCGGCGCGGGTGCGGGTAGGACGGCAGGCCGTTGCCGCCGGCCTCCTGGCGGAAGTTGTCCAGGTGCTGCTCGGACAGCCGGCCGTCGAGGAAGGCGCGGGCGTAGATGCCCGGGGAGGCGTGGCCCTGGATGTACAGCTGGTCGCCGGAGCCGTCGCCCTCCTTGCCGCGGAAGAAGTGGTTGAAGCCGGTCTCGTACAGCCACGCCGCGGAGGCGAAGGTGGCGATGTGGCCGCCGACGCCGTACTTGCTGCCGCGGGTCACCATCGCCGCCGCGTTCCAGCGGTTCCACGCGGTGATGCGGGCCTCCATGGCCTCGTCACCGGGGGCGGCCGGCTCGGCGGAGGTCGGGATGGAGTTGACGTAGTCGGTCTCGAGGAGCTTGGGCAGGACAACGCCGGCGTCCTCGGCGCGCTCCAGCGTACGGCGCATCAGATACGCGGCACGGTGCGTCCCGGCCGCCTTGGCGACGGCGTCCAGGGAGGCCTGCCATTCGGCGGTCTCCTCGGGGTCGCGGTCCGGGAGCTGGTCGAGCTCGCTCGGCTGGATGGCGTTGGGGTCGGTCATGTCGCCGCCTTCCTCAGTCGAAGGGGGTTCCCTCATCGGCAAGGGTTCAGGGGGTGCCCTAGGTCTTTGGCAGGACAGGGCGTGAGGCTCTGGTGGAAGCCCAGCGGAGACTCTAACTCCCTGATCGATGATCGATCAAAGGGTACAGGTGTAAAACCCTTCGATTTCGAGAAAGTCGGCACCCGGTGCCTTGGAAACGGGCACGCGGTGCCGCTTTTTCAAAGGGTTTTCGCAGGTGAGCGTACAGGTGCTCGACTGCCTCAGGGTCGCGGCGCGCAGCCGAGAACGTGCGACTTGACCAGTTCGGCGATCCGCGGATCCCGCCGCTTGAACGCCTGCACCAGCTCCTCGTGCTCCTCCGCGTAGGACTGCTGGACCGTCCCCAGCCAGCGGATCGACAGCGCGGTGAACACCTCGATGCCCAGGCCCTCCCAGGTGTGCAGCAGCACCGCGTTCCCGGCCGCGCGGACCAGTTCGCGGTGGAAGGCCACCGTGTGCCGCACCTGGCCGGTGCCGTCGGACCTGCGGTCGGCCTCGTACAGCGCCGCCACATGCGGCTCCAGGGCCGAGCAGTCGTCCGCCAGCCGCTCGGCCGCCAGCTCCGCCGCGATCGCCTCCAGGCCGGCCCGGACCGGGTAGCTCTCCTCCAGGTCGGCGGCGGTCAGGTTGCGCACCCGCACGCCCTTGTTCGGCGCCGACTCGATCAGCCGCAGCGACTCCAGCTCACGCAGCGCCTCCCGCACCGGCGTCTGGCTGACCTCCAGCTCGGTGGCGATCCGCCGCTCCACGATCCGCTCGCCCGGCTTCCAGCGCCCGCTGACGATCCCCTCCACGATGTGCTCGCGGATCTGTTCGCGCAGCGAGTGGACGACGGGCGCGGTCATGGAGGGCTCCTTCAAGGGGGGACCCACGGGCCCCCGGGGGGCGTTCGACGTTTAGACAATACGGCTGTCAGCGCCCGGCGGAAGGGCGCATACGGGCGCTTTCGTGCAGGTGAGACGAGACTTACACGCCGTCATGGCCAAGAAACGGCAAACGCGGCGCCCCCGCCCGGAAGGTTCCGGACGGGGGCGCCGTACTGCTGGGTCCCGGGTGACTGGATCAGAGGCCGAGCTCGACCTCGAACTCGCCCGCCTCCAGGATCGCCTTGACCGCCGTCAGGTAACGGGCCGCGTCGGCGCCGTCCACCAGGCGGTGGTCGTAGGAGAGGGTCAGGTAGGTCATGTCGCGGACGCCGATGACCGTGCCCTCCTCGGTCTCGATGACGGCCGGGCGCTTGACGGTGGCGCCGATGCCGAGGATCGCGACCTGACCCGGCGGCACGATGATCGTGTCGAACAGCGCGCCGCGCGAACCGGTGTTGCTGATGGTGAAGGTCGCACCGGACAGCTCGTCCGGGGTGATCTTGCTGGCCCGGACCTTGCCCGCCAGGTCGGCGGTGGCCTTGGAGATACCGGCGATGTTGAGGTCACCGGCGTTCTTGATGACCGGGGTCATCAGGCCCTTCTCGGAGTCCACCGCGATACCGACGTTCTCGGTGTCGAAGTAGGTGATGGTCCCCTCGGCCTCGTTGATCTTGGCGTTGATGACCGGGTGGGCCTTCAGCGCCTGGGCGGCGGCCTTGACGAAGAACGGCATCGGGGAGAGCTTGACGCCCTCGCGCGCCGCGAACGAGTCCTTGGCCTGGGCGCGCAGGCGCATCAGGCGGGTCACGTCGACCTCGACCACCGAGGACAGCTGGGCCTGCTCGTGCAGCGCCTTGACCATGTTGTCGCCGATGACCTTGCGGATCCGCGGCATCTTCACGGTCTGGCCGCGCAGCGGGGAGGCCTCCAGGACGGGAGCCTTCTTCGCCGGGGCGGCCGGAGCGGCCGCGGCCGGAGCGGCCGCGGCCGGGGCGGCGGCCTTCGCGGCCTCGGCCGCGGCGAGCACGTCCTGCTTGCGGATACGGCCGCCGACGCCGGTGCCCTTGACGGTGGACAGGTCGACGCCGTTCTCGGCGGCGAGCTTGCGCACCAGCGGGGTCACGTACGCGCCCTCGTCGGTCGGCTGGGCGGCGGCCGGAACCGCAGCCGGGGCCGGGGTGACCGGGGCGGGCGCGGCCGGCGCGGGAGCCGGGGCCGCGGGCTGGACCGGAGCCGGAGCCGGAGCCGGGGCCGCGGGAGCCGGAGCGGCCGGGGCCGCGGGGGCTGCCGGAGCCGGGACCGGAGCCGGAGCGGCGGCCGGAGCCGGGGCGGCCGGGGCCGGAGCAGCAGCCGGAGCGGCACCGGGGGCGCCGATGACGGCGAGCTTGGCGCCGACCTCGGCGGTCTCGTCCTCACCGACGACGATCTCCAGCAGCACACCGGAGGTGGGCGCCGGGATCTCGGTGTCGACCTTGTCCGTGGAGACCTCGAGCAGCGGCTCGTCGGCCTCGACGGAGTCGCCGACCGACTTCAGCCAGCGGGTGACGGTGCCCTCGGTGACGGACTCGCCGAGCGCGGGCAGGACCACGTCCGTGCCGGTGGCGCCGGTGGGGGCCGCCGGAGCCGCGGGGGCGGCAGCGGGGGCCGGGGCGGCCGGAGCCGCGGCGACCGGGGCCGGCTCGGCGACCGGGGCCGGAGCCTCGGCGGCGGCCGGGGCCGGAGCCGCGACGGGGGCGCCGGAGCCGTCGTCGATGACGGCCAGCTCGGCGCCGACCTCGACGGTCTCGTCCTCGGCGACCTTGATGGAGGCCAGCACACCGGCGGCGGGCGAGGGGATCTCGGTGTCGACCTTGTCGGTCGAGACCTCGAGCAGCGGCTCGTCGGCCTCGACGCGCTCGCCCTCGGCCTTCAGCCAACGGGTGACAGTGCCCTCGGTGACGCTCTCGCCGAGCGCCGGAAGGGTTACGGAAACCGCCATGGTTTCGGTTGCTCCTAACGAATTACGGAAGTCTGTGTCGTCGCGCCCGTGACGTGAAGCGTCAGTCGTGGGAGTGCAGCGGCTTGCCGGCCAGGGCCAGGTGGGCCTCGCCGAGCGCCTCGTTCTGGGTCGGGTGGGCGTGGATGAGCTGGGCCACCTCGGCCGGCAGCGCCTCCCAGTTGTAGATCAGCTGGGCCTCGCCGACCTGCTCGCCCATGCGGTCGCCGACCATGTGGACGCCGACGACGGCACCGTCCTTGACCTGGACGAGCTTGATCTCGCCCGCGGTCTTGAGGATCTTGCTCTTGCCGTTGCCGGCCAGGTTGTACTTCAGGGCGACGACCTTGTCCGCGCCGTAGATCTCCTTGGCCTTGGCCTCGGTGATGCCGACGGAGGCGACCTCCGGGTGGCAGTAGGTCACCCGCGGAACACCGTCGTAGTCGATCGGAACGGTCTTCAGACCGGCCAGACGCTCCGCCACCAGGATGCCCTCGGCGAAGCCGACGTGCGCCAGCTGGAGGGTCGGGACCAGGTCACCGACGGCGGAGATGGTCGGGACGTTGGTGCGCATGTACTCGTCGACGAGGACGTAGCCGCGGTCCATGGCGACCCCGGCCTCCTCGTAGCCCAGGCCCTGGGAGACCGGGCCGCGGCCGATGGCGACGAGCAGGACCTCGGCCTCGAACTCCTTGCCGTCGGCCAGGGTGACCTTGACCCCGTCCTGGGTGTACTCGGCCTTCTGGAAGAAGGTGCCCAGGTTGAACTTGATCCCGCGCTTGCGGAAGGCGCGCTCCAGCAGCTTCGAGGAGTTCTCGTCCTCGACCGGGACGAGGTGCTTCAGGCCCTCGACGATCGTGACGTCGGTGCCGAAGGACTTCCAGGCGGACGCGAACTCGACGCCGATGACACCGCCGCCCAGGATGATCGCGGACTTCGGCACGCGGTCCAGGACGAGGGCGTGGTCGGAGGAGATGATGCGGTTGCCGTCGATCTGCAGACCCGGCAGGGACTTCGGCACGGAACCGGTCGCCAGGAGGACGTGGCGGCCCTGGATCCGCTGCCCGTTGACGTCGACGGAGGTGGGGGAGGACAGCCGGCCCTCACCCTCGATGTAGGTCACCTTGCGGGACGCGATGAGTCCCTGAAGGCCCTTGTACAGGCCCGAGATGACGTCGTCCTTGTACTTGTGGACGGCGGGCACGTCGATGCCCTCGAAGCTGGCCTTCACACCGAACTGCTCGCTCTCGCGGGCCTGGTCGGCGATCTCGCCCGCGTGCAGCAGGGCCTTGGTGGGGATGCAACCCCGGTGCAGGCAGGTACCGCCGACCTTGTCCTTCTCGATCAGGGCGACGTCCAGGCCCAGCTGCGCCCCGCGCAGGGCCGCGGCGTAACCACCGCTGCCACCGCCGAGGATCACTAGGTCGAAAACGGTGCTGGCGTCGTTCGCCACGTCACGTCCTCCATGCATGTGCGCCGTACGCCGGTCGTCGGTGACCGGCAGGCGGCTGGTGTCCGGCCGCTTGAGTTTCGGCCCTTCGGTGGGGGCCCTGTCCTGCCGACGCCCATCTTCGCACTTGTCGGGAGTGAACGAGACGCGGGGCTGGAGTGTGATACACCCCACGTCGCGCGGGCGCGACCGGCGCCCACGCGGCACGGCCGTCGTCCGGCGGACCGGACGACGGCCGTGCGACGAATCAGCCGAGGTCGCCGGCGGCGGCGAGTTCGGCGAGACGCACGAGCGTGCGGACCGCCGAACCGGTGCCGCCCTTCGGCGTGTAACCGAACGGACCGCCCTCGTTGAACGCCGGCCCGGCGATGTCGAGGTGCGCCCACGTGATGCCCTCACCGATGAACTCGCGCAGGAACAGGCCGGCGACCAGCCCGCCGCCCATGCGCTCGCCCATGTTGGCCAGGTCGGCGGTGGGGGAGTCCATGCCCTTGCGCAGGTGCTCGGGCAGAGGCATGGGCCACGCCTCCTCGCCGACCTCCTCCGCGGCCTCGTGGATGGCGGAGCGGAACGCGTCGTCGTTCGCCATGATCCCGAAGGTGCGGCTGCCCAGCGCCAGCACCATCGCGCCGGTCAGCGTGGCCACGTCCACGATCGCGTCCGGCTTCTCCTGCGAGGCGGCCCACAGCGCGTCCGCGAGGACGAGCCGGCCCTCGGCGTCGGTGTTGAGCACCTCCACCGTCTTGCCGCTGAACATGCGCAGCACGTCGCCGGGGCGGGTGGCGGAGCCGGAGGGCATGTTCTCGGCCAGCGCCAGCCAGCCGGTCACGTTGACCTCGAGGCCGAGCCGCGCGGCGGCGACGACCGCGGCGAACACGGCGGCGGCACCGCTCATGTCGCACTTCATCGTCTCGTTGTGGCCGGCCGGCTTGAGCGAGATGCCGCCCGAGTCGTAGGTGATGCCCTTGCCGACCAGGGCCAGGTGCTTCTTCGCCTTGGGGTTCGTGTACGACAGCTTGACCAGCCGCGGCGCCGACGCCGAGCCGGAGCCGACGCCCAGGATGCCGCCGTAGCCGCCCTTGGCGAGCGCCTTCTCGTCGAGCACCTGCACCTTCAGGCCGTGCTCCTTGGCCGCGTCCTGCGCGACGGCGGCGAAGGCGGCCGGGTTCAGGTCGTTCGGCGGGGTGTTGATCAGGTCGCGGCAGCGGTTGAGCTCCTCGGCCAGGGCGGTGGCGCGCTCGACGGCGGCCTTGTACGCCTTGTCGCGGCCCTTGCCGCCGAGCAGCACGGCCTCGCCGAGCGGCGCCTTGCCGTTGCGGGACTCGGCGTCCTTGCCGTTCTCCTTGTAGCTGTCGAAGGAGTACGCGCCGAGCAGCGCGCCCTCGCCGACCGCGGCGGCGTCGGCGGCGTCCGCGACCGGCAGCGCGAAGCCGGCCTTCTTCGATCCGGCGAGGGCACGGGCGGCCGCGCCGGCGGCCCGGCGCAGCGCCTCGGCGCCGTAGCCGGAGTCCTTCTCGGGGCGCGGGCCGAGGCCCACCGCGAGCACGAGCGGGGCCTTGAAGCCGGACGGCGCGGGCAGCTTGGTCACCTCGCCCTCGGCACCGGAGGCGCCGAGGGTCCCCAGGACGCCGGCGAGCTTGCCGTCGTACGCCTCGTCGACGGCCTCGGCGCCCGGTGCTACGACCAGATCCCCAGACTTCGATCCGGAGTCCTTGGCGACACCGACCACGATCGCGTCGGCCCGCAGGCCGGGCGCCGCGGTGGTGCTGAGAGTGAGAGCAGTCACGGTGGTGAAATCTCGCTTCCCTGTGAAAGGTGGTTGGCCGAATTCGGGTGGGTCGACCGGGCCCGACCATAAGTCCTTCGTAAGGTGCGGTCTTCACCCGGGCAGGCAAACACCCGGCACGAGCCTACGCGCGTCACGGCGCCGAATACTCCTGCGGGTGTTCACCCGGGAGAGGCGCAGCCGTCACGTCCCGGTTCCGGCACCGGTGGCCGGAAGCGGCGCCGACGGCGGTGGCGGAAGGCCCGGACCGCCGGCCGGGCGGGCAACTTCCCTGTACGGCAATGGAATCGGCGATGATCGTCGGACGTACGCCCGTCACCGCACCCGGGAGCCCGCCCGTTGAGAGCACTGATCACGCGCCTTCTCGCGCCGACTGCGGCACTCCTGCTGCTCGTGGGATGCGCCGCCCACCAGGACGGTGCCGGCGGCGACGACGGCCGCGCCGACAGTGCCGCCCGCCCGGCCGCCGGACGCTGGCAGCCGCGTCCGGGCACGAGCTGGCAGTGGCAGCTCAGCGGCCGTCTCGACACCTCCGTACCGGCCGAGGTCTACGACATCGACGGCTTCGACCACTCGGCGGCCACGGTCGCCCGGCTGCACCGCGAGGGCCGCAGGGTGATCTGCTACCTCTCGACCGGCGCCTGGGAGGAGTTCCGCCCGGACGCGGGGAGGTTCCCGGCCTCCGTCCTCGGCCGGGGCAACGGCTGGGACGGCGAGCGCTGGCTCGACATCCGCCGTACCGACGTCCTCGGACCCCTGATGGCGGCCCGCCTCGACATGTGCCGCGAGAAGGGCTTCGACGCGGTGGAGCCGGACAACATGGACGGCTACAGGAACCGCACCGGCTTTCCGCTGACGGCCGCCGACCAGCTCCGCTACAACCGCCTGGTGGCGAAGCTGGCCCACGACCGGGGCATGGCGGTGGGCCTGAAGAACGACCTGGACCAGATCCCGCGGCTGGTGGCGGACTTCGACTTCGCGGTCAACGAACAGTGCGCCCAGTACGGCGAATGCGCCGATCTGGAGCCCTTCGTCGCGGCGGGCAAGGCGGTGTTCCACGCCGAGTACGAGCTGCCGACGAGCCGCTTCTGCGCGCAGTCCCGGCGGCTGAGGCTCAGCTCGCTGCTGAAGACGTACGAACTGGGGGCGTGGCGCCGGACCTGCTGAACCGCCCGGCTCAGCGCAGGGCCAGGACGACCAGCACCGTGGTGGCCGCCGTCTCGGCGAGCGCGCCGAAGACGTCGCCCGTCACACCGCCGAAGCGGCGCGTGCAGTGGCGCAGGAGGAGTTCGGCGGCGGCCAGGGCGGCGACCACCGCCAGTGCCGTGAGCACCCAGAGGTGGGCGCCGAGGAAGGCGCCCGCAGCCACGGCGGCCACCGCGACCACGAGGGCCGCGCCGAACGCGCCCGGCACCGGGACCACCCCGGCGACCGTGGCGCCCAGTCCCTCCGGCCGGGCGGCCGGCACCCCGGTGCGGGCGGCCAGCGTCAGGGCCAGCCGGGCGACCGTGGCCGACACGACGGCGGCGAGCGCGCCGCGGGCCCAGGATCCGTCGTAGGCCCGGGTCAGCGCGGCCACCTGGGCGAGCAGCACGAACACGAGGGTGATCACCCCGAAGGGGCCGATGTCCGACTGCTTCATGATCCGCAGCGCGTCCTCGGCGGGCCTGCCGCTGCCGAGCCCGTCCGCGGTGTCGGCGAGCCCGTCGAGATGCAGTCCGCGGGTCAGCGCGGCGGGCACGGCGACGGTGGCGACGGCGGCGAGCGGCGCGCCGGCGCCGGCGAGGAGCAGCAGCAGTCCCACGGCCGCCGCCGCCACCCCGACCACGAGTCCGGCGAGCGGCGCGCAGAGCATCCCGCCGCGCGCCGCCCCGCGGTCCCAGCGGCTCACCCTGACCGGAAGGACGGTGAGGGTGCCGAAGGCGAACCGCGGCCCGTGCGGCGAGGGGATCCTGAACACGCGGGCAGACTACGGGACCTGCGTGTGCCCTTCGGCGGGCGGGCGGGCGACCGGGGAAGGCGGCACACTGCATACATGGGGCACTGGCTGGAGCGGAACATCGTCGAACCCGGGAAGCTGCCCCTGCTCCTGGCGCTGGCCGCCTTCGTCCTCACCTTCGTGGTCACCCGGGTGATCACTCGGCTGATCCGCGCCGGGAAGGGCCCCTTCGGCAACGTCAAGGCCGGTGGACTGCACATCCACCACGCCGTGCCCGGCGTCGTCCTCACCATCCTCGGCGGTTTCGGAGTGGTCGCCAGCAGCGGCCGGCACGAGGCCGCCACGGCGATCTTCGCGGTCGTCTTCGGCGTCGGCGCGGGCCTCGTGCTGGACGAGTTCGCGCTGATCCTGCACCTGGACGACGTCTACTGGACCGAGTCGGGCCGCAAGAGCGTCGAGGTCGTGGCGCTCACCGCGGCGCTGGTCGCCCTGGTGCTTGCCGGGTTCTCCCCGTTCGGCGTCAACAACCTGTCCCAGGCCGAGTTGCAGGACCGCGGGGCGGTCATCACGAGCGTGGTCGTGAACTTCGTCTTCTCCCTGATCGCCCTGAGCAAGGGCAAGGGCCGCATCGCCCTGTTCGGCGTGATCATTCCGTTCGTCGCGCTGTTCGGCGCGATGCGTCTGGCCCGCCCCGACTCCTACTGGGCCAGGCGCTTCTACCGCCACCGCCCGCGTGCCCTGGCCCGCGCCGGACGGCGCGCCGACCGACACGACCGCCGCTGGTCCGGCCCCCGCCGGGCGTTCCAGGACTGGATCGGCGGCAAACCGGACCAGCAGCCGGCCCGCCTGCCCGGGCGCAGATGACACCGCGGCGCGCGGCACCCGGTGCCGGGCCGCCGACAGCGCGCACAGCAGCAGCACCCCCGCGATCGCCGCCAGATGCTCCTTGCCGGCCAGGTTCTGCTTCAGCCCGACCTCCAGCGCCATGGCCGCGATCACCGCGCCCGCCGTGACGTACGCCCCGTAGCGCCAGCCGATGTAGATCGCGAGGCCCACCACGGCCGCCGACGGGCCGGTGTCCACCAACTGCGCGTCCGTGCCGGGCAGGCCGAGCGGGTGGTGCGGGCCGAGGGCGACGCCCAGGCGCGCGTACAGGGTTCCGGAGAGGGTGGCGACGTAGGCGACGGCGAGGGTCCGGGGCCGGCCCAGGCAGATCTCGGCGATGCCGAACACGCACAGGATCTGCGCCAGCGCGCCCCACACCGGCAGGTCCAGCGCGGGCACGAACAGCGACAGGGGAGTGCGCAGCAGCGCGAGCCACAGCGGCTCATCCGCCCGTACGGCCCCGAGGTGCTGCACCAGGCCGTAACCCCAGGACTGGTTCTGCACCAGATGGAGCACCGCTGTCAGGCTCACCGCTCCGGCGGTCATCGGAACGGCCCGCAGGCGCCGCTTCGGCAGTGGCTCGCGCACGGTGGCGTACAGCAGCCCCCATTCGGCGCGTGCCCAGCGGGCCAGTGCGGTCATCCCTGCGTCTCCAGGTGTCCTCGGTGCAGCCACTTCGGCGGTTCCGGCGGCTCCAGGAACCCCTCCGCGCGCGCCGCGGCGAGGCCGATGCGCAGCAGGTCCGCGCTCTTCTCGAAGAGCAGGAACCGCGGCTCCCAGATGGGCCGGTACTTGGCGTTCGCCCGGTACAGCGACTCGATCTGCCACCAGCGGGAGAACAGTCCGAGCAGCGAACGCCACAGCCTCAGCACCGGTCCGGCACCGAGGCGCGCCCCCCGTTCGAAGACCGAGCGGAACACGGCGAAGTTGAGCGAGACCTGGGTGATCCCGATCTCCCGGGCGCGGCGCAGCAGGTCGAGCACCATGAACTCCATGAGCCCGTTGCCGGCGTGCCGGTCGCGCCGCATCACGTCCAGGGACAGCCCGTGCGGCCCCCACGGCACGAAGGACAACAGGGCCCTCAACTCGCCGTCGGCGTCATGGCACTCCAGCATCACGCACTGCCCGTCCCGCGGGTCGCCGAGCCGGCCCAGCGCCATGCTGAAGCCGCGTTCGGTGGGCCCGTCCCGCCAGTCGTCCGCCCGGTCGACCAGGTACGCCATCTCGTCCGCGGGGATGTCCTGGTGCCGCCGGACACGCACCGAGTACCCGGCCCGTGCGACCCGGTTGTAGGCCTGCCGCACGGTCCGCATGGCCCGCCCGTCCAGGGTGAAGCCGTCGACCTCGACCACGGCCTCGTCGCCCAGTTCCAGAGCGTCGAGACCGTGCCGCGCGTACACCGTGCCGGCCTCCTCGCTCGCGCCCATCACAGCCGGGCTCCAGCCGTGCGCCCGCGCCTCGGCCAGCCACCCCTCGATGGCGCCGGGCCAGGCCTCCGGGTCGCCGAGCGGGTCCCCGGAGGCCAGGGACACCCCGCCGAGGACGCGGTAGGCGACGGCGGCCTTTCCGGTCGGCGACCAGAACACGCTCTTGTCCCGGCGCAGCGCGAAGTAGCCGAGCGAGTCGCGCTCGCCGTGCCGCTCCAGCAGTTCCCGCAGCCGCCTCTCGTCGTCGGCGGTGAGGGGGTCGACGGCGCGGCGGGAGCGGAAGGCGGCGTACAGGACGGCGAGGACGAGGGCCGTGGACAGTACGTTGATCGACACGTTCACCCAGTTCGGGGTGTGGATGTCGGGGAAGCGTGCCTCGGAGGCGGCGACCGAGACCAGTCGCAGCGTGCCGTAGTGCCAGCGCTGGAGGTACGTCGAACGGGCCGCGTCCGGCGCCTGGTTGGTGACCGTCACCAGCAGCGCGGCGAGCAGCGAGGAGGCCAGCAGCCCGCCGAGGCCGACGGCGGCGGCGAGCCGCGGGTTGGCACGGTCGCCCTTGGCGTAGAACTCGCGGCGGCCGAGCAGCAGCGCGGCGACGAAGGCGGCGGTGAGGGCCAGGGAGATCCAGTTCTGCGCCGAGCGGCGGATCTCCGGGAACGTCATGGTGAACGCGAACAGCGCGAGGAACGACCCGGACAGCGCCAGGTTCAGGATCCAGGCGGCCCGCTTGCGCCGCCGCATGGTGATGGCCAGGAACGCGGCGAACACGCCGGAGGCGAAGCCGGCGGTCAGCAGGTACGGCGTGAAGAGGTCCTCCTGGTTGTGCCGCCGCACGTCCTGCCCCAGGGAGACCCACGCCGCGCTGAGGAAGTTGACGAACGCGGCCGCCCGCAGGTACCAGACGGCGAACGCGGCCGCCCGCCGCGAGGCCCCGCCGCCCGGCCGTCCCGCCTCGGCCCCACGAACCGGGGCCCGCTCCTCACGCACGGCAATTCGGGCATCTCCCATGAACAGTGATCATATGGGCGCCGCCCCGATGAACGTCCCTTTTCGCCCGCCGTCCGTGCGCGACGCGGTCCGCTGTCCGTGGGTGCGGGGGCCCGCCGCGCGCGGGTGGCCGTCCGGTCCTTCGCGGCTGATCGCCGTGTTCCCGCACGGATCCGGGGGCGACGTCGCCCCGCGGTGCGCGAGCGGCGAGGACGCCCGGCCGGGCGGTGCCGGTGGGTACCGCCCCAGGTGGGCGCCCCTTCGCCGCGGCCGGCGGGCGGCGGGTGGCGAGGGTGCGTGGTTCGGTGGCGTCAGGGTCGCGGTTCCGCCGGGCCGTGCCCGTGCCGCATTGGGCGGCGGCCGGTGTCCGGACGGGGGGTGGGTTCCGTTGCGGGTGCGGGCCGGTGATGTCGGTGGGCGGCGCCCTCGTGGGCGTCCCTTCGCCGCGGCGGGCGGCGAGGACGCCCGGCGGGCGGTGTCGATGGGTTCCCGTGAATGTCCCTTCGCCGGGCGCCGGGGGCGCGGCTCCGCCGGGCCGTGCCCGCGCCGCATTGGGCGGCGGCCGGTGTCCGGTCGGGGCGGGTTCCGTCGAGGGGCAGGAGAGGGCGCCGGCCCTCGCGTGGCTACTCCTCGGCTGCCTTCTCCTCGGCCTTCCCGTCTTCGGCCGCCTTCTCCTCGGGCGCTTCGGCCTCGGTCGCCTTGGTGTCCGGGGCCTCCGGGTCCTCCGGGCGCTCGGGCAGCTCCGCGGCCAGCGCGGCGGCGCTCTGCACCAGGGGCAGCGCCAGCAGAGCCCCCGTCCCCTCGCCGACCCGTACGCCGTGGTCCACGAGCGGCTCCAGCGCCATCCGGTCCAGCGCCTTGGCCTGGCCCGGCTCGCCGCTGTCGTGACCGGCCAGCCACCAGTCCGGCGCCCGGAACGCCACCCGCTGCCCCACCAGCGCGCACGCCGCCGACACCACGCCGTCCAGGATCACCGGCAGCTTCCGCACCGCGCACTGCAACAGGAAACCCGTCATCGCGGCGAGGTCGGCGCCGCCCACCGTGGCCAGCAGCTGCAACTGGTCCCCGAGGACGGGCCGGGCCCGCCGCAGCGCGTCCCTGATCGCCGCGCACTTGCGCATCCACGTCAGGTCGTCGATCGGCTCGCCGCCGCGGCCCGTCACCACCGAGGCGTCCGTCCCGCACAGCGCGGCGATCAGCACGGCGGCCGGCGTGGTCCCGCCGACGCTGATGTCGCCCAGTACCACCAGGTCCGTACCGGAGTCGGCCTCCTCGTCGGCCACCGCCACACCGGCACGGAAGGCGGCCTCCGCCTCCTCGAGGGTCAGCGCGTCCTCGATGTCGACGCGCCCGCTGCCGCGCCGCACCCGGTGCCGTACGACGTCCTCGGGCAGCGACTCGGGCGCGCAGTCCAGCGCCATGTCGACCACCCGCACCGGCACGCCGAGCCGCCGGGCCAGCACGGACACCGGCCGGCCGCCCTCCAGTACCGCCCGTACCAGCTGCTCGGCACCGCCCGCGGGGCGCACCGACACACCCAGTTCCGCGACCCCGTGGTCGCCGGCGAACAGCACCGCCTTCGGCCGTTCGACCGGCCGCACCGGCACGGCGGACTGCGCCGAGGCCAGCCATTCACCCAGGTCGTCCAGACGGCCCAGCGCACCGGGCGGCACGATCTGACGCTCCCGGCGCGCCTCGGCGTCACGGCGCAGGCCGCCGTCCGGGCGCTCGATCAGATCGGTGAAGTCGTCGAGATTCAGCGAGCTCATTCGCCGAACAGTACCGGCCCTGATCCAACCGGGCGGCGCCACATCGCCACCACACCCGTACGGCGTCTTTCCGGCCAAGATCCGGATCCCATACGTTCCCTTTGCAGTGACTTGTTCCGCAGTGACCCACCGGGAGCCGCCCATGCCGCCCCTGCCGTACGCCCCGGGGTTCTACGACCCGCGCCGCCTCGCCTACGCCGCCGAACTCGCCGAGGGCACCGGACGTTTCCAGGAGCCGCCCCGTGCGGACTGCCCGTGGTGCGGCTCCGGTCGGCTGCGCACCCGGCTGCGCGCGCCGGACCTGCTCCAGCACAAGCCGGGCACGTTCACCGTCGACGAATGCCGGGAGTGCGGCCACGCCTTCCAGAACCCCCGGCTCACGGCGGCCGGACTGGCCTTCTACCACCGGGACTTCGACGAGGAGGACCCGGAGGGACTCGCGGCCCCGGTGCTCGTGGCCCGCCGCGGCCGCCGGCGGCACCGGTCCGACGCGCGCCTGATGAGCACCGTGGGGGAGCCGGAGAGCTGGCTGGACGTCGGCACGGGCCACGGCCACTTCCCCGGGGCGGCGCGGGAGGTGTTCCCGTACACCGCCTTCGACGGCCTTGACCCCACCCAGCGCGTGGAGCGGGCCCGCGAGCAGGGGTGGGTCGAGGAGGCCCACGTCGGGCACCTGGCCGACCCGCACATCGCGGAGCGGCTGCGCGGGCGCTACGACGTGGTCAGCGTCTTCCACCACCTGGCCCATGTACCGGATCCCCGTGCGGAGTTGAGGGGCGCCCTCACCGTGCTGCGCCCCGGCGGGCACCTGCTGATCGAACTGCCCGACCCGCACTGCGTGCCCGCCCGGCTGCTGGGCAGGTGGTGGCTGCCGCACGGCCAGCCGCGCCATCTCCACCTGCTGCCGCTGGACAACCTCCGCGCGGAACTGGAGTCCCAGGGCTGCACCATCCTCGCCACCGACCGCCGCACCCCGCACAGACCCAACGACCTGTCGGCGGCCGTCGCCCTGCTCCTCGCCCACGTGCTGCCCGCCACCGACGCCCCCTGGCGCGACAACCCGCCCACCGGCCTCCAGCACACCCTGCGCACCGCCCTGACCGCCCTCGCCGGCCCCCTGGTGAACGCGGTGGCGATCCTGGATCTCCTTCTCTCGCCCCTCCTGCGCCGCGCCCCCGGCCTCTCCAACACCTACCGCGTCGTCGCCCGCCGCCCCCTGCCCTGACCGGCTCTCCCCCCGGCCCGCCGCCCGAACCGGGTCAGCCGCGCAGCACCAGTGCCTGACCGGCCACCACCAGCAGGACGTGTTCGCACTCCGCGGCGAACGCGGCGTTCAGGCGCCCGAGTTCGTCGCGGTAGCGGCGGCCGGAGGCGGTGGCGGGGACGATGCCGGAGCCGACCTCGTTGGAGACCGCCACCACGGTGCGCCGGGTGGCGCGCAGGGCGCCGGTCAGGGCGGTCACCCGTTCGCGCAGGGCGAGTTCGCCGCCGCCCGCCCACTCGGCGTCGTCCCAGGCGCGGACGGAGTCCATCGCGTCCGTCAGCCACAGCGACAGGCAGTCGACGAGCAGCGGCGGGCCGTCCTGCGCCAGCAGCGGCACCAGGTCGCACGTCTCGGTCGTGCGCCACGAGCCCGGCCGCCGCTCCCGGTGCGCGGCCACCCGGGCCGCCCACTCGGTGTCCCCGCCGCGGGTGCCGCCGGTGGCCACGTACAGCACGCCGGGATAGGTCTCCAGCCGCCGCTCGGCCTCCACCGACTTGCCCGACCGCGCCCCGCCGAGCACGAGCGTGCGCCGGGGCACGTCCGGTACGTCCTCGTACGCCCCGACCGCCAGCGTCGTACCGTCCGGCACGGCCCGCGCCCCCGCCGCCGCGAGCCGCCGGCGCAGCTCCGGACCCGGCGGCACGTCGTGGTCGAGGTGGACCGCGACGACGTCCGTGGTCGGCCCCACCGCCCCGACCGCCCGCAGCTTGGCCAGCGCGTCGGGGCGTCCCACCACGTCCGACAGGACCATGTCGTACGTCTCCGCGGAGCCCTCCTCCAGACCGGCCGGCGCGCCGCCCGGCGGCAGGTACAGCAGCCGCCGCCCGTCCGGGCCGGTCACCGCGTACCCGGTGCCGGGGGCGTCCAGCGCCACGGCCCGCACCCGATGCCCTGTCAGCAGCGTCAGCTCCCGCCCGTCCGGCACCCGCTCCGGCTGCGGCAGACCGGCCGGCACCTCGACCGCCGGCCCGTCGTGCGGGTGTGACAGCAGCACCTGCGCCACGCCGCCCAGCGAATGCCCCGCCCGCGCCGCCGCGAACGCCGCGCCGGGGGTCAGGTCCAGCAGCAGCGCCCCGTCCACGAGCAGAGCGGTCGCCGCCCGCGCGTCCGCGCCGAGCGCGGTCGCGCAGGCCGCGCAGGGACAGTCGGGGCGGGGCAGTCCCGCGGGGGCACCGGTGCCGAGCAGAGTCACGTCCACGGACCCGATTTTCGCCTGTCGCCTCGGGTCCCGCGCATCCGGCCAGGGTCTGTACGGCGGATCGTGCCGGGGTCGGTACGGCGGATCGGGCCGACGGGGAAGCGCGGCGCTTGCCGTCGGTCCGGGCGGGCGTGCCTGATCCGGTGTACGGGGGGCATGATCCACCGCACGGGCGGGAAGTTCACGAGAGGCCCTAGGCTGCGGGGCAGGGGGCCGGACCGGGTCCGGCCCGCGCTGTGCAGTGTGCTCACACCAGGGAGGCGTACATGGCGGCATGGACGTGGCGGTTCGAGACGGCCGACGGGACGGAGGTCCAGCCCGCGGTGCAGCCCGAGGAGTTCACCACGCAGGGCGACGCCGAGTCCTGGATCGGGGAGAACTGGAAGGCCCTGCTCGACGGCGGCGCCGACCAGGTGTGGCTGTTCGAGGACGCCAAGGAGATCTACGGCCCGATGAGCCTGCACGCGGACGAGGCCTCGGCGTAGGCGGGCCGGGCGGCCGCCGGTGGCCGGCCGCCCCCGCTCACTGCTCGCCCAGCGTCACGTCCACCGTCTTCTGGCTGCCGTCGCGCGAGAACGTCACCGTGGTCCGCTGGCCCGGCCGGTCGGCGGCGAGCGCCTCCGACAGCGAGGTGATGGTGGTGATGTCCTGGCCGCCGACCTTGGTGATGATGTCTCCGGACCGGATCCCCGCCCGTGCCGCGGCCCCGCCGGCCTTCACGTCCACCACCGCGACCCCGGCGGGCTCGTAGTCCATGCCGACGACGGTGCGTCCGGTGATGTCGAGCGCGGCCCGGCCGGAGTTGACGACCTTGCCGTACCGCACGATCTGCCCGGCGATCGTCTTCACCGTCGACGCCGGGATCGCGAAGCCGATGCCGGGCGCCGCGCTGCCCCCGAGCTGCGGGTCGGCGGCGGCGAGTGTCGGGATTCCGATGACCTGACCGTTCAGGTTCACCAGCGCGCCCCCGCTGTTGCCCGGGTTGATTGCGGCCGACGTCTGCACCATGCCGGCGATCGTGGCCCCCGTGCCGCCGTCGCTCCCCTCGCTGACGGTGCGGCCGGTCGCCGACACGATCCCCTGGGTCACGCTCGACGACAGCCCCAGCGGCGAACCCATGGCCAGGACGATCTGCCCGACCTCGACCTTCCCCGACTCGCCGAAGGTGGCCGCCTTCAGCCCGTGCGGCACCTTGCCCAGCTTGACGACGGCGAGGTCCTGGTCCGGGTACGAGGAGACCAGGGTGGCGGTGAGCGACGTCTCGCTGTTGGCCGTGGTCACGCTGAACGTCTTCCCGGACCCGATGACGTGCGCGTTGGTGACGATGTGCCCCTTGTCGTCGTACACGACCCCGGACCCCAGCTGGTTGCCGGACTGGATCTGCACGACCGACGGCAGTGCCTCCTTGATCACCCGCATGTAGTCGCTCTGCAGGTCGTTCGCCGAGGCCGCGGCGGGTCGGCGGGCGCCGACGGGGTCCTTGGACGCGCCGGTCGTCGCCTGCGGGTCGGCCGCACCGTGGCACCCGGACAGCACCGCGACGCAGCCGACGAGGGCGGCCAGCAGAACGACCGGCCGCGGACCACGGAAGGAGACATCCATACCCCGAGTCTCTCCGCACGCCACGCCCCCGGCTTCCGCTGCTCCCCCGAACGAGCGGCGATCACTGCCCCCCCGACGGCACACCTCGCAGGTCCACGACCGGTGGCCGACGGCGCGCCCCGCACGGCTGCGGCCGGCTGTCAGCGACGCCCCCACACGGGTGCACGGGTCTCCAGCGGCGCCTTCCCACGCAGGTGTGACCGATGGTCGGCTTACGCCTTCGCACGAGTGCGACTGGTCGTCAGCGGCGCTCCCCGTACAGGGCCGGCTGGTCATCAGCGGTGCCTAGCGCCCAGACGCGGCTGATCGTCAGCGCGTACCCCCTGCAGACGTGCGGCCGGTGGTCAGCAGCGCACCCCGTGCAGGTGCAGCGGGTCCTCAGCGGTGCACCTCGCACGGGTGCGGCCAGTCCTCGACGGCGATCCCCGCACAGGCGCGGCCGGCCGGCGGCGGCGTACCCCGTACTCGTCTGGCCGTTGGTCAGCGGCGCGCCCCGTACAGGTGCCGCGGGTTCTCGGCGGCGTGCCGCCCCGCATGGGCGGGCGGCTGTGGGGTGTCAGCCGCGTACGCCGCACAGGTGCAGGAGGGCCGCCACCGCGCGGTAGGGGTCCGTCCGGCCGGCTCGTTCCTCGGCTGCCAGGAGTGTTTCCAGCGTCTCGGTGTCGGCCGGTGGCTCCGCGTCGTCGGCCGCCGTGTCCGTGAAGACGCGCACCCCGTACCAGGTCCGCAGCGGCGCCCCGATCCCCGCGAGCGTCGCCGTCAGGTGTGCGAGCCGGTCCGCCCGCACGTCCAGCCCCAGCCGGTTGCGGTACGCCGTCGTGTCGAACGCGGCCAGTGTCGTCGGCCACTCGCCGGACAGCCCCGGGCGCAGTGCCAGCGCGTCGCCGTTGCGCACCAGCAGCGACAGCAGACCGCCCGGCGCGAGCATCCGCGCCAGCCCCGCGAGCAGCGGGTCCGGCTCCTCGACGTACATCAGCACCCCGTGGCACAGCACCACGTCGAAACTGCCCGGCAGGAAGTGCACGCCGGTGTCCTGGCCGTCGCCCTCGACGATCCGCACCCGCGCCCGGATGCCCTCAGGCTCGGCGGCCAGCGCGGCACGGGCCACGGAGATCATCGTCTGGTCCCGTTCGAGCCCGGTGACCTGGTGCCCGGCCCGGGCCAGCCGCAGCGCCTGCGTGCCCTGGCCCATCCCCACGTCGAGCACCCGCAGCCGCTGCCCGACCGGGAACCGTCCGGCTATCTGCTCGTCGAGCTGCCGGGCCACCAGTTCCTGTCGTACGACATCACGCAGCCCACCCAGTTTGTTCAGCCAGGCGTCCGCGGCACCCTCGGAGAAAGCGGTCGCGCTCAGGGCCGCTCCCCACGCTTGACCTGCGGCTTGGGCAGCCGGAGCCGGCGCATCTGGAGGGAGCGCATCAGGGCGTAGGCGACCGCGCCCCGCTTGTTCTGGTCCGGGAAGCGCTCATTCAGGCGCTTCTTCAGCCGGAAGCCGCTGGCCGCCGAGTCCAGCACGATCAGGACGATCACCACGAGCCACAGCAGCAGCGCGATGTTCTGCAGCGCCGGCACCCGGATCATGCTCAGCACCAGGATGACCACGGCCATCGGCAGGAAGAACTCCGCGATGTTGAACCGCGAGTCGACGAAGTCCCGCGCGAACCGGCGGACCGGGCCCTTGTCGCGGGCCGGCAGATAGCGCTCGTCGCCGCTCGCCAGCGCCTGGCGCTGCCGCTCCAACTGGACTCGGCGCTCCTCGCGCTGCCGCTTCGCGGCATCCTTGCGCGTCATCGACGTGTTGGCGACGCTGCGGCGCTGGGAGCGCGCCTCACTCCGCTTGGGCGTGGGGCGGCCCTTGGGGGCCTGCGGGTCGCGGGTCTGCTTGGAGACGCTCACCGGTGCCTTGTCGGCGACCGGGGTCTTCTCATCCTTGGCACGGCTACGGAACACAAAACCCAAGGGTAAGGGCTTGACCCGCATGGACCCCAGTCCCTCGGGGAACGATCCGGCAACACCGATCGTCTGTAGGGGGACAGAGGGGACGTCGCGACCGTCGTCGCCCGGTGGTCAGGGGGGCATCTCCTCCCTGCGCCGGAGGGGTAGCGGACGCAGTCGTCCTCGGGGATGACCGTATCCGCTCCCGAACAGTGCGGTAATGGTCGCAGGGCCCGTACTGTGGGTTCTGTCGCAGAGCTGTGAGCTGGAGTCCGTCAGAAGGGGGCGCGCGAAGCCCATGAGCGGTGTCATGAAGCGTATGGGGATGATCTTCCGCGCGAAGGCGAACAAGGCCCTTGACCGGGCCGAGGACCCGCGCGAGACCCTCGATTACTCGTACCAGAAGCAGTTGGAGCTACTGCAGAAGGTGCGGCGCGGTGTCGCGGACGTGGCGACCAGCCGCAAGCGTCTGGAGCTCCAGTTGAACCAGCTGCAGCAGCAGTCCGGAAAGCTGGAGGACCAGGGCCGCAAGGCGCTCGCGCTGGGCCGCGAGGACCTGGCCCGCGAGGCGCTCTCCCGCCGTGCCGCGCTTCAGCAGCAGGTGACGGACCTTCAGACGCAGCACGCCACGCTCCAGGGCGAGGAGGAGAAGCTCACCCTGGCGGCCCAGCGCCTGCAGGCCAAGGTCGACGCCTTCCGTACGAAGAAGGAGACCATCAAGGCGACCTACACGGCGGCCCAGGCGCAGACCCGGATCGGCGAGGCGTTCTCCGGCATCTCCGAGGAGATGGGCGACGTCGGCCTGGCCATCCAGCGGGCCGAGGACAAGACCGCGCAGCTCCAGGCCCGGGCCGGCGCGATCGACGAGCTGCTCGCCTCCGGCGCCCTGGACGACCCCTCCGGGCTGGCCAAGGACGACATCCAGACCGAGCTGGACCGGCTCTCCGGTGGTACGGATGTAGAGCTGGAGCTTCAGCGCATGAAGGCGGAGCTGGCCGGCGGCTCGTCCGCGGACCGGCAGGCGATCGAAGGCGGCACGGGCGAGGGCCGGCCCCAGCAGCAGCCGCAGGACACCCCCCGCTTCGACAAGCAGTGAGCCGCGTCGAGGCACGCCATGTCACCGACAGCCGGGGCCACGCCTAGGAGGGCGACATGATCGTACGGATCATGGGAGAGGGACAGGTGAGGCTGGCCGACGGCCACCTCGCCGACCTGAACAAGCTGGACGACGAACTCCTGGCCGAGATGGAGAAGGGCGACGGTCCCGGCTTCCGTCGCACCCTCGCGGCCCTGCTGTCCAGGGTCCGCGAACTGGGCGAGCCCGTGCCGGACGACTCCCTGGAGCCGTCCGACCTGATCCTCCCCGCCGCGGACGCCACCCTGGAGGAGGTCCGGGACCTGCTGAGCGACGACGGACTCATCCCCGGTTGAGACCCGGATGAGGCCCTAGTGACGCCCGAGTGCGGCCCGGTGGGGCCCGGTGAGGCCCGGTGAGGCCCGGTGAGGAAGGACAGCCTGTCCGGGGAGCACGGCAGCCCCCGGACGGGAGCCGTCCCGGGGCCCGCACCCGGCGCCGTCCCCCCGCGGCGCGCGACCCCGTACCGTAGTCAGGCGTGACCACCCTCGACCGCGCCCGATGCCGGCTGAAGGCGCACCCCCTCGCACTGGACGCGGCCCTCGCGGCCGGCGTCCTCGTGTGCATGGTGGTCGGCTCCTTCGTGGGCCCGCGCGGCGACCACGTCGTCAGCTGGGGGGTACGCCGGCCCGAGCTGCTCAGCCTGGTCCTCATGGTCCTCGGCGCCGCCGCCCTCGTCTTCCGCCGCCGCGCCCCCCGCACCGTCCTCGCCGTCGCCGGCACCATGTCCGTCGTCGAGTTCGTCACCGGGGACCCCCGCGCCCCCGTGGCCATGTCCGCCGTGGTCGCCCTCTTCACCGTCGCGGCCGCCACCGACCGCCTCACCACCCTGCGCCTGGGCCTGACCGCCATGACCGTGCTGACCGGCGCCGCCATGCTCGCCGGGCCGATGCCCTGGTACGCGCAGGAGAACCTGGCGATCTTCGCCTGGACCGGCATGGCCGCCGCCGGCGGTGACGCCGTCCGCAGCCGCCGCGCCTTCGTGCACGCCATCAGGGAACGCGCCGAGCGCGCCGAGCGCACCCGTGAGGAGGAGGCCCGCCGCCGCGTCGCCGAGGAGCGCCTGCGCATCGCCCGCGACCTGCACGACGTCGTCGCCCACCACATCGCCCTGGTCAACGTGCAGGCCGGGGTGGCCGCCCACGTCATGGACAAGCGGCCCGACCAGGCCAAGGAGGCCCTCGGCCACGTCCGGGAGGCCAGCCGCTCCGCGCTCGACGAACTGAGGGCCACCGTGGGCCTGCTCCGGCAGTCCGGCGACCCGGAGGCCCCCACGGAACCGGCCCCCGGCCTGGACCGCCTCGACGACCTCGCCGGCACCTTCCGCAGCGCCGGACTGCATGTCGAGGTCGCCCGCGCCGACCACGGCACCACCCTGCCGGCCGCCGTGGACCTGGCCGCGTTCCGGGTCATCCAGGAGGCGCTCACCAATGTGCAGAAGCACGCGGGCACCCACGCGAAGGCCGAGGTCAGCGTCGTACGCGTCGGACCGCACATCGAGATCACGGTCCTGGACGACGGGGCCGGCGAGGCCGTAGAACCGCAGGCGGGCGGCGGACACGGGCTGCTGGGCATGCGGGAGCGGGTCACCGCCCTGGCCGGCGCCCTCACCACCGGCCCCCGCTACGGGGGCGGCTTCCGCGTCCATGCGATCCTGCCGGTCGAGACCCGTACGCGTGCCCCGGGGGACCCCGCATGACGATCCGTGTCCTGCTCGCCGACGACCAGGCGCTGCTGCGCAGTGCCTTCCGGGTGCTCGTCGACTCCGAGCCCGACATGGAGGTGGTGGGGGAGGCGTCCGACGGCGCGGAGGCGGTACGGCTCGCCAAGGAGCAGCGGGCCGACGTGGTGCTGATGGACATCCGCATGCCCGGCACCGACGGCCTCGCGGCCACCCGCATGATCAGCTCCGACCCCTCCCTCGCCCAGGTGCACGTGGTCATCCTCACCACCTTCGAGGTGGACGACTACGTGGTGCGCTCGTTGCGCGCGGGCGCCAGCGGCTTCCTCGGCAAGGGCAGCGAACCCGAGGAACTGCTGAGCGCCATCCGGATCGCGGCGCAGGGCGACGCGCTGCTGTCCCCGGTGGCCACCAAGGGTCTGATCGCCCGCTTCCTCGCGCAGGCCGGCGCGTCGGACGACGGCCGCGACCAGGCCCGGCCCACGCGGCTGGACGCGCTGACCGTGCGGGAGCGCGAGGTGCTCGTCCAGGTCGCCGGCGGATACTCCAACGACGAGATCGCCGAGCGCCTGGAGGTCAGCCCGCTGACCGTGAAGACCCATGTCAACCGGGCCATGGCCAAGCTCGGCGCCCGCGACCGGGCCCAACTCGTCGTCATCGCCTACGAGTCCGGACTGGTGCGTCCCAGGCCGCAGTGAGCGGCCCGTACGGCCGCACCCGGCCCGGCACGGCGGGTACGTCCAGGGGTGGAGCGCGGTGCACACGCGCGTACTGCGCAGGGAGTAGGAGCCCCGGGCGGAAATGGACCAGGGGGCTACGGATCGCCGTCCGCGCATGCCCGAAGGTGTAGGGGTGGCGCCCCCTGCGCGCCCGTGCCGCCCGCCGCTCACAGAATAGAGACCCTGACCCATGTCCTGGCTGTCCAGATTCAGCCTCGCGCAACGGGCCCTGATCGGGCTGATGTCGATCATCGCGCTCGTCTTCGGGGCGATCGCGATACCCCAGCTCAAGCAGCAGCTGCTGCCCACCATCGAGCTTCCCGTGGTGTCCGTGCTGGCGCCCTACCAGGGTGCGTCCCCGGACGTCGTGGAGAAGCAGGTCGTCGAGCCGCTCGAGAACAGCCTCAAGGCCGTCGACGGCATCACCGGCGTCACCTCCACGGCCAGCGAGGGCAACGCCGTGATCATGGCGTCCTTCGACTACGGCAACAACACCAAGCAGCTCGTCGCCGACGTCCAGCAGGCCGTCAACCGGGCCCGCGCCCAGCTCCCGAGCGACGTCGACCCGCAGGTGGTGGCCGGCTCCACCGACGACATGCCCACCGTCGTCCTCGCCGTCACCTCCGACAAGGACCAGCAGGCCCTGGCCGACCAGCTCGACAAGTCGGTCGTACCGGAGCTGAAGAAGATCGACGGCGTCGGCCAGGTCTCCGTCGACGGCGTACGCGACCTCCAGGTCACCGTCACCCCGGACGACAAGAAGCTCGCCGCGGCCGGACTGGGCTCCGCCGCCCTGAGCCAGGCGCTCCAGGCGGGCGGCGCCACCCTCCCGGCCGGTTCCTTCGACGAGAACGGCGCCAACCGCACCGTCCAGGTCGGCGGCGGCTTCACCTCGCTGAAGCAGATCCAGGACCTGATGGTCGCCGGCGAGGGCCCGGGTGCCGGTGCGGGCGCGAAGAAGCCGGTCCGGCTCGGCGACGTCGCCACCGTCAAGCAGGAGCCGGCCAAGGCCGACTCCATCACCCGCACCGACGGCAAGCCGAGCCTCTCCGTCGTCGTCACCATGGACCACGACGGCAGCGCGGTCGCCATCTCGAACGCCGTCGAGGACAAGCTGCCCGCCCTGCACGACGCGCTCGGCTCCGGGGCGAAGATCACCGTCGTCAGCGACCAGGGCCCGGCCGTGGCCAAGGCCATCGACGGCCTGACCACCGAGGGCGCGCTCGGCCTGCTCTTCGCGGTCCTGGTCATCCTGGCCTTCCTGGCCTCGGTCCGCTCCACGCTCGTGACGGCGGTGTCCATCCCGCTCTCCGTCGTCCTCGCGCTGATCGTGCTGTGGACCCGCGACCTGTCGCTGAACATGCTGACGCTGGGCGCGCTGACCATCGCCATCGGCCGGGTCGTCGACGACTCGATCGTGGTCCTGGAGAACATCAAGCGCCACCTCGGCTACGGCGAGGAGCGCCGCGAGGCCATCCTCACCGCGGTGCGCGAGGTGGCCGGCGCGGTGACGTCCTCCACGCTCACCACGGTCGCCGTGTTCCTGCCGATCGGCCTGGTCGGCGGCATGGTGGGCGAGCTGTTCGGCCCGTTCAGCCTCACCGTCACCGCGGCCCTGCTCGCCTCGCTGCTGGTGTCGCTGACGGTCGTGCCGGTGCTGTCGTACTGGTTCCTGCGCGCGCCGAAGGGCACGCCCGCCCAGGCCGAGGAGGCCCGCCGCCGGGCCGAGGAGAAGGAGGCCGCCAGCCGCCTCCAGCGCCTCTACGTCCCCGTCCTGCGCTTCGCCACCCGGCGGCGGCTGACCAGCGTGCTGATCGCGGTCGTCGTCCTGTTCGTCACCTTCGGCATGACCCCGCTGCTGAAGACGAACTTCTTCGACGCCGGCGACCAGAAGGTCCTCAGCGTCAAGCAGCAGCTGAAGCCGGGCACCAGCCTGGCGGCGACGGACGCCGCGGCCCGCAAGGTCGAGCGCGAGCTCGCCGGGGTCGACGGGGTCAAGGACTATCAGGTCACGATCGGCTCCTCCGGCTTCATGGCGGCCTTCGGCGGCGGCACGGACACCAACCGCGCCTCCTACCAGGTGATGATCGAGGACTCCGCGTCCGCCGACGACGTGCGCACCCGCATCGAGGACCGCCTGCACAAGCTGTCCGGCATCGGCACCACCACGATCGCGGCCGGCAGCGGCTTCGGCGACCAGGACCTGAAGGTGGTCGTCAAGGCGGGCGACTCCGACGCGCTGAGTCAGGCCGCCGAGCAGGTCCGCACGGCGGTCGCCGGGCTGAAGGACGTCACCGACGTCACCAGCAACCTGTCGCAGAGCGTGCCGCGCATCTCGGTGCGGGCCAACTCCAAGGCGGCGGCGGCCGGCTTCACCGACCAGAGCCTCGGCATGGCCGTCGCCCAGGCGGTCAAGGGCACCACCGCGGCCAAGGCGATGCTGGACGACACCGAGCGCAACGTCGTGATCCGGTCGGCCAAGCCGGCGACGACCCTGGACGAGCTGAAGAACCTGCGGCTCGGCCCGGTGAAGCTCGGTGACATCGCGACCGTCAAGCTGGTCGACGGGCCGGTGTCGATGACCCGGATCGACGGTCAGCGCGCCGCCACGATCACGGCCAAGCCGACCGGTGACAACACCGGCGCGGTCAGCACGGACCTCCAGTCCAAGATCAGCTCGCTGAAGCTGCCCGCGGGCGCGACGGCCGAGATCGGGGGCGTCACCTCCGACCAGAGCGACGCCTTCAAGAACCTGGGCCTGGCCATGCTGGCGGCGATCGCGATCGTCTTCATGCTGCTGGTCGCGACCTTCCGCTCGCTGGCCCAGCCGCTGATCCTGCTGGTCTCCATCCCGTTCGCGGCCACCGGCGCGCTCGGTCTGCTGATCCTCACGGGCACGCCGATGGGCGTCCCGGCGATGATCGGCATGCTGATGCTGATCGGCATCGTGGTGACCAACGCGATCGTGCTGATCGACCTCGTCAACCAGTACCGCGAGCGCGGGTACGGGATCGTCGAGGCCGTGGTGGAAGGCGGCCGTCACCGGCTGCGCCCCATCCTCATGACGGCCCTGGCCACGATCTTCGCCCTGCTCCCGATGGCCCTGGGCGTCACCGGCGAGGGTGGTTTCATCGCCCAGCCGCTGGCCGTGGTCGTGATCGGCGGCCTGATCACCTCCACCCTGCTGACCCTGCTGCTGGTCCCGACGCTCTACGCCATGCTGGAGCTCCGCAAGGAGCGCCGCGCGAAGAAGCGCGAGGCGAAGCGGGCGGCAGGCGAGGAGAAGGTGCTGGAACCCGCCGGCGTGTAGGCACACCGTGTGAGCAAACGCGGAAGGCCCGGTCCACGCTCGTGGGCCGGGCCTTTCCCGTACGAACCGCGTCCGTGCGGGCCGGAGCCGCTACGGCAGTGCCAGCATGCGCTCCAGGGCGAGCTTTGCGTGGCCTTCCGTCTCCTTGTCCACCTGGATGCGGTTGACCAGGTTGCCCTCGGCCAGGGACTCCAGGGCCCAGACCAGGTGGGGCAGGTCGATGCGGTTCATCGTGGAGCAGAAGCAGACCGTCTTGTCGAGGAAGACGATCTCCTTGTCCTCGGAGGCGTAACGGTTCGCCAGCCGGCGCACCAGGTTCAGCTCCGTGCCGATGGCCCACTTGGAGCCGGCCGGCGCGGCGTCGAGCTTGTTGATGATGTACTCGGTCGACCCGACGTAGTCCGCCGCAGCCACGACCTCGTGCCGGCACTCGGGGTGCACCAGCACGTTCACCTCGGGGATCCGCTCCCGGACGTCGTTCACCGAGTCCAGGCTGAAGCGGCCGTGCACCGAGCAGTGGCCCCGCCACAGGATCATCTTCGCCGCCCGCAGCTCCTCGGCGGTCAGTCCGCCGTTCGGCTTGTGCGGGTTGTAGACGACGCAGTCGTCCAGCGACATGCCCATGTCCCGTACGGCCGTGTTCCGGCCGAGGTGCTGGTCGGGCAGGAACAGGATCTTCTCGCCCTGCTGGAAGGCCCACTCCAGCGCCCGCTGGGCGTTCGACGACGTACAGATGGTGCCGCCGTGCTTGCCCGTGAAGGCCTTGATGTCGGCGGAGGAGTTCATGTACGACACCGGGACGACCTGGTCGGCGATCCCGGCCTCGGTGAGCACGTCCCAGCACTCGGCGACCTGCTCGGCGGTGGCCATGTCGGCCATGGAGCAGCCGGCCGCCAGGTCCGGCAGGACGACCTTCTGCTCGTCGGAGGTCAGGATGTCCGCGGACTCGGCCATGAAGTGCACACCGCAGAACACGATGTACTCGGCCTCCGGGCGCGCGGCCGCCTCCCGGGCCAGCTTGAAGGAGTCGCCCGTGACGTCGGCGAACTGGATGACCTCGTCGCGCTGGTAGTGGTGGCCGAGCACGAAGACCTTGCTGCCGAGCTTCTCCTTGGCCGCGCGGGCTCGCGCCACCAGGTCCGGGTCGGACGGGGCGGGCAGGTCACCGGGGCACTCGACGCCGCGCTCGCTCTTCGGGTCGGCCTCGCGGCCGAGAAGCAGGAGGGCGAGCGGGGTCGGCTGGACGTCGAGGTCCTGGGTCTGGGCGGTGGTCACGACACGCACCCTTTCTACTTTTCGTCGAACTGACGCTATCAATCATAGCTGCTTCACGTCACTTTGACGATCGTCATAGTGTCCATGTGACGTGAATCCCGGCATCCGGGCTGTCCACATCGGCCTCAACCCGCGCTGTCCCTACTGGCCTGAACCCGGCCTGAACCCGGCCTGAACCCGGCCTGAACCCGGCCTGAACCCGGCCTGTACCGGCCTTGAACCCGGTCGGGGCCCAGCGCCGGTCCGAGTGGGGTCCGCCGGCACCCCGGCGGCCTCCGTCCACAGGCCGCTGTCCGCTTTCCCACCCGTGTGCGAGCATGAGGTGGACGAGCCTGGAGCAGAAGAGAAAAAGCACGCGCCCGGCCCGGAATGATTCCGCGGCCTTGCCGGTTGCACTCGTCGGCAAGCAGTCTCCGTACAACCCGGGAGAGATGTAGATGTCCGTATCGGACGAGACCACCACCGTCACCGACGGCATCATCCTGACCGACGCCGCCGCGTCCAAGGTCAAGGCCCTGCTCGACCAGGAAGGCCGTGACGATCTCGCCCTGCGCGTCGCCGTCCAGCCCGGCGGCTGCTCCGGCCTGCGCTACCAGCTCTTCTTCGACGAGCGTTCCCTCGACGGCGACGTGGAGAAGGACTTCGGCGGGGTCAAGGTCGTCACCGACCGCATGAGCGCCCCCTACCTGATCGGCGCCACCATCGACTTCGTGGACACGATCGAGAAGCAGGGCTTCACGATCGACAACCCGAACGCGACCGGTTCCTGCGCCTGCGGCGACTCCTTCAGCTGATCCGGGCACGGCAGGACACAGAAGGCGGCGGCCCCTTTGCGGGTCCGCCGCCTTCCTGTTCTTCCTGTGTTCCGCCCGTTCGCCCGCAGGTCCGCGCGGGCGTCAGCGGGCGAGCGAGGGCGACCCCGGCAGCCGTGCCCCCGGCCGCTCCAGGGGGATCTCCCGCCCGTCCGTGCCGACCACCTTCCGGTCGCCGAGCGGCCGGTCCAGGTGCACGGTGCGGTGGTACACCTTGGCGATCAGGATGCAGACCGTGTCCGGCTGCTGGGTCTGGGTCACCGTGACCGTCACCCGGCCGGAGCTCTCCCGCGCCGACGCCCGGTAGTCGGCGCACACCCCGCCCTCGAAGCGGACGGTGAGCTCCTCGCCCTCGGTGCGGTAGCCGGTCACCTTCACGTCACGCGTGACCGGGGCGCCGTCCGAGCGCCTCGGCTCCGGACTCGACTGCCCGGACGGCGGCGCCGACGAGGTCAGGTACTCGGGGGCGACGGCCGGATACGTCACCGTGGTGCGGGCGCCCTGCCCGGCCGGTGCCTGTACCTCGAACAGCCAGGACGGGACGAGCATCCGCTGCCCCCCGGAGGAGTGCGCGGCCAGACCGAAGACCGCCTTGCCGATCGTGACGGCGTTCTCCGGGGCGGGGGCCTCCGTGGCGAGGGCGGAGCCCGACGTTCCGCACGGCGCCTCCAGACGGTCCTTGTGCGGTACGGGACTGGCGCAGCCGCCGGTGCCCATGCGGTGGTCGGCCCGCGGGGCGGTGTTCATCAGGTCCAGCGTCCTGCGCGCGCTCAGCACGGGGTAGGTATCGCCCTTCACCGGCGCCTTCAGCTGACCGCTGCCGCCGATCACCTCGCCCTGCCGCCCGATGCTCAGGCCGGTCGTCCAGCCGTACGTGGGCAGCCCGCCGACCAGCGGATCGGCATTGACGACCCGCTGGTCGCCCATGATCTGGGCCGCGTCCACCTTGGCGTCGTCCTGTCCCAGGGCCTTGAGCACCGGGGCCGCCGCCTTCAGCGCCGCCGCCGCGCTCACCGGGTGGACGGGCGGGGCCGCCGGGTCGTGCCCGCACAGCGCGCCCTTGCAGTCGTCGGTGCCGGGCGCGTACCGGCTGAACGTCCAGGACCCCGGCGCGGTCCGCTCGACGCGCAGGACCGGCCCGGAACCGTCCTTCCCGGACCCGACCCGCCACGCCTGGGCGTCGGCCACGGGTGTCCCGTCGACGCCGAGTGCCTCGGCGAGCTTGGCCACCTCGTCCCGGGTGACCTCGCCCCGCGCCCGGTACACCGGCGCGGAGCCGGGCCCCTCGGGCAGTGGCCCGGTGACCCGGTAGGTCGTGCCGTAGGGGTTGGGCTCACCGGGCGCGATGCCGTTCGTACCGCCGTCACCGGCTCCGGCGCCCGGGGCGGAGTACCCGTCGAGGACCAGCGGCCTCGGTGTCCCGTGCCCACCGGGCACCGCCGCCCCGTCCGTACGCCCACCGGGATCCGCGGCGAGCACGACCCCACCGCCACCCACCAGCAACACGGCGGCGGCAACGGAGGCGATCACCACGGGCGACCGCCCCAGGGTCCGCTTCCCGCCGGGCCGGCCGCCATGCTCCGAGTCGCCGGTGACGTCCGGCACCTCAGAAACGTGCGGAGGCTCCGGGGCCTCGGGGATCTGCGGGGTCTCCGGGACTTCGGCCCCCTGCGGGACCTGCGGGACCTGCGGGGGCTTGGGGGCCTCCGGGACGTGCGGCGCCTTGTCCGAGCCCACCGACCCCTGCGAGGCTCCCGCGGTAACAGGGACCTGTGGGGCCTCCGAGACCTTCGCGTCATCCGGGCCGCGGCCCTCCGTCGTGCCCTTCGGCACCTGCGTGACCGCGCCCCCGGTCCCACTCGCCGACTCGGACCCGGCCTCGGCCCCGACCTCAGTCTCGGCTCCGGCTCCGGCCCTGCGCCCCGCCCCGGCCTCGGCCTCGGACCTGACATCGGCCCCGGACCTGACGTCGGCCCCGGACTCGGCCTCGGGCTGCGACCGGGCTTTGGGTTCGGCCCCGGGCCTGGCTGCGGGCTCGGACCCGCGCCCGGACCCGGCCTCGGGCTGCGACTGGGCTTTGCCGGACCTGGTTGCGGGCTCGGACCCGGCCTGGGATCCGGACCGGACCTTGGGCTCGGGCTCGGCCCGGGGCCCGGAGTGCCCCTCGGGCCCGGCCCCGGGCCGGCCCTCCGGCTCGGACTGGGTCCCGGACCCGGCCTCCGGTTGGGCTCCGGCCCCGGGCTCGGACTGGGTCCCGGACCCGGCCTCCGGTTGGGCTCCGGCCCCGGGCTCGGACTGGGTCCCGGACCCCGGCCCGGCCTGGGCTTCCGGCCCCGAAGCTTCCGGCCCCGAAGCCTCCGGCTCCGAGGTCTTCCCCCCGTCCAGGGCTTCCTCGGCGGTGCCCGTGGACTCGTCGTCGTGGTCGGGTCGCTCGGTGTTCACCGCATCGCTCCTTCGGCTGCGCAAGTGCTGCTCCCGTGACCCTGACCGGACCCTGACAAAGATGCGGGCCGGTGGGTCGTATCCCGTATCCCCCGGGAGGGGGACAGCGATGGGACGTGACGGGGGAGCGCGCGGTTCCCTTCCGTACGCCGATCGGGTCCCGGTTTCTGCGCCGGCCGGATCCCGGTCCGTATACCGGTCGGATCCCGGCCCGTACGCCGGTCGGATCCCGGCCCGTACACCGGTCGGATCCCGGCCCGTACACCGGTCGGGTCCCGGGCCGTACGCCGACCGGGTCCCGGACGGTGGAACGGCGACCCGGCGGGGCCCCGGGGTTGGACCGGTGGCCCGGTCGTCCCGGAGGTTGGACGGCGGCCCGGTCGTTCCGGACAGTGGAGTGGTGGCCCCGGTCGTTCCGGACAGTGGAGTGGTGCCCCCGGTCGTCCCCGGATGGTGGGGACGGTGACCCGGTCGGGTGCCGTCCGGTGGGGGAGTTCCGGGCGCGGTTCCGGACCGGCGAGCGGCGGCGTGGGCGCCGGACGCGGGAGCGGGTAGCGTGAACTGTCAATCCCCCTGACTCCAGGAGCGTCCACGCCGTGCGCATCGCAGTCACCGGCTCCATCGCCACCGACCACCTCATGACCTTCCCCGGCCGCTTCGCCGACCAGCTCGTCGCGGATCAGCTGCACACGGTCTCGCTCTCCTTCCTGGTCGACCAGCTGGACGTCCGGCGCGGCGGGGTCGGCGCCAACATCGCCTTCGGCATGGGCCAGCTCGGTACCAGGCCGGTCCTGGTGGGCGCCGCCGGACCGGACTTCGGCGAGTACCGGGCCTGGCTGGACCGGCACGGCGTCGACACCTCCTCGGTCCGTATCTCCGAGACCCTGCACACCGCCCGGTTCGTGTGCACCACCGACGCCGACCACAACCAGATCGGCTCCTTCTACACGGGCGCGATGAGCGAGGCCCGCCTCATCGAGCTCAAGACCGTCGCCGACCGCGTCGGCGGTCTCGACCTGGTCCTGATCGGGGCGGACGACCCGGAGGCGATGCTCCGGCACACCGAGGAGTGCCGCTCGCGCGCCATCCCGTTCGCCGCCGACTTCTCCCAGCAGATCGCCCGGATGAACGGCGACGAGATCCGGATACTGCTGGACGGGGCGACGTACCTCTTCTCCAACGAGTACGAGAAGGGCCTCATCGAGTCCAAGACCGGCTGGGACGACGCCGAGATCCTCTCCCGGGTCGGCCACCGCGTCACCACCCTCGGCTCGCGCGGCGTGCGCATCGAGCGGGCCGGCGCGGACCCGGTCGAGGTCGGCTGCCCGGACGAGGAGCGCAAGGCCGACCCGACGGGCGTGGGCGACGCCTTCCGCGCCGGGTTCCTCTCCGGCCTCGCCTGGGGCGTCTCCCTGGAGCGCGCCGCCCAGGTCGGCTGCATGCTGGCCACCCTGGTGATCGAGACCGTGGGCACCCAGGAGTACCAGCTGCGCCGGGCCCACTTCATGGAGCGCTTCACCAAGGCCTACGGCGACGACGCGGCCCGCGAGGTCCGCGCCCACCTCGCCTGAGCCTGACGGAGCGTCGGGCGGGCCCCTGCGGAACCTGGAGGAACCGCAGAGGAACCTAGTGCTGTGACCGGAAAGGTTCACCGGCTCGCGACGCCCGGCACGGCACTCCCCCAGCCTTCGGCCGGGGGTACCCCCACGCCGCGTTGTCGCATCACCCGAGTACATCCCGTACGCGGGCCATGCTCCGCCTTGCGAGGCTCCCCCACTGCCCGAAGGGCGTGGGAGGTGCCCCCAGCACCGGACGCCGCGAGCTTCCCGGCAAACCTTTCCGGCCACAGCACTAGGAGACCCGGCGGACGACGTAGGCCGAACCCACGTCCGCCGGCTCCTCGCCCACGTACTCCTGCCCGCGCATCTCGCACCACGCCGGGATGTCCAGCCGTGCCGCCTCGTCGTCGGACAGGACGCGCACCGTGCCGCCGACCGGTACGTCCCCGAAGACCTTGGCCAGCTCGATCACCGGGATCGGGCAGCGCCTGCCGAGGGCGTCCACGACCAGCGTGTCCTCCCGCACGGCGGCCGGTGCCGTCCCGGCCGGCGCCCCGAGCTTCTCCCGTACCCCCGCCACCACGCCCGGCAGGACGGCCAGGAACCGCTCGACCTCCTCCTCCGGCGTCCCGGGCGGCAGCGACACCCGCACGTTGCCCTCGCTCAGCACGCCCATCGCGCGGAGGACATGGCTCGGCGTCAGCGTGCTGCTCGTGCAGGACGAACCGGAGGAGACGGAGAAGCCCTCACGGTCCAGCTCGTGCAGCAATGTCTCCCCGTCGACATAGAGACAGGAGAAGGTGACGACCCCCGGCAGCCGGCGGACCGGGTCGCCCACGACCTCCACGTCCGGCACCAGCCGCGGCACCCGCGCCCGGATCCGCTCCGTCAATTCCCGCAGCCGTACCGCCTCCTCGGCCGCCTCCGCCCGCACCGCCCGCAGCGCGGCCGCCGCCGCCACGATCGCCGGGATGTTCTCGAACCCGGCCGCCCGGCCCGACTCCCGCTCGTCCAGCGGTCCGCGCGGCGCGAACCGCACCCCCTTGCGCACGACGAGCAGCCCGGTCCCGGACGGCCCGCCCCACTTGTGGGCGCTCGCGGTCAGCAGCGACCAGTCGCCGCCGACCGGACCCCAGCCCAGCGACTGCGCCGCGTCCACCAGCAGTGGCACGCCCGCCGCCCGGCACACCGCGGCCACCTCGGCGACCGGCTGCTCGGTGCCCACCTCGTGGTTGGCCGACTGAAGACAGGCCAGCGCGGTGTCCTCGCGCAGCGCCGCCCGGTACGACTCCACGGCCACCGTGCCCTGCCGGTCGACCGGCACCCGCGTGACCGACCCGCCGTCCGCCTCGTGCGCCTCGGCGGAATGGAGGACCGAAGAGTGTTCGACCTCTGACACGATCAGGTGGCGTCCGACGCGGCGGCGGCCCGCCAGCGCCCCCGTGATCCCGCTGTGCACCGCCCGTGTCCCCGACGAGGTGAACGTCAGCTCGTCGGCCCGGCACCCCACCGCCTCCGCGGCCGCCTCCCGGGCCGCGTCCAGCAGCAACCGGGCCCGCCGCCCCTCCCGGTAGAGACGAGCGGGGTCGGCCCACCCCTCGTCGAGGGCGGCCAGCAGAGCCTGCCGGGCGACGGGATGAAGGGGAGCACTGGAAGCAGCGTCGAAGTAGGCCACACGTCAACGCTAAGCGCTCCGAAGGCACACGGGACAGCGCCGAGGTGCGGCTTCGCCGCCCGGGCACGGGAGACCACAACCCGCCCGCAGCCACGACAAGGGGCGCATACATACCTCATCGGGCGCCCCGAACCCCCCTCACAAACCGGCCCACGAAGGGGTATCCCACCCCTTCGGGCTGACCCGCGGCGCGTATGGCACCCTCCCCGCGACCCGCCGGAAGGCGTCCAGTAGGGTTTGGTCCGCATAAACATCCAAACCCCTGCCCGACGCGGGGCCGCGACCGACCAGCGAGAAGGCCGCAGCCGAACAGCGCGGGCGAGACTCTCGGGAAGGCGCTACGTGAGTCCCAACGGCTCCGACCGCTCGCCGCGGCGCCCGATGCGGCGGAAGCTGCTGCAGGCACTGACTGCGGGCCTGGTCCTGGCGACCGCAACCGGTTGCACATACAAGGACTTTCCCCGGCTGGGTATGCCCACCCCGACCACGGAAGAGGCTCCCCGGATCCTCTCGCTGTGGCAGGGGTCCTGGGCGGCCGCGCTCGCCGTCGGCTGCCTGGTGTGGGGTCTGATCCTGTGGAGTGCTTTCTTCCACCGGCGCAGCCGCACCAAGGTAGAGGTTCCTCCGCAGACCCGGTACAACATGCCCATCGAGGCGCTGTACACGGTGGTCCCCCTCGTCATCGTCTCGGTGCTCTTCTACTTCACGGCCCGTGACGAGTCCAAGCTCCTGGACCTCTCCAAGAAGCCGGACGTCACGGTGAACGTCGTCGGCTACCAGTGGAGCTGGGCCTTCAACTACATCGAGCCCGTCGCCGGTTCGTCGGGCGACGCGAAGACCGACAAGAACCTGAACGCGATTCCGGACCGGTTCAAGGCGGACTTCCCGGCGAACGCCGGCGGTGTCTACGACTACGGCATTCCGGGCACGCGGAACCCGCAGAACGGCAACCCCGGTCCGACGATGTGGCTGCCCAAGGGCAAGACCGTCCGCTTCATCCTCACCTCGCGCGACGTCATCCACTCGTTCTGGGTGCTGCCGTTCCTGATGAAGCAGGACGTCATCCCCGGCCACACCAACTCCTTCCAGGTGACCCCCACCATGGAGGGCACCTTCCGGGGCAAGTGCGCCGAGCTCTGCGGCCAGGACCACTCCCGGATGCTGTTCAACGTGAAGGTCGTCTCGCCCGAGCGCTATGAGCAGCACCTCAAGGACCTCGCCAAGAAGGGGCAGACCGGTTACGTTCCCGCAGGCATCGCGCAGACGAGCCACGAGAAGAACCGGGAGACGAACAAGCTGTGAGCATCCTCAACGAACCTCAGGGTGCCGCGGCAGCTGAGGACTCTTACGAGAGCGAGCTGCCGGTCCGGCGCAGGCAACCGGGCAATCTCGCGGTGAAGTGGCTGACGACCACCGACCACAAGACGATCGGAACGCTGTACCTGGCGACGTCGTTCGCGTTCTTCTGCATCGGCGGCGTGATGGCGCTCCTCATGCGCGCCGAGCTGGCCCGTCCGGGCCTGCAGATCATGTCGAACGAGCAGTTCAACCAGGCGTTCACGATGCACGGCACGATCATGCTGCTGATGTTCGCGACGCCGCTGTTCGCGGGCTTCACGAACTGGATCATGCCGCTGCAGATCGGCGCCCCGGACGTGGCCTTCCCGCGGCTGAACATGTTCGCCTACTGGCTGTACCTGTTCGGCTCGCTGATCGCGGTGGGCGGTTTCCTCACCCCGCAGGGTGCCGCCGACTTCGGCTGGTTCGGCTACACCCCGCTGTCGGACGCGGTGCACTCGCCGGGCCTCGGCGGCGACCTGTGGATCATGGGTCTGGCCCTGTCCGGCTTCGGCACCATCCTCGGCTCGGTCAACTTCATCACCACGATCATCTGCATGCGCGCGCCCGGCATGACCATGTTCCGCATGCCGATCTTCGTCTGGAACGTGCTGCTGACCGCCGTGCTGGTCCTGCTGGCCTTCCCGGTGCTGGCGGCGGCGCTGCTCGCGCTGGAGGCGGACCGCAAGTTCGGCGCCCAGATCTTCGAGGCGTCCAACGGCGGCGCGCTGCTGTGGCAGCACCTGTTCTGGTTCTTCGGGCACCCCGAGGTGTACATCATCGCGCTGCCGTTCTTCGGCATCGTCAGTGAGATCATCCCGGTCTTCGCCCGCAAGCCGATGTTCGGCTACATGGGTCTGATCGGCGCGACGATCGCCATCGCCGGTCTGTCGGTGACGGTGTGGGCGCACCACATGTACGTCACCGGTGGCGTGCTGCTGCCGTTCTTCTCCTTCATGACCTTCCTGATCGCGGTCCCGACCGGTGTGAAGTTCTTCAACTGGGTCGGCACCATGTGGAAGGGCAGCCTCTCCTTCGAGACGCCGATGCTGTGGGCGACCGGCTTCCTGATCACCTTCGTCTTCGGTGGTCTGACCGGTGTGATCCTGGCCGCGCCGCCGCTGGACTTCCACATCTCGGACTCGTACTTCGTGGTGGCGCACTTCCACTACGTCGTCTTCGGCACCGTGGTGTTCGCGATGTTCGCCGGCTTCCACTTCTGGTGGCCGAAGTTCACCGGCAAGATGCTCGACGAGCGGCTCGGCAAGATCACCTTCTGGCTGCTGTTCATCGGCTTCCACGGCACCTTCCTGGTCCAGCACTGGCTGGGCGTGGAGGGCATGCCCCGCCGGTACGCCGACTACCTGGCGGCCGACGGCTTCACCGCGTTGAACACGCTGTCGACGATCTTCTCGTTCGTGCTCGGCCTGTCGGTCCTGCCGTTCTTCTACAACGTCTGGAAGACGGCCAAGTACGGCAAGCCGGTCGGCGTCGACGACCCGTGGGGCTACGGCCGCTCCCTGGAGTGGGCGACCTCCTGCCCGCCGCCGCGCCACAACTTCCTCACCCTGCCGCGGATCCGCAGCGAATCCCCGGCGTTCGACCTGCACCACCCCGAGATCGCCGCGCTCGACCAGCTCGAGAACGCCGGTCACGGGACGGCAGCCCTCGCTGGCGGCAAGGAGGCCGGCAAGTGAAGATCCAGGGCAAGATGTTCATGTGGCTGAGCGTCTTCCTGCTCATCACCGCCATCGTCTACGGCGTGTGGTCGAAGGAAGCGGTCGGCGCGACGGCGCTCTTCATGGCCTTCGGCCTGTCCATCATGATCGGCTTCTACCTGGGCTTCACGGCCCGGCGGGTCGACGTGGGCGCCCAGGACGACAAGGAGGCCGATGTCGCGGACGACGCCGGCGAGCTGGGCTTCTTCAGCCCGCACAGCTGGCAGCCGCTCGGCCTCGGCATCGGTGGCGCGCTGGCCTTCCTCGGCATCGCGGTCGGCTGGTGGCTCGTGTACTTCGCGGCGCCCATCATCATGATCTCCGTATGGGGCTGGGTCTTCGAGTACTACCGCGGCGAGAACCGCACCCAGTAACCAGCGCCGAGCATCGCTGAACACCAGGGAGTCCGGACTCTCCACCTGGAGAGTCCGGACTCCCTCTTTTGGTTGACTTATCCCCTCGAAAATTCCCTCGGACGGGTGAGTCACCGTGCCGGAGGTGACGAAGCTACCTAGCGTAAGGGCCATGAGCACCACTGTGATTTCCCGCGGAGCGGGAGCCGTCCTGCTGGTCGCCGCCCTCGGCACGAGTGCCACTGCCTGCGGTTCGGACGGCAATCCGCTGGCTGCCTACCCGTACGACGCGGCGGACCAGATCTCCTTCAGCGGCCCCACGGACGCCGGGAAGAAGGCCGACCCGGACAAGCCCCTGGAAGTCACCGCTCAGAGCGAGGACGGGCGCATCACGGACGTCACGGCCGTGGACGCCACGGGGCGTCAGGTCTCCGGCGAGCTGGCTGCCGACGGCAGCCGCTGGCACAGCACCTCACCGCTCGCCGGGGGCGCCCACTACACGGTCCGCGTGAGCACCGAGGACGAGGACGGAAGGCCCGGCCGCAAGGTCCTCACGTTCGACACGAACAAGCCCACGGGCCGGCAGCTCCTGAACGTCAAGTTCGGGCCGGAGGCGGGCACCTACGGTGTCGGCCAGCCCATCACGGCCGAACTCGACCAGCCCATCAAGGACAAGGCCCAGCGGGCCGTCGTCGAGCGTGCCCTCAGGGTCGACTCCAAGCCCGCCGTGCAGGGCTCCTGGTACTGGGTGAACGACAAGGAGCTCCACTACCGCCCCCAGGACTACTGGCCCGCCAACGCCACCGTCGAGGCGCGCAGCAACCTGGAGAACATCAAGATCAGCGACAAGCTGCGGGGCGGCGCGGCCAAGCCGCTGAAGATCACCACGGGTGACCGCATCGTGGCGGTCACGGACGCCGCCAAGCACCTGATGACGGTCTACAGGAACGACGAGAAGATCAAGGAGATCCCCATCACCACCGGCAAGCCCGGCTTCGAGACCCGCAACGGGATCAAGGTCGTGCTGGCCAAGCAGTACTACGTCCAGATGAAGAGCTCCACCGTCGGCATCGCCGCGGGCTCCAGCGATTCGTACGACCTGCCGGTGTACTACGCCACCCGCGTCACCTGGAGCGGCGAGTACGTCCACGCCGCCCCGTGGTCCGTCGGCTCCCAGGGAGCGGCCAACGTCAGCCACGGCTGCACCGGCATGAGCACCCCCAACGCCTCCTGGTTCTTCAACACCGTCCACGAGGGCGACCTGGTCCAGGTCGTCAACTCCGCCGGCCACAGCATGGAGCTCTTCGACAACGGCTTCGGCGACTGGAACATGCCCTGGCCGAAGTGGGTCCAGGGCAGTGCCATCGCCGGCGCCGACGGCGCCGTGGCGCAGACGAACAAGGCGCGGCTGACCCCGCAGGGTGTGTGAGACGCGGCGCGGCGGGGCCCGGACGAGGACACGGACGGCCCGCGGCCGCACAGGGCGGGGCCGTCCGCCGGGCCCCGCCCGAGTGCCTCAGACGCCGCTCAGCGCCTTCTTGCGCAGCAGGGAGGCCAGAGCGGCGGCGAACTCCACCGGTTCCACCGGAAGCGTGACCGCGGCGTCCGCACGGCTCCACGTGGCCAGCCACGCGTCCTGCGGCCGCCCGATGAGCAGCAGCACCGGAGGGCAGTTGAAGACCTCGTCCTTGATCTGCCGGCACATCCCCATGCCGCCCATGGGCACGGCCTCGCCGTCCAGGACACAGACGTCGATGCCGCCCCGGTCCAGCTCCTTGAGGACCGCGGCGGGCGTGGCGCACTCCAGGAACTCCACCACGGGGGCGTCCGGAGCGGGTCGGCGGCCGCTCGCCAGCCGCACCTGCTCCCGGGTGTTGGCGTCGTCGCTGTAGACCAGCACCGTGGCGGTCGCCTGCATTGTTCCTCCGCGTCGTTGGTCGGGAAAACCCCGTCGGGAACTGTCGGGAACTTCCGGGTACCGATGGCGCGGATGCTACCCCCTTCAACTCGTGGTAGACAGCGGTTGGAACAGCCCTTCGAGGGGCCGTTCGGGCAGAGCACACCCCCGGGACACTCCGAACGGCACCCCCCGGGGTGAGGGCGGGATAAGCGACCGACATAATGTCGGCGTGGCGACAGCAACGACAGTAGAAACCGGGCACGCGCACCCGTCGGTCAACCGACCGAACCTCACCAGCGTCGGAACCATCATCTGGCTGAGTTCCGAGCTGATGTTCTTCGCGGCCCTCTTCGCGATGTACTTCACCCTGCGATCGGTGACGGGTCCGGCGCACTGGAAGGAGATGGCGGGCGCTCTCAACGTCCCCTTCTCGTCGGTGAACACCACGATCCTGGTGCTCTCCTCACTCACCTGCCAGCTCGGCGTCTTCGCCGCCGAGCGCGGTGACGTGAAGAAGCTCCGGGGCTGGTTCATCGTCACCTTCATCATGGGTGCGATCTTCATCGGCGGTCAGATCTTCGAGTACACCGAACTGGTGAAGAAGGACGGCATCTCGCTGTCCTCCGACCCGTACGGCTCGGTGTTCTACCTGACCACCGGCTTCCACGGGCTGCATGTGACGGGCGGTCTCATCGCCTTCCTGCTGGTCCTCGGCCGCACCTACGCGGCCCGGAGGTTCACTCACGAGCAGGCGACCGCGGCCATCGTCGTGTCCTACTACTGGCACTTCGTCGATGTCGTCTGGATCGGACTCTTCGCCACGATCTACCTGATCAAGTAGCCGACGAACCGATCCAAGTCCGCAAAGCATCGACGCAGAAGATCCTGACACCGGGGTAATCCGTGAAAAAGCTCTCCGCACGACGACGCCATCCGCTGGCGGCGGTCGTCGTCCTACTCTTCGCGCTGGCGGCCACTGGGGGGCTGTACACCGCGTTCGCGCCCGCGAGCAAGGCGAAGGCCGAGGACACCGCCCAGTCCCTCACCATCGAGGAGGGCAGGAAGCTCTATCTGGTCGGCTGCGCCAGCTGCCACGGCACCGGTGGGCAGGGCACCACTGACGGTCCCAGCCTGGTGGGTGTGGGCGCGGCGGCGGTCGACTTCCAGGTGGGCACCGGCCGTATGCCGGCCCAGCAGCCGGGCGCGCAGATCCCGCGCAAGAAGGTCATCTACAACCAGGCCGAGATCGACCAGCTCGCCGCGTACATCGCGTCCCTGGGTGCTGGTCCCAACGTGCCGACGAAGAACCAGTACAGCCCTGAGGGCGCGGACGCCGCCAAGGGCGGTGAGCTGTTCCGCACCAACTGCGCCCAGTGCCACAACTTCACCGGCAAGGGCGGTGCGCTGACGCACGGCAAGTACGCCCCGGACCTCACGGGTGTGAGCAACAAGCACATCTACGAGGCCATGCAGACCGGCCCGCAGAACATGCCTTCCTTCCCCGACACGCTGCTGACGGAGAAGAACAAGAAGGAAATCATCGCGTACCTCGATGCGGTCAACGGTGACGAGACCACGACCCCGGGCGGTATGGACCTGGGTGGCCTCGGACCGGTCACCGAGGGTCTGTTCGCCTGGATCTTCGGGCTGGGTGCCCTTGTCGCGGTCGCCGTCTGGGTCGCCGCTCGGACCGCAAAGGCCAAGAAGTCATGAGTAGCCAAGACATTCCTGAAGAGAGCCTGCCCGCAGAGCAGGCAGCCCACGAGCACGGGCGCGGCGCGGTCTCCGTGGCGGACGAGCGGGCCCCGTTCGCCGACCCGGGACTGCCGCCCCACGAGCACCGGATCCAGGACATCGACGAGCGGGCCGCCAAGCGCTCCGAGCGCGCCGTCGCCCTGATGTTCACGGTGTCGATGCTGGCCACCATCGGCTTCATCGCCTCGTATGTGACGATCCCGCACGACAAGTCGATCTTCGTCTTCCCGCTCGGGCACATCAACGCGCTGAACTTCGCGCTCGGCCTCACGCTGGGCGTGGCGCTGTTCGCGATCGGCGCGGGCGCGGTCCACTGGGCCCGCACCCTGATGTCCGACGTCGAGGTCGCCGACGAGCGTCACCCGATCGCGGCGTCCCCCGAGGTCCGTGCGAAGGTCCACGCGGACTTCAAGCAGGGGGCCAAGGAGTCGGCGATCGGCCGTCGCAAGCTGATCCGCAACACGATGCTCGGCGCGCTCACGCTGGTGCCGCTGTCCGGCGTCATGCTGCTGCGCGACCTGGGCCCGCTGCCCGGGACCAGCCTGCGCCACACGCTGTGGGCCAAGGGCAAGCGCCTCGTCAACATGAACACCAACCTGCCGCTGCGTCCCGAGGACGTCTCCGTCGGCTCGCTCACCTTCGCGATGCCGGACGGTCTGAAGGAGACGGACGAGGACTTCGCCAACGAGATCGCCAAGGCCGCCCTGATGATCATCCGGCTCGAGCCGGCCGACATCAAGGACAAGCGCGAACTCGACTGGGGCCACGAGGGCATCGTCGCCTTCTCGAAGATCTGCACCCACGTGGGTTGCCCGATCTCCCTGTACGAGCAGCAGACGCACCACGCCCTGTGCCCGTGCCACCAGTCCACCTTCGACCTCTCCGACGGTGCCCGAGTGATCTTCGGCCCCGCCGGCCACGCTCTGCCGCAGCTGCGCATCGGCGTGGACAGCGAGGGTTACCTCCAGGCGCTCGGCGACTTCGCGGAGCCCGTCGGTCCTGCATTCTGGGAGCGCGGATGAGTACATCAGCAGCCAACACGAATCCGTCTGCCGCAGGCGCGGCGGGCCGCTCTCGCGGGCAGGCACCGGCCGGCGAGAGGCTCGCCGACTGGGCCGACGGCCGGCTCGGGATCTACTCCCTGGCCAAGGCCAACATGCGCAAGATCTTCCCCGACCACTGGTCGTTCATGTTGGGCGAGGTCTGCCTCTACAGCTTCATCATCATCATCCTCACGGGTGTGTACCTGACGCTGTTCTTCCACCCCTCGATGAGCGAGGTGGTGTACAACGGCTCGTACGTCCCGCTGCAGGGTCAGCTGGTGTCCGAGGCGTTCAACTCGACCATGCACATCTCCTTCGAGGTGCGCGGTGGTCTGCTCATCCGGCAGATCCACCACTGGGCCGCGCTGATCTTCCTGGCCGGCATGTTCGTGCACATGATGCGCGTGTTCTTCACCGGCGCGTTCCGCAAGCCGCGTGAGATCAACTGGCTGTTCGGCTTCCTGCTGTTCGCCCTGGGCATGTTCACCGGTTTCACCGGTTACTCGCTCCCGGACGACCTGCTCTCCGGCACCGGTGTCCGCTTCACCGAGGGTGCGATCCTGTCCATGCCGATCGTCGGCACGTACATCTCGTACTTCCTCTTCGGCGGCGAGTTCCCCGGTCACGACTTCGTGGCGCGGTTCTACTCGATCCACATCCTGCTGCTGCCCGGCATCATGCTGGGCCTGGTGGTGGCCCACCTGATCCTGGTCTTCTACCACAAGCACACGCAGTTCGCGGGTCCCGGCAAGAGCAACAAGAACGTCGTCGGCATGCCGCTGCTGCCGGTGTACATGGCCAAGGCCGGCGGCTTCTTCTTCCTGGTCTTCGGTGTCCTCGCGATGATCGCGGCGCTCGTGGAGATCAACGCGATCTGGGTGATCGGCCCGTACCGTCCGGACCAGGTGTCCACCGGCGCCCAGCCCGACTGGTACATGGGCTTCGCCGAGGGTCTGGTCCGCTTCATGCCGGGCTGGGAGGTCAACTTCTGGGGCCACACGCTCGTCCTGGGCGTGTTCATCCCGCTGGTCCTCTTCGGTCTGGTCCTGGCGGCGCTGGCGCTCTACCCGTTCATCGAGTCCTGGATCACCGGCGACAAGCGCGAGCACCACATCCTGGACCGTCCGCGCAACGCCCCGACGCGTACCGCGTTCGGTGTCGCCTGGATCACGATGTACATGATCACGCTGGTCGGCGGCGGCAACGACCTGTGGGCCACGCACTTCCACCTGTCGATCAACGCGGTCACCTGGTTCGTCCGGATCGGCTTCTTCGTCGGACCGATCATCGCGTTCGTCGCCACCAAGCGGATCTGCCTCGGCCTCCAGCGCCGCGACAAGGAGAAGGTGCTGCACGGTCGCGAGACCGGCATCATCAAGCGCCTGCCGCACGGTGAGTTCATCGAGGTCCACGAGCCGCTCAGCCAGGAGCAGCTCTACACGCTCACGGCGCACGACCAGTACGAGCCGGCCGAGATCGGTCCGGCGGTCGACGAGAACGGCGTCGAGCGCAAGATCAAGGGCTCGCAGAAGCTGCGCGCCAAGCTCAGCAACGCGTACTACGGCGAGGACAACCAGATCCCGAAGCCGACCGTCGAGGAGTACAGGGAGATCACGAGCGGCCACGGCCACCACTGATCACTGACCGCTGAGCGTCGCCACGCCACGGTCGAAGGGCCCCGTCCGATCCCCGGACGGGGCCCTTCGCCATGCCCGGGGCTGGATAGGGTGGACCTGTTCGAAGACTCGCGTCCCGCATACGGGACACCGACCCAGGAGCGGCATATGAACGCTGTGACCCCCGCTGGAGGCAACACCGCGGCGGGCCGCTCCTGGCCCGCCCTGCTGAACGGCCTGCTGGACGGCCGGAACCTCACCGCCGACGAGACCGCCTGGGCGATGGACCTGATCATGCGCGGCGAGGCGACCGACGCGCAGATCGCCGGGTTCGTGGTGGCCCTCCGGGCCAAGGGCGAGACGGTGGAGGAGATCACCGGCCTGGTCCGGACGATGTACGAGCACGCCAATGTGATCGAGGTGCCCGGCGAGACCGTCGACATCGTCGGCACCGGCGGCGACGGCGCCAAGACCGTGAACATCTCCACCATGTCCTCGATCGTCGTGGCCGGCACGGGCGCCGGCGTCGTCAAGCACGGCAACCGGGCCGCGTCCTCCGCCTCCGGAGCCTCCGACGTACTGGAGAAGCTCGGCGTCAATCTGGAGCTGACGCCGCGGCGGGTGGCCGAGGTCGCGCAGGAGGCCGGAATCACCTTCTGCTTCGCGATCAAGTTCCATCCGGCGCTGCGCCACGCGGGCGCCGCCCGCGGCCAGTTGGCCATCCGCACGGTCTTCAACGTGCTGGGCCCGCTGACCAACCCGGCCAGGGTGCGGGCCCAGGCCGTCGGGGTCGCGGACCCGCGCATGGCACCGGTCGTCGCCGGCGTCTTCGCCGAGCGCGGCCACTCCTCCCTGGTCTTCCGGGGCGACGACGGCCTCGACGAGCTCACCACGACCGCCACCTCCCAGGTCTGGATCGTCCGGGACGGCAAGGTGACCCAGGAGCGCTTCGACCCGCGGGACGTCGGCATCGAACTGGTGCCCGTGGAGGCGCTGCGGGGCGGTGACGCCTCCTACAACGCCGAGGTGGCCCGCCGCCTGCTGGACGGAGAGCAGGGGCCCGTACGGGACGCCGTCCTGCTGAACTCCGCGGCGGCGCTGGTGGCCCTGCGGCCGGGTCCGGGCACCCTTGCCGAACAGATCCGGTCCGGGATGGACCGCGCGGCGGAGTCGATCGACTCCGGGTCCGCCAAGCGCACGCTGGAGCGCTGGGTGGCCGTCAGCAACGCCTGAGACCCGAACCTCCCGTCGCAAGGCGCAGTCCACGATCCGGACTGCGCCTTGCGCGTGGAAGATCGTGTGGCAGGATGCTGAAACAGGTCATGAGTGACAGCCATGTGGCCCCGGCCGGCTGTCCGGCAACCCTCCGTCCGTGGCGGGGTGCCCCGGGTGAAGACCAGGCCGTAGGCAGCGAGGCCCACGGCAAGCGCGGACCCCTCGCATCACCAGGGGTCCTGGTCGTACGAGGGAGCCTCCCGTGAGCAAGCGAATGCGTTAGGGCGTAGAGCCCCGCCTCCGCATCACCCATTTCACCCTTCTCCACGCTCGAGCCGTGCCCGCTCGCGTGGTGATTTCGCCTGCTTTCACGGGAGTTCACCCATGTCCGTTTCCGCCGTCCCCACCGTCGCCGCCGCCGGCCAGTCCGTCCGTGCCCCGCTGCCCGTGCTGGGCCGGGACGTCACCGTTCCGCTCGTCACCGGCGGGGAGGTCACCTACGCGGCGCTCGACTACGCCGCCAGCGCGCCCGCCCTCCAGCGCGTCTGGGACGACGTGGCGGCGTACGCGCCGTACTACGGCAGCGTCCACCGCGGCGCCGGCTACCTCTCCCAGCTCTCCACCGACCTGTTCGAGAACGCCCGGAACACGGTCGCGGAGTTCCTGGACTGCCGTGCGGAGGACCAGGTGGTCTTCACCCGGTCCACCACCGACTCCCTCAACCTGCTCGCCCGGGCGCTGCCCGCGGACTGCCAGGTCTTCGTCTTCGAGACCGAGCACCACGCCTCGCTGCTTCCGTGGCGGGACGCGCGGGTGACCTGCCTCGACGCCCCGCGCACCCCGGAGCAGGCCGTGGCGACCCTGGAGCGGGCCCTCGCCGGCCGCGACCCCCACGGCCCCGCCCTGGTGTGCGTCACCGGCGCCTCCAACGTCACCGGCGAGCTGTGGCCCGTGCGGGAGCTGGCCGCCGCCGCCCACGCGCACGGCGCCCGGATCGTCCTGGACGCCGCCCAGCTCGCCCCGCACCACCCGGTGTCCGTCCGCGACCTCGACGTCGACTGGGTCGCCTTCTCCGGCCACAAGCTGTACGCCCCGTTCGGCTCCGGCGTCCTCGCCGGCCGCGCCGACTGGCTGCGCGAGGCCGAGCCGTACCTCGCGGGCGGCGGCGCGAGCCGCACGGTGGCGCGGCGTGCCGACGGGTCCGTGGACGTGCGGTGGCACGAGTCGGCCGCCCGCCACGAGGCCGGGTCGCCGAACGTCATCGGCGCCTACGCCGTCGCCTCGGCCTGCACGGCGCTGACCGAGGCCGGTTTCGACGACCTCGTCGCGCGTGAGCGGTACCTGATCCGCAAGGTGCGGGCGGGCCTCGCCGAGGTGCCCGAGGTCAGGGTGCTCTCCCTGTTCGGCGACGACGCCCCGCGGGTCGGAGTGATCTCCTTCGTCGTGGCGGGCTGGAACAGCTCCCACTTCGCCGCCGCCCTCTCCGCCGAGTACGGCATCGGCGTCCGCGACGGCCTCTTCTGCGCCCACCCCCTGGTCCGCACCCTGCTGGGCGGCGATCCGCAGAGCCAGGGCGAGTGCGGCTCGCCCGAGGCCGCCCCGGGCGAGAAGTCCCTCAACGCCATCCGCGTGAGCTTCGGCGCGGGCACGCCCGACGAGCACGTGGACCGCTTCGTGGCGGCGGTGCGGGAGCTGGTCAGGGACGGCGCGAAGTGGACGTACCGCACGGAGGGCGGCCGCTGCGTGCCCGCGGTGTGATCCGCCCGCTCAGGAGCCGGGGGCGGTCAGGAGTCCAGCCCGATGGCGAACGCCGCCTCCAGGTCGTGCTGCGAGTAGGTGCGGAAGGCCACGTGCGTGTCCGTCCCCTCGACGCCCGGGATCTTGCTGATCCGCCCCGGGATGACCTCCGCCAGGTCCTCGTGCTGCCGCACCCGGACCATGGCGATCAGGTCGTACGTGCCGGTGACGGAGAAGACCTCGCTGACCGAGTCCAGTGAGGCGATCCGCTCGGCGATCTCGGGGATCCGGTCCACGCTGGTCTTGATGAGGACGATCGCGGTGATCACGGCTGGTTCTCTCCCTCGGGGGCCGGAGCAGGGGCGGCCTTCACTCTAGTCTTCCGGCCGAACCCGGCCCACGCGCAGGCGAAGCCCAGGGCGAAGCCCACCACGTGGGCCAGGTAGGCGACCTGCGGTCCCTCGGCGGCGCGCCCGGCGGCCAGCCACTGGAGGGCCGCCCAGAAGGGCAGCACCACCCACGCGGGAAAGCGCAGCGGCAGGAAGAACAGGAACGGGAAGAGACTGGTCACCCGGGCGCTGGGGAACAGGTAGAGAAACGCGCCGAGGACCGCCGAGATCGCGCCCGAGGCCCCCACCAGGCTCTGCCCGGAGGCGGCGTTGGCGACCGCGTAGCCCACCAGGGCCAGGTAGCCGCAGCCGACGTAGAACAGCGTGAACCGGACGCGGCCCATGCGCTCCTCGGTCATCGCCCCGAAGACGTAGAGGAAGAGCATGTTGCCGAGCAGGTGCACCCAGCTGCCGTGCACGAACAGGGCCGTCGCGGGGGTGAGGGCGGCCCGGAACGAGCCGGTGAACAAATCAGCGGGGATCACGCCCCACCGCCGGAAATAGGCCCGCTGGGCGAGCAGCAGCGCGTCCCCCGTGCCGTAGGAGGGATTGAGGCCCGCCGCCGGGCCGGCCACGAAGATCAGACAGCACAGGACGATCAGGGCGCACGTCACCGGCGCCTGCATGTTCCGTACCGTCCTGGCCGCCCTGATCGTCCGGGCGGCCACCGTGTACCTGTTGCCGATCATGTGCACAGAGCATGGCGTAACCGGACGCAAGCGCACAGACCGCCTCGCCGCCGTGGACGGACCGGCGCCGAGTCGCCGCCAGGCCGTAGGGTTACGTGCCACACGCCCAGGGAAGCTGGCGCGTCATGGACACAGAAGGAAGCGAACAGTCGCGATGACGGTTCCCCTGCCGACCGCCACGACCCGGTGGCGCTGCACCCTGTGCGGCAACCTCACCCGTTTCGACGTGACCCGCTCGTCGAAGGTCGTCGAGTACGTCCACCTCGATCTGGCCGGAGAGCCGCAGGTCGAGGAGCGCGAGGTGGTCAGTGAGACGATCGAGTCGGTGCGTTGCCGCTGGTGCAACGCCGTGGACCAGGTGGAACTCGTGGACAGGCCGGGCGCCGGCTCCTGAGCGGAGCGGGCCCGCACAGGCGACCCCCGCGGGGGTCCGCGAAGCACAGAGGCATTGGGGTGACGGATGGCGGAGACACAAGGCGGGGGGCCGGGCGACGGCACCGCCGAGGTGCTCGACCGTCCCCTGCCCGACGGAGTGCGCCACCGGGTCGTTCAGATCGTCTCCGACTCCTTCGGCACGCTGACGTTCGCCGAGCTGCCGCCGCAGCTGCGGCAGTACGCCCGGTTCACCCCCAGCCGCCGGGCGAAGTTCGCGGGCAACGCGATGGCGGCCGCGCTGGAGACCGATCCGCTGTTCCGCCAGCGCATCGGCGAGAAGTTCAAAGAGGACCAGCCCGAGCTGTCGGGTGCCCTCGACTCCGGCTCGCCGCCCCCGGCCGCGGATCCGCTCGACGTGGCGGCCGCGGCCTACGTACTGCGCCCGCCGGGCTGGGTGAAGCTGGTCGCCGCCGCGGGCGAGGAGGCCCAGCGGGTGGACGCCGAGCGCGCCGACGAGGAGAGCCGCGCCGAACTGGAGCGGCTGCGCGCCGAGCTGGCGGCGGCCCGCGAGCAGACCCGCGCCGACACCGAGCGGCTGCGGGCCGAGCTGGACGCCGCCAGGAAAGAGGCCGAGTCGCTGCACCGCAAGCTGCGGGCCGCGCACAGCGACGTCAAGCGCGGTGAGGCCGCGCTGCGCAAGGCGCGGAGCGACATCGAGGCCCTGCGCGCCGAGGGGCAGGCGCAGGTGTCGTCCGCCGAGAGCGAGGCCCGGCGGCTCAAGGCGCGTCTGGGGGAGGCGGAGGCCGCGCTGGAAGCCGCCCGCAGGGCGGCCCGCGAGGGGCGCAGCGTGGAGGACATGCGGGTGCGGCTGCTGCTGGACACCGTCCTCGACGCGGCCCAGGGGCTGCGCCGGGAGCTGGCGCTGCCGCCGGTGTCGGTGCGGCCGGCGGAGACCGTGGACGCGGTCGAGCCGGGCCGGATGACCCCCAAGGACATCGCCGCCCGCGCGCTGTCCGAGCACGACCCGGCGATCCTCGACCAGTTGCTCGCGCTGCCGCAGGCCCATCTGGTCGTCGACGGCTACAACGTCACCAAGACCGGCTATCCGCAGATGCCGCTGGAGAAGCAGCGGCTGAGGCTGCTGGGGCAGCTGTCGCAGCTCGCCGCGCAGACCGGCGCCGAGGTCACCTGTGTCTTCGACGGGGCCGAGCTGGTCGCGCCGGTGCTCCTCGCGCCGCCGCGCGGTGTGCGGGTGCTGTTCTCCAAGCCGGGGGTCACGGCGGACGAGCTGATCCGTCAGCTGGTGCGGGCCGAGCCGCCCGGCCGTCCGGTGATCGTCGTCTCGACCGACCGTGAGGTCGCCGACGGGATCGCGAAGGCGGGGGCGCGGCCGGTGGCCTCGGCGGTGCTGCTGAAGCGGCTCTCGCGCGGCTGAAACCGGACGTAGGGCTACGTAAGCCTCAAGCGCAACATACAGGCAGCATTCCCGAATTCACCGGAAGCGTCACGCGACGCAGGGTCAAGTGGTCCTCACTGCCGGTGAGTTATGGGCAAAGAATGAAGTGACTGGTGGGATTTTCCGCCTCAGGATTTGAATTCATCACGATGAGGTCACTAGGGTCGAGCCTCGAACCTCCGAGCGGGTGATCACTCAGAAGAAGGAGCTCGCTTCCGTGGCGTCCCACCGTCGACCCAAGCAACCCAGCCGTGCGCGCGTGACCGTGCTCACCACCGCGGCGGCAGCGGCTGTAGCCATCAGTGCCCAGGCCGCCAATGCCGCCCCGAGCGCGAAGCCGAGCAAGGACGAAGTCAAGTCCAAGGTCGACGAGCTCTACGAGCAGGCGGAGCAGGCCACCGAGAAGTACAACGGGGCCAAGGAGAAGCAGGAGAAGCTCCAGAAGGAGATCTCCACCATCCAGGACAACGTCGCCCGCGGCCAGCAGGAGCTCAACAAGCTCCGCGACGGCCTCGGTTCGATGGCTGCCGGCCAGTACCGCACCGGCGGGATAGATCCGTCGCTCCAGCTCTTCCTGTCCGCCGACCCGGACGACTACCTCGACAAGGCCTCCACGCTCGACCAGTTGAGCGGCCAGCAGGTCGAGGCGCTGAAGAAGATCCAGGACAAGCAGCGCGAGCTCAGCCAGGAGCGGTCCGAGGCCTCCTCGAAGCTCAAGGACCTCGCCGCCACCCGCACCGAGCTGGGCAAGAAGAAGAGCGAGGTCCAGGGCAAGCTCGCCGAGGCGCAGCGGCTCCTGAACAGCCTCACCGCAGCGGAGAAGGCCGCGCTCGCCGCCGAGCAGGACAGGGCCAGCCGGGCCTCCGCCGACCGCGTGCAGCTGGGCAGCTCCACCCCCGCCTCCGGCCGGGCCGGCGCCGCGTTCTCCGCCGCCCAGACCAAGATCGGCTCACCCTACGTCTACGGCGCCACCGGCCCGTCCTCCTACGACTGCTCGGGTCTGACCTCCTGGGCTTACGCCCAGGCCGGTGTCAGCATCCCGCGCACCTCCCAGGCGCAGGCCAACGCGGGCACCCGGATCTACTCGCAGAGCCAGCTCCAGGTCGGCGACCTGGTCATCTTCTACGGCGACCAGCACCACGTCGGCCTCTACGCGGGCAACGGCCAGGTGCTGCACGCCCCGCGCACCGGCACCGTCGTGCGCTACGAGTCGATCAACAACATGCCCTTCCAGTTCGGCGTCCGCATCTGACGCCACCCCGGGAGCACGCCTCGTACTCGCCCGAACGGGCGAATCCCGGCACCCCACGGTGACCCCACGCCCCGCCGATGACCTGCGTCAGAGGCGGGGCGCCCGTGTTCGGTGCCCCCTCCGCGGCTTTGGTCGCCGTGTGTCCGCGCGGCTACTGTCTGGCGCGTTTCCCGCAGGACGGGCGCTCGGCGTCTCGGCCCCGGGAAGCGGTCAGTGTCCGCCAGTGGAGGGAGTACGGCTTCCCGTGGGGTCTCATCGCCGCCCGGCACCGTCCGGGTTCGACCGGGGCGCGGGCGCCGCGTTCTGCGTTCTGTCCGCCGCGGCCGCCGCCCTCGGCGCCGTTCCGGCCACCTCGGCCGTCGCCGCTCCGCACGGCGACGCCCGGTCCGAGGTGGACCGCCTCTACCAGGAGGCCGAGAAGGCGACCGAGGCCTTCGACAAGGCCGGCGAGCGCGCCGACCTCCTGCGCACCCGGGTGCGGGACTTCCAGGACCGCATCGCCCGACGGCAGCAGCGCGTCAACGACCTCAGGGAATCGCTGGGTTCGCTGGCCGGAGCCCAGTACCGCTCCGGCTTCGACCCGTCGATCGCCCTGCTGTTCTCCCACGACCCGGCCGAATACCTCGACAGGGCCGCCACGCTCGACCGGATCACCGACCACCAGACCGGCGAACTGAAGGACCTGCGGCGGGCGCTGCGCGCACTCTCCCAGGACCGCGCCGAGGCCACCCGCGCCCTCGCCGAACTGGACAAGAGCCGCAAGGCGGTCGCGACCCACAAGCGGACGGTCGAGCAGAAGCTCGCCAGGGCCCGCCAACTCCTCGGCTCCCTGTCCCCGTCGGAGCGCGAGGCCTACGACCGGGCCTCCCGCTCCGGCCGCGAGGACTTCCTCCCCGGTTTCGACGCCGGACCGGCCGCCTCGGTCCGCGCGGCCGCCGCCCTCGCCGCCGCCCGCTCCGCCCTCGGCCGCCCTTACATCTGGGGCGCCAGCGGGCCCACGGGATTCGACTGTTCGGGCCTGATGCAGTGGTCGTACGCGCAGGCCGGGGTGCATCTGCCGCGTACCTCGCAGGAGCAGCGCAACGCGGGCCGGCGGATCCCGCTGTCCCAGGCCAGGCCCGGCGACCTGGTCGTCTACCGCTCCGACGCCGGCCATGTCGCGATGTACGCGGGCAACGGCCGGGTGATCCACGCGCCCCATCCGGGCGCTCCGGTGCGCTACGACCCGGTGAACATGATGCCGGTCTCGTCGGTCACCAGGGTCTGACGGCCGTCCCGGTGCCGCCGTACGATCGGGAAATGGCTGGTCGTGGGCGGGCGTCGAAATCCTCGGTGACGGTGGTGTGCCTGCTGCTCGCGTCCCTGACGGCTTGCGGCGGGCCGTCCGCGGCCGACACCGCGAAGGCCGAGGTGCAGCGGGTGCTCGACCGGCGGGCGGCGGCGGTCCTGCACCACGACCCGAAGGCGTACGCCGCCACCGGGACCCGGGCCCCGTACGCGCGGCTGCGGGCCGTCCCGCTGACGGACTGGTCCTACCGGCTGAAGAGCCTGCGCCGCGGCGGCGACACCGCGGTCGCGCGGGCCGAACTGCGCTACCGGGTCACCGGGTACGACAAGGCGCCCGTCACCGTGGGCCGCACGCTGACCCTGTCCACCGGCGCCGACGGGAAGTGGTACGTCGACTCCGACCGGCCGGAGAAGAAGTCCGCCGAGCAGCTGTGGGATCAGGGCACGGTCTCGGTGGTGCACGGGCGGAGCAGCCTCGTGCTCGGCGTCGGACACGGCGACGCGGTCCTGCGCGGCTACGCGGGCCTGGCCGACCGCGCGATACCCGCGGTGTCGGACGCGTGGGGCACGGACTGGAGCCGGCACGTCGTCCTGCTGGTGCCCAAGTCCCTGGAGGGCATGGCCGGACTGCTCGGCTCGCCCGCCTCCAACTACCGCGGGATCGCCGCCGTCACCACGGGCGAGACCGGGGGCGCGGGCCGGGCGCCCGCGGACCGGATCATCGTCAACCCCGCCGCCTACGGCATGCTCGGGTCGCTCGGCAAGCAGGTCGTCCTCACCCACGAGACGACCCACGTCGCCACTCGCGCCCACACCAACGCCGCCACCCCGCTGTGGCTCTCCGAGGGCTACGCCGACTGGGTCGGCTACCGAGGCACCGGCCGCCCCCCGGACCAGGTCGCGCCCGAACTGCGGCGCGCCGTGACCGACGGGGAGGTTCCCGCCGCGCTGCCGTCCGACGAGGACTTCGGCTTCGCCGGCGACCCGGCCCGGCTCGCCCGGGCGTACGAGAGCGGCTGGATGGCCTGTCGCATGATCGCCGACCAGTGGGGCGAGCGGCGCCTCGACGACTTCTACCGCTCCGTCGGCGCGCACGGCACCCGCGAGGGCGCGGTCGAGGACGCCCTGCGGAAGGTCCTCGGCACCACCCTGGACCGGTTCACCGAGCAGTGGCACGCGTATCTCGGACGTCAGCTGGGCTGATCGAGCCGGGCGGTGGGCCGGGCGGCCCGGTGCGGTGCCCGCGTCCGGGGCGCGGCGGTGACCGTCGAGCGCCACAGGGCCCGGCAGGCGGTCACGCCCGCGGCCACCAGCAGGCCGTTGCGCAGCAGCAGGAGGGTGACGCCGAGGCGGTCGCTCGCGACGACGTGCGCGAAGTACACCGGGAACTCCAGGGCCGTCACCGGGGCCGCCGCCAGGACGAGGCCGGCCGGCAGCCGCATGCCGTCGTCCCGGAAGCACAGGCAGACGGCGGCCAGCCCGATCAGCCACACCAGGTACTGGGGGCTGAGGACCCGGCTGGTGACCGTGAACAGCAGTACGGCCGTGAACGCGGCCTGGGCGGCCGTGTGCGGGCGGAAGCGGCGGGCCCGCAGCCGCCACAGCACCAGCCAGCCGAGGGCGGCCGCGGTCAGGGCCAGGGACGCGGTGCCGACCACGTCGGTGTACGGGCCGACGAACTCCAGCGAGCCGTAGGTGAGCAGCACCTGTCCGTTCCAGCCGAGGTGCCGGGCCACGTGGAGGACGAGCGCGGCCGGCGACTCCACCTCCACGCCCCGGTCGCGCTGCGCGGTCACGAAGGACAGGGCGCCGGGCATGGTGAGCGCGAACAGCGAGGCGAGCGGCGCCGCGGTCAGTGCCGCCGCCGTCCACGCACGGCGCCCGGCAGCACCCCGGAGGCCGGGCAGCAGCAGGACCGGCCACACCTTCAGCAGCGCTCCGAAGCCGGCCAGCGCGCCCATCGCGCGCGGGTGACGGACGCCCGCGAGCAGCGCGGCCACGGCCACCGCGGTCACCATCACGTCGTAGCGCGCGTACAGGATCGGGCCGAGCAGGGGCGCGCCCGCCGTCCACACCCAGGCACCGCGCAGCGGCCGGCCGGCCCGCCGCCCGGCGCACAGCAGCAGGCACAGCACCGCCAGGTCGGCCAGCAGCGCCAGCACGTGGAAGGCCGCGGTGTAGCCGAGGAACGGCAGGGTGGCGGGGGAGAGGATCGCCAGCGCGGCGGCGGGCGGGTACTGCCACGTGACGTCGCCGACGGGGAAGCCACCCTGCCGCAGCACCTCGTACCAGCCCTGGTAGATCACCGACACGTCCGCCGTGACGTCTTCCGCCCCCGCGAGGACGAACACCTTGAACACGAGGAGCACCAACACGGCCCGGCTGACACCCCAGACCGCCAGTACCCCGGTGAGCCTGCGCCGGGTACCTGTCCCGTCCACCTCGGTCCTCTCCCGTGAGCCCGACCGGTCCGATGGTTCCGATCAGTTTGCGTGGTTCGCGCGATTCGTGGTGCGGGGCACATGATCTCCCGGGGGGCCGGTGCGGGGCGGGTGGCATGGCCGTGGCCGGGTGCCCCGGTCGGGTTCGGTAGGGTCGGCCGGTGTGCGCAAGACCCTCATCGTGACCAACGACTTTCCGCCCCGGCCGGGTGGGATCCAGGCGTTCCTGCACAACATGGCGCTGCGGCTGGACCCGGAGCGGCTGGTCGTCTACGCCTCCACCTGGAAGCGGGGCCGGGAGGGTGCCGAGGCGACGGCCGCGTTCGACGCGGAGCAGCCCTTCACCGTCGTACGCGACCGCACCACGATGCTGCTGCCGACGCCGGGCGCGACCCGGCGCGCTGTCGGACTCCTGCGCGAACACGGGTGCACCGCGGTGTGGTTCGGGGCGGCGGCGCCGCTCGGGCTGATGGCGCCGGCCCTGCGGAGGGCGGGCGCCGAGCGGCTGGTGGCCACCACCCACGGGCACGAGGCGGGGTGGGCGCAACTGCCCGCGGCGCGCGGACTCCTGCGCCGCGTCGGGGAGTCGACGGACACGATCACCTACCTCGGCGAGTACACCCGCTCCCGGATCGCCACCGCGCTGACGCCCGAGGCGGCCGGCCGGATGGTGCGACTGCCCCCGGGCGTGGACGAGAAGACGTTCCACCCCGGCTCGGGCGGTGACGAGGTGCGGGCCCGGCTCGGGCTCACCGACCGGCCGGTCGTCGTGTGCGTCTCACGGCTGGTCAGGCGCAAGGGGCAGGACACGCTGATCCGGGCCATGCCGCGGATCCTGGCCGCCGAACGGGACACCGTGCTGCTGATCGTCGGCGGTGGCCCGTACGAGAAGGAGCTGCGCGCCCTGGCGGAGCGGACCGGGGTGGCCGGCTCCGTGCGCTTCACGGGCGCGGTCCCCTGGGCCGAGCTGCCCGCGCACTACGGCGCCGGTGACGTCTTCGCCATGCCCTGCCGCACCCGGCGCGGCGGACTCGACGTCGAGGGGCTCGGCATCGTCTACCTGGAGGCGTCCGCGACCGGGCTGCCCGTCGTCGCCGGGGACTCCGGCGGCGCCCCCGACGCGGTGCTCGACGGCGAGACCGGCTGGGTCGTGCGCGGCGGCTCCCCCGAGGACACCGCCGACCGCGTCGTCACGCTCCTGGGGGACGCCGAGCTGCGCCGCCGCATGGGGGAGCGCGGACGCTCCTGGGTCGAGGAGAAGTGGCGGTGGGACCTGCTGGCCCAGCGGCTCCGGGAACTGCTGTAGGGGAGCGGCGCGCTACTTGGCGTAGAGCGTCTCGATCTCGTCCGCGAAGTCCTGTGCCACCACGTTCCGCTTGAGCTTCAGCGACGGGGTGAGGTGACCCGAGTCCTCCGTGAGCTGGGAGGGCAGGATGCGGAACTTGCGCACCGACTCCGCCTTCGACACCGCGGCGTTGCCGTCGTCGACCGCCGCCTGGATCGCCGCGTTCAGGTCCGGGTCGTCGCGCAGCGTCTGCGCCGTGGAGTCGGCCGGCTTGCCGTGCTCGGCGCACCAGCGGCGCAGGAACTCCTCGTCGAGGGTGACCAGCGCGCCGACGAACGGCCGCCCGTCGCCCACCACCATGCACTCCGCGACCAGCGCGTGCGCCCGGATACGGTCCTCGATCACGGCCGGGGCGACGTTCTTGCCGCCGGCGGTGACGATGATCTCCTTCTTGCGGCCGGTGATCCTGAGGTAGCCGTCCTCGTCGAGGGTGCCGATGTCACCGGTGTGGAACCAGCCGTCGGCCAGCGCCTCCCGGGTCGCGCCGGGGTTGTTCCAGTACTCCTTGAACAGGTGCTCGCCGTGCAGCAGCACCTCCCCGTCGTCGGCGATGCGGATCACCGAGCCGGGCAGCGGCTGGCCGACCGTGCCGATCTTCTGCCGGTCCCAGGGGTTGAAGGCGGTCGCCGCGCAGGACTCGGTCAGGCCGTAGCCCTCCAGGACCGTGAAGCCGATACCGCGGTAGAAGTGCCCGAGGCGCTCGCCGAGCGGGGCGCCGCCGGAGATGGCGTACTCGCCGCGCCCGCCGAGCACCGCGCGCAGCTTGCCGTAGACCAGCTTGTCGAACACCTTGTGCTTGATCCGCAGCCCGAGCGAGGGGCCCGAGGGGCTGTCCAGCTCCTTGCTGTAGGCGATCGCCGTGTCGGCCGCCTTGTCGAAGATCCGGCCCTTGCCGTCCCCCTGCGCCTTGGCGCGCGCCCCGTTGTAGACCTTCTCGAAGACCCGCGGGACACCGAGGATCAGCGTGGGGCGGAACGCGGCCAGCTCGTCGGTGAGGTTCTTGATGTCCGGGACGCAGCCCAGCTTGATCGGCGCCATCATCGGGGCGACCTGGACCAGCCGGCCGAAGACGTGCGCCAGCGGCAGGAAGAGCAGCACCGAGCACTCGCCCGTGCGGAACAGGGGGCGCAGCCGCTCCACGACGTTGCCGCACTCGGCGAAGAAGGCGCGGTGGGTGAGCACGCAGCCCTTGGGGCGGCCGGTCGTGCCGCTGGTGTACACGATGGTCGCCGGGTCGTCGGCCTTCGCCAGCGAGCCGCGCTCCTCCACCATGGCGTCGCTGATGTCCCGCCCGGCCCGGCCGAGCTCCTCGATCGCGCCGTCCTCGATCTGCCAGACGTTCTTCAGCGCGGGCAGCGTGTCGCGCACCGCGTCGACGGCGGCGGCGTGCTGGTCCAGCTCCACGACGCAGGCGGTCGCGCCCGAGTCGCCGAGGATCCACCGCACCTGCTCCGGCGAACTGGTCTCGTACACCGGCACGGTGATCGCGCCCGCGCTCCAGATCGCGAAGTCCAGCAGCGTCCACTCGTAGCGCGTACGGGACATCAGGCCCACCCGGTCGCCGGGCTGGATGCCGGAGGCGATCAGCCCCTTGGCGGCGGCGTGCACCTCGGCGAGGAAGGCCCGTGCCGTGACGTCCCGCCAGGCGCCGTCCACCTTGCGCGCGATGACGGCGACGTCGGGATGCTGCGCGGCGTTTCTGCGGACGATGTCGGTCAGATTCCCGTCCGCAGGGACCTCGTACAGAGCCGGAAGGCTGAACTCGCGCAAGACTGCTGCTCCTCATAGGGCGCCGGCGCCACGACGTTGTTGAAATCCAGAAACGACTGGACGGGCCGGACGTTACCCGTCGGTATGCTTCTTCGACAGGGGGATCCGGCGAGATGTTCGCTGCGTCACACGGATCGATGTTCCCCTGCGCACAGTAGTCGACCCGCCGAATGACCGGCCAGTAACGCCGTTTCCGGCCGCCACTGTTCACGTATGCCACGCCCGCCTACGCTTGATCGTCATGGCACCCACACCGGCCCGTCACGGCAGAACGCGTATCCATGTGGTCAGCGACGTGCACGGCAACGCGCGCGACCTGGCCCGAGCCGGAGAGGGCGCCGACGCCCTGGTGTGCCTCGGCGACCTGATCCTCTTCCTCGACTACGCCGACCACTCGCGCGGGATCTTCCCCGACCTGTTCGGCGTGGAGAACGCCGACCGCATCGTCGCGCTGCGCACCGCCCGCCGCTTCACCGAGGCACGCGAGTTCGGCGCCCGGCTGTGGGCGGGCATCGACGGTGACCGGGCCACGGTGATGGAGCAGGCGGTGCGCAAGCAGTACGCGGAACTCTTCGCCGTGTTCCCCACCCCGACGTACGCCACCTACGGCAACGTCGACATGCCGGCCCTGTGGCAGGAGTACGCCCGCGAGGGCACCACCGTGCTCGACGGTCAGCGGGTGGAGATCGGCGGCCGTGTTTTCGGCTTCGTCGGCGGCGGTCTGCGCACGCCCATGCGCACCCCGTTCGAGATCGGCGACGAGGAGTACGCGGCGAAGATCGAGGCGGTCGGCGAGGTCGACGTGCTGTGCACGCACATCCCGCCCGAGGTGCCGGAACTCGTCTACGACACCGTCGCGCGCCGCTTCGAACGGGGCAGCCGGGCCCTGCTGGAGGCCATCCGCCGCACCCGGCCCCGGTACGCCCTCTTCGGCCATGTCCACCAGCCGCTGGTACGGCGGATGAGGATCGGCGCGACCGAATGCGTGAACGTGGGGCACTTCGCCGGGAGCGGCCGGCCCTGGGTGCTCGAATGGTGAGCATTCCGGCCGAGCGCGCAGGTGGGGGTGGAGTCCGGCGGTCGGCCGCGCGGTAGCCTTCACGCTGCACACACGTGCGCACGAGGAGCGCACCCCCGGCCTCACCCGGCCGCACTACCGGCCCGCATCTGGAGGAGCCACGGCGATGGCGGAACACACCAGCTCGAGCATCACGATCGAGGCGCCACCGGCCGAGGTCATGGAGGTGATCGCCGACTTCGCCCGCTACCCCGACTGGACCGGCGAGGTGAAGGAGGCCGAGGTCCTCAAGACCGACGGCCAGGGCCGTGCCCATCAGGTCCGCCTGGTCATGGACGCGGGCGCCATCAAGGACGACCAGACCCTCGCGTACACCTGGACCGGTGACCACGAGGTCTCCTGGACCCTGGTGAAGTCCCAGATGCTGCGCTCCCTGGACGGCTCCTACGTCCTCAGGCCCGCGGGCGTGTACGCCACCGAGGTGACCTACCGCCTCACCGTCGACGTCAAGATCCCCATGCTCGGCATGATCAAGCGCAAGGCCGAGAAGGTCATCATCGACCGCGCCCTCGCGGGCCTGAAGAAGCGCGTGGAGTCGGGCGAGAAGTAAGGCCCGCCCGGCCCGCGGGCGGTCCCGGACCGACGGCGCGGGCCCACCCGCGACACGCGTCGCCGGGCGTCGGCGCGACGGAGCCGGAGGCCGCGCCGCCGACACCGGCGGAGGGCGCCCGTGGGCGACCGGGACGTCAAAGCCAGCTACCGTTCAACGTCATGCGCACCCTCCTGATCACGGGCCCGGGCGGCAGCGGCCGTACGACCGTTTCCGCCGCCACCGCCCTGACCGCAGCCCGTGACGGCGTCGACACCCTCGTGCTCAGCGCCGACCGAACGGACTCCCTCGGCGCGGCGCTCGGGGTGCCGACGGGTGCGGAGCCGGTGCCCGTCGCGCCGCGGCTGACCGCCTGGCGCCCCGACGCGGCGGCCGGCTTCCGGGCCGACCTCACCGCCTTCCAGGACCGCGCGGGCAACGTACTGGACCTTCTCGGGGCCTCCCGCCTGGACACCGAGGAGGTCACGCCGCTGCCGGGCGCCGAGGAACTCGCCCTGCTGCGCGCGCTGCGCGACGCGGCCCTGTCGGAGCGGTTCGAACTGCTGGTCGTCGACCTGCCCCCGGCACCGCAGGCACTCGCCCTGCTCGCGCTGCCCGGGGAACTGCGCCGCTATCTGCGCCGGCTGCTCCCGCCCGAGCGGCAGGCGGCCCGCGCTCTGCGGCCGGTGCTCGGCCGCCTCGCCGGCGTCCCCATGCCGGCCGAGTGGCTGTACGAGACGGCGGCACGCTGGGACGTCGAACTCGCCGCCGTGGCCGCGGTCCTCGCCGACCGCGCCACCCGCGTACGCCTGGTCGCCGAGCCCGGCCCGGCCGGCGCCGACGCCGTCCGCAGCGCCGCCCTGGGCCTGGCCGTGCGCGGACTGGCCGTGGAGTGCCTGGTCGCCGGCCGGGTCCTGCCGGAGACCGCCGCGGACTCCTGGCTGGCCGGTCCGGTCGCACAGCAGCGCAAGACCCTCGACGAGTGGCGGGAGACGTACGCCGTCCACCCGGCCGCCCACCTGGGCCGGGACCCGCGCGGCCTGGACGATCTCGCCGCCCTCGCCGTGCCCGGCGTGAACCCGGCGAGCGCGCCGGTCGAGTGGCCCGTGACCGACCGGCTCACCGAGGACGGGGTCCTCGTGTGGCACATCCCGCTGCCCGGCGCCATACGCGAGGAACTGGACCTCATCCGGCTCGGCGACGAACTCGCGGTCACCGCCGGGCCGTTCCGCCGTGTCGTACCGCTGCCCTCGGCCCTGCGCCGGTGCACCGTCGACGGGGCCGCCCTGCGCGACGGCGAGCTGCGGATCCGGTTCGCGCCGGACCCCGCGCTGTGGCCCCGCGAGAGATGAACCGCGTACCCCCGTTCGGGTAACGTCGTAGGGACGAACCGTAGTCAGGAGTCCGCCATGAGCGAAGAGCGCCCACCGTCCGACGCCGCTCGGGACGACGCCGCTCAGGAGGAGCCCGGCGGCCGTGGGGACACCCCCCGTTCGAGCGAAGCCGAGAAGCCGGGGGAGCGGCGCGCCACGGACACCGACGCCTGGTCCACGGCCTGTGCCGAGGACCTCGCCGCGGAGCAGGCCCGCCGCCGCGAGCGGTACGGCCCGCCGCCGGGCTCGGCCGCCGAGGAACTGCGCAAGTTCGTCGACACCGTCGCCGACAGGCTGTCGTCGCTCCAGGCACCGCTGCTCGGCGCGCTCGCCGGACCCGCTGCCGAGCAGGTGGTGCGGCAGATGGTCCAGCAGGCCAAGGCGGCCGTCGAGCCGGTCGTGGAGCGCAACCCCGAGGTCTTCGAACATCTGGCGGCGGCCGGCGGCGAACTCCTCGCCGCGTACCGCTCGGCCGTCGAGTCCCAGGAGCACCGCTGGACGTCGTCAGGCACGGGCGGGTCCTCGCGGGACGAACCCGGCGAGCCGGACACCGGCTCCGACGACCGCCGCGACCCCGGTGAGGGCACCGGCGGCGGCGAGCGCATCGACGTGGACTGACCGGCCGGACGACTTGGACCAGCGTCCGGAGGACGCGAATCCGACGGCAGGGCCTCGGGTACGGTTGGCCGTAGCGGGGCTCGACCGGAACTGAGGGATTCATGGGACTCACCATCGGCGTCGACATCGGCGGCACGAAGATCGCGGCCGGCGTGGTCGACGAGGAAGGCAACATCCTCTCGACCTTCAAGGTGCCGACCCCCAGTACGCCCGAGGCCATCGTGGACGCCATCGCCTCGGCGGTGGAGGGCGCACGCGCGGGGCACGAGATCGTCGGTGTGGGCATCGGCGCCGCCGGATACGTCAACCGGCAGCGCTCCACGGTCTACTTCGCGCCCAACATCGACTGGCGCAACGAGCCGCTGAAGGAGGAGGTCGAGGCGCGCGTCGGCCTGCCGGTCGTCGTGGAGAACGACGCCAACGCCGCGGCCTGGGGCGAGTACAAGTTCGGCGCCGGCAAGGGCCACCGCAACGTCATCTGCATCACGCTCGGCACCGGCCTGGGCGGCGGCATCGTCATCGGCAACAAGCTGCGCCGCGGCCACTTCGGCGTGGCCGCCGAGTTCGGCCACATCCGGATGGTCCCGGACGGCCTGCTGTGCGGCTGCGGCTCGCAGGGCTGCTGGGAGCAGTACGCCTCCGGGCGCGCCCTGGTGCGGTACGCCAAGCAGCGCGCCAACGCCGCCCCCGAGAGCGCGGAGGTGCTGCTCGCCCTCGGTGACGGCACCCCCGACGGCATCGAGGGCAAGCACATCTCCGTGGCCGCCCGCCAGGGCTGCCCGGTGGCCGTCGACTCCTACCGTGAGCTGGCGCGCTGGGTGGGCGCCGGCCTGGCCGACCTGGCCTCGCTGTTCGACCCGTCCGCGTTCATCGTCGGCGGCGGTCTCTCCGACGAGGGCGAGCTGGTCCTGGATCCGATCCGCAAGTCCTACAAGCGCTGGCTGGTCGGCGGCAACTGGCGCCCGGTCGCCGACGTCCTCGCCGCCCAGCTCGGCAACGAGGCAGGTCTGGTGGGCGCCGCGGACCTCGCCCGGGAGCCCGACCCGATCATGTAGTGCCGGTCGCACCCCGAGCGCGCCCACCGTCCCCGTCCGGCCGGGACCGGTGGGCGTCGCCGTACCCGCTCCGACACGGCCGCGGCGTATGTTGATCGTCATGCTGCTGCCCAACTCCCGTACGGAGCCCGATGGTTCCGCCGTCATCCGCGTCCTGAGCCACAACATCCGGTCGATGCGGGACGACACCGAGGCGCTGGCCCGGGTGATCCGCGCCTGTGCGCCCGATCTCGTCCTCGTGCAGGAGGCGCCGCGCTTCTTCCGCTGGCGCAAGAAGCTGGCCCGGCTCGCGGCGGCCGCCGACCTGGTCATCCTCACCGGCGGCGCGACGGCCGCGGGCCCGGCGATCCTCTGCTCGCTCCGGGCCGTCGTGGAGCGCACCGAGGACGTACTGCTGCCGCTCACCCCCGGACTGCACCGGCGGGGCCTCGCGACGGCGGTCGTCCGGTTCGGGGGCGCCCGGCTCGGCGTCGTCAGCTGCCACCTCTCGCTCGACGCGGACGAGCGGTACGAGCAGGCCGGTGAGCTTCTGGACCGGCTGGCGGGGATGGGTGTGGAACACGCGGTGGCGGGCGGAGACCTCAACGAGCGGCCGGACGGGCCGGCGTTCCGGCGGCTGGCCGGCTCGCTCCAGGACGGCTGGGCCACCGCCCCCTGGGGCGCGGAGGACACCTGGACGTCCGCCGATCCGCACCGGCGCATCGACGCGGTCTTCGCCACCCGCGGCGTCGAGGTCCTCGGCTGCGGGGTGCCCCTCGGCCGGCCCGGCGTGACGGAGGCGGACCTGAGGGCGGCCACGGACCACCTGCCGGTGCTGGCCGCCCTCAGGGTCCCGGCGCTTGCCTAGTGCTGTGACCGGAAAGGTTCACCGGCTCGTGACGCCCGGCACGGCACTCCCCCAGCCTTCGGCCGGGGGTACCCCCACGCCGCGTTGTCGCATCACCCGAGTACATCCCGTACGCGGGCAATGCTCCGCCTTGCGAGGCTCCCCCACTGCCTGAAGGGCGTGGGAGGTGCCCCCAGCACCGGACGCCGCGAGCTTCCCGGCAAACCTTTCCGGCCACAGCACTGGTGCTGTGACCGGAAGCCGGCTGCAGGACCGGGGTCCGGTGCGCGGGGCCGACGTCCGGTCGGCCGGTCGGCCCCGGGCTCAGACCACCGCCCCGCGGCCCGGGTCGTCCTCGTCGTCGTCGCCCGGCTTCATACGCATCACCAGCGTCGCGAAGCCGCCCAGGAAGCCGCCGATGCCGAGTATGGTCAGCCACCACGTCATGTCCCAGCCGAGCAGGACGGCCAGCAGGAGCAGGACGGGCCCGCCGATCACCGCGAGCCAGGCGAACTTCGCGGTCGGGTCGGCGGACGGCAGCGGGGGCGGCTCCGGCGGGACGAAATGGCCCTCGTCGCCCTCCTCGAAGTCTTCGTCGGACGGTTCGGCGAGCGAGTAGTCGCGCGGCCCCGCACCGGACTTGCCGACACCGGGAGCGAAGGAGACCGAGCTGCCCAGCCGGCCGGACGGGCCCTCCGTGCTCCCCCCGCCCTCGCCGTCCTTGCCGCTCTCGTCGTTCGTGTCGCCCTGGGCGTCCTCGGCCCTGCCGTCCTTCCTCTCCTTCCACAGCTTCTCGTCGGGCGTCCCGGGGTCCGGCGGCAGCGCCAGGTCCTCGATCGGCCGGAACGGCCTGGAGCCCGGCGGGTCCGGCGGCTCCGCGCCGTACCCGGCGACGATCGCCGCCCACGCGGCCGCCTCGTCGAAGGCGACGCCTTCCTTCCCGGCGGGCACACCGGGCTCGGCGGGCTGCTCGGTCGGCCCGACGGCATCCGCCGGCCCGACGGGGCCGGCCGGCGTGACCGGTTCGGCCGGTTCCACCGGCTCGCGGCCGTCGAGGTCCTCGCGGTCGGAGTCGTGCTCAGCCACCTGCGGTCGTCCCTTCCTTGCCGACACTGGGTGCGAGCCGGCCGATGAAGGCGTAGCTCTCATCGAAGATCCGGTCCGCGTCGTGGTCCAACGTCGCGACGTGGTAGCTGTGTTCCAGCAGGACCTCCGTGACGTCCGTGGAGGAGACCCGGCCGAGGATCCGGGCCGAGTCGACCGGCGGCACCACGTGGTCCTGCGGGCTGCGCAGAAGCAGCAGCGGCTGGGTGACCTGCGGCAGCTCGCCGTCGACCATCCGGAAGAAGTTCCTGAGCGAGTGCGCGGCGTGCAGCGGCACCCGGTCGTACCCCAGCTCGGCGGCGCCCTCCAGCGCGATGTCGCTCGCGATGCCCTTCGTGGTCCGTACGACATGGCGGGCCACCGGCAGGGCGTACGCGGACAGTCCGTGCACCTTGTTGGCCGGGTTGACGACCACGACGCCCGCGAGCGCGTCCCCGTGCCGGGCGGCCAGCCGCAGCGCCAGCGCGCCGCCCATGGACAGTCCGGCCACGAACACCCGCGTGCAGGACTCGCGCAGGACACGCAGCTCGCGGTCCACCTCCGCGTACCAGTCCGGCCAGCCGGTGAGCTGCATGTCCTCCCAGCGCGTGCCGTGCCCGGGCAGCAGCGGGAGCGAGACGGTCAGACCGCGCTCGGCGAGGTACCGCCCCCAGGGGCGCAGGGACTGGGGGGAACCGGTGAAGCCGTGGCAGAGGAGGACGCCGACCTCCCCGCCCTCGTGGCGGAACGGCTCGGCTCCGGGGAGCACCGGCACGTTGCTCTCCTGTGGTCGTCGATTGCAGGTACTTCACCGTACGCGACCGCACTGACACCGACCAGGGCCGTCGGTCCCACGGGTCGTACCCGGCGGTATCGTCTGATCGACACACACAGGAAGGCACTCGGTTGTTCTACGGCACGATGAAGGTCGCCATCGGGGGGCCGCTGAAGCTCGCCTTCCGGCCCTGGGTGGAAGGCATGGAGAACATCCCGGCCGAGGGCCCCGCCATACTGGCGAGCAATCACCTGTCCTTCTCGGACTCCTTCTTCCTGCCTTCGGTGCTCCACCGCAAGGTCACCTTCATCGCCAAGGCCGAGTACTTCACCACGCCGGGTGTGAAGGGCCGGCTGACGGCCGCGTTCTTCAAGGGCGTGGGCCAGCTCCCCGTGGACCGCTCCGGGTCGCGCGGCGCGGGTGAGGCGGCGGTGAAGAGCGGCATAGAGGTGCTGGAGCGAGGCGAGCTGTTCGGCATCTACCCGGAGGGCACCCGTTCGCCCGACGGCCGCCTCTACCGAGGCAAGCCGGGCGGCCTGGCCCGCGTCGCCCTGGCCACCGGAGCGCCCGTCATCCCGGTCGCCATGATCGACACGGAGAAGATCCAGCCTCCCGGGAAGGTCGTACCCAAGCTGATGCGCCCGGGCATACGCATCGGCAAGCCGCTGGACTTCAGCCGCTACCGGGGCCTCGCGCACGACCGTTTCGTGCTGCGGGCGGTGACGGACGAGGTCATGTACGAGATCATGAACCTTTCCGGCCAGGAGTACGTCGACATCTACGCGACCGCGGCCAAGCGGCAGATCGCGGAGGCGGCCAAGGCCGGGAAGGAAGCGGGGAAGGCGGCGGGAAAGACGGCCGACGAGGCCCGGAAGGCGGCGAAGGCGTCGCCCGGACCGGCCGGGACGGAAGAGGCCGAGAAGGAGAAGCAGGCGGAGTAGGGCGAACCGCCAAGGGGGGGGACATGCCGAAGCGGCAACGCGTGATGAGGATGTCGGTCGAGCAGCCGCTGTGGCGCGCGCTCGCCGGATACCGGGTGCTGACCATGCTCTACGCGGTCGGCCTGTTCACCACCGGCTACGGCCGGTTCCCGCGCCCCTGGGTCGCCATCGGCTACTACTGCGTGCTGTCCGTGTGGACCCTGGCCACGCTGCCCAAGGTCGCGAACGCCGCGAGCTGCACCAAGCGCTTCCTGGCCGCCGACCTCGCCCTGGCGCTGACCGGCATCCTCCTCACCCCCGTCGCCGACACCCAGGCGCGGATCGCGGACGGCGGCCCGACCCTGCCGTCGATCTGGACCGCCGGCTCCGTCCTCGCCTTCGCCGTCAAGGGCGGCTGGCGCTGGGCCGCCGTCGCCTCCACCGCGGTCGCCCTCGCCAACCTGGTCGAGCGCGGCGCCCCGACCCGCGACACCGTGCACAACGTGATCCTGGTCTGGGTCGCCTCCATCGCCATCGGCTACGTCGTCGAGGTCGCCCGCGCCTCCGAGCGCACCCTCGCCCGCGCCCTGGAGATCGAGGCGGCCACCCGTGAACGGGAGCGCCTGGCCCGGGACATCCACGACGGCGTGCTCCAGGTGCTGGCCATGGTGCAGCGGCGTGGCGCGGTCGTCGGAGGCGAGGCCGCCGAACTGGGCCGGCTGGCGGGTGAGCAGGAGGTGGCGCTGCGCACCCTGGTCGCCGGCGGGCTGGTCCCGCTCCCCGGGGCGTCGAGGGACATGTCCGGAGATACGGCCGGGGGCGCGGTCGTCCGGACCGTCGACGAGGACACGGACGACGACGCCGACGGGCCCGTGGATCTGCGCGCGCTGCTCGCCCCGTACGCCGGCGCCCGGATCAGCCTCGCCGAACCGGGCGCCCCGGTGCTGCTGCGGCCCGCCGCCGCCCACGAGGTGGCCGCCGCCGTCGGGGCCGCCCTGGACAACGTCCGCCGGCACGCGGGCGAGGACGCGCGGGCCTGGATCCTGGTCGAGGACGAGCCGGAGTCGGTGATCGTGACCGTGCGGGACGACGGTCCCGGCATCCCCGAGGGGCGGCTCGCCCAGGCCGAGGGTGAGGGCCGGCTCGGTGTGGCCCTGTCGATCCGGGGCCGGCTGCGCGACATCGGCGGCACCGCCGAGCTGATCTCGGTGCCCGGCCAGGGCACGGAGGTCGAACTGAACGTGCCCAAGAACACGAACACCACGAACGACAGCGAGAACACGAACACCACGAACGACAGCGAGAACACGAAGAGCGCGAAGGGCGCGCCGTGGACACGGGGGAAGGCGGAGAGCCGATGAGCGCGGAGCAGGGCCCGATCAAGGTGATGGTGGTCGACGACCACCCGATGTGGCGCGACGCCGTGGCCCGCGACCTGGCCGAGTCCGGCTTCGAGGTGGTCGCCACCGCGGGCGACGGCGAGCAGGCGGTGCGCCGCGCCCGGGCCGCCGCGCCCGACGTGCTCGTGCTCGACCTGAACCTGCCCGCGAAGCCCGGGGTCCAGGTCTGCAAGGAACTCGTCGGCGCCAACCCGGCGTTGCGCGTGCTGGTGCTGTCCGCGAGCGGTGAACACGCCGATGTGCTGGAGGCCGTGAAGTCGGGCGCGACGGGCTACCTGCTGAAGTCGGCCTCGACCCGGGAACTGCTGGACGCGGTGCGCCGCACGGCCGTGGGCGACCCGGTGTTCACACCGGGGCTCGCGGGCCTGGTGCTCGGCGAGTACCGGCGGCTGGCCGCCGAGCCCGCGCCCGCCGCGGACGCCGGTGAGCCGAAGGCGCCCCGGCTCACCGACCGCGAGACCGAGGTGCTGCGGCTGGTCGCCAAGGGCCTGAGCTACAAGCAGATCGCCGAGCGCCTGGTGATCTCCCACCGCACGGTCCAGAACCACGTGCAGAACACCCTGGGCAAGCTCCAGTTGCACAACCGGGTGGAGCTGGTGCGGTACGCCATCGAGCGCGGGCTCGACGGCGAGTAAAGCCGCGTACGCGCGGCAACCACCCTTTCGAGTGGATTCGCCTTGATCAACTACCCGACAATTCAGTGGAATTGACTCTCCGCCCCATGCCGAAGTGATGTGCGTCACCATTAGCGTGACCTTCACCAGGCAACCGCGGCGAAGGGACTTTTCCATGCGGGTCGGAGTACTGACCGGAGGCGGCGACTGCCCCGGGCTCAACGCCGTCATCCGGGGCATCGTCCGCAAGGGCGTGCAGGAGTACGGCTATGACTTCGTCGGCTTCCGGGACGGCTGGCGGGGCCCACTCGAGAACGACGCCATCCGTCTCGACATCCCCGCGGTGCGCGGCATCCTGCCCCGCGGCGGCACCATCCTCGGCTCCTCGCGGACCAACCCCCTCAAGCAGGAGGACGGCATCCGGCGGATCAAGGACAATCTCGCCAAGCAGGAGGTCGAGGCGCTCGTCGCGATCGGCGGCGAGGACACCCTCGGCGTCGCCGCGCGGCTGAGCGACGAGTACGGCGTGCCCTGCGTGGGCGTGCCCAAGACCATCGACAACGACCTGTCGGCCACCGACTACACCTTCGGCTTCGACACCGCGGTCGGCATCGCCACCGAGGCGATCGACCGGCTGCACACCACCGCCGAGTCCCATATGCGGGTCCTGGTCTGCGAGGTGATGGGCCGTCACGCCGGCTGGATCGCCCTGCACTCCGGCCTCGCCGGTGGCGCGAACGTCATCCTCATCCCCGAGCAGCGTTTCGACGTCGACCAGGTGTGCGCCTGGATCACCTCCCGCTTCAAGGCGTCCTACGCCCCGATCGTCGTCGTCGCCGAGGGCGCCATGCCCAAGGACGGCGACATGGTCCTGAAGGACGCCTCGCTCGACTCCTTCGGGCACGTGCGGCTGTCCGGGGTCGGCGAGTGGCTGGCCAAGGAGATCGAGGCGCGCACCGGCAAGGAGGCCCGGACCACCGTCCTCGGCCACATCCAGCGCGGTGGCACGCCCAGCGCCTTCGACCGCTGGCTGGCCACCCGGTTCGGGCTGCACGCCATCGACTGCGTCCGCGACGGCGACTTCGGCAAGATGGTCGCCCTGCGCGGCACCGACATCGTCCGCGTCCCGATCGCGGAGGCCACCGTCAAGCTGAAGACGGTCGACCCGAAGCGGTACGAGGAGGTCGGGGTCTTCTTCGGCTGACCCGCCACCGGCCTCCCGCGGACCGCGCCGAGGGCGCCGTCGACCTGACCGGCGGCGCCCTCGGCGCGCGCGTACCCGGTTACCGGACGGGCCGCGGCTCGCAGTGCGTGCCGGCGCCGCTCAACTGCTCGGCCAGCAGCGCGCGGACGATCGCCTGGCCGTTCAGCGTCAGCACGGACTCGGGGTGGAACTGCACCGACGCGAACCTCGCGGAGCGCAACGCGTGCACCTCACCGGACGCGCTCCGGCTGACCTCGATTCCGTGCGCGGACAGCTCGGCGTGCGCCTCGTCGTCGCAGCGCGCCACGTAGCTGTTGTAGAAGCCCACGGTCTCGGCCCGGCCGAACAGGTCGATCCCGGTCTGGGCGCCCTGGTGGGGCACTTCCTTGCGGACGATGTCCAGGCCGAGTTCGGCCGCGATCAGCTCGTGTCCGAGGCAGACCCCGAGAACGCCGTGCCGGTGCCCGGTGAGCACTTCCGCGGTCAGCGCGCGCAGCAGCCGCATCTTCGGGTCGTCCGGATCGCACGGGTCGCCGGGACCCGGGCCGAGGACGACCGGCCCCTGGTGCGCGAGCACGGCCGCGCGCAGTCCGGGCTCGTCGTAGCGGCGCACGGTGACGGTCAGCCCCGACGACCGCAGCACGTGCGCGAGCATCGCGGTGAAGGTGTCCTCGCCGTCCACGACCAGGGTGTGCCCGGTGAGCCCCGGCGCGCCTTCCCCTGCCTCCGACTGCGCCCGTGCGGCGGAGACCCCGTTCTGCATCCGCAGCCAGAACGGCGCGAGCATCGCGCGCCGCCCGTCCAGCGCCGCCCGCACCCGGGGGTCGTCGGCGAGCCGGGGCCGCGACCGCTCCGCGCGCGGCCGTGCGGGCCGTACGCCCAGCGCCGCCAGCACGCCCGCCGCCTTCGCGTGCGTCTCGGCGACCTCGCCCGCCGGGTCCGAGCCGCGGACGAGGGTGGCGCCGACCGGCACGCGCAGCCGGCCACGGGCGTCGATGTCGGCGGTGCGGATGAGGATGGGGGAGTCCAGGATCTGGGCGCCGCCGGAGTCGCGGCCGAGGAGGGCGAGGGCACCGGCGTAGTAGCCGCGCCCGCCGGTCTCGTGGCGTTCGATGACCCGGCAGGCGTTCTGCACCGGCGACCCGGTGACGGTCGCGGCGAACATGGTCTCCTTGAGCACCTCGCGCACGTCCAGGGAGGACCGGCCGCGCAACTCGTACTCGGTGTGCGCGAGGTGCGCCATCTCCTTCAGACGCGGGCCGACGACCACCCCGCCCATGTCCCCGACGGTGCACATCATCTTGAGCTCCTCGTCGACGACCATCGACAGCTCCTCGATCTCCTTGCCGTCGGCGAGGAAACCCAGCAGGTGCTCGGGCGTCGGCCCCTCGGCCGGGTAGCGGTACGTCCCGCTGATCGGGTTCATCACGACCGTCCCGCCGGACATGCGCACGTGCACCTCGGGGCTGGCGCCGACCAGGGTCCGGTCCCCGGTGTGCACGACGAACGTCCAGTACGCCCCCCGCTCGCCCTCCAGCAGCCGCCGGAACAGCGCCAGCGCGTCGGCCCGCCCGAAGCCCGGGACCTCCCCCTCGTACGTCCTACGGATCACGAAGTTCGCGCCCTCGCCCGCGCCGATCTCCTCGCGCAGCACCCGCCCGACGATCTCCGCGTACTCCTCGTCGCCGACGTCGAAGCCGCCGCCCTCCACACGCACCTGGTGCGCGGGGAGCTGCGCCAGGGCCTCGGCGAGCGGGACCGTGCCCGTCTCCTCGGGCGTCAGCACCAGTAGCGGGGTGCCGTCGTCCCGGACGTCGAAGCCGCGCTCGCGGATCTGCCGGAACGGTACGAGCGCCAGGCCCTCGTCGGGTAGGTCGGCCAGGTGGTCGCGGGCGGTCACCGGGCCGAGCAGCACCTCGACCAGGTCCTGGTCGTGCCCCGGGGTACGGCGGCGCAGCAGGGCGAACGGGCGGGGGTCGTGCAGCAGCCGTGCCAGGTCCATGGGTTCCTCTTCCGTCGATGCCGGTCGATGCCGGTCGATGCCGGTTGATGCCGGTTGATGCCGGTTGATGTCGGTGAGGAACGGCCAAGGCGCCGGAAACGCCGAAGGCCGCCCCTCGGGCGGCCTTCGCGAAGTGTGGGATACGCGCAGTCAGCGGGCCGCCGGAGGAGCGGTCCACCACCAGTTCTGGTTCTGGGTCGAGTGCGCGAACATGCCCGGCACCCTACCGCATCGGGCCGCCGCGCGGCCCCGTCCGGCCCTCGGCGGCCGTGTCGCCCGTACGCAGCACAGGCCGGTTTCCGGCGGCCGCGCGGGGTGGAAGGACGGTCCGCGTCGACCGTGTGCCGCTCGGGCCCCGGCGTTCGCCGCGCGCTCGTGCCCGACCGAGGAGTACGCCATTCCCGCACCACGATCGCCCCACCCGGCACGGCCCCGCCTCCGTACGAGGCGTGCGCTGAGCGCGCTGAGCGCCTGCGCGGTGCTCGCCGCCGCCGCGCCGGCCGCCGCCCGGCCGGCGGCCGACGACGCCACGAAGACCGTCAGCTACCGCGGTCACACGTTCACCGTCCCGGCCGGCTGGCCCGTCGTCGACCTCGACCAGGAGCCGACCGCCTGCGTCCGCTTCGACCGGCACGCCGTCTACCTCGGCACCCCCGGCGAGCACCAGGACTGCCCGGCCCGTGCCGTCGGGCGCACCGAGGTCCTCTGGGTGCAGCCCGCGGTGGCGGCGAAGGCCTCGGTGACCGAGGACCGCACGTCCCGCGTCTACCGGGCGACCGCCACCAACGAGGGAATCTCCATCACGGCCCCGTACGGCGAGGACCGCGCGGAGATCCAGCGGGTGCTGCGCAGCGCCGGACTGCCCGTCGCCACCGCACGCGCCGCGGGGCCCGCCCGGGCGCCGAGCGCGGGCGCCGTGCCCGCCGACGCGACCGCGTACCAGGGCAGGGGCTTCGACACCTGCACCGCTCCCAGCCGGACGGCCATGAACGCCTGGAGGTCCGGCTCGCCGTACCGGGCCGTCGGCGTCTACATCGGCGGGGTCAACCGCGCCTGCGCCCAGGCGAGGCTGACCGCCGAGTGGGTGCGCACGCAGTACGCGAACGGGTGGCGCTTCTTCCCGCTCTACGTCGGCCCGCAGCCCTCCTCCGGCGCCGGCAGCTGCCAGAACTCCTGCGCGTCGATCACCGATCCGGTGCCGCAGGGCAAGGAGGCCGCGGAGGACGCGGCCGCCCAGGCGGTGGCGCTCGGCTTCGCCAAGGGGGCGGTGCTCTACAACGACCTGGAGCAGTACGCGACGGGCGGCACCCTCACCAAGCGCGTACTCGGCTATCTGGAGGCCTGGACCGAGCGGCTGCACGAGCTGGGCTACCGGTCCGGCGCGTACGGCAGCGTCTCGTCCCTGGTCGCCGACCTGGTCGGCAACGCCGGGAAGGTCACCCTGCCCGACGTGATCCACTTCGCGCACTGGAACGACGAGAACAGCACCCTCCACACCGCCATCCCGGCCCACCTGTGGGCTGGTCACCAGCGCATCCACCAGTACGCGGGCAACAGGACCGAGACGTACGGCGCGGTGACCATCAACATCGACCGGGACCAGCTGGACGTCGGCACCGGCGACTGAACGGTGCCGGGCGGGACGTCCCGCGACCGGGCGCCGTCCGTCTCATTGGATGAACGGAGGAAGGGACCCGCCGGGCGACCCCGTAATCTTGGTGGGGTGACCGTGAACGCTAAGACCAGCGCGAGCGCTGGCAACACCTGGCGAGACCTGCCCGCGGCGCAGCAGCCCGAGTACCCCGACACCGAGGCTCTGCGCGCAGTGATCGCGGACCTCGAGTCGTATCCGCCGCTCGTCTTCGCGGGCGAGTGTGACCAGCTGCGCGCCCGGATGGCGGCCGTCGCCAAGGGAGAGGCGTTCCTCCTCCAGGGCGGCGACTGCGCCGAGGCGTTCGACGCGGTGTCCGCCGACCACATCCGCAACAAGCTCAAGACCCTGCTCCAGATGGGCGCCGTGCTGACGTACGCCGCCTCGGTGCCGGTGGTCAAGGTCGGCCGGATCGCCGGCCAGTACTCCAAGCCGCGCTCCAAGCCGACCGAGACCCGCGACGGCGTGACCCTGCCGACCTACCGCGGCGACTCCGTCAACGGCTTCGACTTCACCGAGGCCGCCCGGGTCCCGAACCCCGAGCGGCTGAAGCGGATGTACCACGCGTCCGCCTCCACGCTGAACCTGGTGCGCGCCTTCACCACCGGCGGCTACGCCGACCTGCGCCAGGTGCACGCCTGGAACCAGGACTTCGTGAAGTCCTCCCCGTCCGGCCAGCGCTACGAGCAGCTCGCGCGCGAGATCGACAACGCGCTGAACTTCATGCGGGCCTGCGGCACGGACCCGGAGGAGTTCAAGACCGTCGAGTTCTTCTCCTCGCACGAGGCGCTGCTGCTCGACTACGAATCGGCGCTGACCCGCGTCGACTCGCGCACCGGGCAGCTGTACGACGTCTCCGGGCACATGGTGTGGATCGGCGAGCGCACTCGGCAGCTGGACCACGCGCACATCGAGTTCGCCTCGCGCATCCGCAACCCGATCGGCGTCAAGCTGGGCCCGACGACCACGCCCGAGGAGGCACTGCGGTACATCGACCGCCTCGACCCCGAGCGGGAGCCGGGCCGGCTGACGTTCATCGTCCGCATGGGCGCCGACAAGATCCGCGACCGGCTCCCCGAGCTGGTGGAGAAGGTCACGGCCTCGGGTGCGGTGGTGGCCTGGGTGACCGACCCGATGCACGGCAACACCTTCGAGGCGGCCTCCGGTCACAAGACCCGCCGCTTCGACGACGTGCTCGACGAGGTCAAGGGCTTCTTCGAGGTGCACAAGGGGCTCGGCACGCACCCCGGCGGCATCCATGTGGAGCTGACCGGCGACGATGTCACCGAGTGCGTCGGCGGCGGGGACGAGATCTTCGTCGACGACCTGCACCAGCGCTACGAGACGGCCTGCGACCCGCGTCTGAACCGCAGCCAGTCCCTGGACCTGGCGTTCCTGGTCGCGGAGATGTACCGGGACCAGTGAGGCGCGCGCCCCTCGCGGGAGCGTGAACGTGAAGTGGGGCGCGGATCACATGGGATCCGCGCCCCATCCCCTTTTCGGGCATTCGTGCGGTGAGTAAGGTTAGGTTTGCCTCACCGAGAAGTCGGGACGGCACCATGGAACCGATCCCGGCGGGAGGTGAACCGCGTGTACGTGTGCAGTTGCTTCGGTGTCACCGAGCAGCAGGTCAAGCAGCACGCGGACAACGGCGCCTGCACGCCCCGCAAGATCGCCTCCGCCTGCAAGGCGGGCACGGACTGCGGCGGGTGCGTACGCCGCATCCAGGCGCTGCTCGGCCGCGGCACCTGCCCGCGGCGCGAGCTGATCGACCAGGGCGGCCCGGCGCTCGCGCCGCTCACGGGCGGGGCTTCCGGCGCGAGCCCGAAGGAGCTGGGCGACGCCGCCTAGGTGTCCAGGCCACTGGCCGCCTCAGGGGCTGGAGAAGCCGTGCGTTCCGGGGCCCGACGGGTCCGGCTGGCTCTGCTCGACCACGGTCGAGAGGTAGAGCGCCTCACCCAGCTTGTCGACCAGCTCCAGCTGGGTGTCCAGGTAGTCGATGTGGTGCTCCTCGTCGGCGAGGATCGCCTCGAAGATGTTCGCCGACGTGATGTCGTTCTTGTCGCGCATCAGGTCCACGCCCCGGCGCAGCCGGTCGATGGCCTCGACCTCGATCTGCCGGTCGGCCCGGAACATCTCGGCCACCGTCTGCCCGACCTGGACGTGGAAGAGGCGCTGATAGTTCGGCAGGCCGTCCAGCAGCAGGATCCGGTCGGTCAGGAGCTCCGCGTGCCGCATCTCGTCGAACGACTCGTCGCGGGTGTACTTGGCGAGCTTCGTCCAGCCCTTGTGGTCCTGGATCTTGGAGTGCAGGAAGTACTGGTTGATCGCGGTGAGCTCGGCGGTCAGCTGCTCGTTGAGCAGTTCGATCACCTCGGGGTCGCCTTGCATGGCGGCGGGGCTCCTTCCGGACGTCTCTGGGCCGATCTCGCGCATGATTGCACCGGCACACACGGCCGTCCAGTAAGTGCATACTTAGTGCGAGTTGTCCGAATCGCCCCCCGGCTGGTCATGTGCACCCTCTCCGGTCTGTCAGGATGGAGTCATGGGTCAGCCGGTGGAACGCGCGTCAGGGGACGCGTCTGGAGCAGTGCCGACGGGGGCGGCGCAGCCGGAACTTCCGCCGGGACAGCGGCTCCAGCGCGGCTGGCCGGTCACGCACTACGGGCCGGTGCCCAAGTTCCGGTCCGAGCGCTGGGACTTCCGGGTCTTCGGCGCCACCGCCGACGGCGAGAAGCACTGCTGGACCCACGAGGAGTTCACGGCCCTTCCGTACACCACCGTGGTGGCCGACCTGCACTGCGTCACGAAGTACAGCATGGTCGGCGCCGAGTGGGGCGGCATCCCCGCGCGCACCGTCCTGGACATCGCCCCGCCCGCGGCGAACGTCACCCATGTGATGGTGTGGGCGGAGTACGGGTTCAGCTCCAACCTGCGCCTGTCCGACTTCACCTCGGAGCGCACCCTCTTCGCCACCCACAAGGACGGCGAACTGCTCACCGCCGAGCACGGCTTCCCGCTCCGCCTGATCGTCCCCCACCTGTACGCCTGGAAGGGCCCCAAGTGGGTCCGTGGCGTGGAGTACATGACCGCCGACCGCCGCGGCTTCTGGGAGGAACGCGGCTACCACAACCTCGGCGACCCCTGGAAGGAACAGCGCTACTCCTACCAGGAGGAACCGGGAGACGGGCCGGAACTCTGACGCCGGCCCCGGCGGCCGTCCCGGTGACGGGTCACCCCTCCGTCATCCGTCCCTGAGCCGCTTCAGGCGCTCCACGTCCGCCGTGTGTCCCTCCTTGCCGCCCGGGGTCTCGATGATCAGCGGGACGCCCTGGGTGGCGGGGTGGGTCATCAGGGCGCGGAAGGGGTCCTCGCCGATGTGGCCGGCGCCGATGTTCTCGTGCCGGTCCTTGTGCGCGCCGGCCACGTCCTTGGAGTCGTTGGCGTGGATCAGCCGCAGCCGGCCCTCGCCGACCGTCTCCACCAGCAGGTCCAGCGTCCGGTGCATGCCGTCCGGGCCGGTCAGGTCGTGCCCGGCCGCGAATATGTGGCAGGTGTCCAGGCACACGCCCAGCCTCGGGTGGGCGTCCAGCGCCTCGAAGTACGGCCCGAAGTCCCAGGTGCGCGAGCACAGCGAGGCACCCTGGCCGGCGGTGGACTCCAGGAGCAGATACGGGTCGTCGTCGTGGGTGAGCTCGTCGAGCAGCGGAAGCATGTGCTCCCGCACCTGCTTCAGTGCGACGGACCGGTCCCGGCCGCCGGTCGCGCTCCCGGTGTGCACGACGACGCCCAGCGCGCCGATCTCCCGGCCGCGCCGCAGCGAGTGCCGCAACGACTCCACCGACCGCTCCACGGTCGCCTCGGTGTGCGAGCCGAAGTTGATCAGGTACGGGGCGTGGACGTACGCCGGAACCGACTGCTCCGCGCAGGCCGCGCGGAACTGCTCGTCCTGCCGCGGGTTGCCCGCGGGCGTGGCCCAGCCGCGCGGATTGGCGACGAAGACCTGCACGGTCTCGGCCCCGAGGTCACGGGCGTAGGACAGGCCCACGGAGTGCAGCCCGCCGGCGACGGGCACATGGCCGCCGATCGGGTTGCGGGAGGGGCCGGGGAGAGGGCGGGACCGCTGACTGCTCACCCGTTCAGGGTGTCACGTGCCCGGCGGCCGGTGGCCGCCGGGCGGCCGTCACCGGATGGTGATCGTTATCGTCGAGCCCTTCGGTGCCCGGTCTCCGCCCTTCACCGACTGCTTCTTGACGGTGTCGCCGAACAGTCCGAGCAGCCCGCGGTCCTCCTGCACCTGGAAGCCGGCCTTCTGGAGGGTGTTCTTCGCGTCGCCGACGCTGTTGCCGGTCACGTCCGGCACCTCGACCATCTCCGGACCCTTGGACAGCGTCAGTGTGACCGTGTCGCCCTGGGCGGCCTGGCTGTCGCCCTCCGGGCTCTGCCGGGCGACCCGGCCCTTGTCGTAATCGGAGTTGACCTGCTCCGCGGAGATCCGCACCTTCAGGCCGGCGTCCTGAAGCTCGGACCGCGCCTTGTCCAGGTCGTCGCCGGTGACGTCCGGCACGTCCACCGCGCGGCCCTTGCTGACGGTGAGCGCGATCGCCGAGCCGGCCCGCCGCTCGGTGCCCGCCTCGGGGTCCGTGCCGATCACGGCGTCGTGGGGGACGTCGTCGCTGAACTCCCGGCTCACCATGCCCGGCTCCAGGCCCTCCTTCTTCAGCAGGCTCCGGGCCTCGCCCAGCCGGTGGCCCTTCAGGTCGGGCACCCGCACGGTCTCGGGCCCGTCGGAGACCGTGAGCGTCACCGAGTCGTGGCTGCGGATCCGCGCGCCCGCCTGCGGGTCGGTGCTGATGACCGTGCCGCGCCCGACCGTGTCGCTGTAGGCGTGCTCGACGCGGTCGACGCCGAGACCGGCCTCCTTGAGCCGCTCCCTGGCCTGCGCCTCGGTCTTCGCCAGCAGCGGCGGGACCTTCGTGAACTGTCCGGAGTTGATGTACCACACGCCCCCGCCGGCCCCGAGGACCAGCAGGACGGCGACGACCACCGTGAGCAGTGTGCGCCGGGGCCGCCCGGGACGTGCCGCGCCGGCCGGCGGCTGCGGGGGCGGGGGAGCCTGAAGACGGCTGGTGCGGTTGAGGGCGGCCTCGGACCGCGCGCCGTCCCCACCGGTCCCGCCGTCCCCGCCGCCGATCCGCGTCGTCAGCGCGCGCGGGATGACGCTCGTACGGTCCTCCGCGTTGTCGTGCTCCGCGGTGAGGGCCTGCGGCGGCAGTGCGTCCAGCTGGTCCTGGCCGAGCGCGGACCGCGCCTCGCGGACCCGCGCGAGCAGCGCGACCGCGTCGTGCGGCCGGATGTCCGGGGTGCGCGCGGTGGCCTCCGCGACCAGTTCGTCCAGCTCGAAGGCGAGTCCCGGCACGGCGGCCGACGGGGCCGGCACGTCCTCGTGGAGGTGCTGGTACAGCACCTGGGCGGGGGACTCCCCCTGGTGGGGCTTGCCGCCGGTCAGCATCTCGTACAGCACGACCCCGCACGCGTACACATCGACCCGGGGGTCGGCGGTGCCGCGCTCGATCTGCTCCGGCGCCAGGTAGGAGACGGTGCCGAGGACGGCACCGGTGGTGTTCGTCACCGTGTCCACGGACCGCACCAACCCGAAGTCGGCGACCTTGACCCGGCCGTCGTCGCCTATCAGGACGTTCTCCGGCTTCATGTCGCGGTGCACGAACCCGGCCCGGTGCGCGGCCCCCAGCGCGGCGAGCACCGGCTCCAGGATGTCCAGCGCCGCGCGCGGCTGGAGCGCCCCGCGCTCGCGCAGCACGTCGCGCAGGGTGCAGCCGGCCACGTACTCCATGGCGAGGTACACGTACGACCCGTCCGTGCCCTGGTCGAAGACCTGCACGACGTTCGGGTGGGCCAGCCGCGCGACCGACTTGGCCTCCCGGATGAACCGCTCCACGAACGAGCCGTCGGCCGCGAGCGCGGGGTGCATCACCTTGAGCGCGAGGACCCGGTCCAGGCGGGTGTCCAGGGCCCGGTAGACCGTGGCCATCCCGCCGACGGCGATCCGCGCGTCGACGCGATAACGGCCGTCGAGCACCTGCCCGACGAGAGGGTCCTGAAGGGTCGTATCCACGCAGGCGAGTCTACGAGCCGCCACGGACACGCACCGATCGCGGACGCTCTCGCGGCGGGACTGAAGCCGACCTGTGACGCGGCCCACGCGCCGGTGGGAGGAGGTGGGCCTAGAAGGCCGGCCGCTCCGGATCCAGTCCGGCCAGGCCCTCGGCCGGGGACGACGCCTGAGCGAAGTGCCGCTTGGGGATCCGCCCGGCCAGCCGGGCCAGCCGCCCCGCCTCCACGGCGGACCGCATCGCCGCGGCCATCATCACCGGCTCCTGCGCCCGCGTCACCGCCGAGGCGAGCATCACCCCGGCACACCCCAGCTCCATGGCCAGCGCCACGTCCGAGGCCGTACCGGCCCCGGCGTCCAGGATCACCGGCACGCGCGCGTGCTCCACGATCAGCTGGAAGTTGTGCGGGTTGCGGATGCCGAGCCCGGACCCGATGGGCGAGCCCAGGGGCATGACCGCGGCGCAGCCCACGTCCTCCAGCTTCCGCGCCAGCACCGGATCGTCGTTCGTGTACGGCAGCACCGTGAACCCGTCGTCGACCAGCGTCTCCGCCGCGTCCAGCAGCTCGATCGGGTCCGGCAGCAGCGTGCGCTCGTCGGCGACGACCTCCAGCTTGACGAGGTCCGTGCCCAGCGCCTCCCGCGCCAGCCGGGCGGTGAGCACCGCCTCACCCGCGGTGAAGCAGCCCGCGGTGTTGGGCAGCACCCGGATCCCGAGCGACTCCAGCACCGACAGCACGGAGCCGTGCGCCGAGGGGTCCACCCGCCGCATGGCGACCGTGGTCAGCTCGGTGCCGGAGGCCGTGAGCGCCCGCTCCAGCACCTCCGGGCTGGGCGCGCCGCCGGTGCCCATGATCAGCCGGGAGGTGAAGGACGTACCACCGAGGACGAAGGGATCGTCGGCCATGGCTCAGCCTCCCTGGACGGCGGTCAGCACTTCGACGCGGTCGCCCTCGGTCACGGCCGTGGACGACCACCGCGCGCGCGGGACGACGGTCTCGTTGAGGGCGGCGGCCACCCCGGAGGGCGCCGCGCTCAGGGTCCGCACGACGGTGTCGAGGGACGTGCCGGGCGTGACCCGGCGGGGCTCGCCGTTGACGGAGATGTTCATACGGGCTGCTCCGTGAGTGCCCTGGCGTGGAAACGCCCGGGGGAGAAGGGACGGACCTCGTCCGGCAGCTCGCCGGTGGTCAGGACGTGCGCCATGGCGTCACCGGTGACCGGCGTGAGCAGCACGCCGTTGCGGTAGTGCCCGGTGGCCAGCAGCAGGCCGTCAAGCCCGGTCGGGCCGAGCAGCGGCGCGTTGTCCGGGGAGCCGGGCCGGAGTCCCGCCCGGGTCTCCGTGAGCGGCAGCTCGGTGATCCCGGGTACCAGCTCGTGCGCGTCGCGCAGCAGCTCGTACACGCCGCCCGCCGTCACCGTCGTGTCCCAGCCCAGCTCCTCGCTCGTGGCCCCGACGACCAGCTCGCCGCTGAGCCGCGGCACCAGGTAGACCTGGCTGCCGCGCACCACGGCGCGCACGGTACGGCTCAGGAAGGGCGCGTACCGCTTCGGCACCGTCAGCCGCAGCACCTGCCCCTTCACCGGCCGCACCGGTGGCAGCACGTCGTCCGGGACGCCCCCGAGCCGTCCGCTGTGGCTGCCCGCCGCGAGCACCACCCGGTCCGCGGTATGCGCGGTGCCGTCGCGCAGCACACAACCCGTGGCGCGGTCGCGGGTGACGGTGAGCCGCTCGGCCCAGCCGCGGTGGAAGACCACCCCCGCCCGCTCGCAGGCCGCGACCAGGGCACCGGCGAGCCGCCGCGGGTCGATCTGGTGGTCGCCGTCCACCCGCAGCCCGCCGCGCACGCCCGGCGCGAGCATCGGCTCGAGCCGGCGGCACTCCCGCCCGGACAGCCACTCGGAGTCCAGGCCCGAACGGCGCTGAAGGTCGTGCAGTTCCCGCAGGTGGGCGCGGTCGTCGGCGTCCAGCGCCACGGCGAGGGTGCCGCAGCGGCGGTAGCCGAGGTCGTGGCCGGTCAGCCCGGTCAGCTCGGCCACGAAGTCGGGGTAGCGGCGGGCGGAGGCCAGGTTGAGTCCGAGCAGGGTCTGCTCGCCGTAGTGCAGTTCGGTGACGGCGGCCAGCATCCCGGCGGCCACCTGTGCGGCCCCGCCGCCCGGCTCGGGGTCCACCACGGCCGTGGTGAACCCGCGCTGCGCCGAGCGCCAGGCCGTCACCAGCCCGATGATCCCGCCCCCCACGACGAGGACGTCTGACGTACGTGGCAACGACATGGGCGTCCAGCCCCTCCCTTCGCCGGCATGACCCGGATCAGGTTCGTACGGTCGGAGGCCGCCAGCCTCCCTCTCAGCCCGGTGCGTCCGGGCTCCCGCGAGTGCTTGTACGGTGGCCACCCTAGCCCGCAGAGCATTGCCCTGGTAAGGGAGCCTCTCGCCATGACCCGCCCGCCCGTCTCCCGTCACGACTCTCGGGCGGGTGGCTCCGCCCGGCCCTTTCCCTCGCTCGACGGCCGCGTTCTCGCCCCGGTCGCCGACCAGGCCCCGGGCCAGGTGGGCACGCGCACCCGCTTCACGTATCACGAGCGGAGCGGGGAGATCTGGGCCGAGTACGCGGGCGGCGACGTCGTACGCGGCCATCTGGTGGGTACCAGGGAAAGTGACCGGCTCGACTTCCGGTACGTCCAGCTCAAGCAGGACGGGACCACCTCCTCCGGGCACTGCGTGTCGACGGTGGTCGAACTGCCCGACGGGCGGATGCGGTTGGAGGAGACCTGGCGCTGGGAGTCGCAGCCCGGCAGTGGGACGAGCGTGGTGGAAGAGGTTGTGGAGCAGGTCACCTCGCACGCCCCTGACTGACGGTTTGTCAGTTGACTTATGGTGATCAGGTGAGCGACCAGACGCAGGAACAGGGCACATCAGGGCCGCGGCGCGTGGTCGTCGCGGGCGCGGGCATGGCCGGGGTGCAGACCGCGGTCGCCCTGCGCGAGCAGGGCTTCACCGGCACCGTGACACTGATCGGCGCCGAACCCCACCAGCCCTACGACCGGCCGCCGCTGTCCAAGGCCGTCCTGCTGGGCAAGGCCGAGGGTTCCGCCTTCGACATCGACTTCGAGGCGCTCGGCCTCGAACTGCGGCTCGGCTGCGAGGCGCTGGCCGTGCGGCCCGACGCGCATGTGCTGGAGACCTCGGCGGGTCCGGTGCCGTACGACGTCCTCGTCCTGGCCACCGGTGCCGAACCGATCCGGCTGCCCGGCGCGGAGGGCGTTCCCGGGGTCCACCTGCTGCGCACCCTGGACGACGCCGAACGGCTGCGGCCGGTGCTCACCGGGCAGCACGACATCGTGGTCGTCGGCGCGGGCTGGATCGGCGCCGAGTTCGCCACCGCCGCGCGCGAGGCGGGCTGCGCCGTGACCGTCGTGGAGGCCGCGGACCGGCCGCTCGCGGGGGCGCTGCCCGCGGAGGTGGCCGAGCCGATGACCGCCTGGTACGCCGACAGCGGCGCCGAACTGCGCACCCACGCGCGCGTGGAGCGCGTCGAACCCGGCGTGGTGGTGCTCGACGACGGGGCGCGGCTGCCCGCGGGCGCCGTCGTGGTGGGCATCGGCGCGCGCCCCGCCACCGGCTGGCTGGCCGGCTCCGGCATCGAGCTGGGCCGGCACGGGGACGTGCTGGCCGACGACCACCTGCGCACGTCCGTGCCGGACGTGTACGCGGTCGGCGACTGCGCCTCCTTCCCCTCGGGCAGGTACGGCGAGCGCCTGCTGATCCACCACTGGGACAACGCGCTCCAGGGCCCGCGCACGGTCGCGGCCGACATCGTCGGCCTCACCCCCGTGGTCTACGACCCGGTCCCGTACTTCTGGTCCGAGCAGTTCGGGCGCTTCGTGCAGTACGCCGGCCACCACGCGTCGGCCGACACCGTCGTCTGGCGCGGCGATCGCACCGGACCGGCGTGGACGGTCTGCTGGCTCCGCGAGGGCCGGCTCGTCGCTCTGCTGGCCGTCGGCCGACCGCGGGATCTGGCGCAGGGACGGCGGCTGATCGAGTCCGGCACGCCCATGGATCCGCGGCTGCTGGCGGACCCGGCGAAGCCCCTGAAGGCGGCGACGGCGTGAGGCGCGCGGCCCCGAGTGGACGGGCCTGGCTTCCGAGTGTCAGTGGCAGATGGCACGCTTGTTTCCGTGACCGAGATTGACACGAAGATCGACGCTCTCGTCCCTGCCTGGCTCACCCTTCCCGACATCGCCGAACAACTCGGCGTCGAGGTGACACGTGTGCGGCAGTTGGTCAAGGAGGGCCAGCTCATCGCCGTACGCCGGGGTGAGAACCGCGCGCTGCACGTCCCCGCCGCCTTCATCGACGGCGACAAGGTCGTCAAGGGCCTGTCCGGCACCCTGACGCTCCTGAGGGACGACGGCTTCACGGTCGAAGAGATGATCGAATGGCTGTTCACCCCCGACCCGACCCTGCCGGGCACCCCCGCCCAGGCCCTGAGTGAGAACCGCGGCACAGAGGTGAAGCGCCGCGCCCAGGCCCTCGCCGTTTGACCCGGCCACCCGCCTGCGCACCCGGCCCCGGCCCCCCGCCGGGGCCTCGGTGTCCTCGTCGGCCCGGTGGGCGCGGCGGGTAGGGTCCGTTCGGGTGGTCGGACGAACCACCCGACCGACGAGCCGGGGGGAACCCGCGTATGCCTGAGACCGCTGCCGCAGCCGACGCCCGTGACCGGCTCGGTGACGCGCGCCTGTATCTGTGCACGGACGCCCGGAGGCGGCAGGGGGACCTGGCCGAGTTCCTGGACGCGGTGCTGGCGGCGGGGGTCGACGTCGTGCAGTTGCGGGACAAGGGCATGGAGGCCGGGGAGGAGCTGGACCGGCTGGAGGTGTTCGCCGACGCCTGTGCCCGGCACGGGAAGCTGCTCGCGGTCAACGACCGCGCGGACGTCGCCCACGCGGCCCGTGCCGACGTGCTGCACCTGGGGCAGGGGGACCTTCCCGTGCCCGACGCCCGCGCGATCCTCGGCGACGGCGTCCTGATCGGCCGGTCCACGCACGCCGAGGACGAGGCCGCCGCCGCGGCCGTGCAGGCCGGCGTGGACTACTTCTGCACCGGACCCTGCTGGCCCACGCCCACCAAGCCCGGCCGCCCCGCCCCCGGCCTCGACCTGGTCCGGTACACGGCCTCGCTCGGGACCGACCGGCCCTGGTTCGCCATCGGCGGCATCGGCCTCGGCAATCTGGACCAGGTCCTGGAGGCCGGCGCCCGCCGCGTCGTCGTGGTCCGGGCGATCACCGAGGCCGACGACCCCGGAGCGGCGGCGGCCGAGTTCGCCGCGCGGCTGCGCCAGGCGGGGTAGGGCGCGGCGCGACACGGCCGGGCGCGGCAGCGGTCGTCTCATAGCTCGGACGGCAGACCCGGCCCGACCCGCTCATTTCCGGCCCTGTTGTCCGAGGGATGGACAAGAAGCCGACAATTCAGGCAAATTTCCAGGGCTCGGTTGGGAGACCGCCGCACCCTGGATAGCCTGCCAGTATGGCCCTCGGAACCGCATCCACCAGGACTGATCGCGCGCGCACCGTGCGTGACATGCTCGCCACCGGCAAGAGCACGTACTCCTTCGAGTTCTGGGCGCCGAAGACGGCGAAGGGCGAGCGCAGCCTGTGGAACGCGCTGCGCAGGATCGAGGCCGTCGCCCCCGACTTCGTCTCGGTCACGTACGGCGCCGGCGGCTCCACCCGCGCGGGCACGGTGAGGGCGACCGAGCAGATCGTGTCCGACACGACGCTCACCCCTGTGGCGCACCTCACTGCCGTCAACCACTCCGTGGCCGAGCTGCGCAACATCATCGGCCAGTACGCCGACGCCGGGATCCGCAACATGCTCGCCGTGCGCGGCGACCCGCCCGGCGACCCGATGGGCGAGTGGGTCCCGCACCCCCGCGGACTGACGTACGCCGCCGAACTCGTCCGGCTCATCAAGGAGTCGGGCGACTTCTGCGTCGGCGTGGCGGCCTTCCCCGAGATGCACCCCCGCTCCGCCGACTGGGACACCGACGTCGCGCACTTCGTCGACAAGTGCCGCGCGGGCGCCGACTACGCCATCACGCAGATGTTCTTCGATCCGGAGTCGTACCTCCGCCTGCGCGACCGCGTTGCCGCGGCCGGTTGCGCGACACCCGTCATTCCCGAGATCATGCCGGTCACGAGCGTGAAGATGCTCGAGCGGCTGCCCCAACTCAGCAACGCCGCCATCCCGGACGACCTCAAAGAGCGGATCCGCGCGGCGGAGCACGATCCGGCGGCGGTACGCTCCCTTGGGATCGAGTTCGCCACCGAGTTCTGCGCACGACTGCAGGCCGAGGGAGTGCCCGGGCTGCACTTCATCACGCTCAACAACTCCACGGCGACGCTGGAAATCTACGAAAACCTGGGTCTGCACCACCGGCCGCGGACCTAGACCGGCCGCACCCGCGTACGACACACTGCGTAGCGGCCACTGGGAGAGGGGCGTACATGGGCTGGACGGTCCTCTACATCGCGTTCGGCATCGTCGCGCTGTGGCTGCTGGGCGAGGTGCTGCTGCAGTACAAGGCACGGTTGCGCTGGCGGCTGCTGGCCTTCGCCGGCTTCCTCTGTGTCGTCCTCGGGGTCCTGATCCCGTCCGTCGTCGTGATCGGTCTGGGCGCGGCCGCCTTCGCGGTCGGCCAGACCTACGTCACGCTGTCCTTCCGGCGCGGCTTCGCGGCGGGCTGGGCGGTCAACCGTCCCGGAGCCGAAGGCGACAAGCCGCGCCGCCGCGGCAAGGCCGAGTACCAGGACCCGACCCTGGAGGTCTCCGACCTCGAGGTGTCCGACGGCGAGACCGGCACCATGCAGGCCCTGCCCAGCCACGAGGGCCTGTCCTACGGCCACGGCGACGACGACCGCGACGACGTCTTCACCCCCGCCCGCCCCGGCCAGCCCGCGGCCGCCGAGGCCACCGCGGTGTACGAGCCGCAGCCCCTGCCCGACGACACCGGTTCCTACGGCGTCTACGGCGACCCGGCCCACCGGGACGGCACGCAGTCGCCCTACCCGGGGGCCGACCAGACCCAGGACCAGTACGCCACCGCGGCCCAGGGCGCCGACCAGAGCCACACCTACGACTACTCCGGCTACGGGCAGCAGGGTTACGGCTACGACGCCTCCGGCCAGCAGCAGTACGCCGCCTACTCCGACCCGTACGCCGGCACCCAGACCTACGGCGGCGGCTCCTACGACACCGGCTACGGCGGCCAGCAGGGGTACGGGCAGCAGGGCTACGGCACCCAGGACGCCTACGCCGGTGGCTACGGCGGTGAGACCCCGGCCGGCGGGGTGTGGGTCCCGCAGCAGCGCACCGACGAGTCCTACGGCGGCGAACTCCCGCAGGAGCAGCAGTCCTACCCGTACCAGGACAACAACCACGGTCAGCCGCAGCACGGCACGGGCTTCGACGAGCAGTACCGTTTCTGAACGCTCCCCGGCTCACTGGGAGCCGCGGAACTCCGGTCCCTCCACGATCAGTCCGGCCACCAGCGCCCCCGACATCCCGGCGTGCGGCAGCCCGCCCCCGGGGTGCGACCAGCCGCCCACGGTGAACAGGCCGGTGAGTCCCGTGGTGTTCGCCGGGTGCAGCAGGCGCCCCCCGGCGGCCGCGAACGCCGGCGCGGGGACGGCCCCGCCCTCCGCGCCCGTCACCCGGGCGATGTCGGCCGGGGTGCGCACCTCGTGCCAGAGCAGGCGGTCGCGGAGCCCGGGTATCGCCCGCGAGGCGACGGCGATCATGCGGTCGGCCTGCTTCCGCGGATCCGCCGAGGCGGATGCCGGGACCGTCGCCGTGAGCGTGACCGCCTCGTGCTCCGGGTCCGGGACCAGCGCGGGATCGCCCGGGCGCGACACCGCGACCGTGGGCCGCTCGGGCAGCTCCGGGGCCGTACCGAACAGCGCGTCGAGTTCGGCTGCGCGGTCCTCGGTGTGCACCACGGTCCGGTGGGCCGTCCCCTCGGGACGGCCGCCGCGCAGTGCCAGCAGCACGGTCAGGCGGCTGGGCGCTCCGGGCTGCGGCGGCACCTCGCCCGCATCGCGCAGGGCCGTACCCCGGACCATGCCGTCCAGCGTCCGGGGAGGCACACCGGCGACCACGAACTCCGCTTCGGCCACGGTCCCGTCGGCGAGCTCCACGCCCGCCGCCCGGCCGTCCTTGTCGACGATCCCCGTGACCTCGGTGCCGAGGACGAACTCGACCCGGCGGTCCAGGCACCGCTCGTACACCGCGCGCGCCAGTTCGCGCAGGCCGCCGCGCACGTACCAGGTGCCGAAGGCGTGGTCCAGGTACGGCAGTACGGCCGCGCTCGCCGGGGCGGTCCGCGGATCGAGGCCGTACGCGAGCGCGTGGCTCTCCAGGAGGGCGGCGAGGCGTGGGTCGCGCAGTTCCCAGGCGCCCACCTCGGCGAGCGTGCCGGCCTGCCGGGTGCGCAGCAGGCGCTTGTGCGGCACCGCCGGGTAGGGCTCGCGCTCGGCCAGCACCTGCCAGTTGGGCCACAGCGGCTCTTCCAGGAGCGGGCGGCGGGCGCGGTCCCAGGCCTCGCGGGCCCGCACCAGGAAGTCGCCCCAGCGCCGTCCTGCGCCCGCGCCGAGGGCTTCGTCCAGAGCGGCGACGACGCCCGCGCGCGAGACGTTCGGCAGGGACACCTCGGTGCCGTCGGCGAAGACGTGCCGTGCGGACGGGTCCACCTGGACCAGCTCGACGCGGTCCTCCAGCGGCTCCTTGCCGGTCTTGAGGAACAGATCGCGGTAGACCGCGGGCAGCGGGAGCAGGCCGGGGCCGGTGTCGAAGGCGAAACCGTCCCGCTCGAAACGGCGCAGCGCGCCGCCGTACGTCTCCGTACGCTCGTACACCGTCACCCGGTGGCCCGCGACGGCCAGCCGGGCGGCGGCCGCCATCGCGCCCATCCCGGCGCCGATCACCGCAATCCGTGCCATGTGCGCGACTTTATCGGCCGCCACCGACAACCCCGGCCACGGGGGCGTTGACCAGTGGTTTCCCCGGATGCGCGGGGCCGCGGGCGCGGTCAGCCCGGCGGTGACCCCGCCTCGGCCGCGAGCCGGCGTTTCTCCTCCCGGCGCTGGGCCCGGCGGCGCAGGAAGCGGCGGATCCGGGAGACCAGGAAGGCGACGATCACGGCCCCGGCGAGCAGCAGGACGCCCGCGACGACCGCCGCGGCCACCGGATGGAAGATCGCGAAGGTGACGAGTCCGGCCACTCCGAGGTCCTCGGCCAGGCTCACGAGCATGTTGCTCACGGGCTCGGGGGAGGTGTTGACCGCCATCCGCGTCCCGGCCTTCACCAGATGGCTGGCCAGCGCCGTACCTCCACCGACCAGGCCCGCCGTGACGTCCGACAGCGAGCCGCTCTGCCCCGCGAGCAGCGCGCCGACCCAGGCCCCGGCGACCGGGCGGATCACGGTGTGCGCCGTGTCCCACACCGAGTCCACGTAGGGGATCTTGTCGGCGACCGCCTCCAGCAGGAACAGCACGCCCGCCGCGATCAGCACCTCCGGCCGCTGCAGGGTGCCGGGGACGTCGTCGCTCAGTCCCGTCGCGCCGAACACACCGAGCAGCAGCACCACCGCGTACGCGTTGATGCCGCTGGCCCAGCCGCTTGTGAACACCATGGGGAGTACGGACACGGAGGCGATCGTAGTCAGCGGGCCGCCCGGCGTCCTGGGCGCGGGCACACAGGAGTGAGTATCCGTACCTAGCAAGCGAGATGAGTACGCGCGCGGATGGGCCGCGAACCGCGTGCACGAGAGAGTGGGAGCACGGAAGGGGGCACGGCGCCGGCCCCGCCGACACGGGGCGGCGGAACGGCGCGGCCCTCGACCGCTCCTTCCGCCGGCCCAGGCCGCCGGGAGCGAGGCACGGGGGAGCCCGGGGGAAACGACCGGACGGGGCTCGACGGGGGTACGGGAAACGCCGGTGCGCGGTGGCCCGCGGGGGACGCGGCCACGGCGCACCGGCGTTGTCGCCCGCCCGGCCCGAGCGCGCCTGGCGGCCGCGGCATCAGAGGCGCTCGCCGACCCGTCCCTGAAGGAGCCGGGACAGCGCCGCGTGCACGTCGTCCAGGGAACGCTGGGGCTGGAAGGATTTCCAGTCCAGCGCGGCCACCAGCACCATGCCGACCAGCGCGGCCGCGGTCAGCGGCACGTCGACGTCCTCGCCGAACTCCCCGTTCGCCATGCCGTCGCGCAGTACGCCCTCGACGACCGCGACCGCCTCCTGCCGCACCACCAGGAGCGTGGACTGCCAGGACCGGTTGGTGCGCCACAGCTCGGCCACGTAGAGCTGGGTGAAGGCCGGGTAGCGGTCGATGAAGACGAGCCCGGCGCGGACCATGGCGTCCAGGGCGTCCACCCGGCTGCCGCCCTCCCGCGCCGTCTCTTCGGCCGCCTCGCGCAGGGAGGCGGTGAGCAGTCCCACGCCGTGCCGCAGCAACTCCTCGAAGAGGACGGACTTGCTGGCGAAGTTGTAGTAGACCGTGCCCTTGGCGACCCCCGCCCGCTCGGCGATCTCGTCCACCGTGGTGGCGGAGAACCCCTGCTCGGCGATGAGGGTGACGGCCGCCTCGTAGAGCTTCTGCCGGGTGGCCTCGCGGCGGGTACGGCCGCCCGGCGTGGCGCTGCTGCGTTCCATGGCCCTGATTGTCACAGGTCGGCACCTCCCGCAGGACGCGGAAGGCGAGGCCGGCGGCGCGGTCGGGGGGGGGCGCGCCCCGAGAGCCGCCGACCCCGGGCAGCCGAACGTACGGGCGAAGCAGAATCCCAGGTCAGAACGGATTGTCAGTGCCATACCTCACGATGGGCACATACGGCACCCGTGCCGTCACCCAGACGACAGGAGGTTCGTCATGGCCAACTCGTCCGCAGCCGCCGCCCGTCGGCACCGCGCCACCGGCCCTGCCCCCTCACTGACCGGCCCGGCGAGCGACGTGCACCCCGTCCCGCGCCGCTCCCCGGCCCCTCCCGCCGCCCTCGGCCTGCTCGCCCAGGCCCGCGCGAGCCTGGAGGAGGCCACCACCCACCGCACGCCGAACGAGCGGTACGCGACGGCCCACCTCGCCGCGCTGCGCACCGCCGCCGCCGTACTCGCCGCGCGGGGACGTCCGGATCCCACCCCGCGCCGCCGGGCCCGCATCAGGAGTGCCTGGGAAGTGCTCCCCGAGATCGCACCCGAACTCGCCGAGTGGAGCGCGCTGTTCGCCGCGGGCGCCGCGCGCCGCGCCCGTGCGGAGGCCGGGATCCGGGGCGCGGCCGGCCGGCGGGACGCCGACGACCTGATACGGGACGTGGCGATGTTCATCCGCCTGGTCGAACGCATGCTCCTCCTCCAGCCGGTCCTGCCCCAGCCCCGCCCCGACACCGACATCGACCCCGCGACCGGGGCGGGCGAACCGACCGGAGCGAACCCCTCCCACCCCGAGCGCACCCCGTGCCGCGACCTGCCGGACGCGGGCTGACACGCACGGCGCGCGCCCGTACGGCAGTTGCCGCCCCGGCGAACGGCCACGGCGGGGTGGCGCCTGCGGCGGCGGCGGAGCCGAGCGGCAGGTCGGGGGGTGGAGGCAATAGGGTGGAAGGCGCCTGAAGCCCTTCCAGTTCCCGTGCGCCGGGCGGGGAGGGGCAGTCCGATCGCTCCGCCGTGCAAGAGGCGGTGCCGCGCCGAGGAGTCAACTGCCGTGTCGGACCCGATGCGCCCGCCCGTCTCCCACCACCCTCAGCCGACGTCGCCGCGCCCCGATCCCTCTCGCCCCCGCGCTTCTCTCCGTACCGCCGTGGTCTGGGAGGTCCTGCACGACGCCCTCGACCGCCGGGTCAAGGCCGCGGGCCGGGAGTCCCTGGACGTCCTCGACACCGGCGGCGGCAGCGGCAACTTCGCCGTGCCCGCCGCCCGGCTCGGCCACCGGGTCACCGTCGTCGACCCCAGCCCCAACGCGCTGTTCGCGCTGGAGCGCCGTGCCGCCGAGGCCGGCGTGGCCGACCGGGTGCGGGGCGTCCAGGGCGACGCCCGCGGCCTCTTCGACGTGGTCGAGCGCGGCGGCTACGACGCCGTGCTGTGCCACGGCGTCCTGGAGTACGTCGACGACCCCGCCGAGGGCGTGCGCAACGCGGTGGCCGCCCTGCGCGCCGAGGGCGTCCTGAGCGTGCTCGCCGCCGGTCTCGGCGGGGCCGTGCTCGCGCGCGCTCTGGCCGGGCACTTCAAGGAGGCCCGGCAGGCGCTCGACGACCCGGACGGGCGCTGGGGCGAGGGCGACCCGGTGCCGCGCCGCTTCACCGCCGAGCAGCTCACCGCGCTCGTCGAGGGCGCGGGCCTGCGGGTCGGCGCCGTGCACGGGGTGCGGATCTTCGCCGACCTGGTGCCCGGGGTGCTCGTGGACACCGAGCCCGGAGCGCTGGACGCCCTGCTGCAACTGGAGGCGGCGGCGGCCGAACGGCCCGCGTTCCACTCCGTGGCCACGCAGCTCCACGTACTCGGTGAGACCCGGGGTGCGGCGGAGGACTGAGCCGCTTCGCGGGGCGGGCCGCCGACCGGCCCTTCGGCCGGGCATGCAGTCCGCCACAGGCCGCCCGGTCGGCCGCTTCGCGCCGTATGATCGAGGGAGACCGTCCGGCATGACGGCCCGCCCGCCGGGGAATGCAAGCCTCAGCGGACCGGGACGACATGGCGGATTCCGGTTGGCCAATTGGCGCAGAGGGGCGGGTTTCACGGGGGCGATTCCCTGCCTATCCTGAAGGGACCCCCCGAGTCGCCCCGGCGACTGCACGATGAGGAGGACTCCGTGCCGCTCTCGGAGCACGAGCAGCGCATGCTCGAGCAGATGGAGCGAGCGCTGTACGCCGAAGATCCCAAGTTCGCGTCGGCGCTCGAGGGAAGCGGGCTGCGTACGTACACCCGGCGGCGGGTCTACCAGGCGGTCGTGGGCTTCCTCGTAGGTATCGCGCTCCTCATGGCAGGAATGGTCGTCCAGCAGCTCATCTGGGTCAGTGTGGTGGGCTTCCTGGTCATGCTGGGCTGCGCCGTACTGGTCGTGACCGGCTGGCGCAAGGCGCCCAAGCCGGGCGAGCAGGCCGCCGGCGGCCCGCAGGCCCGCCGTCAGGCCCGTGCGAAGCGCTCCATGATGGACCGCATCGAGGAGCGCTGGCAGCGCCGCCGCGACGAGCAGGGCGGCCGCTAGCCCGCCGAGCACCACGGTTGTGCGTGAGGGGGTGACCACCACTGGTGGTCACCCCCTCACGCATGTCCGGGAGCCGGAACGGGAGCCGGCCGCCTCAGCCGGAACCTCAGCCGGCCGGACCCCCAGCCCGAGACCTCGGCAGGGCCCCTCAGCCGGAGGCCCCGGCCCCGTCCCCCGAGCCCTGCTGCTCCGACGGCCCGCGCAGCGTCGTCCGGGCGGCGACACGGGCACTGACACGGGACCCGAGCGCGTTCCACCGGGCCGACGCCGCCCAGACCACGCGCGCCATGGAGCGCGGGGCGAGCGCGGCCCGCAGCCTGGTGCGCCGGGACGACGTGTCCCGCAGGCCGCCGGCGACCCGCCGGACGTCCTCGGCGAGCCCCGCCACCGGACGCGGGCGCGGCGCGTAGAGGACCTGCTCCACCGCGTCCGCCAGCCGGTGCGCCGAGGCGGCGGCCACCTCGTCGAGGCGCCCGAGGCGGACGATCCGGGCGGCCGCCCTGCGCGGGGTCTGCGACTCGTCCGGCAGGATCCCGAAGTCCCAGGCGGTGTCGCCCAGTTCCTGCCAGACCGCCAGGATGTGCGGCCCCGCGTCCGCCTCGCCGCGCCCGTGCGCGCCCAGCCGCACGGCGCGCATCCGCCGGCGCCACAGGAGCGGGGACAGCGGCAGGGCGAGGACCAGCAGGCCGCCCAGCGTCCACCCCAGGACGGCGTACCACTTCGGGCCGCCGTCGCCCTGGACCTGCCCGGCCTGCGCGGAGGGGCCGCCGCACTCCTGGAGCCGCCGCAGCTCCGGCGGGCAGCTCTGGTTCGCCGACGGCGCGGCGGAGGGCGCCGTGCTCGCGTCCTGGGACGGCGCCGTCTGCTCCGGCAGACTGGTGCCCGGCGTGTCCGACTGGGTGTACGCCGGCACCGAGCCGCGCGTCGGGGTCGGCTCGAAGCGGGTCCAGCCGACGCCCTCGAAGTACAGCTCGGGCCAGGCGTGCGCGTCCTTCAGGCCCACCGCCACGGTTCCGTCGCTCTGCAGGGTGCCGGGCGCGAAGCCCACCGCGACCCGGGCCGGTATGCCGAGGGTGCGGGCCATGGCGGCCATCGCGAAGGAGTAGTGCACGCAGAATCCGCGCTTGTCCTTCAGGAACCGCGAGATGGCCCGCGGTCCGCTGCCCGCCTCGACCTGCGTGTCGTACTGGAAGCCGCCGTCGAGGGCGAACCAGTCCTGGAGCTCGACCGCCTGCTCGTAGTGGTTCGTCGCGCCCTCGGTGACCCGGCGGGCGGTGCTCGCGACGTCCGCCGGCAGAGATTTGGGCACTTTGGTGTACTCGCGCCTCAGTGCCGCCGACGGCTCCGGCGCCGTGGCGAGCTGCTCGGCGGTCGGCCGCACCTGAAGGCTCTTCACCTCGTAGGTCAGCCCGCGCGTGGTCTGCTTGTGGTCGCCGACGAGGGTCATGCCCACGGGCTCGTAGCGCCAACTGCCCTTGATCCGCACGGCGCTCGGCGGGTACGGCATCGGCAGCCAGTCCTGGACGTACGAGTCCGCCGCCGAGATCGTCGTGGTGATCTCCGTACGCTTGACGCCGCCGTCCAGGCCCAGCGGGGCGGGGAGCGGGTCGGGCACGCTCACGATGTGCCGCTGGGACGGCTTCCAGGTGGTGCCGTCGAAGTCGTCCAGGGACAGGATCCGCAGGTACAGGTTCGAGGTGTCGGACGTGTCCGTGCGCAGGGTGATGACCGTGTGATCCTCGTCGACGTTCAGGCTGTCGCGCAGGGAAACCAGCGGGTTCACCGCGGAGATCGTGCCACCGTTGCCGCTGCCCGAGCCGACTCCGGTTCCGGTGCCGCCGAGCAGCCCGCCCTGCATCGCCGGCAGGGCGAGCGGCACCACCAGGGCGATGCCGAGGGCGAGGGCGCCGATCCGGCGCCCGGTGCGCACCGGAGCGGTCGCGCCGCCCTGCTCGCCGCCCCCCGCGCGCGGTGCCCCGGAGAACACCCGCCCCCACTGCGAGAGCCGGTCCCGGCCCTCGGCCAGCAGCAGTACCAGGTAGCCGGCGGCCGCGATCAGGAACCACCACCAGCCGGCGCCGCCGTCGGACAGGCCCGCGGCCACGGAGTACACGGCGAGCAGCGGCAGGCCCGCCGGGGCCGCGCTGCGGAAGGTCACCGCGAGCGTGTCCACGATCAGCCCGATCACCAGGACGCCGCCGACGAGCATCAGGCGGATGCCGTCGGTCTGCGGCGCCGGAATGGCGTACCGTCCGACGTCGTCCGCGCCCTCCCGCAGCAGTTCGGCCAGGTGCCGGAAGGCCTCCGGGCCCGGGAACAGCCCGGCGAAGGCCTGTCCCCGGGCGAAGACCAGGGTGAGCAGCATCAGCGTGGCCAGGGCCTGCGCCGCCACGGTCAGCGGCCGCGCCAGCGGCACCCGCCGGGCCACCGCGCCGACCCCCGACTGCACCGCCAGCATCAGGATGGCCTGGAGGATCCACGAGGCGGGGGAGACCAGCGGCAGCAGCGCGCACGACGCCGCCAGCGTCGCCGCCGCCGCACACAGCGCCAACCGCGTCCGCCCGCTCATACCCGCCCCTCCACGACGCCCGTGCCGCTCGTGGGCACGTCGCGCTGGTTCTTACGTCGGTTCGGGGTCGCCCGGTCCGTCATGCCGTTCATGGTCATCGTGCGGGTGCCGCTCGTGGGCACGTCGCTCTGGTTCTTACGTCGGTTCGGGGTCGCCCGGTCCGTCACGCCGTTCATGGTCATCGTGCGGGTGCCGCTCGTGGGCACGTCGCGCTGGTTCCGGCGCCGGCCCGGGGTTGCCCCGTCCGTCACATCGACCGTCACGTCGATCATGACCATCCCCCGCCCGGCCCCGTCCCGCCGGCCGCGCCCGCGCTGGTGCGCTCCTGGTCCGCGCGGCGCCACAGGTCGTCCAGGCCGGCGCCCCGGGGCACCGGCACGGCTGTCCAGCCCGCGTCGCGCAGCAGCCGGAGGCGGTCGTCGGTCCGGGACGCCGGCCCCGGTACGTCGCCCGGTTCCCGGACCCAGGTCTCGCTGTCCAGGACGAAGGCGACCGCTGCGCCGCTGCGCTGCCGCATCTTGGCCGCGACGTCGGCCTGCGCCTCGTCGAGGTCGCCGAGGAAGGCCACCAGCAGTCCCTCGTTGCCGCCGCGCAGCACGTCGTAGGCGCGGGACAGGCCCGCCCCGTCGGAGTGGTCGATCACGGCGAGGGTGTCCATCATCAGTCCGGCCGCGTCCGCCGACTCCTGGCTGGCGCCCGCGAACCCGTCGCCGCCCTCGCCTGGCACGGAGTTGCCGGTGTCGGTCAGCAGCCGTACCGAGAAGCCCCGCTCCAGCATGTGCACCAGCACCGACGCGGCGCCGGACACGGCCCACTCGAAGGCCGAGTCGGGTCCCGCGCCCCGGTAGGCGAGCGCCCGGGTGTCGAGGAGCACCGTGCAGCGGGCGCGCTGCGGCTGCTCCTCGCGGCGCACCATCAGCTCGCCGTAGCGCGCGGTGGACCGCCAGTGCACACGGCGCAGATCGTCGCCGTAGCGGTACCCGCGCGGGATGACGTCGTCCTCGCCGGCCAGTGCCAGCGAGCGCTGCCGCCCGTCGCCGTACCCCTTGGCCTCCCCGCTCAGGCGCAGCGGCGACAGCGGCTCCACCCGCGGGATCACGGTCAGGGTGTCGTGGGCCGAGAAGGAACGGGTCAGTTCGCACATCCCGAAGGGGTCGGTCAGCCGCAGTTGCAGCGGGCCCAGCGGATACCGTCCGCGCAGGTCGGAGCGGACCCGGTAGGACACCTCGCGGCGGCCGCCCGGCTCGACCCGGTCGAGCACGAAACGCGGCCGCGGTCCGAGCACGTACGGCACCCGGTCCTGGAGCATCAGCAGGCCGGTGGGCAGCCGTGAGACGTTGTCCATCCGCAGATGCACCCGGGCCTCGCTGCCGGCGGGCACGCGCGCGGGGGAGAGCCGGCGGCTACCGGCGACCCGGTAGCGCGTGCGGAAGAGCACCGTGGCGCACACCAGAGGCAGCGCCGCCAGCAGCAGCCCGACCCGCAGCAGGTCGCTCTGGCCGAGGACGTAGGCGCAGATCGCGGCGGCGATTCCGGCGGCCAGGAAGGAGCGCCCGCGGGTGGTCAGACCGGCCAGCGCGGTGCGGACGCCGCCCCGGTCCCTGCGGTCGTCGTCCGCGTGCGCCGTCCCCGCGTCGGCCATCACAGACCCCGCGGCGGCTGCTGGCCGTACGCGGGCGCGCCGCGGCCCAGGCCGAAGCCGCCGGACTGCTGGGGCGCCGCGGGCACCGGGGTGCGCTGGAGGATCTCCTGGACGACCTGCTCGGCGGTGCGGCGGTTGAGCTGGGCCTGGGCGGTGGGCAGCAGCCGGTGGGCCAGGACGGCCACGGCCAGCGCCTGCAGGTCGTCCGGCAGCGCGTACTGCCGGCCGCTCAGCGCGGCGGACGCCTTCGCCGCGCGCAGCAGATGCAGCGTCGCGCGCGGCGAGGCGCCGAGTCTGAGGTCGGGATGGGTGCGGGTGGCGGAGACCAGGTCCACCGCGTACCGCCGCACCGTCTCGGCGACGTGCACCCCGCGCACGGCCTCGATCAGTTTCACGATCTCGTGCGCGTGCGCCACCGGCTGGAGGTCGTCCAGCGGGCTCACCCCGCCGTGCACGTCCAGCATCTGCAACTCGGCGTCCGGGCTCGGGTAGCCGATGGACACCCGGGCCATGAAGCGGTCGCGCTGGGCCTCGGGCAGCGGATAGGTGCCCTCCATCTCGACCGGGTTCTGGGTGGCCACCACCATGAACGGCGACGGCAGTTCGTAGGTCTGCCCGTCGATGGTGACCTGCCGCTCCTCCAGGGACTCCAGCAGCGCCGACTGGGTCTTGGGCGAGGCCCGGTTGATCTCGTCGCCGATCACGATCTGCGCGAAGATGGCGCCCGGCTTGAACTCGAAGTCCCGGCGCTGCTGGTCCCAGATGGAGACGCCGGTGATGTCCGACGGCAGCAGGTCGGGCGTGAACTGGATACGCCGCACCGAACAGTCGATGGACCGCGCCAGCGCCTTGGCGAGCATCGTCTTGCCCACCCCGGGAACGTCCTCGATCAGAAGATGCCCCTCGGCGAGCAGCACGGTCAGCGAAAGCCGTACGACCTCGGGCTTGCCCTCGATCACTTCTTCCACCGAACGGCGGACCCGCTCCACCGTGGCGGTCAGATCGTCCCCCACTCTCGGCTCCGCTCGAGCGGGGGCACCCCCATGGCTCGCTCGATCGTCATAGGTCGTCACCCGGCGGCCCTCCTCGGCCCTTCCCCACGCTCTTCGGCGAGCGGGGGATACCCCAACTTTCCGGGCCGACGCTCTGCTGTGCGGACCGGCCCACCCCGAATCAGGCACCACGCGTGAAACGTTCCGCGTGAGGCCACCCCCGCATTCTTGCCGCCGTTACCGATTCGTGTCACTCGCCTGTGGACAACTGGCCGCGATATGTCGGGTCTTGCGGCTTTCGCTGGTGACGGAGGCATGCCGCGCACCGGACTTCCGGCGCGCGTGCGGCGGTCAGACGGGGTCGATCTCGCGCAACAGGCCCGTCCTGACGTCGAAGACGAAACCGCGCACGTCGTCGGTGTGCAGCAGGAACGGCGAGGTGCGTACGCGCTGCATCGACTGCCGCACGTCCTGGTCCACGTCACGGAAGGCCTCCACGGCCCAGGCCGGACGCTGCCCGACCTCCATCTCCAGGTCGTGCCGGAACTCCTCGGTGATGGACTGCATGCCGCAGTTGGTGTGGTGGATCAGCACGATGCTGCGCGTGCCCAGGGCCCGCTGGCTGATGGTGAGCGAGCGGATGACGTCGTCGGTGACCACACCGCCCGCGTTGCGGATGGTGTGGCAGTCACCGAGTTCCAGGCCGAGCGCGGCGTGCAGGTCGAGACGGGCGTCCATGCAGGCCACGACGGCGACCCTCAGCACGGGCCGGGCGTCCATCCCCGGATCGCTGAACGCGGCCGCGTACTGCTGGTTGGCCTCCGCGAGACGGTCGGTGACGGTGCCACGCCGGTCTATGGCGCCCTCGGACCCGGCGGGAACTGATGCAGAAGTCGTCATACTCATGACGTTAGTGGGCGCCAGGGCCCGGGTCCTGTCGTGAGACGGTACAAAGAACCCCGTCATGGCTTGTTGTGAGGCACCCCACACGCAGGGCCAACCCACACCCGTACGAGTGAATTCTCGTCGTGGCGTGCGGGTCGCTGCTCCGTCGGGCGACGCGCAGGCCGGTTGATTGACCGCGAGACAGGGTGCACTAAAGTGACGCGAAGCGGGAGGCGTGGCTCTTCCTGCTGGACTGCATTCCCGACAGACCCCGGCCTACGCGCCGGCGGTCTCCCCACGTGCGCGGCGCGTACGTACGGCTCGGCCTCCTCCCGCTTCCGGTCGGCTGACGCTTCCGGCGCCGGCAGGCCCTGTTTCTTTCCTGAGCGGTCGGGGATCCGGCGGTGCGTGCGGGACGCGCCGGACTGAGAGGGCTCCTTGAGCGACAGCCGACACGTCCCCGTGATGCTCCAGCGGTGCCTGGATCTGCTGGCGCCCGCCCTGGAGCGGCCGGGAGCGGTGGTCGTCGACTGCACCCTCGGCCTCGGCGGACACAGCGAGGCGCTGCTCACCCGCTTCCCCGAGGCGCGGCTGGTGGCCCTCGACCGCGACAAGGAGGCCCTGCGCCTGTCCGGCGAGCGCCTGGCCCCCTTCGGCGACCGGGCCACCCTGGTGCACGCCGTCTACGACGAGCTGCCCGACGTGCTCGACCGGCTGGGCGTCCCGCGCGTGCGGGGCGTCCTGTTCGACCTCGGGGTGTCCTCGATGCAGCTCGACGAGGCCGACCGCGGCTTCGCCTACGCCCAGGACGCCCCCCTGGACATGCGCATGGACCAGAGCACCGGGATGAGCGCCGCCGAGGTCCTCAACACCTACCCGCCCGGCGAGCTGGTCCGCATCCTGCGGGCGTACGGCGAGGAGAAGCAGGCCAAGCGGATCGTGGCCGCCGTCGTGCGCGAACGCGAGAAGGAGCCGTTCACCAACAGCGCCCGGCTGGTGGAGCTGATCCGCGACGCGCTGCCCCAGGCCGCCAAGCGCACCGGGGGCAACCCGGCCAAGCGCACCTTCCAGGCGCTGCGGATCGAGGTCAACGGCGAGCTCGCCGTGCTGGAGCGGGCGATCCCGTCCGCGGTGAAGGCGCTGGAGGTCGGCGGGCGGATCGCCGTGCTGTCGTACCAGTCCCTCGAGGACCGCCTGGTCAAGCAGGTGTTCGCGGCCGGCGCCGCGTCGAGTGCGCCCCCCGGGCTCCCGGTCGTGCCCGAGCGCTACCAGCCCCGGCTCAAGCTGCTCACCCGCGGTGCCGAACTTCCGACCGAGGAAGAGATCGCCGAGAACCGGCGGGCGGCGCCGGCCCGGCTGCGCGGCGCCGAGCGCGTCAGGGAGGACGTCGAGTGAGCCAGGGGGACCAGTGAGCAGGAAACCCGAACTGAGGGGCCGTGCCGCCCGACTCGCCCGGCTCTTCCCGGCCGGCCGGGGCCAGGCCGCCCGCACCCCGTTCGTCCTCCTCGTCGTGCTCCTGCTCGGCGGCGGCCTCATCGGGCTGCTGATGCTGAACTCCGCCCTCAGCGAGGGCGCGTTCCAGCGGGAGGCGCTCCAGAGGGACACCAAGAACCTCACCGACGAGGAGCAGGCCCTCCAGCGGGACATCGACTCCTACTCCGCCCCGGACGCCCTCCAGCTCCGCGCCCGGCAACTGGGCATGGTGCCCGGCGGCGACCCGGCCTTCCTGGGCGCCGACGGGACCGTCAAGGGCGTCCCCTCGGCCGCCCCCGCGCAGGAGACGCCGCTGTCGCTCCTGCCGCCCGTGGCGCTGGCCCCCTCACCGTCCGCCACGGAGGGCACCGCCCCGGCAACCGCGGGCCTGGCACCGCCACCCGCCCAGGGCCCCGCCCCGACCCCGGAGAACACCACCCCGGCCCTCCCGGCCGCACCTCCCCCCGCCCCGATCCCGACCCCCGGCAGGTGACGGACGTGTCCGACCGCGAACCACCGCGCCGTCCGGTCCCCGGGCCGTCCGGGCCCGACGCGCTCGACAGGGAGCCGCCGCGTCGCCGGGTGTCCGACCTGTCCGGGGCTGCTGGGCCGGGGGTGCCGTCGTGTTCGGGGGGCGTGGTCGGCGCCCCGGCCGGCGTCGCTGTGTCCCGGTCCGATCCGACCTGGACTTTCGGCAGGCTGGCGGGCGTGTCCGGTGGGGAGTGGCCGCGCCGTCCGGTCCCCGGGCCGTCCACGCCCGACATGTCCGACAGGGAGCCGCCGCGTCGCCGGGTGTCTGACCTGTCCGGGGCTGCTGGGCCGGGGGTGCCGTCGTGTTCGGGGGGCGTGGTCGGCGCCCCGGCCGGCGTCGCTGTGTCCCGGTTCGCTTCGATCTCGACTTTCGGCAGGTGACGGACGTGTCCGACAGGGAACCGCCGCGTCGCCGGGTGCCCGGACCCGCCAGGCAGGCGCGTCCGGCCGCGCGGCAGCGGCCCGGCCCCGGTGCCCGGCCGGCCCGACGCCCGGCCCCGGCCCGGCCCCAGGCCGCGCGCATCCGGCTCGGCAGCCCCCGTCCCCGGTTGCGGCTGGTCGCCCTCGCGCTGACCCTGGTGCTGCTCGTGTTCGCCGTACGGCTGTTGCAGGTGCAGGCCGTCGACGCGAGCGCGTACGCCGCCAAGGCCGAGGAGAACCGGTACGTGGTGCACACCCTGGCCGCCGAGCGGGGCCGCATCACCGACCGCAACGGCGTCGACCTGGCGACCAGCGTGGACGCCGACGACATCACCGCCGACCCCACCATGTTCAGCCGCGACCAGCTGCACATCGGCGACGGCCCCGAGCAGGCGGCCGCGCTCCTCGCCCCGATCCTCGGCCAGGACCAGGCGGCCCTCACCGCGAAGCTCCGCACGCCGAACACCCGCTACGTGCTGCTCGCCCGGCACGAGACCCCGCAGGTCTGGAAGCAGATCAAGGACCTGAAGACGGCCCTGGCGAAGAAGGCCCAGAAGGACAAGACCACCGTCAACGTGCTCGCCGGCGTCTTCTCCGACCCCAGCAGCAAGCGGGTCTATCCCAACAGCGGTCTCGCCGCCGGGATACTGGGCTGGGTCAACGCCGAGGGCAAGGGCGGCGGCGGTATCGAGCAGCTACTGAACGAACAGCTGGCCGGCAAGCCCGGCAAGATCCGCTATGCCCAGTCCGGGGGCCGCGAGGTGCCCACCGCGGGCTCCACCGAGACGCGCGCGGTGCCCGGCTCCGACACCGAGCTCACCATCGACCGCGACATCCAGTGGGCCGCCCAGAAGGCCATCACCGAGCAGGTGGCGAAGTCCGGGGCGGACCGCGGCTACGTCATCGTGCAGGACACCCGCTCCGGCGAGATCCTCGCCATGGCCAACTCCCCGGGCTTCGACCCGGGCGACCTGTCCCACGCCGACCCGGCCGCGCTCGGCAACGCCGCCGTCCAGGACGCCTACGAGCCCGGCTCCACCGCCAAGGTCATGTCCATGGCCGCCGTACTGGAGGAGAACGCGGCGACGCCGCTCACCCACGTCGTTGTGCCCAACCGGCTGCACCGCGGCGACCGCCTCTTCCAGGACGACGTCGACCACAACACCTGGTACCTCACGCTGAACGGCGTGCTCGCCAAGTCCAGCAACATCGGCACCATACTGGCCACCGGCCAGCTCGGCAGGACCCAGCCGGAGGCCAACAAGGTCCTCTACTCCTACCTGCGCAAGTTCGGCATCGGCGAGCCGACCGGACTCGGCTTCCCCGGCGAGACCCGGGGCATCCTCGCGCCCCCCGACAAGTGGTCCACCTCGCAGCAGTACACGATTCCTTTCGGCCAGGGCTTCTCCATCAACGCCGTGCAGGCGGCCTCCGTCTACTCCACGATCGCCAACGGCGGAGTGCGCGTGCAGCCGACGCTGGTGCGCGGGACCAAGGGGGCCGACGGCCGCTTCGCACCGGCCGACGAGCCGGAGAAGACGCGGGTCGTGAGCGCCAGGACGGCGAAGACGCTCGCGCACATGCTGGAATCCGTGGTCGACGACGAGCAGGGCACCGGTGCCAAGGCGCGCATCCCCGGCTACCGGGTGGCGGGCAAGACCGGCACGGCCAACCGCGTGGACCCGGCCACCGGCCGGTACCGCGGCTACACCTCCTCCTTCGCCGGGTTCGCACCCGCCGACAACCCCCGCGTCACCGTCTACTGCGCCATCCAGAACGCCACCAAGGGCAGCTACTTCGGCGGCCAGATCTGCGGCCCGATCTACAAGGAGGTCATGGAGTTCGCGTTGAAGACGCTCCAGGTGCCACCGACCGGTGCGCAGGCCGCGAACCTGCCCGTCGACTTCAAGCCGTGACCGGAACAGAACGACCAGGAACCAGCCCGTGACAACGATCACTCCCGGCCCCGGGAACCGCCCGTCGCACCGGCCCTCGTCCGCGCCGGACGGCGCTGCGCGCGATCCCCTTTTTAGCTCCACGGCGGGTACGCCCGGTACGCTCACCGCCGTGCCACACGCTGATCAGTCCCAAACCACCCAGAAGGGCGCTTCCGTGACATATCCGGGACCGCCGCGACCGGTTCAGGCCTCCGCCGCACCCCTCGCGGAGCTCGCCGATCAGCTGGGGGTCACCGCTCCGGACGGCGCCGCCGAGGTCACCGGCATCACCCACGACTCGCGCGCCGTGCGCCCCGGCGACCTGTACGCGGCCCTGCCAGGCGCCCGGACGCACGGCGCCGACTTCGTCACCCAGGCGGCGAGCCTGGGCGCGGTCGCCGTGCTCACGGACCCGTCCGGCGCCGAGCGCGCCGCCGCCACCGGCCTGCCGGTGCTGGCCGTGGACGACCCGCGCGGTCGGATGGGCGAGCTGGCGGCCACGATCTACGGCAGGCCCGGCCGCGACCTGCTCCAGATCGGCATCACCGGCACCTCCGGCAAGACCACCACCGCCTACCTCGTCGAGGGCGGCCTGAAGACCGTGAAGTCCACCGGACTGATCGGCACCGTCGAGATGCGCATCGGCGAGGAGCGCATCAAGTCCGAGCGCACCACTCCCGAGGCCACCGACCTCCAGGCCCTGTTCGCGGTCATGCGCGAGCGCGGGGTCGAGGCGGTCGCCATGGAGGTCTCCAGCCACGCCCTCGTGCTCGGCCGTGTCGACGGCTGCGTCTTCGACATCGGTGTCTTCACCAACCTCAGCCCGGAACACATGGAGTTCCACTCCGACATGGAGGACTACTTCCGGGCCAAGGCGCAGCTGTTCACGCCGGAACGCAGCAGGCTCGGCGTGGTCAACTTCGACGACGAGTACGGTCGCCGGCTGGCCGGGGAGGCCACGGTCCCGGTCGTCACCTTCTCCGCCGAGGGCCACCCCGACGCCGACTGGCGCGCGGAGGACGTCCAGGTCGGCCCGGTCGACTCCACCTTCACCGTGGTCGGCCCCGAGGGCCGGCGGATCGCCGCCAGGTCGCCGCTGCCGGGCCCCTTCAACGTCGCCAACACGCTGGCCGCCGTGGTCGCCCTGGCCACCGCGGGCCTCGACCCGCAGTCCGCCGCCGACGGCATCGCCGCCGTTCCGGGCGTACCGGGCCGGCTGGAGCGTGTCGACGTCGGCCAGCCGTACCTCGCGGTCGTCGACTACGCGCACAAGACGGACGCCGTCGAGTCGGTCCTCAAGGCGCTGCGCAAGGTCACCAAGGGCCGGCTGCACATCGTGCTCGGCTGCGGCGGGGACCGCGACCGGACCAAACGCGCGCCGATGGGCGCCGCCGCGGCCCGGCTCGCCGACATCGTCGTGCTGACCTCCGACAACCCCCGCTCCGAGGATCCCCTGGCGATCCTCGCCACCATGCTCGAGGGCGCGGCCTCGGTGCCCGCGCACGAGCGCGGCGAGGTGCTCCTCTTCGAGGAGCGGGCCGCCGCGATCGCCGCCGCCGTCGACCGCGCGCAGCCCGGGGACACCGTGCTGGTCGCGGGCAAGGGCCACGAACAGGGCCAGGACATCGCCGGAGTGGTCCGTCCCTTCGACGACCGCCAGGTGCTTCGCGAAGCTATCCAGAAGACCCAGGGATGAACTTGTGATCGCCCTCTCCCTCGCCGAGATCGCAGCAGTCGTCGGCGGGCAGACGTACGACATACCGGATCCGTCCGCGGAGGTCACCGGGCCCGTGGTCCGGGACTCCCGCGAGGTGGTGCCCGGCAGCCTCTTCGTCGCCTTCGTCGGCGAGCGCGTGGACGGCCACGACTTCGCCGCGGCCGTCGTCGGGGCGGGCGCGGTCGCCGTGCTGGCGTCCCGCCCGGTCGGCGTGCCCGCGATCGTCGTCGAGGACGTGCAGGCCGCGCTCGGCGCCCTCGCCCGTCACGTCGTCGAACGGCTGGGCGCGACCCTCGTGGCCCTCACCGGCTCCGCGGGCAAGACCAGCACCAAGGACCTCATCGCGCAGGTGCTGCGGCGCAAGGCGCCGACCGTGTTCACGCCCGGCTCCCTCAACAACGAGATCGGGCTGCCGCTGACCGCGCTGAGCGCCACCGAGGAGACGAGGTTCCTCGTGCTGGAGATGGGTGCCCGCGGCATCGGCCACATCCGCTACCTGACCGAACTGACCCCGCCGAAGGTCGGCCTGGTGCTCAACGTCGGCACCGCCCACATCGGCGAGTTCGGCGGCCGTGAGCAGATCGCCCAGGCGAAGGGCGAGTTGGTGGAGAGCCTGCCGGCGGCCGAGGACGGCGGAACCGCGATCCTCAACGCCGACGACCCGTTGGTACGGGCCATGGCCTCCCGTACGAAGGCGAAGGTGATCCTTTTCGGAGAGTCCGGCGAAGCGGACGTACGCGCCGAGAACGTGAGACTCACGGACAGCGGGCAGCCCGCCTTCAGGCTTCACACACCCTCCGGTGCAAGCGATGTGACGATGCGCCTGTACGGTGAGCATCACGTGTCGAACGCGCTCGCCGCGGCCGCCGTCGCCCATGAGCTGGGCATGTCCGTAACTGAGATCGCCACCGCGCTCTCCGAGGCGGGCTCCCTCTCCCGCTGGCGGATGGAGGTCACCGAGCGCCCGGACGGCGTAACGGTCGTCAACGACGCCTACAACGCCAACCCCGAGTCCATGCGGGCCGCTCTGCGCGCGCTCGTGGCCATGGGCGGGGGACGGCGGACCTGGGCGGTGCTCGGCAAGATGGCCGAGCTCGGGGACGAGGCGCTAGCCGAGCACGACGCGGTCGGACGGCTCGCCGTCCGGCTCAACGTCAGCAAGCTCGTCGCGGTCGGGGGCAGGGAAGCGTCCTGGCTGCAACTGGGCGCATATAACGAGGGTTCGTGGGGTGAGGAGTCGGTGCACGTGTCCGACGCACAGGCGGCGATCGACCTGTTGCGCAGCGAGTTGCGCCCGGGGGACGTCGTCCTCGTGAAGGCGTCCCGTTCGGTCGGCCTGGAGAGTGTCGCCCAGGCGCTGCTCGAGACCGGTACCGAGGGCGAGGTCGCAGCCCGATGATGAAGCAGATCCTGTTCGCGGGAGTCATTGGCCTCTTCCTGACGCTGGTCGGCACCCCGCTGCTGATCAAGCTCCTGGCCCGCAAGGGCTACGGCCAGTACATCCGCGACGACGGACCGCGTGAACACGCCAGCAAGCGCGGTACGCCGACCATGGGCGGCATCGCCTTCATCCTGGCCACGATCGCCGCCTACTTCCTGGCCAAGGTGATCACCGGCTACACCCCGACCTACTCGGGTCTGCTGGTGCTGGGCCTGATGGTCGGCATGGGCCTGGTCGGCTTCCTCGACGACTACATCAAGATCGTCAAGCGCCGGTCGCTGGGTCTGCGCGCCAAGGCGAAGATGGCCGGCCAGCTGATCGTCGGCATCTCCTTCGCGGTGCTCGCGCTGCAGTTCTCCGACAACCGCGGCAACACCCCCGCCTCCACGAAACTGTCGTTCATCACCGACTTCGGCTGGACGATCGGCCCGGTGCTGTTCGTGATCTGGGCGCTGTTCATGATCCTCGCGATGTCGAACGGCGTGAACCTCACCGACGGTCTGGACGGTCTGGCCACCGGTGCCTCCGTGCTCGTCTTCGGTGCCTACACCTTCATCGGCGTCTGGCAGTTCCAGGAGTCCTGCGCCAACGCGATGACGCTGACCAACCCCAACGCCTGCTACGAGGTGCGCGACCCGCTCGACCTCGCGGTCGTGGCCTCCGCGCTGATGGGCGCCTGCCTCGGCTTCCTGTGGTGGAACACCTCGCCGGCCAAGATCTTCATGGGCGACACCGGTTCGCTCGCGCTCGGCGGTGTGCTCGCGGGTCTGGCGATCTGCTCCCGCACCGAGCTGCTGCTCGCGCTGCTGGGCGGTCTGTTCGTGCTCATCACCATGTCGGTGGTCATCCAGGTCGGCTCCTTCCGGCTCACCGGGAAGCGGGTCTTCCGGATGGCACCGCTCCAGCACCACTTCGAACTCAAAGGCTGGTCCGAAGTGCTTGTCGTGGTCCGTTTCTGGATCATCCAAGGCATCTGTGTGATTGTCGGACTGGGCCTCTTCTATGCGGGATGGGCAGCGGACAAGTGATCGACTGGCAGGGTAAGAACGTCACCGTCGCGGGACTCGGCGTCTCCGGTGTCCCGGCGGCCAAGGTCCTGCACGGTCTCGGCGCGCACGTCACCGTCGTCAACGACGGCGACGACGAGCGCGCCCGGACCCAGGCGGCCGAGCTGGAGGCGCTCGGTGTGACCGTGCGCCTCGGTGACGGGGACACCCTGCCGGAGGGCACCGAGCTGATCGTCACCGCACCGGGCTGGCGGCCGGACAAGCCGCTCTTCCGCGCCGCCGGGCAGGCCGGCGTACCCGTCTGGGGGGACGTCGAACTCGCCTGGCGGCTGCGCGGCCCGGACGCCGCTCCGTGGCTCGCCGTGACCGGCACCAACGGCAAGACCACCACCGTGCAGATGCTCGCCTCCATCCTCGAGGCGGCGGGCCTGCGCACGGCGGCCGTCGGCAACATCGGCGTCTCCCTGCTGGACGCCGTCCTCGGCGAGGAGCGCTACAGCGATCTTGATGTACTGGCGGTGGAGCTGTCGAGCTACCAGCTGCACTGGGCGCCCTCGCTGCGCGCCCACTCCGCCGCCGTCCTCAACCTCGCCCCCGACCACCTCGACTGGCACGGCTCCATGGAGGCCTACGCCGCCGACAAGGGCCGTATCTATGAGGGCAACCGCGTCGCCTGCGTCTACAACGCCGCCGACAAGGCCACCGAGGACCTGGTGCGCGAGGCGGACGTCGAGGAGGGCTGCCGCGCCGTCGGGTTCACGCTCGGCACGCCCGGCCCCTCCCAACTCGGCGTCGTGGACGGCATCCTCGTCGACCGCGCCTTCGTCGAGAACCGGCACAAGAACGCCCAGGAGCTGGCCGAGGTCTCCGACGTCCACCCGCCCGCCCCCCACAACATCGCCAACGCCCTCGCCGCGGCGGCCCTGGCACGCGCCTTCGGCGTCCCGGCGCAGGCCGTCCGGGACGGTCTGCGGGCCTTCACCCCGGACGCCCACCGCATCGCGCACGTGGCCGACGTGGACGGCGTGGCCTACGTCGACGACTCCAAGGCCACCAACACCCACGCGGCTCAGGCCTCGTTGGCGGCGTACGAGTCGATCGTGTGGATCGCGGGCGGTCTGGCGAAGGGCGCGACCTTCGACGAGCTCGTCGCGAACTCGGCGAAGCGGCTGCGCGGCGCCGTCCTCATCGGTGCCGATCGCGCGCTCATCCGTGACGCCCTCGCGCGACACGCCCCGGAGGTACCCGTCGTCGACCTCGACCGGACCGACACTGGGGCGATGCTCCAGGCCGTCCAGGAGGCGCGGCGGCTCGCACGGCCCGGCGACACGGTACTGCTGGCCCCGGCCTGCGCCTCCATGGACATGTTCGCCAACTACAACAGGCGCGGCGAGGCGTTCGCGGAGGCCGTATCCGGACTCGGCGCCTGATCCCGGCCGCCCCCGCTGCCGGGCGACCTCGGGAGGGAGGCGTGGGACCCGTGAGCCGAGCCGGACTTGCGCGGCCGACGTACAGCGGAGGACCCGATGCCCGGTAGCCCCGGCAGCAGCCGTACCGGTCGCCCGCCCGTGCAGCGGACCGTCAAGCGCCCGACGGCCGGCCGGACCCCCGGCCGGCGTCCCTCGGGGAGCCTGATCGATCGCGCGCGCCGGGCCTGGGACCGGCCGCTGACCGCCTACTACCTGATCCTCGGCGCCAGTCTGCTGCTCACCGTGCTGGGTCTGGTGATGGTCTACTCGGCCTCCCAGATCACCGCGCTGCAGAAGGCACTGCCGGGCTCCTACTTCTTCCGCAAGCAGCTGCTCGCGGCCGCGATCGGCGCCGGGCTGCTGTTGCTCGCCGCCCGGATGCCGGTCAGGCTGCACCGGGCGCTGGCCTACCCGATCCTGGCGGGCGCGGTGGCCCTGATGGCGCTGGTGCAGGTGCCGGGGATAGGGATGGCGGTCAACGGCAACCAGAACTGGATCTCGCTCGGAGGCTCCTTCCAGATCCAGCCCAGCGAGATCGGCAAGCTGGCGCTGGTCCTGTGGGGCGCCGACCTGATCGCGCGCAAACAGGACAAGCGGCTGCTGGCCCAGTGGAAGCACATGCTGGTGCCGCTCGTCCCGGTCGCCTTCATGCTGCTCGGGCTGATCATGCTCGGCGGCGACATGGGGACCGCGATCATCCTCACCGCCATCCTGTTCGGCCTGCTGTGGCTGGCGGGGGCGCCCACCCGGCTCTTCGTGGGGGTGCTGTCGTTCGCCGGCGTGATCGGCTTCCTGCTGATCCAGACGAGCCCCAACCGCCTCGGCCGGTTCGCCTGCGTCGGCTCCAGCGACGCGGACAAGTGCTGGCAGGCGGTGCACGGCATCTACGCCCTGGCCTCCGGCGGACTGTTCGGTTCCGGACTCGGTGCAAGCGTGGAAAAATGGGGTCAACTCCCCGAAGCTCACACCGACTTCATCTTCGCCGTCACCGGCGAGGAACTGGGCCTCGGGGGGACGCTGTCGGTGCTCGCCCTGTTCGCCGCTCTAGGCTATGCGGGCATCCGCGTGGCCGGACGCACGGAGGACCCCTTCGTGAGGTACGCCGCGGGAGGCGTGACCACCTGGATCACCGCGCAGGCAGTGATCAACATCGGTGCGGTGCTCGGTCTGCTGCCGATCGCCGGCGTCCCGCTCCCGCTGTTCTCCTACGGAGGATCCGCCCTGCTGCCGACCATGTTCGCCATCGGGCTGCTGATCGCCTTCGCGCGTGAAGAGCCCGCTGCGCGGGCGGCGCTTGCCATGCGGCAACCTCGCTTTGGTAGAAAGCGGGCAGGAGGCTCCGCGCCCGGCCGGAGATCCGACCGCGGATCCGGTCGCGAGCCTCGGAGATGGAACACGATGCGACGGCGTGCCTCGGCGGCGCGTCCGTCCGGAGAGCGGTGAATTTCGGTGCATGTCGTACTCGCCGGCGGAGGTACCGCGGGCCACATCGAGCCCGCGCTCGCCCTCGCGGACGCCCTGCGCAGGCAGGACCCGACCGTGGGGATCACGGCCCTGGGCACGGAGCGCGGCCTGGAGACCCGGCTCGTCCCCGAGCGGGGCTACGAGCTCGCGCTCATCCCGGCGGTGCCGCTGCCGCGCAAGCCCACCCCCGAGCTGATCACCGTCCCGGGCCGGCTGCGCGGCACGATCAAGGCGGCCGAGCAGGTCCTGGAGCGCACCAAGGCGGACGCCGTGGTCGGATTCGGCGGCTACGTCGCCCTGCCCGGCTACCTGGCCGCCAAGCGGCTCGGTGTGCCCATCGTCATCCACGAGGCCAACGCCCGCCCGGGCCTGGCCAACAAGATCGGTTCGCGGTACGCCGCGCAGGTCGCCGTCTCCACGCCCGACAGCAAGCTGCGCGGCGCGCGTTACATCGGTATCCCGCTGCGCCGCGCCATCGCCACCCTGGACCGGGCGGCCGTGCGCCCCGAGGCCCGTGCGGCGTTCGGGCTCGACCCGAACCTGCCCACGCTGCTGGTCTCCGGCGGCTCCCAGGGCGCCCGCCGGCTCAACGAGGTGGTCCAGCAGGTCGCGCCCTGGATGCAGCAGGCGGGCATCCAGATCCTGCACGTGGTCGGCCCGAAGAACGAACTGCCCCAGGTACAGCAGATGCCGGGAATGCCGCCCTACATCCCGGTAAGTTACCTTGACCGGATGGACCTCGCGTACGCCGCGGCCGACATGATGCTCTGCCGCGCCGGCGCGATGACCGTCGCCGAACTCTCCGCCGTCGGGCTTCCGGCCGCCTATGTCCCGCTGCCCATCGGCAACGGCGAACAGCGGCTGAACGCCCAGCCGGTGGTCAAGGCCGGCGGCGGACTGCTGGTCGACGACGCGGAACTCACCCCCGAGTGGGTGCAGCAGAACGTCCTGCCCGTGCTCGCCGATCCGCACCGGCTGTACCAGATGTCCCGCGCCGCCGGGGAGTTCGGCCGCCGGGACGCCGACGACCTGCTCGTCGGCATGGTGTACGAGGCCATCGCCTCGCACCGTTAGGACCGTATGCACGAAAGGGCTTGAGAGCGTGGCCGGACCGGCGACCGCGGAGCGCGGTGAACGTCAGCAGGAGTCGTCGTCCGGCCCGCCTCTGGTCCACCGGCTGAGACGGATGAGCCCTCGTACGATCGTCATCCTTTCGCTGGCCCTGATCTGCCTGGGCGCCGGCTCCCTGTGGGTGCTGTACGGCTCGCAGTGGACGCGCGTGGAGCACGTATCCGTCTCCGGTACCACGGTTCTGACGCCCACCCAGGTGCGCGCGACCGCCGGCGTACGGCTCGGAACGCAGCTGATTTCCGTCGACACCGATGCGGTCGAGACCCGGCTGCGCCGTGAATTGCCCCGAATTGACTCGGTTGACGTGGTGCGTTCATGGCCGCACGGAATCGCGTTGAAAGTCGTCGAGCGCACTCCGGTCATGGTGGAGGAAAAGGGCGGAAAGTTCGTCGAAGTGGACGCGAAGGGTGTCCGGTTCGCCACGGTTTCACAGGCACCGAAAGGCGTGCCCCTGCTGGAATTGTCGCTTTCCCGCTCGAGTACGGCCGCCGCGAGCCTGCGGCGCTTCGGCGAGGCCCGGCTGGTGCGCGAGGCCGTCGTGGTCGCCGGGCGGATTCCCGCCGCGGTCGCCCGTGAGACCCGGGTCGTCAAGGTCCGTACCTACGACGACATCTCGCTGGAGTTGACGGGCGGCCGCACCGTCGCCTGGGGCAGCGGGGAGAACGGCCGGCTGAAGGCCCGCACCCTGACCGCGCTGATGAAAGCGGCGCCCGGCGCACGGCACTTCGACGTCAGGGTCCCCACCGCCCCGGCGTCATCGGGGAGTTGACGCACATCAGCGCAGGCCAACACCCTGGTTGAGCGCCGCTATGGCTGATCACATAGGGTGAAAAGAAAAACGGGAGGTTCGGCGTGTTCGTTGAACGGGCGCCACTTGTCGACTTAGTGTCCTGTTCCGAAGACTTCAGGGAACAGACACACTGGTAACCCTAAACTTCAGGGTTAGGGTTCGGGTCGGCGTTCGGACCGTCCCATTCGGCATCAGTCGTCGGATCGCGGCAGGACCGCGAGGCGGCGACACGTAACTCGAGGCGAGAGGCCTTCGACGTGGCAGCACCGCAGAACTACCTCGCAGTCATCAAAGTCATCGGTGTCGGCGGCGGTGGTGTCAATGCCATCAACCGGATGATCGAGGTCGGTCTCAAGGGCGTCGAGTTCATCGCCATCAACACCGACGCGCAGGCGCTGTTGATGAGCGACGCCGACGTCAAGCTCGATGTCGGCCGCGAACTGACGCGCGGACTCGGCGCCGGGGCCAACCCGGCCGTCGGCCGCAAGGCCGCCGAGGACCACCGTGAGGAGATCGAGGAGGTCCTCAAGGGGGCCGACATGGTCTTCGTGACGGCCGGTGAGGGCGGCGGCACCGGTACCGGCGGCGCGCCCGTCGTGGCCAACATCGCGCGCTCGCTGGGTGCCCTCACCATCGGCGTGGTCACGCGCCCGTTCACCTTCGAGGGGCGGCGCCGGGCGAACCAGGCCGAGGACGGTATCGCCGAGCTCCGCGAAGAGGTGGACACCCTCATCGTCATCCCCAACGACCGGCTGCTGTCCATCTCGGACCGCCAGGTCAGTGTGCTCGACGCGTTCAAGTCCGCGGACCAGGTACTGCTGTCCGGTGTGCAGGGCATCACCGACCTGATCACCACCCCCGGCCTGATCAACCTCGACTTCGCCGACGTCAAGTCGGTCATGTCCGAGGCCGGCTCGGCGCTCATGGGCATCGGCTCGGCCCGCGGTGACGACCGCGCGGTGGCCGCGGCCGAGATGGCGATCTCCTCCCCGCTCCTCGAGGCCTCCATCGACGGCGCCCGGGGCGTGCTCCTGTCCATCTCCGGCGGTTCGGACCTCGGTCTGTTCGAGATCAACGAGGCCGCCCAGCTGGTCAGCGAGGCGGCGCACCCCGAGGCCAACATCATCTTCGGCGCGGTCATCGACGACGCCCTCGGCGACGAGGTCCGGGTCACCGTGATCGCGGCCGGCTTCGACGGCGGGCAGCCTCCGGCCCGGCGGGACAACGTCCTCGGCTCGTCCTCCACCCCGCCCCCGGCCCGCCGCGAGGAGACGGCCCCGGTGCGCCAGCCCGAGAGCCGCCCGACCTTCGGCTCGCTCGGCAGCGTGACGCCGAAGGAGGAGCCGGAGCCCGTGGCCCCCGAGCCGGTGCAGGACCTGCAGCCCGTGACCCCGCCCATCACGCCGTCGCCGCGCAGCTACTCCGACAGCGCGGCGGAGGAGCTGGACGTACCGGACTTCCTCAAGTGATAGGTCGGCACGACACCGTGAGCGGCGCGCACTTCGCCTTCACCGACCGGTGGGGCGGGGTGAGCGCCGTTCCGTTCGAGGAGCTCAATCTCGGCGGCGCGGTCGGCGACGACCCCGGCGCGGTACGCGCCAACCGCGAACTGGCCGCCAAGTCCCTCGGACTCGACCCGGACCGGGTGGTCTGGATGAACCAGGTGCACGGCAACGACGTCGCCGAGGTCGACGGGCCGTGGACCACGCGATTCATCCCGCCGGTCGACGGCCTGGTGACCGCGACCCGCGGGCTCGCCCTCGCCGTGCTCACCGCCGACTGCGTTCCGGTACTGCTCGCCGACCCGGTCGCCGGTGTGGTCGCCGCCGTCCACGCCGGGCGGCCCGGCATGGTCAAGGGGGTCGTCCCGGCCGCGGTCGACGCGATGGAGTCGCTCGGCGCCCGGCCCGACCGCATCACCGCCCGCACCGGACCCGCCGTGTGCGGCCGGTGCTACGAGGTGCCGGAGTCGATGCGCGCCGAGGTGGCCGCCGTCGAGCCGGCGGCGCACTCCGAGACGAGTTGGGGTACACCGGCCGTCGACGTGAGCGCCGGCGTGCACGCGCAACTCGAGCGCCTCGGGGTGCACGACCGGGAGCAGTCGCCGGTGTGCACGCGGGAATCGAGTGATCACTTCTCGTACCGCCGCGACCGCACCACCGGTCGGCTCGCGGGCTATGTCTGGCTGGACTGATGGGGCATGACGGACCGTAGGAACGAACTCGCCGCGAACCTGGCGAAGGTGGAGCGGCGTATCGCCGCCGCGTGCGCGGCCGCGGGCCGGGCGCGGGAAGAGGTGACCCTCATTGTGGTCACCAAGACGTACCCGGCCTCGGATGTGCGGATCCTGTCGGAACTCGGTGTGCGCCACACCGCCGAGAACCGGGACCAGGAGGCGGCGCCCAAGGCCGCCGACTGTGCTGATTTGCCCCTGACGTGGCATTTTGTTGGTCAACTTCAGACCAATAAAGTGCGATCCGTGGTTGGTTACGCCGACGTCGTACAGTCGATCGACCGTTCCCGGCTCATCACCGCGCTCTCCAGGGAGGCCGTGCGGGCGGAGCGCGAGGTCGGCTGTCTCATCCAGGTGGCGCTGGACGCGGGGGAGAGCGGACGCGGGGAGCGGGGAGGCGTCGGGCCCGGCGGAATCGAAGAGTTGGCCGACCTCGTCGCCCGCTCCGAAGCGCTCCGGCTCGACGGGCTGATGACCGTCGCCCCGCTGACCGGGGAGTACGCCGGCCGGCAACAGGCCGCGTTCGAGCGCCTCGTGGATTTGTCGACCGACCTGCGCTCGGCCCATCCGGCTGCCACCATGGTCTCGGCAGGGATGAGTGGGGACCTCGAGCAGGCCGTGGCCGCCGGTGCGACACATGTGCGCGTCGGAAGCGCGGTACTCGGAGTCCGCCCCAGGCTCGGGTAACGTCGCCAAGAAGTCGGACCACAGCAGAAAATATGGTCAATATCGCCCAACGGGGCGCAACGACCTCGTGGATCGCGGGCACTTGGCGGTCGTCAGCGGATCCACCACAGAGCGGAGGACTCAGAGCATGGCCGGCGCGATGCGCAAGATGGCGGTCTACCTCGGCCTCGTGGAGGACGATGGGTACGACGGCCGGGGATTCGACCCCGATGACGACTTCGAACCCGAGCTGGACCCGGAACCCGAGCGGGACCGCCGACGGCACGACCCACCGCACCAGTCGCATGGGGTGCATCAGCCCCAAAGGGATGAACCGGTGCGAGTGGTGCAGCCTCCGACGCCCCGCGAACCGGTGTCGCATTCCGCTTCGCTCCCGGCGGAATCCGGGCGTCCGGCGCGCATCGCGCCCGTGGCGTCCATCACACAAGACCGCGCAAGCCTGGAGAAGAACGCACCGGTGATCATGCCCAAGGTCGTGTCGGAACGAGAGCCGTACCGGATCACCACACTTCACCCCCGGACCTACAACGAGGCCCGTACCATCGGGGAACACTTCCGTGAGGGCACCCCGGTGATCATGAATCTGACTGAGATGGATGACACAGACGCGAAGCGACTTGTCGACTTTGCCGCCGGTTTGGTGTTTGGTCTTCACGGCAGTATCGAGCGGGTGACGCAGAAGGTGTTCCTGTTGTCGCCTGCTAACGTCGATGTCACGGCGGAGGACAAGGCCCGCATCGCAGAGGGCGGGTTCTTCAACCAGAGCTGAGACGCACCACCGTAGAACTGGCACGGAACAGGGGAGAGGGAAGCACCGATCATGCGTGTGGCCATGGAGGTTCTTTACATCGCGCTGATGGTGTTCCTCATCGTGCTGATCTTTCGGCTGGTCATGGACTATGTGTTCCAGTTCGCCCGCTCATGGCAACCCGGCAAGGCGATGGTGGTCGTTCTGGAGGCCACCTACACTGTCACCGATCCACCGCTGAAGCTTCTGCGGCGGTTCATCCCGCCGCTGCGTCTCGGGGGCGTGGCGCTCGACCTGTCCTTCTTCGTACTGATGATCATCGTCTACATCCTGATCTCCGTCGTGGGGAACCTCGCGAGGTGACTGTGGACGATACGGTCTTGCCGACTGCCGATGACTACGTTGAGGTGAAGAGATGCCGTTGACCCCCGAGGACGTGCGGAACAAGCAGTTCACGACCGTCCGCCTCCGAGAAGGCTATGACGAGGACGAGGTCGATGCCTTCCTCGACGAGGTCGAAGCCGAGCTGACCCGACTACTCCGTGAGAACGAGGACCTGCGCGCCAAACTGGCCGCGGCCACGCGCGCTGCTGCCCAGAATCAGCAGAACATGCGCAAGCCTCCGGAGGACCAGCAACCACCGCATCCTCAGCAGCAGGGCATGCGAGGGCCGGGCGCTCCGGTGCCCGCCGGGATATCGGGCCCGCCGCAGCAGCAGATGGGCGGCCCCATGGGTGGTCCGCCCCAGCTGCCCAGCGGCGCCCCGCAGCTGCCCGCCGGCCCGGGCGGCCAGGGCCCTCAGGGTCCCGGCCCCGGCCCCGGCCAGATGGGTCCTGGACCGATGGGCCAGGGTCCGATGGGCCAGGGTCCGATGGGCCAGGGACCGATGCAGGGTCAGATGCCGGGTCAGATGCAGGGCCAGATGCCGGGTCAGATGCAGGGCCAGATGGGTCCCGGCCCGATGGGCGGCGGCCCCGGTCCGATGGGTCAGGGTCCCGGTCCGATGGGTCAGGGTCCCGGTCCCATGGGCGGCCCCGGTCCGATGGGTCAGGGTCCCGGTGGCGACAGCGCCGCGCGCGTCCTGTCGCTGGCCCAGCAGACCGCCGACCAGGCGATCGCCGAGGCCCGGTCCGAGGCCAACAAGATCGTCGGCGAGGCGCGTTCGCGTGCCGAGGGTCTGGAGCGTGACGCCCGTGCCAAGGCCGACGCCCTGGAGCGGGACGCGCAGGAGAAGCACCGCGTCGCGATGGGCTCCCTGGAGTCCGCCCGCGCCACGCTGGAGCGCAAGGTCGAGGACCTGCGCGGCTTCGAGCGCGAGTACCGCACGCGCCTGAAGTCGTACCTGGAGTCGCAGCTGCGTCAGCTGGAGACCCAGGCCGACGACTCCCTCGCCCCGCCGCGCACGCCTGCGGCCCCGTCCCTCCCGCCGTCCCCGGCGCCCTCCATGGCCCCGGCCGGCGCGAGCGCCCCGTCGTACGGCGGCGGCCAGCCGATGGGCGGTGCACCCGGCCCGTCCGGTCCGTCCTACGGCGGTCAGCAGCAGATGGCCCCGGCGATGACCCAGCCGATGGCCCCGGTGCGTCCGCAGGGCCCGGCCCCGATGGGTCAGGCGCCCTCGCCCATGCGCGGCTTCCTGATCGACGAGGACGACAACTGAGGGAACCCTGAAGGGTTTCTGGTGACTAGGCGTCGGCAGCCTGAGAGAACGGCCCCGGAGGGACATCCCTCCGGGGCCGTTCTCGTGTGCCGGGGCCGCGCGCCCGCTGTTCCACCCAGGGGCTGCGCCCGGTCAAGCCGTGCGGGGAGCCCGCCGGTTCGTGGCCGGGCGGGCTCCCCGCCGGGACGGGGGACGGGCGCCCGCGGGCGTCGTCCCCCGGTGGGTCATGCCTTGCGGAGGCGGAAGACCAGGGACAGGCCCTCGTCGGTGAAGGCGTCGCCATAGGCGGTGTCCGCCTCGCCCTGGGCGAAGTCCGTCGCCAGGACCTCCTCGGCGATCAGCGACGCGTGCTCGCTCAGGGCGGCGATGGTCGCCGGGTCCGTCGCGGTCCAGCGCAGCGCGATCCGGTCGGCCACGTCGAGGCCGCTGTTCTTGCGGGCCTCCTGGATCAGCCGGATCGCGTCCCGGGCCAGGCCCGCACGGCGCAGTTCCTCCGTGATCTCCAGGTCCAGGGCGACCGTGGCGCCGGAGTCGGACGCCACCGACCAGCCCTCGCGCGGGGTCTCGGTGATGATGACCTCGTCCGGCGCGAGCGTCACCGTCTCGCCGTCGACCTCCACCGACGCCGTGCCCTCGCGCAGCGCCAGCGACAGCGCCGCCGCGTCCGCGCCCGCGATGGCCTTGGCGACGTCCTGCACCCGCTTGCCGAACCGCTTGCCCAGCGCACGGAAGTTGGCCTTGGCGGTGGTGTCCACCAGGGACCCGCCGACCTCGCTCAGCGACGCCAGGGAGGAGACGTTGAGCTCCTCCGTGATCTGCGTGTGCAGCTCCCGGTCCAGGGACTCGAAGCCGGCCGCCGCGACCAGCGCCCGGGACAGCGGCTGGCGGGTCTTGACGCCCGACTCCGCGCGCGTGGCACGGCCCAGCTCCACCAGGCGGCGCACCAGCACCATCTGCTTCGACAGCTCCGGGTCGGTCGCCGGCAGGTCCGCCTCCGGCCAGGTGGCCAGGTGCACCGACTCCGGGGCGCCCGGGGTCACCGGCACGACCAGGTCCTGCCAGACCCGCTCGGTGATGAACGGGGTGATCGGCGCCATCAGCCTGGTCACCGTCTCCAGCACCTCGTGCAGCGTGCGCAGCGCGGCCTTGTCGCCCTGCCAGAACCGGCGGCGCGAGCGGCGGACGTACCAGTTCGACAGGTCGTCGACGAACGCCGACAGCAGCTTGCCGGCGCGCTGGGTGTCGTACGCCTCCAGGGCCTGCGTGACCTGGTCGGTCAGCGCGTGCAGCTCACTGAGCAGCCAGCGGTCGAGCAGCGGGCGGTCGGCCGGGGCCGGGTCGGCCCCGGTGGGCGCCCAGGCGGACGTACGGGCGTACAGGGCCTGGAAGGCGACCGTGTTCCAGTAGGTCAGCAGCGTCTTGCGGACGACCTCCTGGATGGTGCCGTGGCCCACCCGGCGGGCCGCCCACGGCGAGCCGCCGGCCGCCATGAACCAGCGCACCGCGTCAGCGCCGTGCTGGTCCATGAGCGGGATCGGCTGGAGGATGTTGCCCAGGTGCTTGGACATCTTCCGGCCGTCCTCGGCGAGGATGTGACCGAGGCACACGACGTTCTCGTACGACGACTTGTCGAAGACCAGGGTGCCGACCGCCATCAGCGTGTAGAACCAGCCGCGGGTCTGGTCGATCGCCTCGGAGATGAACTGCGCCGGGTACCGGCTCTCGAACAGCTCCTTGTTCTTGTACGGGTAGCCCCACTGCGCGAACGGCATCGAACCCGAGTCGTACCAGGCGTCGATGACCTCGGGCACGCGCGTGGCCGTCTTCTCGCACTGCGGGCACGGGAAGGTGACGTCGTCGATGAACGGGCGGTGCGGGTCGAGCTCCGACTGGTCGGTGCCGGTCAGTCCGGTCAGCTCCGCGCGGGAGCCGACACAGGTGAGGTGGCCGTCCTCGCAGCGCCAGATGGGCAGCGGGGTGCCCCAGTAGCGGTTGCGGGACAGCGCCCAGTCGATGTTGTTGTTCAGCCAGTCGCCGTACCGGCCGTGCTTGACGCTCGAAGGGAACCAGTTGGTCTTCTCGTTCTCCTCGAGCAGCCGGTCCTTGATCGCGGTGGTGCGGATGTACCAGGACGGCTGCGCGTAGTACAGCAGCGCGGTGTGGCAGCGCCAGCAGTGCGGGTAGCTGTGCTCGTACGGCACGTGCCTGAACAGCAGGCCGCGGTCGCCGAGGTCCTCGGTGAGCTTCTCGTCCGCCTTCTTGAAGAAGACGCCGCCGACCAGCGGGACGTCCTCCTCGAACGTGCCGTCCGGGCGGACGGGGTTGACCACCGGCAGGCCGTAGGACCGGCAGACCTTCAGGTCGTCCTCACCGAAGGCGGGGGACTGGTGGACCAGGCCCGTGCCGTCCTCGGTGGTGACGTACTCGGCGTTGACCACGTAGTGCGCCGGCTCCGTGAACTCCACGAGCTCGAAGGGGCGTTGGTACGTCCAGCGCTCCATCTCGGCGCCGGTGAAGGTCTCGCCCGTGGTCTCCCAGCCCTCGCCGAGCGCCTTGCCGACGAGCGGTGCGGCGACGACGAGCTTCTCCTCGCCGTTCGTCGCGACCACATACGTCACGTCGGGGTGCGCGGCGACCGCCGTGTTGGACACCAGCGTCCACGGGGTCGTCGTCCACACCAGGAGCGAGGCCTGGCCGGCGAGCGGACCGGAGGTGAGCGGGAAGCGGACGTAGACGGAGGGGTCGACGACCGTCTCGTAGCCCTGGGCCAGCTCGTGGTCCGACAGGCCCGTGCCGCAGCGCGGGCACCAGGGGGCGACCCGGTGGTCCTGGACCAGCAGGCCCTTGTTGAAGATCTCCTTCAGCGACCACCAGACGGACTCGATGTACTCGGGCTCCATGGTGACGTACGCCTCGTCGAGGTCGACCCAGTAGCCCATGCGGGTGGTCAGCTCGGAGAACGCGTCGGTGTGGCGGAGCACGGACTCGCGGCACTTGTCGTTGAACTCGGCGATGCCGTACGCCTCGATGTCCTTCTTGCCGCTGAAGCCGAGCTCCTTCTCGACCGCCAGCTCCACCGGGAGGCCGTGGCAGTCCCAGCCGGCCTTGCGGGCCACGTGGTAGCCGCGCATGGTGCGGAAGCGGGGGAAGACGTCCTTGAAGACGCGTGCCTCGATGTGGTGGGCGCCTGGCATGCCGTTGGCGGTCGGCGGGCCTTCATAGAACACCCATTCGGGGCGCCCCTCGGACTGCTCCAGGCTCTTGGCGAAGATCTTCTGCTCGCGCCAGAAGTCGAGCACGGTGTGCTCGAGGGCGGGCAGGTCGACCTGCGCGGGCACCTGGCGGTACTGCGGCTGCGTATTCAACGAGCTTCCTCCGGCGGATGTGCTGCCTTCCGTCGGAGGGACGAGAGCCTTTGAGCTGTCCACGCCGTGTGCGGCGCGCTCCCGCGGTACCACCCTCCTTGGCTCCCCGGTGCGCCGTACGCTCCGACGAGCCCCCTCATTGGGGTCGCGATGCCGGTTCTACCGGCCCCTGGCTCCGTGCTGGGGCGTTCTTCCGGCGGCTCCGGGGTGATCTTCACGTCGCGCTCGCCCCCGGGCTCACACCGTCCCCGGGTCGCTCTGGGCTGCTTACGCCGCTACTCGTCCCCATCCACGCTTTTCGCTCCGCCCAGTGTACGGCGCCCCGGCGACCGGGGCCGACCCGATTTCCGCGCCGGGGGTGACCCGGATGGCGCGGCGGTGCCGATCGGATCGTAGGACGTGCGGCTGGTCGGATTACGTGGCGGCGAGCTGGGCACAACGCATGCATGCCGGCCGCGCGATCCGCGCGAGGCGGGCGAATCGGGCGGCGTGCCCCGTTGCCGCGGGACTCGAGTCGATTTATCGTCCCAGCACGATTCGCGAGCAAGATCACAATATGTGAAGGGGCCGCGGCCATGGTGGCGAAGAAGACCGCCGAGCAGTCGGCGTCCGGCAGGTCCCGGGGCACCGTCCCCGATTCCGCCGCCGGCGCGGCCAGGAAGACCACCCGAGCGGCGGCCAGGGCGTCAGGCACGGCCGCGAAGGAGGTGGTGGCCATGAAGGACAGGGTCACGCCGAAGCAGACGGCCAAGGCCGGACCGGTGACGGGACGCGGGCGCAGGGGCCCGACGACCAGGGCGAACACGGCCAAGCCGGGCCGGTCCCGGCCGGCCGGGACCGGCCCGGCGGGGGAGGAACCGGCTGCCGCGAGGTCGGGCGAGGAGCGGAAGGCCACCGCGTCGGAGGCCGTGGGGGAGAGGCCGGCGGCCCTTCCGGAATCCGCGGAGGCGGCTCCCGCGAAGAGCGCGCGGAAGACGACGGCGAAGAGGGCGGCCGCGAAGAAGCCCGTGGCGGGCGAGGCCCCGCCGGAGGCGGCGTCGGGGAAGCGGCCCGGCGCCAAGGGCGCCGCGGCGAAGAAGTCCCTGAACAAGCGGGCCACGGCGAAGAAGTCCACCGCCGAAGCCCCGGACGTGGAGGAGAAGGCCGCCGAGGGCCTCGGGACGGCGGAGGCCGCCGACAGGGGCGCCCGTACCGGTCGGACGGCCGCGAAGAAGGCGTCCGCCGAGCGGCCGGGTGCCGGGGCGGGCGCCGAGGAGACGATTGCTGGGCGCGCCGGGGGCGGGCACCCCGGCGGCGGGAGCGGGGGTGCCCACGACACCGCCGCCGAGAAGGCGGCTGCCGGGAAGAAGGCGGGTGGAAAGGGCTCTCACGGGAAGGGGGGCGCCGCCGGCCGGGACGCGGCTGCCGGGGAGGTGGACGCGCGGGAGCAGTCCGTCCGTGACGGGACAGGTGCCTACGAGGCCTCGGTGCGGGAGGCGGCCGGGGCGGGGGCGGGTGGTCGGAGCGCTGCCGCCGCCGAGAAGGCGGGTGGGAAGGGTGCTCGCGGGAGGGTGGTCGCCGCCGGTGGGGGTGTGGCTGCCGGGGAGGTGGACGCGCGGGAGCGGGGCGTTGGTGGCGGGGCGGGTGCCGGCGCGGGCTCGGCGGGGGCGGGCGAACGGAGGAAGGCCGCCAGGAGGGCGACCGCGGGGACGGTCCCCGACCGGGGCGGCGGTGCGGATGCGGCGGCGCAGGGGGATGGGGACGGTGCGGGTCGCGTGGCGGCTCCTGGTGTCTCCGGAGCGGGTGGGGGCAGGAAGAGGACGGCCAAGAAGGTGGGCGCGGCGCGGGCCGCGAAGCAGACGGGAGCCACGACGGTGGTTGCGAAGAAGACTCCTGGCACGGCCGCGGCGGCGAAGACCGCCGTGCCCAAGGCGCGCATCGCCGCGGCGGTGGAACCGGGAGACCTCCCGGTCCGCCCGGGCGAGGATCCCTGGACCCCGGAGGAGGTCTCGGAGGCCCGCGCGGAGCTGGAGTCCGAGATGGAGCGGCTGAGCAAGGAGATCACCTCGTCCGAGGAGTCCCTCGCGGGCCTGATGCGGGACTCCGGTGACGGCGCGGGCGACGACGAGGCGGACACCGGCAGCAAGAACATCACGCGCGAGCACGAGATGGCGCTCGCCGCCAACGCGCGCGAGATGCTCACCCAGACCGAGCGCGCCCTGCAACGGCTCGACGCGGGCACCTACGGCCTGTGCGAGAACTGCGGCGACCCCATCGGCAAGGCCCGCATGCAGGCCTTCCCACGCGCCACCCTGTGCGTGGCGTGCAAGCAGAAGCAGGAACGCCGGTACTGAACCGGGTGCGAGGCGTGCCGTAGTCTCGTCCTCAGTCAGGTACCTAGGTCAAGGGACTCACGTGGCAGAGGCGGAGCGCATCATCGGTACGCCGGACACTCCGGATGCGGCGGGAGCGGGGCGGCAGCGCCCCGGAGGGAACGTCGGGCGGGGCGGCCCGTCCGGCGCCGAAGGGGCACAGGACCCGGCCGGCCGGCCCGGCACCGACGGCACGGCGGCGGGCGTGGACGGGACGAGCGGGACGCCGGCCGGCGCGGACGGACGGGCAACCGCCGCCGAGCGGCCGCGCGGCCGGCGCCGGATCGCCGTGCTGTTCACGGTCGCGGTCATCGCCTACGCCCTCGATCTGGCCAGCAAGATGCTCGTGGTGGCCAAGCTGGAGCACCGCCCGCCGATCCAGCTCATCGGCGACTGGCTGCAACTGGAGGCGATCCGCAACGCGGGCGCCGCCTTCGGCTTCGGCGAGGCCTTCACCGTGATCTTCACGGTCATCGCGGCCGCCGTGATCGTGGTGATCGCCCGCCTCGCGCGCAAGCTCTACAGCCTGCCCTGGGCCATTGCGCTCGGCCTGCTGCTCGGCGGTGCGCTGGGCAACCTCACCGACCGGCTCTTCCGCGCGCCGGGCGTCTTCGAGGGCGCGGTCGTCGACTTCATCTCGCCCAAGCACTTCGCCGTGTTCAACCTCGCCGACTCGGCGATCGTGTGCGGTGGAATCCTGATCGTGCTGCTCTCCTTCCGCGGCCTGGACCCGGACGGGACCGTCCACAAGGACTGAGCCCGGGACGGGACCGCCGGACCGGTCCGGCATACTCGACGGGTGAGCACGCTTCCCGAGATCCGTACCCTGCCCGTGCCCGAAGGCCTGGAGGGCGAGCGCGTCGACGCCGCCATCTCCCGGATGTTCGGCTTCTCCCGTACGAAGGCGGCGGAGCTGGCCGCCGCGGGCAAGGTGCTGGTCGACGGCACGGTGGCCGGCAAGTCCGAGCGGGTGCACGGCGGTGCCTGGCTGGAGGTCGAGATGCCGCAGGCACCCGCACCCGTGCAGGTGGTCGCCGAGCCGGTCGAGGGCATGGAGATCGTGCACGACGACGATGACGTGGTCGTGATCGTCAAGCCGGTCGGCGTCGCCGCGCACCCCAGTCCGGGCTGGTCCGGTCCGACCGTGATCGGCGGCCTCGCGGCGGCCGGCTACCGCATCTCCACCTCCGGCGCCGCCGAGCGCCAGGGCATCGTGCACCGCCTCGACGTCGGCACCTCGGGCCTGATGGTGGTCGCCAAGTCCGAGTACGCGTACACGTCGCTCAAGCGCCAGTTCAAGGAGCGCACGGTCGACAAGCGGTACCACACCCTGGTCCAGGGCCACCCCGACCCGACCAGCGGCACCATCGACGCGCCCATCGGCCGGCACCCGAACCACGACTACAAGTGGGCGGTCACCGCCGACGGCAAGCCCTCCGTCACGCACTACGACCTGATCGAGGCGTTCCGCGCCGCCTCCCTGCTCGACGTCAAGCTGGAGACCGGGCGCACCCACCAGATCCGCGTCCACATGGCCGCACACCGCCACCCCTGCGTCGGCGACCTGACCTACGGCGCCGACCCCACCCTCGCCAAGCGGCTGAGGCTGACCCGCCAGTGGCTGCACGCGGTGCGGCTCGGCTTCGAGCACCCCGGCGACGGCCAGTGGGTGGAGTTCACCAGCGACTACCCCGAGGACCTTCGGAAAGCCCTGGACCAGGTCCGCGAGGAGACATACGCATGAGCCTGCCGTACGAGGTGCGTGTCGCCGAGGACCCCGCCGACCGCGAGGCCTGCTTCGCGGTGCGCAAGGAGGTCTTCGTCGTGGAGCAGGGCGTTCCGCAGGACATCGAGTACGACGCGTACGACGCCCTCGCGGTGCACGTGCTCGCGGTCCGCGAGGACGGCGTGCCGCTCGGCACCGGGCGGCTGCTGTACGGCGCGGAGGTCACCGCGAAGACGGGCGGCGACCCGGCGGTCGGCTCCCTGGGGCGGCTCGCCGTCACCGGGGACACGCGCGGGCTGGGTGTCGGCGCGGCCCTGGTGCGTGCCATCGAGGACGCGGCACGCGCGCGCGGCCTCTCGGCGGTGGACCTGCACGCGCAGAGCCACGCACTCGGCTTCTACGAGCGGCTGGGATACGAGGCGTACGGACCTGAGTTCCCCGACGCCGGCATCCCGCACCGGGCGATGCGGCGCGCCTTGTAGTCCACGGGCGCGAAGCGGCCGGTGAGCGGGGTGGCGTGGCAGGCTGGAAGCCTGTCGTGTGAACGTCCGACGTCCCGGAGCGCTGAGCGTGGATCAGTTGGCCCTGCTGTTCGTCGTGTTGCTGGGGGCCGTGATCAGCGTCCCGGTCGGCGACCGGTTCGGGCTGCCCGCGCCGGTCCTGATGACGCTGCTCGGGATCGTCCTGGCGCTGCTCGGCTTCGTGCCGAACGTCGACATCCCGCCCGCGCTGATCCTGCCCACCCTGCTGCCGCCGCTGCTCTACGCCGCCGTACGGCGTACCTCCTGGCGGCAGTTCACGGCGCACAAACGGCCGATCTTCCTGCTGGCCGTGGCGCTGGTGTTCGTCACCACCTTCTGCGTCGCCCTCGTCTCGCACGCCATCGTGCCGGGGCTGTCCGTCGCCGCGGCCGTGGCCCTGGGCGCGCTGGTCGCGCCGCCCGACCCGGTCGCGGCGACCGCGGTGGCCGGGCAGCTCGGGCTGCCGCGCCGCCTGGTGTCGATCCTGGAGGGCGAGGGGCTGTTCAACGACGTCACCGCCATCGTCCTCTACCACGTGGCGATCGCCGCCGCCGTCAGCGGGGAGTTCTCGGCCTGGCGGGCCGGGCTCGACCTGGTGCTGTCCGCGGTGGTGGCGGTGGCCGTGGGCATGGCGCTCGGCTGGGGCACGAACAAGGTGCTGGACCTGCTGGGGGACCCGACCCTGCAGATCGGGCTGACGCTGCTCGTGCCGTACGCCTCCTACGTGCTGGCCGAGGAGCTCCACGGCTCCGGCGTCCTCGCCGTTCTCACCACCGCGCTGTTCCTCGCCGAGTACGCCTCCGACGCCGACGACGTGCTGACCCGGCTGGCCGGGCACACCGTCTGGGACGTCGTGGACACGCTCGTCACCGGGGTCGCGTTCGGGCTGATCGGCCTCGAACTGCACAACGCGCTGCGCACCGCATCGGGCCGGTGGGGCGAGTTGCTGGGCTGGGCGGGCGCGGTCGTGGCCGTGGTGGTGCTCGTACGACTGGTGTGGCTGCTGCCGGCCTCCTGGCTCACCAGACGGCTGCACGCGCTGCGGGACTACGAGGAGGACATCCCCATGACCTGGCGGGAGAGCGTCGTCATGTGGTGGTCCGGAATGCGCGGTGTGGCCTCGGTGGCGCTCGCCTTGGCCATTCCGCTGAAGACGGACAGCGGCGCGCCCTTCCCCGACCGGGACGAGATCGTGTTCATCGCCTTCGGGGTGATCATGGCGACGCTGGTGCTCCAGGGGCTCACACTGCCGTGGCTGGTCAAACGGCTGGGGGTGCGGGCGGACACCGAACGGGAGAAGGCGTTCGAGGAGGAGCTGGCGGCGCGGGCGGCGCGGGCGGCCAGGCGGCGGCTGCGGGAGATCGAGGCGGTCGAGGAACTGCCGGAGGAGCTGTCCGAGCAGATGCTGCGGCGGGCCTTCGACATCGGGCTGCGGATCAGCCCGCAGTGGGGTGAGGAGGAGCGCCGGGAGGGCCACGACAAGCGCGTACGGCGGCTGAAGCGGTTGCGGCGGATCCAGAGCGAGATGCTCAGCGCGGCACGGCACGAGGTGCTGGCGGCGCGCCGGGAGCCGGGGGCCGACCCGGAGATCGTGGACCGGGTACTGCGCCACCTGGATGTACGCAGTCTGCGGTGAGCCCCGCTCGGCGTACGGGACCGGCCGGTGCCGTCTCGGTACGCTCGCGACCATGAGTCGCAACGTCGTCATCAGCGGGGGCGGAACGGGGATCGGACTCGCCGCGGCGCGGACCTTCGCGGCCGACGGGGACCGGGTGCTGCTGCTCGGGCGGCGGGGCGAGGTGCTGCACCGGGCCGGGGTGCCGGGCGCGCTGACGTTCGCCGCGGACGTGGGGGACGTGGCCGGGGTGCGGTCGGTCGCCCGGTTCGTGGCCGACGAGCTCGGGGCGGTGGACGTGCTGATCCACAGCGCCGGAGGGTCGGGCCGGCTGGAGCCCCGGGTGGAGCGGGAGGATCCGCTCGACCTCGTCGCCGACAACTGGTCGGTCAACTTCCGGATCAACACCCTGACCGCCGTGCTGCTCACGGAGGCCCTCAAGGAGCGGCTCGCCGAGCCGGGCGGCCGGGTGCTGTTCCTCAGTTCCATCGCCGCCTACCGCGGTTCGGGCAGCGGCGCCTACGCCGCCTCCAAGGCCGCCCTGCATCCCTACGCCCACGATCTGGCCCGCCAGTTGGGCCCGCGCGGGATCACGGTGAACCTGGTCGCGCCCGGGTACGTCGAGGACACCGACTTCTTCGGCGACGCGATGGACGACGCCCGCCGCCAAGGGCTCATCGCCGAGACCTCCACCGGCCGCCCCGGCACCCCGGGCGATATCGCGGCCACCCTCCACTGGCTCGCCTCCCCGTCCGCCGGCCACATCACCTCCCAGATCATCCAGGTGAACGGCGGCGCGGAACGCGGCCACTGAGCCCGCAGCGCGCCCACGGCCACCGAACACGCGCCGCTGGGCGGCCGACGATCACCGCGGACGGTACGCGGCGACCGGACCGACGACGGCGGGCCCGGCCCCGGTGGTGCGCGCCTGCCTGTCGGGAGAGCGTGGGGGCCGGGCGCCTGACGTGCCCCGACCGGTCTGCGTGGCCAAGGAGGTCCCGGTGCCTGGCGGCCCGCTCCCAGTCGGCGATGGCTGGGTGGTTCGCTCAGGCTGAGCCTGCTGTGCGGGCGCGGGCGCTCTCCTGGCATGCGTGCCGCTGGGCGGCCGACGAGTGTCCCCGGCCGCCCAGCGGCGTCGATGCGTGGTCCTGAGGACGGACGTGCGCCTGCCGGTCGGGGGAGCGCGGGGCTCGGGTACCGGCGGTGGGTGGGTGGTCAGCCTGAGGCCGGCCGGGAGTTGTCGAAGGTGGGGTGGGGCGTGCCGTCGTGGGGTGGGGTGGCGTTGGCTGTGGTGACGCGGGGGAGGGCGTAGGGGTGGTGTTCGGAGAGCCAGCGGAGCATCTGCTCGCGGACCACGACCCGTACCGTCCAGATGTCGTCGGCGTCCTTCGCCGTCACCAGCGCCCGTACCTGCATCGTGGTCGGCGTCGTGTCCGTGACCACCAGGTTGTAGGCGCGGCCGTCCCAGGCCGGGCACTCGCGCAGGATGTCGCGCAGCTTCTCGCGCATCGCGTCCATCGGCGCCCGGTGGTCGAGGTGGAAGAAGACGGTGCCGGTCATCTGCGGGGTGCCGCGCGACCAGTTCTCGAACGGGTTGGACGTGAAGTACGACACCGGCATGGTGATCCGGCGCTCGTCCCAGGTCCGTACCGTCAGGAAGGTCAGCGTGATCTCCTCGACCGTGCCCCACTCGCCGTTGACGACCACGGTGTCGCCGATCCGCACCATGTCGCCGAAGGCGATCTGCAGCCCCGCGAACATGTTGCTCAGCGTGGACTGCGCGGCGACACCGGCGACGATGCCGAGGAGGCCGGCCGAGGCCAGCAGTGAGGCACCGGCCGCGCGCATCGCCGGGAAGGTCAGCAGCATCGAGGCCGCCGCCACCACGATGACCACCGCCGAGACCACGCGCATGATCAGCTCGACCTGGGTGCGCACCCGCCGCACCCGGGCCGGATCCCGGTGCGCCCGGGCGTTGGCGTAGCGCGTGTACGTGGTCTCGACGACGGCTCCCGCGATCCGGATCACCAGCCAGGCCGCCGACCCGATCAGCACCAGGGTCAGCGTCCGGCCGATGCCGACCCGGTGCTGCTCCAGCAACTGGGCCTGGTCGTAGGAGCCGCGCAGCAGGGCGGCGCACAGCACGAGCTGGTAGGGGACGCGGGCACGGCGCAGCAGGCCCCACAACGGCTTGTCGTGGTGCCGTTCGTCGGCCTTGCGCAGCAGCAGGTCGGTGGCCCAGCCGATGACCAGTGTGAGGACGACCGAGCCGCCGACGACGATCAGAGGGCGGAGTACGTTCTCCATGCCTGCGAACCTAACCCGCGACGCGCGGCGTGAACATGTGTGGATGTGAAGATCGCGGGTAGGGCGGGGCGGTGTGACGAGGCTCTCTTCGGGCGGAGGCGTACCGCGGTGGGCCGACGCCGTCGTACCCGGCTGGCACCATGGGCCCATGAACATCGTGCTCTTCCACTCGACCTACGGCCTCGGACCCGCGGTGCGTCAGGCCGCGGACCGGCTGCGTGCCGCCGGGCACGAGGTGTGGACGCCGGATCTCTTCGAGGGCCGTACGTTCGACACCGTCGAGGAGGGCAGGGCCTGCCAGGATTCGATCGGCAAGGACGAACTGCTCAAGCGGGCCGTGCTGGCCGCGGCGCCCTACTCGGAGCGGGGCCTGGTCTACGCCGGGTTCTCGTTCGGGGCCGCCACCGCGCAGACGCTCGCCCTCGGCGACGAGAAGGCCCGCGGACTGCTCCTGCTGCACGGCACCTCGGACGTCGCGCCGAACGCGAGCGCCGACGGCCTGCCCGTCCAGCTGCACGTGGCCGAGCCCGACCCGTTCGAGCCGGACGACTGGTTGAGCGCCTGGTACCTCCAGATGGGCCGGACCGGCGCCGATGTGGAGGTCTACCGCTACGCCGGGGCCGGCCACCTCTACACCGACCCCGACCTGCCGGACTACGACGAGGAGGCCGCCGAGGCCACCTGGCGGGTGGCGCTCGGCTTCCTCGCGGAGCTCGAAACCGACTAGGGCCTCTCGTTTGGATCAGGCCGGGCTCGCGGGCCCTGGCACCGTTCCCCCAAGCTCTTCGAGCAGGGGGTACCCCCAGCCGCGTTGTCGTCGGTCGGCAGGGCTCCGCCCTGCCGCCCTCCTCCGCCGTGCGATGCACGGCACCGGACCCCGCTCCCTGATCCGGCCTGATCCAAACGAAAGACCCTGGGGCCGCCGACCAGGGCTCAGACCGGGTCGTAGGCGCGTTCGATCTTCTGCGTGCCGCTGCGTGTGCGGTACGAACGGGTCCAGGCCGAGGTCGCGTTCGGGCTCGTGCGGTCGGACAGCACGTAGTAGTCCATCTGCGCGCGGTCGGCGGTCAGGTCCAGCACGCCGTAGCCGTGGCGGTCGGTGTCGACCCAGTGGACGTGCCGGTTGGCGGCGCGGATCACCGGCGCGGCGATCGCCGAGACCGTGCCCTCGGGAACCTTGACGAAGTCGTCGAGGTTGTCGGAGGTCACCGAGGTGACCACGAACTCCGTGGCGGCGGACGCCGACAGCGGGTACGTGCCGGCGTCCACCGGGACGTCGTTGGCCCACGCCATGTGGATGTCGCCGGTCAGGAAGACGGTGTTGCGGATGGCGTTCGCGCGCAGATGGGCCAGCAGTTCGCGGCGGTCGTCGGTGTAGCCGTCCCACTGGTCGGTGTTGATGGCCAGGCCCTCCCGCGGCAGCCCCAGCAGCTCGGCGAGCGGCCTCAGCAGGTCGGCGGAGAGCGAGCCGATGACGAGCGGCGCGATCATCACCGAGTTGCCGACCAGTCGCCAGGTGGTGTTCGACGCCTTCAACCCGGCCTTCAGCCAGTCGAGTTGGGCGCGTCCGGTGATCGTTCGGTCCGGATCGTCGACCGAGCCGCTGCCCGTGGCGGCCTGCTGCGAGCGGAAGGAACGCAGATCCAGCAGGGACAGATCGGCCAGCTTGCCGAAGCGCAGCCGCCGGTAGGTGGTGCCCTCGACCGCCGTGCGCACCGGCATCCACTCGAAGTAGGCCTGCCGGGCCGCCGCCGCGCGGGCGGTCCAGGTCCCCTCGGCGCCCTCGGTGTGGTTGACCGCGCCGCCCGACCAGGCGTTGTCCGCGAACTCGTGGTCGTCCCAGATGGCGATGACCGGCGCGCTGTGGTGCAGCGCCCGCAGATCGGGGTCGGTCTTGTACGTCGCGTGCCGGGTGCGGTAGTCGGCGAGGCCGAGGATCTCGTGCGCGGGGACGTGCGGCCGCACCACCTTGCCGCGGGCCGCGAACTCCCCCGACTCGTACTCGTAGATGTAGTCGCCGAGGTGCAGCCAGGCGTCGAGGTCGCCGCGGGCCGCGAGGTGGCGGTAGGCCGCGAAGTGGCCGGCCTCCCAGTTGGCGCAGGAGACCACGCCGAAACGCAGGTGGGCGACGGCGGCGTCGGCGGCGGGCGCGGTGCGGGTGCGGGCGATGGGGGAGTCGGTGCCCCCGGCCGAGAAGCGGAACCAGTAGTCGGTGGCCGGGCGCAGCCCCCGGACGTCGGCCTTGACGGTGTGGTCGGAGGCGGCCGTCGCGGTGGTCGAGCCCTCGGCGACGACGTCGTTGAACCCCCTGTCCCCGGCCACCGCCCAGCGCACCTCGGTGTCCGGGCCCAGCCCGGAGCCGGGTACCGCCTCGGGGACGGGGGTCACGCGGGTCCACAGCAGGACGCCGTCCGGCAGAGGATCGCCGGAGGCGACGCCGTGCAGGAAGGCGGGCGCACCGGTGGCGGCGCGTGCGGGCAGCGCGGCGGCGAGCGGGCCCGCCAGTACGGCGCCCGCCGCCGCGGCCTTGACGAACGTACGGCGGCGCGCGACGGGTGAGTCGGCGCTCTCGAGGTGGCTCTGTCGACTGGTCACGGGCGATCAGATTACTGACCGGTAAGTGCGAAGAGCGGGCGAACCGGAAAAGGTTCGCCCGCTCTTCGCGCGGGATTCACGGCAAGCGGCGGCGCCGCCCGGGGATCAGCCCTTGAGGGCCGCGTCCACCGCCGCGTTGAACTCGTCCACCGTCATCGGCGGGTTCTGGGTGCCGGGGGTGGTCACCTTCTTGCCGTCCATGATCAGGCTCGGGGTGCCGTCCACACCGTCCTTGTTGTTGTCGAAGGTCTTCGACATGGCGACCGCCCAGGCGTCGTACTTGCCGCTCTTGACGTCGTCGCGGAACGACGCGTTGTTCTTCAGGGCCGGCACGGTGTCCGCCACCTTGATGAGGTAGTCGTCGCTCTTGAACTTGTCGTCGGTCTCCTCCGGGTGCCACTTCTTCGAGTACAGCGCGGACTTGTACTCGAGGAACGCCTCGGGGCTGACGTTGAGCGCGGCGCCCATGGCGCTCATCGAGTTCTTGGAGCCCTCGCCGTTGTCGTGGTTGTCGATGAAGGTGCCGCCGATGTACTGGAGCTTGAACTTGCCGTCGTCGACGTCCTTCTTGACGGTCGCGCCGACCGCTTCCTCGAACTGGCCGCAGATCGGGCAGCGCGGGTCCTCGTAGATCTTGAGGGTCTTCTGGGCCGAGCTCTTGCCGATGACCACGGTCGTGCCGTCGGTGCCGGTGGTGTTGGCCGGGGCGACGACCTTCTCGTCCTTCACGGCCTCCCAGTGGCTGGGCTTGTTGGCCTGGACGACGGCGTAGCCGATGCCGCCGGCCGCCGCCAGCACGGCCGCGACCGCGCAGGCCACGGTTATCTGCCGCTTCGCCTTGGCCCGCTTGGCGTCGCGCTCGCGCTCGGCGCGCAGCCGCTCCCGGGCCGCCGTCTTCGCCGTCTGGCTGTTCCGCTTGCTCATGGTGGTGTTCTCCTGTGGGACGCGCAGCTTCGTGCGCGGGACTACGAATGGGGACTGGTCGTGCTCGGGGCGCCCGGGGGCGTCGCTCAGACGAGTGCGAGGGCGTTCGGGCACGGCGGTCCGCGCCGTCCCAGGGAGTGCACGAGGATGCGGGCGCGCAGCGCGGCGATCCGCGGCGCGGGACGCGCCGGCCGGCCCACCGAGCGGGTGCTGCGCACCGTGACCGCCGCCACCGCGAGCAGCAGCGGCCGGAAGGTCGTGGCGGCCACCGCGCACAGCAGCTGGGCGAGCGCCCGCTCGCCGCGGCGCAGCCAGCCGGCCGCGACCAGGCCGACGGCGACGTGCGCGGCCAGCAGCAGCCAGGCCGTGGCCGGGTCGGCGTGCGCGAGCAGTGCGGTCAGCCGGCCGGTGTCGGTGCCGGTCATCTGGGCCAGCGGGGTGCCGACGTCGGTGTGCCCGCCGCACAGCACGTCGAAGCCGACCGAGCGCAGGGGACCGGCGACCGGGCCGCCCGCGGGGCCGTAGCAGAGGTGCTGGCCGGTGGTGAAGACGGTGTCGGCCGCCAGTTCCAACGGGACCAGCAGGGCGGCGATCCGTCCGAAGCCGCGCTCACGGCCGGCCAGGGCGTAGGAGAGCAGGAACACGGCGACCGCGACCGCGGCCACCGTGTTCAGCGGCAGCGGGACCCGTGACAGCAGCACGTGCGACGCGGTGCTGAGCGTCACGACCACGGCCGTGAACAGCGCCGCGCGCACGGCTCTGAGTTTGGTCCCGGATATGTCCATAGCGAGACACGAGTCTGTCATGCGGGCCGGTAAGAGACCCCTAAAGGGTTCCTGTGTGCGGCCCATCCGTCACAGACCCGGGATCCCTCCGTTGCGCAGCAGGTCCACGAAGATGCGGTGGTCGGCACGCGCGCGTGCGCCGTAGGCGTGCGCGAAGTCGGCGAGCAGTGGCGCGAAGCCCTCCTCGTCGCCCGCGATCGCCGCGTCGATGGCCCGCTCGGTGGAGAACGGCACCAGGGACTCGCCCGACGTGTCGTCCGCCGCCCCGTGCATGGCGGCCGTGGCCCGGCCCAGGTCGGCGACCACCTGCGCGATCTCCTCCGGGTCGTCGACGTGGTCCCAGTCCAGGTCCACGGCGTACGGCGAGACCTCGGTGACCAGCCGGCCGGCGCCGTCCAGCTCGGTCCAGCCCAGCCACGGGTCGGTGTGCGCCTGGAGGGCACGCCGGCAGACCACCGTGCGGTGGCCCTCGTGCTGGAAGTGGTCGTGGATCGCCTGGTCCGTGATGTGCCGGGAGGCCGCCGCGGTCCGGGCCCGCTGGATGGAGATCACCACGTCGTGCTCCAGGGCGTCGCTGTGGCCCTCCAGGAGGATGTCGTACGACAGACCGGCCGGGCCGATCCCGTGGCGGCCGACGACGTCCTTGACGCGGTAGGACTCAGGGCGGGCCAGTGAGGCCTCCGGCAGGGTCTCCAGATAGCCGTCGAACGCCGCGAGGACCTTGTAGCGGGTGGCCGCGTCCAGCTCGACCGCGCCGCCGCCGGGCGCGAAGCGGCGCTCGAAGTCGCGGATCTCGGTCATCGACTCCAGCAGCCCGGCACGGGTCAGCGAACGGGCGTCACGCAGTGTGTCCAGGAGGGGGCCGTCGGCCGTGTCCAGCGTGAAGGGCGGCACCTCGTCGCTCTTGGCGCCGGTGGCCAGGGCGTGGATCCGGTCGCGGTAGGCGGTCGCGTAGAGCGTCACCAGCTCGGTGATCCGGTCGTCACTGAGCGCCTTGGCGTACCCGACGAGGGCGAGAGAGGCGGCGAACCGCTTGAGGTCCCAGGTGAAGGGGCCGACGTAGGCCTCGTCGAAGCCGGTGGCGCTGAAGACCAGCCGGCCGTCGGCGTCCATGTAGGTGCCGAAGCTCTCCGCGTGCAGGTCGCCGTGGATCCACACGCGCGAGGTGCGGTCGTCGAGGTAGGGTCCGCCGCGCCGGTCGGCGCCCAGGTCGTGGTGGAAGAGACAGGCCGTGCCCCGGTGGAACGCGAGGGCCGAGGCGGCCATCCTCCGCAGCCTCATGCCGAACGCGGCCGGATCGTCGGCCAGGAGCTCGCCGAAGGCGGTGTCGAGGACGGCGATGATCTCCTTGCCGCGCTGCTCGTCGCTGAGCTGGGGGACCGACATCGCGGAGTGCCTCCTGGTGCAGGTGGTGCATGACGTGTGGAGTGGGTCCGGCTTGGGCGTTCCACCACACCAACGTCCGGCGGTGCGGCGGAGTGCCCGCGCTGTCCCGCCTGAAGGTACGGCGCGAACGCGGCCGCGTGTCAGTGCCGGGGCATAGACTTCGACGCTGTCCCCCGGACTGTCCGCAGCACGTCGTCTATGTTGTCCATGGAGGCCGAACCGTGTCGAAGCCGCCGTTCACGCACCTGCACGTCCACACCCAGTACTCGCTGCTGGACGGTGCCGCGCGGCTGAAGGACATGTTCAACGCCTGCAACGAGATGGGCATGACGCACATCGCCATGTCCGACCACGGAAACCTCCACGGGGCGTACGACTTCTTCCACTCCGCGAAGAAGGCCGGAGTCACCCCGATCATCGGGATCGAGGCGTATGTCGCCCCTGAGTCCCGGCGCAACAAGCGCAAGATCCTATGGGGTCAGCCGCACCAGAAGCGGGACGACATCTCCGGTTCCGGCGGTTACACCCACAAGACGATGTGGGCGGTGAACGGGACCGGCCTGCACAACATCTTCCGCCTCTCCTCCGACGCCTACGCCGAGGGCTGGCTGCAGAAGTGGCCCCGGATGGACAAGGAGACGATCTCCCAGTGGTCCGAGGGCATCGTCGCCTCCACCGGCTGCCCCTCCGGCGAGGTCCAGACCCGGCTGCGCCTCGGCCACTTCGACGAGGCCCTGAAGGCCGCCGCCGACTACCAGGACATCTTCGGCAAGGACCGCTACTTCCTGGAGCTGATGGACCACGGCATCGACATCGAGCGCAAGGTCCGCGACGGCCTGCTGGAGATCGGCAAGAAGCTCGGCATCCCGCCTCTGGTCACCAACGACTCGCACTACACCTACGCGCACGAGGCCGGCGCCCACGACGCCCTGCTGTGCATCCAGACCGGCAAGAACCTCTCCGACCCCGACCGCTTCAAGTTCGACGGCACCGGCTACTACCTGAAGTCCACCGAGGAGATGTACGCCATCGACTCCTCGGACGCCTGGCAGGAGGGCTGCGCCAACACCCTCCTGGTCGCCGAGATGGTCGACACCACCGGCATGTTCGAGAAGCGCGACCTCATGCCCAAGTTCGACATCCCCGAGGGCTACACCGAGGTCACCTGGTTCAAGGAGGAGGTCCGCCGCGGCATGGAGCGCCGCTTCCCCGGCGGCATCCCCGAGGACCGCCAGAAGCAGGTCGCGTACGAGATGGACGTCATCATCCAGATGGGGTTCCCGGGCTACTTCCTCGTGGTCGCCGACTTCATCATGTGGGCCAAGAACAACGGCATCGCGGTCGGCCCCGGCCGTGGCTCCGCGGCCGGCTCGATCGTCGCCTACGCGCTCGGCATCACCGACCTCGACCCGATCCCGCACGGCCTGATCTTCGAGCGGTTCCTCAACCCCGAGCGCATCTCCATGCCCGACGTCGACATCGACTTCGACGAGCGCAGGCGCGTCGAGGTGATCAGGTACGTGACGGAGAAGTACGGCGCCGACAAGGTCGCCATGATCGGCACCTACGGCACCATCAAGGCCAAGAACGCGATCAAGGACTCCGCGCGCGTGCTGGGCTACCCGTACGCGATGGGCGACCGCATCACCAAGGCCATGCCCGCCGACGTCCTCGGCAAGGGCATCCCGCTGTCCGGCATCACCGACCCCGAGCACCCCCGCTACTCGGAGGCGGGCGAGGTCCGGGGGATGTACGAGAACGAGCCGGACGTGAAGAAGGTCATCGACACCGCACGCGGTGTGGAGGGCCTGGTGCGGCAGATGGGCGTGCACGCGGCCGGCGTGATCATGTCCAGCGAGACCATCACCGAGCACGTCCCGGTCTGGGTGAGGCACACCGACGGCGTGACCATCACGCAGTGGGACTACCCGAGCTGCGAGTCGCTCGGCCTGCTGAAGATGGACTTCCTCGGCCTGCGCAACCTGACGATCATGGACGACGCCGTGAAGATGGTGAAGTCCAACAAGGGGATCGACATCGATCTCCTGGGCCTGGAGCTGGACGACCCCAAGACCTTCGAACTGCTCCAGCGCGGCGACACCCTCGGTGTCTTCCAGTTCGACGGCGGCCCCATGCGCTCCCTGCTGCGCCTGATGAAGCCGGACAACTTCGAGGACATCTCCGCCGTCTCGGCCCTGTACCGGCCGGGCCCGATGGGCATGAACTCCCACACCAACTACGCCCTGCGCAAGAACGGCCAGCAGGAGATCACGCCCATCCACCCGGAGCTGGAGGAGCCGCTCAAGGAGGTCCTGGACGTCACCTACGGCCTGATCGTCTACCAGGAGCAGGTGCAGAAGGCCGCCCAGATCGTCGCCGGCTACTCGCTCGGCGAGGCCGACGTGCTGCGGCGTGTGATGGGCAAGAAGAAGCCCGAGGAACTGGCGAAGAACTTCACCATCTTCCAGGAGGGCGCCCGCAAGAAGGGCTTCAGCGACGAGGCCATCCAGGCCCTGTGGGACGTGCTGGTCCCCTTCGCCGGCTACGCGTTCAACAAGGCACACTCGGCCGCGTACGGCCTGGTGTCGTACTGGACCGCCTATCTGAAGGCCAACCACCCCGCCGAGTACATGGCCGGCCTGCTGACCTCCGTCAAGGACGACAAGGACAAGTCGGCGGTCTACCTCAACGAGTGCCGCCGCATGGGCATCCGGGTGCTCCCGCCCAACGTCAACGAGTCCCAGTCGAACTTCGCCGCGCAGGGCGACGACGTGATCCTCTTCGGCCTGTCCGCCGTGCGCAACGTCGGCACCAACGTGGTCGAGTCCATCATCAAGTCCCGCAAGGCCAAGGGGAAGTACGCCTCGTTCCCCGACTACCTCGACAAGGTCGAGGCGGTGGTCTGCAACAAGCGCACCACGGAGTCGCTGATCAAGGCGGGCGCCTTCGACGAGATGGGGCACACCCGCAGGGGCCTCACCGCGCAGTACGAGCCGATGATCGACAACGTGGTCGCGGTCAAGCGCAAGGAGGCCGAGGGCCAGTTCGACCTCTTCGGCGGGATGGGCGAGGAGACCAGCGACGAGCCCGGCTTCGGGCTGGACGTGGAGTTCTCCGCCGAGGAGTGGGACAAGACGTACCTGCTCGCCCAGGAGCGGGAGATGCTCGGCCTCTACGTCTCCGACCACCCGCTGTTCGGCCTGGAGCACGTGCTCGCGGACAAGGCCGACGCGGGCATCTCCCAGCTCACCGGCGGCGAGCACGCCGACGGCGCGGTCGTCACCATCGGCGGCATCATCTCCGGCCTCCAGCGCAAGATGACCAAGCAGGGCAACGCCTGGGCGATCGCCACCGTCGAGGACCTGGCGGGCTCCATCGAGTGCATGTTCTTCCCGGCGACCTACCAGCTGGTGTCGACCCAACTCGTCGAGGACGCCGTGGTGTTCGTCAAGGGCCGCCTCGACAAGCGCGAGGACGTGCCGCGCCTGGTCGCGATGGAGCTGATGATCCCCGACCTGTCGAACGCGGGGAGCAACGCACCGGTGATCCTCACCATCCCGGCACTGAAGGTGACCCCGCCCATGGTGAGCCGCCTCGGTGAGATCCTCAGCCACCACAAGGGCGACAGCGAGGTCCGCATCAAGCTCCAGGGGCCGAGCAGGACGACGGTGCTGCGTCTGGACCGGCACCGGGTCAAGCCGGATCCGGCGTTGTTCGGCGATCTGAAGGTCCTGCTCGGCCCGTCCTGCCTGGCCGGCTGACATGAACGAGGGGCGTACCCGTGCGCATCGGGTACGCCCTCTCGTCGATTACCGCGCTTTGTTCAACAGTCCATGGACCGGACTCAGTTGTGGCCGAAGCGCTTCTGACGTCCCTTGCGGGCCATGGCAGTCGGACTCGTCTGCGGACTCTGGGCGTGATGCTCGGGCTGCGACTCCGACGTGGAGTGCTCCGTCTCCTGCGGGCCGTTCGCGGCCACGGACGCCTTCTGCCGGCTGCGGTCCTGCTTGCGGTTCTTGGCCATGGTGATCAGCCTCCTGTGGGGGATCTAGGGGCCAGGGCCGGGACCAGATTCACATAGGCCGACAATGAACGCATGTTGGATAATTACCGTATGTAACGCGGGGCATCGGGGCGCGGGCGCCGGAAACGCCACGCCGAAGATCGAGTTCGGGCCGTTAACCCCGGCCGGGTCGGGCAGACTCGAAGCACATCCCGAAGCACATGCCGAAGCAACCTCCCGGAAAGAGGGTGGATCGCGTGGACCGCTGCATCGTCCTGGTGGACGCCGGGTATCTGCTGGGCGCCGCGGCCAGTCTTCTCGCCGGGGAACCGTCGCGGTCCCGGATCACCGTCGACCACACCGCCCTTGTGCAGGGGCTGCGTGAACAGGCCGAGTCCGACACGGAGCGGCCCCTGCTGCGCATCTACTGGTTCGACGGCGCGCCCGACCGCGTACCGCAGCCCGAGCACCGCCGGCTGCGCGTGATGCCCCGGGTCACCGTCCGGCTCGGCGCGCTCACCCGAAGCGACGGACGCTGGGCACAGAAGGGCGTGGACGCCGCGATGCACGCCGAACTGACCGAGCTGGCCCGCAACCGCGCCTGCTCCGACGTCGTCCTCGTCACCGGCGACGGCGATCTGCTGCCCGGCCTGATGGCCGCCAAGGAGCACGGCGTCGCCGTCCACCTGTGGGCGGTGCAGGCCGCCGACGGCGACTACAACCAGTCCGAGGACCTGGTCGCCGAGGCCGACGAGCGGCGCGTGCTGGACCGCACGTGGATCACGAAGGCCGTGCGCGCCAAGGAACTCGGCGGCATCTGCGCGCCACCGCCCGCGCCCCGCCCCGAGATCGCCGCGATCCTCTCCGCGCCGCTGCCGGAGTCCACGCTCACCCAGGCCGCCGAAGGCCCAGCCGAACAGCGGCAGCACCCGGCCGCCGCCGCGGGGGCGGGCGGCGCCGAGGAGCGGGTGCCCGCCGTCAAAGGCGTGCCCACCCCCAAGGACCTCGCCGCCCTGCGCGCCCCCGGCACCCCGCCCGCGCAGCACCCTTCCACGGCGACCCTGCGCTGGTCCTCGGACCGGGGCTGGGTGGACCGGCCGGGCCTGCCCGCCGAGCCCCCCGAGGCCGCCTCCATGCCGACGCTCGCCCAGCTGACGACGGCCGAGCAGCGGTGGGCGGACCGGGAGGAGGACATCACGACCGTCGGCGGCGACCCGTACGAGGTGGGACAGGTCTTCGCCCGGCGCTGGGTGGACCGGCTGGGCGACCAGGGGCACCTTCAGAAACTGTCGTCGATGTACCCCCGGATCCCGCACCGCGTCGACGGCGAGCTGCTGCGCTACGCCGCCCGCTTCGGTCTGCTCGCGCACAAGGACGACCAGATCGACGAGCACGACCGGTACGCCATCCGGGCGGGGTTCTGGCGGGAGATCGACGTACGGACGTCCACCGAGCGCGCTCCCGTCGCCGACTGAACCGCGGACCGGACCGGTTCGGGGCGCCCCGAGGGCGAGTGAGGCTCCGCGACCCCGTACCCTCGTCCCTTGTGAGTACGCGCACGGCACAGGCATTTCGGCCCGGGGACGGCGTCGTGTGCGCGGTGCGCGGACTGACCCGGACCTACCCCGCGGTACGCGGCCGGCGCGGCGCCCCCGGGACACCCGCGGTGCTGGCCACCGACGCGGTCGAACTCGACGTCCGGCGCGGCGAGATCTTCGGGCTGCTCGGACCGAACGGCGCCGGCAAGTCCACCCTCGTCCGCCAGCTCACCGGACTGCTGCGCCCCGACAGCGGCACGGTCGAGATCCTCGGCCACGACATCGTGGCGCACCCCGAGCGGGCCGCGCGGATCCTCGCCTACCTCGGGCAGGAGTCCACCGCCCTGGACGAGCTGACCGTCTCGCTCGCCGCCGAGACCACCGGGCGGCTGCGCGGCCTGGATCTCCGGCAGGCGCGTGCCGAGCGGGACGCCGTCCTCGACGAACTGGGCCTCACCCCGATCGCCGGGCGCCCGCTGAAGAAGCTCTCCGGTGGCCAGCGGCGGCTCGCCTGCCTGGCAGCCGCACTGGTCGGCGAGCGCCCGCTGCTGGTGCTCGACGAGCCGACCACCGGAATGGACCCGGTGGCCCGGCGTGCGGTGTGGTCCGCCGTCGACCGGCGGCGCGCCGAACGCGGTACGACCGTCGTCCTGGTCACCCACAACGTCATCGAGGCCGAGACGGTCCTGGACCGGGTCGCCGTCCTCGACCAGGGCCGGGTCATCGCCTGCGACACCCCGGCCCGGCTCAAGGAGCGGGTCTCCGGCGAGGTGCGGGTCGAGCTGGTGTGGCGGGAGCGGGCGCCCCTGGAGGTGGCGGAGGTCGCCGTGCTCAGGGAGCGGGCCGTGGAGTCGGGTCGCCGCTGGACGCTGCGGCTGGCGCCCGAGGACGCCCGCGCCGTCGTCGCCACGGTCACCGGCGGGGCCGCCTTCGCCGCCCTGGACGACTTCACCCTGACCACGCCCAGTCTGGAGGACGTGTACCTGGCCCTGGGCGGCGCCGCCCGGCAGGGGCTGGTGAAGTCATGAGCCGCGGGGGCGCCATGAGTGGCAGGAGCGCGGGGAGCGGCGGATCCGTGCAGGACTACGCGGGCGCCGGCAGGAACCCGTCCGGTGCGGGAGACGCTGCCGCGCCCGCCCCGTGCGCCGCCGCGGACAAGCCGGCGGCGTCGTTCGCTGCCGGAGGTGAGCCGGCCGCGTGCGCTGCCGCAGGGAAAGGGAGCAGTTCGACGTGAGTGTCGTACCCGCCGGTGTGCTGCCGGGCGCGACGGCCGTACAGGACGGCGGCGCCGGTGAGGCGGCCGCGCTCGGGCCGCGGGCGCGGCCGTGGCCGTCGCTGGCCGCCGTGTACCGGGCCCAGCTGTCCCGGGCGCGGGTGGCGCGGATCCCGCTGCTGTTCGTGGCGACCTTCCAGTCCGTCGGCATCATGATCATGATGCGGGGCGTGGTCAGCGGTGGCGGCGAGGCCCGGTTCGTGGTGTCCGGCGCCTCGGTCGTCGTCGTCGCCTACGTCGCCCTGAACCTGCTCGCCCAGTACTTCGGGCAGCTGCGGGCCAGTGGCGGGCTCGACCACTACGCGACGCTGCCGGTGCCGCCCGCGGCCGTGGTGCTGGGCGCGGCGGCCGCGTACGCCTCGTTCACGGTGCCGGGCACGCTGGTGACCGCCGTGTTCGGGTGCGTGCTGTTCGGGCTGCCGCTCGGCAACCTGTGGGTGCTGGTGGCGGTGATCCCGCTCGCCGGTGCCGCGCTCTCCGGGCTCGGCGCGGCCTGCGGGCTGCTCGCCCCGCGCCCGGAACTGGCCACCCTGCTGGGCCAGTTGGGCATGTCGGCGGCGCTGCTGCTGGGCGTGCTGCCGCCCGACCGCATGCCCGGGGCCGTACGGCTGCTGCGCGACCTGCTGCCGTCCACGTACGGCGTGGAGGCCTACGCGCACACCTTCGCGGCCCGTCCCGACTGGGCTCTGGTGGCCGGTGACATGGCCGTCTGCGCCGGGGTCGGGGTGGTCTCGCTGGCCGTCGCCACCTGGGCCTATCGCCGGGCCGCCGTCCGGTGACGCGGCCGTCCCCCGCAACTGGCACGATGACAAGGTGACCGCTCCGTTGACTCCGCCACCACCGCCGCGCCGGCGCTCCTCACAGCATTCCGGGTCCTCAGAGTCCTCGGGATCGGGATCCGGGCAGGCCCCGCAGCCGGGGCCGGTCTCGCCCTGGCAGTCCTGGCAGGTGCCGCCCGCCGGAGCCCGGCCGGTGACCGCGTACGAACAGGACGGGCCGGGATGGGCGGCCGAGGTCCGGGAGGCCGTCGTCGTCATGGTCGCCGTGGCGCTCTGCGGGGTGCCGCTGGGACTGCTCTGGCTGCGGCTGGCGCCCCGGGTGCCGCTGATCGCCGATGTGTCCGGGAGCAACTGGGTCGTCTACCTCAAGGACACCGAGGGGGAGCAGGCGATCGGCGTCGACGGCACGTTCACTCTGCTGGCTCTGGCCTTCGGTGTGCTGAGCGCCGTGGTCGTCTTCCTGGTGCGGCGGCGCGGGGGCGTGCCGCTGGTGGTGGCCCTGTGCGTCGGAGGACTGCTCGGGTCGCTGCTGGCGTGGCGGCTCGGGGTGTGGCTCGGGCCCGAGCAGGACGTGGTCGCCCATGCCAAGGCCGTGGGCAAAGGGGTGACGTTCCCAGCACCGCTGAAGCTCGAAGCCCTGGGGGCGCTGCTGGCCTGGTCGCTGGCCGCGCTGATCGTCCACCTGGGGTTGACGGCCCTGTTCGGGCCGCGGGACCCGGAGCCGGACACGACAGTGTTCGGACCCACCTTGCCGCCGGAGTGAGCCGTACGCGGTGAGCCGCACGCGCGGGGCGGACGGCCCGGTTCCTCGGTTGTGCCGTCCGTGCGCGTCCCGGCCGCTCCCGGTGGGCCGGCCGCCGGACGGGACCGCCATCGGGTTCGTGCCGCCCGCGCGGCCGCCGCGAGTACCGGTTCGCGAGACGTCACACGGTTTCGAACTCCCGCCTCGGACCGCGACCGCAGGGCGCGACCCGTCGCCGTGCGCCCGTCCGGTCACGCCGGGCGGTGGCTGCTTCGCATGACCCTTCCGCATGCGCCCCGTTGCGCTTGCGTGTCCTCTTCGAGAGGTTTCCAGCCCAGCCCAGCCCAGCCCGGGCCGTTCGGCTAGTGGGCGGTATTACGCCGGCGGGCCGGGGCCGCCCGGCCCGTTGCCCTCCGGCCGCGCCTTCCGCGTTCCGTTCGGCCTGGTCCGGGGGTTCGGGCCGGTCACGTCAGGGTGTCGAGGAGGGCGGCCAGAACCCGTTCGAACGCCTGGTCGTCGACGGTCGCCGGGTCGACGGCGGCCAGTGCCGCGCCGAGGTGCGGGTGGTCGTCCTCGCCGCCCGTCGTGCCGGTGAGATGGCCGAAGCCGGCGGCGAAGGGGCCAGCGCGGCGCCGAGCGCCAGGTAGTCGATGGCGAGCAGGATCCGCATCGCGTCGTCGGCCGGCCGGCCGGCCCGCAGCAGCGCCGCCAGCATGTCGTCGTAGTGGTTCAGGGCCATGGTGGTGCGCACCGAGCGTCCGCCGATCAGGCCGACCGCGTTCGGGTGGGCGGCGAAGGCGCGGCGGTAGGAGCGGGCGACGGTGGCGATCCCGGCGTGCGGGTCGGGGGCCAGGCGTGGCGCTACGCCGACATCCTGGCCGCCGGCGGCCGGGTCGCCCTCGCCTCGGACCGGCCGATCGCGCCCTATGACCCGCGCGGGGTCATGGACGCGGCCGTGCGGCTCTGCGGTGTCAGGGTCTCGAAGACGGCGGCCTTCGTCGTCGAGACCCGGACACGGCCGGGTGTGAGCGCTCGTGCTCGGTTTCACCGGCGCCGGGCAGGCCCTGGGAGGGCCGGCTGGTCAGGCGCGTCCGATCGGGGCGAGGGTCGCGTTCGTGAGACCCACCAGGTCGCCGGGGGACAGTTCCACCTCCAGGCCGCGGCGGCCCGCCGAGACGCAGATGGTGCCGTGGGCGGGGGCCGAGTCGTCCAGGACCGTGGGGAGCCTCTTGCGCTGGCCGAGGGGGGAGATGCCGCCGCGGACATAGCCGGTGGTGCGCTCCGCGAGGGCCGGGTCGGCCATCGCCGCGCGCTTGCCGCCGACCGCCGCCGCCAGGGCCTTGAGGTCCAGGGAGCCCGCGACCGGCACCACGGCCACCGTCAGGGCGCCGTCGACGTCGGCCACCAGCGTCTTGAAGACGCGGTCCGAGGACACACCCATCGCCTCGGCCGCCTCCTCGCCGTAGGAGGGGTGGGAGGGGTCGTGGTCGTAGGAGTGGACCGTGAACGGCACCCCGGCCGCGGTGAGCGCCACCATCGCGGGTGTACCGCCCGACTGCCGCCCGCCGCCCTTGTTCGGACGCGCTCCGCGCGCCCCTTCTTCCCCTTGGTGCTTCTTCGACTTCTTCGCCACCCGCCGCATCCTCCCAGACGGGCCGGAACGAGAGGAACGTCCCCTGTCCGGAGACGTTGACCGGGCCAGGTCCGCGTGACCGTCGAGCCGTCCTTCTCCGTGTGGAGGATGTGGAAGATCTCGATACGGCCGGGGCCGGTGTTCAGGGAGACGCAGAGCGGGCCGTCGCGTCAATTCTGGCTGGTTGGAGCCTTTGTCAAGTCGGCCGCGGGCAAGGACGGCAGGCTGCGGATGATGGCCGTCTCCGAGCGCAGGAGCCGCAGCTCGTCGCGCAGCCGTGAGGCCGTGTCCGGGGCCTGGAGCAGACGCTGTCGCGTCGGTGTGTCCAGCATCATCGCGGCGGCGACCAGATAGGAGACGACGTCCGGCTCGTCCGGCAGGTCCGCACCGGTCGCCAGCGACCGCTCCCGGGCTCCCGCCAGCCGCTTCTGGTACTGGCGGAAGGACCGCAGCACCCCCTCGGCCAGCGCGCCCGCCTCGTCGCCGGGCTCCTCGGTCAGCTCCTGCAGTTCCGCCACGAGGTACGGACCGGAGGCGTCCACCGACAGCAGCCGGATTCGGGTCGTGCCCGTGGCCAGCACCTCGAAGGTGCCGTCGGCCCGCTCCCGTATCGTCGCCGCGTCCGCCACGCAGCCCACGGAGTGGAAGGCCTTGGCCGGATCGGGGCCGAAGCCGGCGGCGGGGCCGCGTTCGGGCAGTGCGGTCGGATCGGGCATGCCCGGGGCGCTCACGGCCACTTCGTGGCCGTCGCGGATCGCCACGACGGCGAACCGGCGCGGTTCGTCCTCGGGCGTCTTCAGCAGCGCGCGCATCATGGCGCGGTAGCGCTCCTCGAAGACGTTCAGGGGCAGCACCAGTCCCGGGAACAGCACCGTGTTCAGGGGGAAGAGCGGAAGACGGACGGTGGTCACGGCGCAAAAGCCTAATGCTCGCCGCGACGGGCGCGTCCGCCGAGCCCGTATCGCGGGCGCCGGGACGGCCGCGCGGGCGGTACCGGCCCCAGGTTGACGCGCAGTTTCAGGAAGAGGCCGAGGGGGTCGTCCGACAGCCGGTCCCAGGGGAAGGAGGTGGCGTACGGGCCGACCAGGCGCAGCTGCGCGAGGGCCTCCTCGTGGCGTTCGAGCCGCAGCAGGACGCAGGTCAGCAGGTTACGGATCTCCGCGGGCCAGGTCACGGCCGCCGGGAAGCGGTCGGAGAAGGCGATCGCCCGGTCGGCCGCCGCGTGCAGCCGGGCCCGCGGCACCCGCGGCCCGCAACCGTCCGTCAGATAGGCGAAGGCGGCCCGCACCGGCAGCGCCTGGACGAGCGAGTCGGCCGGGGCGTCCTGGGCGGCCAGGTCGGCGAAGTCGAAGCACTCGCGGTGCGATCCGTGCCAGGAGGCCGCCAGATAGCGCAGGGCGGCCACATGGCAGCCGTAGTGGTGCGGGGCCCGGCGGACCGCCGCCTCCCACAGCTCCTCGAAGTACCGGTGCCCGGCGCGGCTGCCGCGCGCGTGGTCCAGGGCGACCCGCCACGGCACCGGGTCACGGCCGTCGGCGCGTGCGGCGGCCGTGATCAGCGGGCTGACCGCGCGCAGCAGCTCCGCCCGCGCGGGCGAGGCCCAGGCGCGGTCGACCGCGAGCTGGGCGGCGACCAGCAGCGCGTCCGGGTCGTGCGGGGCGGCGGCCCGCCAGGTGTCCAGCCACTCCGGGCGGGAACGGGCGATGGCCGCCAGCCGCGTCGCGTACCGGTCGCGTTCCTCCCACCGGGCCCCCTCCCGGGTGCCGGCGAGCAGCGACGCGGCGGGCCCGTACGCGCCCTGGGCGGCGGCGACCAGCGCCGGGCCGAGGGGTTCGTCCGGCGCGTCGAGGAGCACCTCGTCGTCGGCGGTGAGCCCGGCGGCGGGGCTGGAGGCGGTTCTTGTCATCCGGGTGGGGCGGATGAACGCGGGCATCGATGCCATGGTGCCGACCATTGAAAGACGCAGGTCGCGGACGCGCCAGGGGGTTCGGGCAAGGCGAGGAAAGTTGTACAACGGATGGTCAAGGTCAAGTAAAAGGTGACGATTTCAACAACTGTCGGCGGGCTCTGCGGGAGCGCCGGTCTCGCCGCGCTCCCCGGCACTTCCGGGGGCCGACGGCACCGAGCTGTGGAGGTTCCTCCAGGAGCGCGTTCGCCCCCTCGACGGCGTGATCGAGACCGAGTGCATGCTCGAGGTCGCCGTGCACAAGCTGTGGTTCGACAAGAACGGCTCCGCCGGAGGCGCCGCACGACCCCAGTCCCGTCCCTAGTGCTGTGATCGGAAAGGTTCACCGGCTCGCGGCGCCCGGCACGGCACTCCCCCAGCCTTCGGCCGGGGGTACCCCCACGCCGCGTTGTCGCATCACCCGAGTACATCCCGTACGCGGGCGATGCTCCGCCTTGCGATGCTCCCCCACTGCCTGAAGGGCGTGGGAGGTGCCCCCAGCACCGGACGCCGCGAGCTTCCCGGCAAACCCTTCCGGCCACAGCACTAGCTCCGCCGCAGCAGCCGCGTTGCGCCCGCCGCCACCGTCGTGGCCAGGGTCCAGCCGAGCAGGATCAGTGCCGCGGCGAGCCACTGCCAGCCGCCGCGCAGCTGCCACTCGCCCGCCTGGCCCAGGTCGACGACCGGCAGCAGCAGGTCCAGGGCGAGCAGGGCGGGGTTCCACTCCGGGCGGCCGCCGGGGTCGGCCGGGGGCGGGCCCGCGCGCGCGAAGGCGAGCGAGCCGGCCGCCCACAGCACCGCCATCCACACCGCGGCGCGGCCCGGACGGTACCCGTAGGCCACCGTCCAGTCCTGGAGGTAGCCCACGAGCTTGGCGGCGAGCGGCAGGGTCTCGCGGCGGCGGCGCTGCTTGGCGAGCAGCACCTCGCGCGCGTCCACGTCCTCGCCCGCCTCCCGCAGTACGGCGGCCAGGCGCTCGTACGGCTCCGGGTTGTACTCGGCGGTCGCCGCCGCCACCCAGTTCAGCCGCTCGGTCAGCGGGAACGGGCCCCGCGGCACCAGGTTCTCGTAGGCGAAGCCGCCCATGTGCAGGCTGCCCGGCGCGGGCCAGCTGCTCGCCCGGTCGACGAGGGTGACGACCCGCGCCCCGGACAGCAGCACCTGCCCGCGCGGCGGCCGCTCCCCGAGGAAGCGCAGCTCCGGCGTCTGCACCCGGCGCAGCGACAGCACCTGCTCGTCGGTGAGGGTGAAACGGGCCCGCTCCAGATCGACCGCGTCACCGAACCGCCCGTCGTCCAGACGCACCCCGCCCCGGCACTCGAAGGGCTGAATCCGCGTCCCGTGTGCGGGCGTCACCCCGCTCAGCGGTCCGCCGACGCCCGCCGGGGTGAGGTACAGCGTGCGCTCCACCGTGAGCTGCGGCGCGTTCAGCGCGAACCGCTCCCGCGGGTTGGTGAGCCGCGCCCCGCGCAGGCTCAGCGACACGCCGATCTTGGCGCTGCGCAGGCTGAACTCGCCGTACGACTCCAGCAGCTCCGCCTGGAGGTCCTGGCCCACCGTCATCCCGTCGGCGGCGATCGAGCGGCCGGCGCGGTCCCGGTGCACGACCGCCTGGTTGAGCAGCAGGTCCGTGCCGATGTGCGCGTCGGTCAGCCGTATCCCGCCGGTGAACCGGCAGCGCGGCAGATGCAGGTCGCCCTCGGTGCGCACGCGGGCCGCCTCCAGCCGCGGCACCGAGCAGTCCACCAGCCGCACGGTGGTGAAGTGCGCCTCCGGCAGCAGGACCTCCTGGTCGAACCGGCAGCCGTTCAGCTCCATGTACGGCAGTACCGCGCCCCCGGCGAGGTCCAGGGCGCCCGTGATCCGCAGGCCGTGGAGCTTCAGGGACGACACGCGCCCGGCGAGTGCGGGCGGCCCGTCCAGGAGCAGCCAGCAGACGACGCGCGCCCGCACGGTCCGCTCGGGCCCCCACGGCTGCCCGCCGTGCGGATCGTCCACCACGGCGTCGCCGCTGCGCAGGTCGTACACGCTGCCGTTGCGGAAGGCCTGCCACATTCCCGCCTCGGTGGCGGTCAGGTCGTCGGACAGGTCACCGGAGTGCAAGCCGGCCCCCTCGGCCACGGTCCTCCCTCCCTCCCCGGCTACTCGCTGGTTGGCTACGCTTCGTACAACCGGTCATGCCCGATCGGTGACGCTCTGAACACGAAATGTGAAGGGGGCCTTCCGTGTTCCGTACCAGCCACTGATACGGCGTTCTGTATCAGCCACTGATACGGACGGACGGTGCCCGCGCGCGGTCTGAGAGAATTGACACCGTGATCACCCGAATCGATCTGCGCGGCGACGCCCTCCCCGAGGGGCCCGCCCTGCGCGACCTGCTGCCCCGAGCCGACTTCGACGTCTCGGCCGCCCTGGAGAAGGTGCGCCCGATCTGCGAGGCCGTGCATCATCGCGGCGACGCGGCGCTGATCGACTTCGCCGAGAAGTTCGACGGCGTACGTCTGGAGTCGGTGCGGGTCCCGGTCCAGGCGATCGAGGACGCGCTGGAGAAGCTCGACCCGGACGTGCGCGCGGCCCTGGAGGAGTCCGTCCGGCGCGCCCGGCTCGTCCACCGCGAGCAGCGCCGCGCCACGCACACCACCCAGGTGGTGCCCGGCGGCTCGGTGACCGAGAAGTGGGTGCCCGTCGAGCGCGTCGGGCTGTACGCGCCGGGCGGCCGGTCGGTCTACCCGTCCTCCGTGGTCATGAACGTCGTGCCCGCCCAGGAGGCCGGCGTCGAGTCGATCGCGCTCGCCTCGCCGCCCCAGGCCGAGTTCGGCGGGCTGCCGCACCCGACGATCCTCGCCGCCTGCGCCCTGCTCGGCGTCGACGAGGTGTACGCGGCGGGCGGCGCCACCGCCGTGGCGATGTTCGCCCACGGCATCGAGTCCTGCCCGCCCGCCAACATGGTCACCGGCCCAGGCAACATCTGGGTCGCCGCCGCCAAGCGGTACTTCACCGGCAAGATCGGCATCGACACCGAGGCCGGCCCCACCGAGATCGCGATCCTCGCGGACGCCGGCGCCGACCCGGTGCACGTGGCCTCCGACCTGATCAGCCAGGCCGAGCACGACCCGTTGGCCGCCGCCGTCCTGGTCACCGACTCCGTGGAGCTCGCGGACGCGGTCGAGAAGGAGCTGGAGCCGCAGGTCGCGGCGACGAAGCACATCGAGGACCGGATCCGCCCGGCGCTGTCCGGCAAGCAGTCCGCGATCGTCCTGGTCGACGGCCTCGACGAGGGCCTGAAGGTGGTCGACGCCTACGGCGCCGAGCACCTGGAGATCCAGACGGCCGACGCGGCGGCGGTCGCCGACCGGGTGCGCAACGCCGGAGCGGTCTTCGTCGGCCCCTGGGCGCCGGTCTCGCTCGGCGACTACGCGGCCGGTTCCAACCACGTGCTTCCCACCGGCGGCTGCGCCTGCCACTCCTCGGGCCTGTCCGTCCAGTCCTTCCTGCGCGGCATCCACATCGTGGACTACACCCGGGACGCCCTCGCCGAGGTCGCCCACCACGTGGTGACGCTGGCGGAGGCGGAGGACCTCCCGGCGCACGGCGCGGCGATCAAGGCGAGGTTCGGCTGGAAGGTACCGACGAGCAAGTGAGCGGCAAGTGAGCTTCGGAATCGACGATCTTCCCGTACGGGACGAGCTGCGCGGCAAGACCCCTTATGGCGCGCCCCAGTTGGACGTCCCCGTACGGCTGAACACGAACGAGAACCCCTACCCGCTGCCCGAGCCGCTGGTCGAGCGGATCGCCGAGCGGGTGCGCGAGGCCGCCCGCAGCCTCAACCGCTATCCCGACCGGGACGCGGTGGAGCTGCGCACCGAACTCGCCAGGTACCTGACGAGGACGGGCGGCCACCGGGTCGGCGTCGAGAACGTCTGGGCGGCCAACGGCTCCAACGAGGTCATCCAGCAGCTGCTCCAGACCTTCGGCGGTCCGGGCCGCACCGCGATCGGCTTCGAGCCCTCGTACTCCATGCACGCGCTCATCGCGCGCGGCACGGGCACGGGCTGGATCTCCGGGCCGCGTCGCGAGGACTTCACGATCGACCTTCCCGCCGCCGAGCGGGCGATCGCGGAGCACCGCCCGGACGTCGTCTTCGTCACCACCCCCAACAACCCCACCGGCAACGCGGTGTCGCCGGAGACGGTCCTCGCGCTGTACGAGGCGGCGCAGGCGGTGAAGCCGTCCATGGTGATCGTGGACGAGGCGTACATCGAGTTCAGCCACGGCGCCTCGCTGCTGCCGCTGCTGGACGGCCGGCCGCACCTGGTCGTCTCCCGCACCATGTCCAAGGCGTTCGGCGCCGCCGGTCTGCGCCTGGGCTACCTCGCGGCGCACCCGGCGGTCGTGGACGCCGTGCAGCTGGTCCGGCTGCCGTACCACCTCTCGGCGGTCACGCAGGCGACGGCACTGGCCGCCCTGGAACACACCGACACGCTGCTGGGCTATGTCGAGCAGCTGAAGGCCGAGCGGGACCGGCTGGTCGGCGAACTGCGCGCGATCGGCTACGACGTGACCGAGTCGGACGCCAACTTCATCCAGTTCGGGCGGTTCGAGGACGCCCACACCGCCTGGCGGCGGATCCTGGACCGGGGCGTCCTGGTCCGGGACAACGGCGTACCGGGATGGCTGCGGGTCACCGCGGGAACGCCGAAGGAGAACGACGCGTTCCTCGACGCGGTACGGGAACTGAAGAAGGAACAGGAGCAGAGCGGATGACTCGCGAGGGACGCATCGGAAGGGTCGAGCGCACCACCAAGGAGACCTCGGTCCTGGTCGAGATCGACCTCGACGGCACCGGGAGGACCGACATCGCCACCGGCGTCGGCTTCTACGACCACATGCTCGACCAGCTCGGCCGGCACGGTCTGTTCGACCTGACCGTGAAGACGGACGGCGACCTGCACATCGACTCCCACCACACCATCGAGGACACCGCCCTCGCGCTGGGCGCCGCCTTCAAGCAGGCGCTCGGCGACAAGGTGGGCATCTACCGCTTCGGCAACTGCACGGTCCCGCTGGACGAGTCCCTCGCCCAGGTCACCGTCGACCTGTCCGGCCGCCCGTACCTCGTGCACACCGAGCCCGAGAACATGGCGCCGATGATCGGCGAGTACGACACCACGATGACCCGCCACATCCTGGAGTCCTTCGTCGCCCAGGCGCAGATCGCGCTGCACGTGCACGTGCCCTACGGGCGCAACGCGCACCACATCGTGGAGTGCCAGTTCAAGGCCCTGGCCCGGGCGCTGCGGTACGCGTCCGAGCGCGACCCGCGCGCGGCCGGCATCATCCCCTCCACGAAGGGCGCGCTGTGAGCGACGCACGCGCGGCCGCCGGGCCGCAGACGACGACGATGGCCGCGCCTCTGCGCCGCGCGGGCGGAGAAGCGAACGGAGGGGCACTGTGACCGGTCTGTCCACCCTGCTGATCGTCGTCGGCCTGTTCCTGCTCGGCGGCATCATCTCCTTCGTCAAGCAGCAGATGCCGAAGAGCCTCATCGTGCTGCTGTCCATCGGCGCGGCGATGTGCCTCGTCGCGGGCGTGATGCGGCTGGAGGTGTGGAATTGAGCACCGGCGCGAAAAGGGTGGTGGTCTTCGACTACGGCTTCGGCAACGTCCGCTCCGCCGAGCGGGCCCTCGCCCGCGCGGGAGCCGACGTCGAGATCACCCGCGACTACGACGCGGCGATGAACGCCGACGGTCTGCTGGTGCCGGGTGTGGGTGCGTTCGCCGCCTGCATGCGGGGCCTGAAGGACGTGCGCGGCGACTGGATCATCGACCGCCGGCTGTCCGGCGGGCGCCCGGTGATGGGCATCTGCGTCGGTATGCAGGTCCTCTTCGCGCGCGGCATCGAGCACGGCGTGGAGGCCGAGGGCCTGGACGAGTGGCCCGGCACGGTCGAGCCGCTCCAGGCGGACATCGTGCCCCACATGGGCTGGAACACCGTTCAGGCGCCGGCCGGCTCGGAGCTGTTCGCCGGCCTGGACGCGGACGCCCGCTTCTACTTCGTGCACTCCTACGCCGTCCACGACTGGCGGCTGGAAACCCACAACCCGGCGCTGAACGCCCCCAAGGTGACCTGGGCGACGCACGGCAAGCCCTTCGTGGCCGCCGTGGAGAACGACGCCCTGTGGGCCACCCAGTTCCACCCCGAGAAGTCCGGCGACGCCGGAGCGCAGCTGCTCACCAACTGGATCGGAACCCTGTAGAGACATGGCCAAGCTCGAACTCCTCCCCGCCGTCGACGTCCGCGACGGCCAGGCCGTGCGCCTCGTGCACGGCGAGTCCGGCACGGAGACCTCGTACGGCTCTCCGCTGGAGGCCGCCCTGGCCTGGCAGCGCGCGGGCGCCGAGTGGCTGCACCTGGTGGACCTGGACGCCGCGTTCGGCACCGGCGACAACCGCGAGCTGATCTCCGAGGTCGCCAAGGCCATGGACATCAAGGTGGAGCTGTCCGGCGGCATCCGCGACGACGACACCCTCGCCGCCGCCCTGGCCACCGGCTGCACCCGCGTGAACCTCGGCACCGCCGCCCTGGAGTCCCCCGAGTGGGTCGCCGAGGTCATCGCCCGGCACGGCGACAGGATCGCGGTCGGCCTGGACGTACGGGGCACCACACTGCGCGGCCGCGGCTGGACCCGCGACGGCGGCGACCTGTACGAGACGCTGGAGCGCCTCGACAAGGAGGGCTGCGCGCGCTACGTCGTCACCGACATCGCCAAGGACGGCACCCTTCAGGGCCCCAACCTGGAGCTGCTGAAGAACGTCTGCGCGGCGACCGCCCGCCCGGTGGTGGCGTCGGGCGGTGTCTCCTCGCTCGACGACCTGCGGGCGCTCGCCGGCCTCGTGCCGCTCGGTGTCGAGGGCGCCATCGTCGGGAAGGCCCTGTATGCGAAGGCGTTCACCCTGGAAGAGGCCTTGGAGGCAGTGGCGTCATGACGTCGGAAGCCGTACGGCGCGTGCAGAGCGGAAGTCCTTGGGAAGAGACATTCGGTTACGCGGGCGCCGTGGCGGCGGGCGACCGGGTCCTGGTGGCCGGCATGACGGCCTTCAAGGGCCGTGTGCTGTACGGGGAGGGCGATCCGTACGAGCAGGCGAAGGTCGCGCTCGCCAGCGCGCTGGAAGCGCTCGCCGAGTTCGGGCTGGGCCCCGGGGCGGTGGTCCGGACCCGGATGTACCTGACCCATCTGCGGGACGTGGACGAGGTGGGCAGGGCCCACAAGGAACTGTTCGACCTGGTGCGTCCGGTCTCGACCCTGCTGGTGGTCGAGGGCTTCGTGGATCCGCGCATCCTGGTCGAGATCGAGCTAGAGGCATACAGAGGAGCCGTGGATTCATGACCCTGGCGGTCCGAGTCATCCCCTGCCTGGACGTGGACGGCGGCCGGGTGGTCAAGGGCGTCAACTTCCAGAACCTGCGTGACGCCGGCGACCCCGTCGAGATGGCCAAGGTGTACGACTCCGAGGGCGCCGACGAGTTGACGTTCCTGGACATCACCGCGTCCTCGGGCGACCGGGAGACGACGTACGACGTGGTGCGCCGTACCGCCGAGCAGGTGTTCATCCCGCTGACGGTGGGCGGCGGCGTCCGCACCACCGAGGACGTGGACAAGCTGCTGCGGGCGGGCGCGGACAAGGTGGGCGTCAACACGGCCGCGATCGCCCGCCCGGACCTGATCCGGGAGATCGCCGAGCGTTTCGGCCGCCAGGTGCTGGTCCTGTCGGTGGACGCCCGCCGCACTCCCTCCGGGAGCTTCGAGGTGACCACCCACGGCGGCCGCCGGGGCACCGGCATCGACGCGGTGGAGTGGGCGCACCGGGCGGCGGAGCTGGGCGCGGGCGAGATCCTGCTCAACTCGATGGACGCGGACGGCACGAAGGACGGCTACGACCTGGAGATGATCGCGGCCGTCCGCAGGCACGTGACGGTACCGGTGATCGCCTCGGGCGGCGCCGGCAAGCTCGCCGACTTCCCTCCGGCCGTCACGGCGGGCGCGGACGCGGTCCTGGCCGCCTCGGTCTTCCACTTCGGCGATCTGCGCATCGGCCAGGTCAAGGAGGCACTGCGCGGGGCGGGACACCCCGTTCGGTAGCCCGAGGCAGCGCATGGCCCCGGTCGCCCCGAAGCGGCCGGGGCCTTTTCGTGCCGATACGCGAAAGAGAAGTTGCGCAATTCTTGTTGTGCAACTTTCCTTTCGTATCTAGGGTGGGTGCATGCCACGCGAGGAGAACCGGAAAGTCACTGATCTGGGCACGCTCAAGGCGCTCGCCCATCCATTGCGCATGAAGCTCTACCGGCTGCTGTTCGTGGCCGAGGCGGCGACCGCCTCACACCTGGCCGAGCAGGTGGACGAAGCCGTGTCCCTGGTCAGCTACCACCTGCGCAAGCTCGCCGAGCACGGTCTGATCGAGGCGGCCGAGCCGCGCAGCGGGGACGCGCGGGAACGCTGGTGGCAGCCGGCCTCGGACGGCGTCTCCATCCGTGACGAGGACTTCCGGGACGCGCCGGAGAAGGTGACGGCGCACCTCGCGGCCTCCCGGCTCTTCCTGGAGCAGCGCGTCGAGATGTACCGCACCTACCTCGACGAGCGCCTCCACTGGGGGCGGGAGTGGAACGACGCCGCGTTCGACTCGGAGTCGCTGCTGCGGCTGACGGCCGCCGAACTGGCCGAGCTCAAGAAGGACGTGCACGACCTGCTGACGAAGTACGACGAGCAGGGCCGGGCCCGCGAGGCGGCCGGCGACACCGAAGGGCGCGAACACGTCGCGCTGCACACGTACGCCTTCCCGTTCCGCGTCTGAGAGAGGTCACTGCCTTGACCACCGCGTCTGCGATATCCGCCGGCGAACGTGCCGCCGAGCGCCCCGCACACCGCGACGGCAACGTCCTGCGCTGGCTCGCCGCCTACACCGCCTCGATGATGGGCGACAACGTCTACTACCTCGCCCTGTCCTGGGCGGCCATCCGTGCCGGATCGCCCGCGCAGGCCGGGGTGGTCATGGCGGTCGGCGCGCTGCCCAGGGCGCTGCTGATGCTGGGCGGGGGAGTGATCGCCGACCGGCTCGGGCCGCGGAGGGTGGTGATCGGCAGCGACGCCGTACGCTGCGTCGCCGTCCTGGCGGTGGCCGCCCTGCTGTGGCTCGCCAGCCCCGGCCTGTGGCTGCTGGCCCTGCTCGCCCTGGTCTTCGGCACCGTGGACGCCGTGTTCATGCCCGCGGTGGGCGCCCTGCCCGCGCGAGTGACGAGCCGGGACCAGCTCGCGCGCGTGCAGGGCATGCGGGGGCTGGCGATCCGGTTCGCGAGCGTCGTCGGCGCGCCGCTCGGCGGCCTCGGCGTCGCACTCGGCGGCGCCGCGGCGGCGTTCGGGTGCGCCGGACTGCTGATCGCCGTGTCCCTGCCACTGCTGCTCTCCGTACGGATCCGGGACCTGCCGCAGGACGACACCGCCGACGCCGCCGACAGCACCCCCTGGCGCGACCTGGTGGCGGGCCTGCGCTACATCCGCCGCCACCGTGTCCTCGGCCCGCTGATGCTGGCCATCGCCTTCGGCGACCTCGGCTTCGTCGCCCCGCTCAACGTGGGCCTGGCCCTGCTGGCCGACCAGCGCGGCTGGGGCGCCTCCGGGATGGGCTGGGTACTGGCGGGATTCGGCACCGGGGCGGGTGCGGCCTCCCTGCTGCTGGCGGTGCGCGGCCGGCTGCCGCACGCCGGACACGTGGCCGCGTACATGATCCTGGCCGGCTCCGTGGCCATCGGCGCCCTCGCCTTCGTCCCGAGCGTCGTCGCCGCCGCCTCGGTGGCCGTGCTGATCGGCCTCCTCGTCGGACTCAGCGGCGCCCTGTGCGGCGCACTGCTGCAGACCCAGACCGATCCGGCCTACCTCGGGCGGGTCACCGCCGTGGGCGGCCTGATCAGCCTCGGCTTCGCCCCGCTCAGCATGCCGCTGTCGGCCGCCGCGATCGGGGCCTGGGGGACCGGCCCGGTGTTCGTCGTCAGCGCGGCGGTGTGCGGTCTGGGCGGGGTCGTGGCCCTGGCCGCCCCCGGCCTGCGCCGCGCCGAACTGCCCCACTGACCCCGCCGAAGCGGCGCGGCGGGGTTCAGAGCCCCAACTGCTTGGTCTCCGACAGCTTCGTGATCGCGTCCTGGTCGCCGACCGTCTCGACCCGGGCCGTGCCCTGCCGGCCGAACGCGAACAGCAGCAGCTCCGACGGCTCGCCCGTCACCGTCACCACCGGCGTGCCCCGGTGCGCCACGGCCGTCCGGCCGTCCGGGCGGCGCAGGACCAGGCCGGTGGGGATGCCCCGGCCCAGCAGCCGGGCGGTGCGCTCCAGCCGGGACCACAGGGTCTCCTGGAAGACCGGGTCGAGCTCGCGCGGCGTCCAGTCGGGCTGGGCGCGGCGCACGTCCTCGGTGTGGACGTAGAACTCGACGGTGTTGGCCGCCTCGTCGATCTGCTTGAGCTGGAAGGGTGAGAAACGGGGCGGGCCGGTACGGATCAGCTGGATCAGCTCCTCGTACGGCTTCGCCGCGTACTCCTCCATCACCTTCTGGAGGCGGGGCGCCAGCGGCTTGATCAGCACGCCCCCGGCCGCGTCGGGACGCCGCTCGCGCACCACCACGTGCGCCGCCATGTCCCGGGTGAGCCACCCCTCGCAGAGGGTGGGCGCCTCAGGGCCGGCGGTCTCCAAGAGATCGGCGAGAAGGAGCCGTTCACGCTTGGCAAAGGTCGACATGTGGTCAGCCTACGACCACGCAGCGAGTCCGCCCACCCGTCGACCGGCCACACCAGGCGCCGAGCCGACCGAGGGACCGGCGCCCGAAAAGCCCCGTCGCGCCGGGGCGCTCAGCCAGTGGAACGCCGCCCGGGACGCCGGTCCCGCGCGGCACAATGGCACCCATGACCAGCACGCCCGGTACGCCCACGCCCAGCAGCCTCGACCAGGAGATCGCGCGCCGCCTCAAGCGCAGCGCCGACGGGCTCCTGCCCGCCATCGCCCAGCAGTACGACACCGGCGAGGTACTGATGCTCGGCTGGATGGACGACGAGGCGCTGCACCGCACGCTGACCACCGGCCGCTGCACCTACTGGTCGCGCAGCCGCCGGGAGTACTGGGTCAAGGGCGACACTTCCGGGCACGTGCAGCACGTCAAGTCCGTCGCCCTGGACTGCGACGCCGACACCGTGCTGGTCAAGGTCGACCAGGTGGGCGCCGCCTGCCACACCGGCGACCGCACCTGCTTCGACGCCGACGTCCTGCTGAAGGACGCCGGTTCCGGCGCGCCGGCCGAAGGTCAGTAAGGTCAGCCGCCATGGACCTCGAGACGTTCCGCAAGCTCGCCACCGACCGCCGCGTCATCCCGGTCACCCGCAAGCTCCTCGCCGACGGCGACACCCCGGTCGGGCTCTACCGCAAGCTCGCCGCCGAGCGCCCCGGCACCTTCCTGCTGGAGTCCGCGGAGAACGGCAGTACGGCGTACACCTGGTCCCGGTACTCCTTCGTCGGCGTCCGCAGCGACGCCACCCTCACCGAGCGCGGCGGCCAGGCCCACTGGCTCGGCGCCCCGCCCGTCGGCGTCCCCGCCGAGGGCGACCCGCTCGCCGCCCTGCGCACCACCGTCGAGACCCTGCACACCCCCCGCGACCTGGCCCACGACCTGGGCCTGCCGCCCTTCACCGGAGGCATGGTCGGCTACCTCGGCTACGACATCGTGCGCCGCCTGGAGAAGATCGGCCCCGGCGAGCGCGACGACCTGCGGCTGCCCGAGCTGACCATGCTGCTCACCTCCGACCTCGCGGTCCTCGACCACTGGGACGGCACGGTCCTGCTGATCGCCAACGCGATCAACCACAACGACCTGGACACCGGCGTCGACGAGGCGTACGCCGACGCCGTGGCCCGCCTGGACGCCATGGAGGCGGACCTGTCCCGCCCGGTCGTCCAGCCGCCCGCCGCGCTGCCGCCCTCCGAACTGCCCGAGTACACCGCGCTGTGGGGCGGCGAGGACTTCCAGGCGGCCGTGGAGGACGTCAAGGAGCGCATCCGCGCGGGCGAGGCCTTCCAGGTCGTCCCCTCCCAGCGCTTCGAAACGCCGTGCACGGCGAGCGCACTGGACGTCTACCGGGTGCTCAGGGCCACCAACCCCTCGCCGTACATGTACCTGTTCCGGTTCCCCTGCGGGGACGGAGACGCCTTCGACGTCGTCGGGTCCAGCCCGGAAGCCCTGGTGAAGGTCGAGGACGGGCGGGCCATGGTCCACCCCATCGCCGGCACCCGGCCGCGCGGCGCCACCCCGCAGCAGGACCAGGCCCTCGCCGAGGAACTGCTCGCCGACCCCAAGGAACGCGCCGAGCACCTGATGCTCGTCGACCTCGGGCGCAACGACCTGGGCCGGGTCTGCGAGCCGGGCTCCGTCGAGGTCGTCGACTTCATGTCCGTCGAGCGGTACTCGCACGTCATGCACATCGTCTCCACCGTGACCGGACGGGTCGCGGCGGGCCGCACCGCCTTCGACGTGCTGACCGCCTGCTTCCCGGCCGGCACCCTCTCGGGCGCGCCGAAGCCGCGGGCCATGCAGATCATCGACGAACTCGAGCCGTCCCGGCGGGGGTTGTACGGCGGCTGCGTGGGCTACCTGGACTTCGCCGGCGACTCCGACACCGCCATCGCCATCCGCACCGCGCTGCTGCGCGACGGCACCGCCTACGTCCAGGCGGGCGCCGGCATCGTCGCCGACTCCGACCCGGTGGCCGAGGACACCGAGTGCCGCAACAAGGCAGCGGCCGTGCTGCGGGCGGTGCACACCGCGAACCGGCTGGGACGGTAGGGCGTTTCTCACGTCCGGCACATGAACCCCGGCTGACACGGCGCCCGCGGTCCGAGCGATAGTGGAGTACGTGACTGCCCTACCTCACCCCCGTTCCGAAGCCGCCGCACCCGCCCGGTCCGGCCGCCGCAGCCTCGCCGTCGCCCTGCTGTGCGGCGCGCTCGGCGCGGCCGTGGCGCTGCTCGCCACCCGGCAGCGATGGGCGGAGGGCACCGCGACGGTGGCCGGCGGCGCCTTCCCGCTGACCGCCAGGGGCAGCGAGGTCACGGGCGTGCCCGCGGCGCTGGCCATAGTGGGCCTGGCCGCGCTCGTCGCCGTCTTCGCCGTCCGCCGCTCCGGCCGTGTCCTGGTCGCCGTGCTGCTCGCGCTCTCCGGCGCGGGCACGGTCGCCGCCGCCCTGCTCGGCGCCGACGGCGGCGGCGCCCTCGACGAGAAGGCCGCCCAGGTCTCCGGCGACACCGCCGCGACCGCCGCCGCGCTCAGCCACACCGGCTGGCCCTACGTCGCGGCCGTCGGCGGGGCGCTGCTGCTCCTGGCCGGCCTGCTCGCCCTGCGCTACGGCCGCCTGTGGCCGGCCATGTCCGGCCGCTACGAACGCTCCGGCGCCCCCCGCACCCGCGCGACCCGCCCGGTCGACCCCGACCGCCCCGAGGACCTGTGGAAGGCCCTCGACCGGGGCGAGGACCCGACCGGCTCCGGACCCGCCTGACCGCCGCCCGGCCGGGGCGCGCTTCGCGCCGTGCCCGGACGGCGGTCGCGAGGAGCCACCCCCGCTCACGTCGGGTGCACGGGTACGGGACAATGGAGCCGAGCGTCCGGCTCAGACAAGAACACAGCAACGAGGAGCAAGTCATGGCGGGCAGCAGCCACGGTCACACCCCGGCCGCCTGGACCGGTGTCATCATCGCCTTCATCGGTTTCTGCGTCGCGGGCGCCTTCATGGTGATGGCCCAGCCGGTCGGCTTCTGGGCCGGCATGGGGATCGTGCTGGCCGGCGGCGTCGTCGGCGGCATCATGCGCATGATGGGCCTCGGCCAGAAGAACGAGCACCCGGTGCACCAGGTCGGCCCGCGCGAGCCGGCCCGCGCCGAGAGCTGAGGCCCGCACGGGGCGGACCCGTACCACTCGACAGCCCAGGGGGCGGCCCGGTGCCGCCCCTCGCGCGTGTGTGACCGGTCCGGGGCAGAATGCGAGGCGTGAATCCCGACAGCCGAAGGGTGACGCGCGGCCGGACGCCCATACCCCGCCCGCGGCGCACCCAGGTCGCCACCGCCGTTTCCCCGCACGCCACGGCCGTGCTCAGGCGGCTCGCGGTCCCGGCCGGGGTCCTGACCGCCGTCGTCGGCGCCTTCGCCTACGTCGGGGCCGTGGACCCCAACCAGCCCGGCCACTACCCGGTCTGCCCCCTGCTGCGCTACGCCGGTCTCTACTGCCCCGGCTGCGGCGGGCTGCGCAGCGCCCACGCCTTCGTCCACGGCGACTTCGTGACGGCCCTGCACGACAACGCCCTGGCCGCCGTGGGCTATCCGGTCTTCGCCGTGGTGTGGACGCTGTGGGTCCTGCGCGCCGTGCGCGGGCGGCCGCCGCGCCTCGTACTCGGGACGGCGCACCTGTGGAGCCTCGGCGCCCTGCTGCTGGTGTTCACCGTTGTCCGGAACCTGCCGTTCGGTGGCTGGCTCCATCCTTGATCGGGCCCGGTATGTCCAGGTAGTGGGACCGCCGTCCACCGGATGCGAGGTCGGCGCCCGCCTCCGGATACCATCGCAGTAACCACCGGTTCCATCCGCCTGATCGGTTCGCGGCGGACCGCCGGAGGCCGTTCGACCCGCTGGAACAGTCCACCGTCTGGAAGGGGGCCGCTCGCGTGAGTGTGCTCGACGAGATCATCGACGGAGTCCGTGCCGACCTTTCGGAGCGGCAGGCGCGCGTCAGCCTCGACGAGCTCAAGGAGCGCGCGGCGAAGGCACCCGCGGCCAAGGACGGGGCCGCCGCGCTGCGCGGCGACGGCGTCAAGGTGATCTGCGAGGTCAAGCGCTCCAGCCCGTCCAAGGGCGCCCTGGCCGCGATCGCCGACCCGGCCGGGCTCGCCGCGGACTACGAGGCGGGCGGCGCCTCCGTCATCTCGGTGCTGACCGAGCAGCGCCGCTTCGGCGGCTCGCTGGCCGACCTGGAGGCGGTCCGCGCGCGCGTGGACATCCCGGTCCTGCGCAAGGACTTCATCGTCACCTCGTACCAGCTGTGGGAGGCCCGGGCCTACGGCGCCGACCTCGCCCTGCTGATCGTCGCCGCCCTGGACCAGCCGGCCCTGGAGTCGCTGATCGAGCGCGCGGTGTCCATCGGACTCACCCCGCTCGTCGAGGTCCACGACGAGGAGGAGGTCGAGCGCGCGGTGGACGCGGGCGCCAAGGTGATCGGCGTCAACGCGCGCAACCTGAAGACGCTCGAGGTCGACCGCGACACCTTCGAGCGGGTGGCCCCGGAGATCCCGGACGGTCTCGTCAAGATCGCCGAGTCCGGCGTGCGCGGCCCGCACGACCTCATCGCCTACGCCAACGCCGGCGCCGACGCGGTCCTGGTCGGCGAGTCCCTCGTCACCGGCCGCGACCCGAAGACGGCGGTCGCCGACCTGGTGGCGGCCGGGGCGCACCCGGCGCTGCGGCACGGGCGGAGCTGAGCGAGCCGCTCACCCGAGTGGCCGTACGCCGGTAGAGTGTGCCCCGATGACCCTCCCGATCGCCGAACCCTTCCGGGACCCGTACGCCCGCCTCGCGCGCGGCTGCCGGCCCCGTGGCTGCCGCGCGCCCGCACGCCGTGTGCACGGCCGCAGGGTGCGGTACGTCATCGGTGACGAACCGGGCCAGGTCAACGGCATGCGATGGCGTCGCCCGCGTGCGCGCCACCAGCGGTGAGCTGAGCCGCGTCGTCCGGCCCCGGGCCGGTCGCCCCGTCTCCGCCGCTCCCGGCCCGTGCCGCCGTACCGCGACCGCGGTCCGCCCGCCGGCCGAGTGGCCCGCCCGCTGACGCCCGTGCCCGCACACCCGGAGCACGGCACGCGCACGCGACCACCGTGACCCTCAGACCCACCGATCCCGGGGCAGACGCCCCTGTGAGGTATCCGCATGCCCAGCGAGTTCTTCATTCCCGACCCGGAGGGCCAGGTGCCGAGCGCCGAGGGCTACTTCGGCGCGTTCGGCGGCAAGTTCATCCCGGAGGCGCTCGTCGCCGCCGTGGACGAGGTCGCCGTCGAGTACGACAAGGCCAAGGCCGACCCCGAGTTCGCCCGCGAGCTCGACGACCTGCTCGCCCACTACACCGGCCGCCCCAGCGCCCTCACCGAGGTGCCCCGCTTCGCCGAGCACGCCGGCGGCGCCCGCGTGTTCCTCAAGCGCGAGGACCTCAACCACACCGGCTCCCACAAGATCAACAACGTGCTCGGCCAGGCCCTGCTCACCAAGCGGATGGGCAAGACCCGGGTGATCGCCGAGACCGGCGCAGGACAGCACGGCGTCGCCACCGCCACCGCCTGCGCGCTCTTCGGTCTCCAGTGCACGATCTACATGGGTGAGATCGACACGGAGCGGCAGGCCCTGAACGTGGCCCGGATGCGCATGCTCGGCGCCGAGGTCGTCGCCGTGAAGTCCGGCAGCCGCACCCTGAAGGACGCCATCAACGAGGCGTTCCGCGACTGGGTCGCCAACGTCGACCACACCCACTACCTGTTCGGGACGGTCGCAGGACCGCACCCCTTCCCGGCCATGGTCCGCGACTTCCACCGGGTCATCGGCGTCGAGGCGCGCCGCCAGCTGCTGGAGCGCGCCGGGCGCCTGCCCGACGCGGCCGTCGCCTGTGTCGGCGGCGGCTCCAACGCCATCGGCCTCTTCCACGCCTTCATCCCGGACACCGGCGTCCGCCTCATCGGGTGCGAGCCCGCCGGGCACGGCATCGAGAGCGGCGAGCACGCGGCCACCCTGACCGCGGGCGAGCCCGGCATCCTGCACGGCTCCCGCTCCTACGTCCTCCAGGACGACGAGGGCCAGATCACCGAGCCGTACTCCATCTCCGCCGGCCTCGACTACCCGGGCATCGGCCCCGAGCACTCCTACCTCAAGGACTCCGGCCGCGGCGAGTACCGCGCGATCACCGACGACGCGGCCATGCAGGCGCTGCGCCTGCTGTCGCGGACCGAGGGCATCATCCCGGCGATCGAGAGCGCGCACGCGCTGGCCGGCGCCCTGGAAGTGGGCCGGGAACTGGGCGAGGACGGACTGATCGTGGTCAACCTCTCCGGCCGCGGCGACAAGGACATGGACACCGCCGCCCGCTACTTCGGCCTGTACGACACCGACGCCGAGGTGGCCGCCGACGAAGCCGACACCGCCGAGATCGAGGGGGACGCCAAGTGAGCGGGACTGCATCGACCGGTGGACAGGGCCGGCTGCTGGCCGACACCCTGGCCGCCGCCAAGGCGGAGGGCCGGTCCGCTCTCATCGCCTACCTGCCGGCCGGGTTCCCGACCGTGGACGGCGGCATCGAGGCGATCAAGGCCGTATTCGACGGCGGCGCCGACGTCGTCGAGGTCGGGCTGCCGCACAGCGACCCGGTCCTGGACGGTCCGGTCATCCAGACCGCGGACGACATCGCGCTGCGCGGCGGCGTCAGGATCGCGGACGTGATGCGGACGGTGAAGGAGGCCCACGCGGCCACCGGCAAGCCGGTGCTCGTCATGACGTACTGGAACCCGGTCGACCGCTACGGCGTCGAGCGGTTCACCGCGGAGCTCGCCGAGGCGGGCGGCGCCGGCTGCATCCTGCCGGACCTGCCGGTCCAGGAGTCGGCCCTGTGGCGGGAGCACGCCGAGAAGCACGGCCTGGCGACGGTGTTCGTCGTCGCGCCCAGCAGCAGGGACGAGCGGCTCGCCGAGATCACCGCGGCCGGCTCCGGATTCGTCTACGCCGCCTCCCTGATGGGTGTCACCGGCACCCGTGAGTCGGTGGGCACGCAGGCCCAGGACCTGGTGGAACGCACCCGGGCCACCGGTAGCGGCCTGCCCGTCTGCGTCGGCCTCGGCGTCTCCAACCGTGCCCAGGCGGCCGAGGTCGCCGGCTTCGCCGACGGCGTGATCGTCGGTTCGGCCTTCGTCAAGCGGATGCTGCAGGCCCCGGACCCGGCGGCCGGCCTCGAGGCCGTCCGCGCCCTCGCGGGCGAGCTGGCGAGCGGGGTGCGCGGGCAGGCCTGACGGCGGGCTGCGGCACATCCTGCGATCGCCCGAACGGGTGGTCCTGGCACCGGGGAGGCGCAATGCGCCTCCCCGGTTCGTTCAGGGGGGTGTGAGCGAGAAGAACCATCAGGGAAAGCGCATCGCCCGGCAGCGGCTGGCGGCCGAGCGCGAGAAGCAGAAGACCGCGGAGAGGCGACGGCGCACGCTGATCGTGGCCGCGACCGTCGTGTGCGTTCTGGGCCTGGCGGCGGTGATCGGAGTGGTGGCCGCCAACTCCGGCAAGCACAAGAGCAGCAGCGCGGGCCCGGTCGTGGCGCCCTCCGGCGCGCGGGGCAAGGACAGCCTGGCGATCCCCGTCGGCCGGGACGGAGCCAAGTCGACGCTCACCGTGTGGGAGGACTTCCGCTGCCCGGCCTGCCAGGCCTTCGAGGCGATGTACCGGCCGACGGTCCACGAGCTGGCCGACGCCGGCAAGCTCAAAGTCGAATACCACCTGGTCAGACTGATCGACGGCAACCTCGGGGGCACCGGCTCCCTGCGCTCGGCCAACGCGGCGGCCTGCGCGCAGGACGCCGGCAAGTTCCCCGCCTACCACGACGTGCTCTACCGGAACCAGCCCAAGGAGTCCGACGACGCCTTCGCCGACAACGGCAAGCTCATCCAGCTCGCGGGCAAGGTGAGCGGCCTGAACACCCCGGCCTTCGACAAGTGCGTCCGGAACGGCACGCACGACAGCTGGGTCGACAAGTCCAACCAGGCCTTCCAGGCCGGCGGCTTCTCGGGCACCCCGACCGTCCTGCTGAACGGGAAGAACATCCTCCAGGACCAGACGATGACCCCGGCGAAGCTGAAGCAGATGGTGGAGGCGGCCGACCGCAAATGAGTGAGGCACGAGCCGCCCGTTATGGACCCGTAGCCCGGCTGCTTGCCTTGGCCCCGCTCCGGCTGCGGTAGCGTCGACCCTGCCATGGAACTTGCCTACATCCCCAGCCCGTCGCGCGGTGTGCTGTACCTCGGTCCCATTCCGCTGCGCGGCTATGCCTTCAGCATCCTCGTCGGTCTCTTCGTCGCCCTCTGGATCGTCGACCGCCGGTGGGTCGCGCGTGGCGGTAAGAAGGGCACCGCCTGGGACATCGCCGTCTGGGCCGTCCCGTTCGGCCTGCTGGGCGGTCGCCTTTACCACGTGATCACCGACTACGAACTCTATTTCGGTGAAGGCCGGAACTGGGTCAACGCCTTCAAGATCTGGGAAGGCGGACTCGGTATCTGGGGAGCCGTCGCGCTGGGCGCGCTCGGTGCCTGGATCGGCTGCCGGCGCCGGGGTATCGCGCTGCCGCCGTATGCCGACGCCGTGGCTCCCGGCCTGGCGATCGCGCAGGCGTTCGGGCGCTGGGGCAACTGGTTCAACCAGGAGCTGTACGGGCGGGAGACGGACCTTCCGTGGGCCCTGCACATCACGTCCTCGGCGGACGGCCGGGTGCCGGGGTACTACCACCCGACGTTCCTGTACGAGTCGCTGTGGTGCGTCGGCGTCGCGCTGCTGGTGTTCTGGGCGGACCGCCGGTTCAAGATGGGTCACGGAAGGGCGTTCGCCCTGTACGTCGCCGCGTACTGCGCGGGCCGGTTCTGGATCGAGTACATGCGGGTCGACGAGGCCCACCACATCCTGGGCCTGCGGCTGAACAACTGGACCGCGTTGATCGTCTTCATCGCGGCCGTGGTCTACATGGTCCTCTCGGCCCGGCTCCGGCCCGGCCGGGAAGAGACCGTCGAGCCGGACGCCTCGGACGCCACGGACGGCGGCACGCAGGACGCGGAAGAGGGCGCAGGCGCGGAGGGTCCCGTCGTACTGGACAAGGACGCTCCGGAGACCGCGGGCAAGGAAACGTCCACGTCCGGTCAGGACGCAGTGGCTGATGAGGCTCCAGTGATGTCAGGGGAGAAGCAGCAGAAGCCCCGCTCGTAGCGGAGCCGGTCTGCCGAACTCACGGGGCGTGACCGCCGGGCCGAATGGTGTTCTGGCCCTGTGGTTCCCGGTCGGCCTGCTGCTGCCCGGCACCGTGTTCGAGGTGCTCCGGCGCCGCGCCGCACCCGATCGGGGGACAGCCGGTCACGACGGACGAGGGGTTTCCCGCTTCCGGACCGACGACCGACCCTGACGCCCCTCGAAAGCCGCATGTGGACAAGGGCGCCCCCGGATCACGGGGGCGCCCTCGTCGTGTCAGCACCGCCGGGCCAGCGCGAGGGTGCGCCGGGCCGCCGCCACCACCGCCGCGTCGATGAAGCGGCCGTCGGGGAGGGCCTGCGCGCCCTGGTCCGCGGTGGCCGCCTTGATGACCGTCTCGGCCTCCTCGAGCTCCCGGTCGGTCGGCAGATAGGCGCGCTCGATGATCGGGAGCTGGCGCGGATGGATGGCGGCGCGGCCGAGGAAGCCCAGGGCGCGGCCGTGCGCGCAGGAGGCCGCCAGACCCTCCAGGTCCCGGATGTCGGGGTGGACGGACTGCGGCGGCGGGGCGAGGCCGGCCGCGCGGGCGGCCACGACGACCCGGGCGCGGCACCAGTCCAGACCGGAGTCCTGCCGTACGCCCAGGTCGGCGCGGAGGTCGGCCTCGCCGATCGAGACGCCGCGCAGCGAGGGATGCGCGGAGGCGATGGCGTAGGCGCGCTCGATGGCCAGCGCGGTCTCCAGGAGGGCGTACAGCGGGGGCCCCGAGCCGTCCGCCGGCGGCGGGCCCTGTACGGCCTCCGTCCGCGCCGCGACCCGGGCGACCTGCCCGGCGCACGTCACCTTCGGCAGCCGCAGCCCGGCCAGACCCGGCCGGGGGGCCACGGCCGTCAGGTCCGCGGCGGCCAGCGGCCCGTCGACCGCGTTGATCCGTACGTGCACCGGGACCGGCGGCGGCTCGGTCAGCAACTCGGCGGTGGCCGCGCGGGCGTACTCCTTGCGGTCCGGGGCGACCGCGTCCTCCAGGTCGACGACCACCACGTCCGCGCCCGAGGCCAGGGCCTTGGCCACGACGTGCGGTCGGTCACCGGGGGCGTACAGCCAGGTGAGCGGGCAGAAGGCGGTCGCCGTCACAGGGCGCCCTCCGCACGCAGCGCGGCCAGTTCCTCCGGGGTGAGGCCGAGTTCGGTCAGGACCGCGTCCGTGTCGGCGCCGTGCGGGCGGCCCGCCCAGCGGATCGCGCCCGGGGTGGCGGAGAGCCGGAAGAGGACGTTCTGCATACGCATCCGGCCGAGTTCCGGATCGTGCAGCGTGGTGAGGGTGCCGAGGGCCCGGTACTGCGGGTCGGCCATCACGTCCCGTACGTCCTGGATCGGGGCGATCGCCGCCTGGGCCTTCTCGAAGGCGGCCAGGACCTCGGTGCGGGTGTGCCGGGCGATCCAGCCGCCCACCGCCTCGTCGAGCACGTCGGCGTGCGCGGCCCGCTCCGCGCCGGTCGCGAACCAGGGCTCGTCGATCAGCTCGGGGCGGCCCACCAGCCGCATCACGCGTTCCGCGACCGACTGCGCCGAGGTGGAGACCGCCACCCAGGTGCCGTCACGGGTGCGGTAGGTGTTGCGCGGGGCGTTGTTCCGGGTGCGGTTGCCGGTGCGGGGCTGGACGTAGCCGAGCTGGTCGTACCACAGGGGCTGCGGGCCGAGGACGGTCAGGATCGGCTCGATGATCGCCATGTCCACGATTTGGCCGGCCCCGGTGCGCTCCCGCGCCGCGAGCGCGGTCATCACCGCGTACGCCGTGGCCAGGCCCGCGATCGAGTCGGCGAGCCCGAACGGCGGGAGCGTCGGCGGCGCGTCCGGCTCGCCGGTGATCGCGGCGAACCCGCTCAGTGCCTCCGCCAGGGTGCCGAACCCGGGCCGGGCGGCGTGCGGGCCGAACTGTCCGAACCCGGTGACCCGGGCCAGCACCAGGCGCGGATTGGCCGCCGACAGCTCCGGCCAGCCGAGCTCCCACTTCTCCAGGGTGCCGGGCCGGAAGTTCTCCACGATCACGTCGGCGGTGGCGGCCAGCCGCAGCAGGGTGCGGCGGCCACCGGGTTTCGACAGGTCCAGCGTGATGGTGTGCTTGTTCCGGCCGAGCAGTTTCCACCACAGGCCGACCCCGTCCTTCGACGGCCCGTGGCCCCGGGACGGGTCCGGTTTGACCGGGTGTTCCACCTTGATCACCTCGGCGCCGAAGTCACCGAGCATGGTGGCGGCGATGGGTCCGGCGAAGAGGGTGGCGAGGTCGAGCACGCGCAGACCGGCGAGCGGCCCGGAGGCGTCGGGCGCGGCGTCGTGGGACGCGGTCATGAGGCGGGCCGGTCGATGTCGCTCATGGGGCGGGACGCCTCCAGGTGCGTGAGGTGGGCCAGGGTGTCGAAGCCGGTGCCGTCGAAGTCGCCCACCGATGTGGCCAGCCGGTTCTTGAGCGGCGCCGTCCAGCGGTCGGGCAGCGCGTTCGGGGAACCGGCGAGGAGGGCCGCGACACCGCCGGCCGTGGCACCGTTCGAGTCGGTGTCCCAGCCGCCGGAGACGGCGCGGCAGACGGAGCCGGTGAAGTCGCCGTCGGCGTGGGTCAGGGCGGCGGCGATCAGCGCGGTGTTGGGGACGGCGTGCACCCAGTGGCAGTCGGCGTGGGTGGCGTGGAGTTCGTCCACGACCGTGTCGAAGTCCTCATGGGTTTCCGCGAGTTGGACGCCGTGGCGCACGGCGCGGGCGAGCCGGGAGGCGGGCGGCACGACGGTCAGGCCGGTGGCCAGGCAGGTGTGGACGTCGTGGGTTCCGGCCGCCGCGGTGGCGATGACGGCGGCGGCGAACATCGCGGCGTAGACGCCGTTCGCGGTGTGGGTGAGGGTGGCGTCGCGGTGGACCTGCGCGGCCGCGGCCGCCGGGTCGCCGGTGTTGGTCCAGCCGTGCATGTCGGCGCGGATCAGAGCGCCGGTCCACTCGCGGAAGGGGTTGCGGTGCCGGGCGGTCAGCGGGGGTTCGATGCCGAGCAGCAGATTGCGGTAGGCGACGCGTTCGGCGGTGAAGGTGCGGCCCGCGGGGAGTTCGTCCAGCCAGAGGCGGGCGGTGTCGGTGGTCGTGAACCGCTTCCCGTGGCGTTGCAGCAGGAGGAGGTTGAGCAGGGGGTAGTTGAGGTCGTCGTCCTCGGGCATGCCGTCGATGTTCTCGGCCAGGGAGCCGGCCGCCGAGCGGCGGTTCCAGGGGTACGCGGCGGCCAGGTCCCCTGGTACGCCCTTGCCCGTGAACCAGGTGCTCAGTGGCCAGTTGCCGGTGGCCCGGGCGAGTTGGCGGATGCCGGTGAGGGGCAGCTTCTCCACGGGTTTGCCGAGCAGGCAGCCGGCGGCCCGGCCGAGCCAGGCGGCCTCCAGGCGCTCGGCGGTCCCCGAGGGCGCGGGGGCGCCCGGCTGCCCGGGCCAGGCCGGGCACAGGGCCTTGATCGCGGCCAGGTCCGTCGGTTCCGCGTCCGCCAGCCGGCTGGGCAGTTCGGCCAGTTCGTCCAGGAGGTCCTCCGCCAGGAGGCGCAGGTAGCGGGAGGCGCGACCCGGGGACGCGCCCGCGCGGGCCGGCGCCTCGGGTCCGCCCGCCGCGCGCCAGCGGGCGGCGATCGCCGACGGTTCGCGGCCGTCCTGCACCGCCTGGCGCAACTCGTGGCCGAGCAGGTCCTCCGGCTGGACCCAGGTCACTCGGAGCATTCCGGGCCTCCCATTCCGGCGAACGCCCGCTCGTGGGCGCGCCGCCGCCGTACGTCCTTCTCGAAGACCTCCCGGGTCACCCCGGCCAGCGTGCGGGCCGGTTCCCACAGGTCCAGGCGGCTGGCCTCGGCCACCTTCTTCGCCCAGTCCTCCGGGACGGGCGAGCCCAGCGCCCCCGCCAGCGCCCCGGCCATCGTCGCGATGGAGTCGCAGTCGCGGCCGTAGTTCACCGCGCCGAGAACGGCCTGCCGGAAGTCGCCGCGCGCCACGGTCAACATGCCGAGCGCGATGGGCAGTTCCTCGATCGCGTGCAGTCGGGAGGGGCGGCGGGCGCCCAGGGACGGGTTCCGGTAGTCCGGCCCGACCGTGTCGTACGGCGCCACCGCCTCCCGCAGCGGGCCCAGCGCCGACTCGAAGTCCGTGCCGCCGCGGGCCACTTCGCAGACCCGCTCGATCGCGGCGCGGGTACCGTCCTTCGCCAGCGACAGGCACGCCGTCACCACCGAGTCCGGGCTCGCCCCCGGCGCGCACGCCGCCGCCACCCCGGCCGCCAGGACGGCCGCCGCCTCCCTGCCGTAGGACGACTGGTGGGCGCCCGCGATGTCCAGGGCCTCGGCGTAAGCGGCCGCCGGATTGGCCGCGTTGACCAGGCCCACCGGCGCCATGTACATCGCGGCACCGCAGTTGACGATGTTTCCGGTGCCGGCCTCGCGCGGGTCGACGTGGCCGTAGTGCAGCCGTGCCACGAGCCACTTCTCCGCCAGGAAGACCCGGTGCAGCGGCAGCGCCTCCGCCTGGAGTTCCGGGATCCAGCGCGGGTTCGTCATCAGGTCGGGCACCAGGTGGTCGGCGATCGCGTAGGCGTCGAGGTGGTCGCGGACGCGTGCGTACACCCGCACCAGGGCGTGCGTCATCAAGGTGTCGTCGGTGACGTGGCCGTCGCCCTTGTGGTACGGGGCGATGGGGCGGGCGGTGCGCCACCGCTCGCCGTGCCAGGGGCCGACGACGCCGTGCACGCGGCCGCCGTGGCGCTCGAGGATCTGGTCGGGGGAGTAGCCCTCGACGGGGCCGCCGAGCGCGTCGCCCACGGCCGCTCCCACGAGCGCGCCGGCGATCCGCTCCTCCAGGTCCGCGTCCCGGACCACGCCTCGGCTCTGTTCTCCTTTGGGCGTCATGCCCGGAATCATCCTCCTGGAGGGGCCGGTTGTGCGGCTTCCAGGAGTTCGGCGAGTTCCACGAGGTCGGTGCCGGTGAGGCGGGGCAGCACGCAGCCGGACAGGGTGCGGCAGGCCTCCCGCCAGGACGCCGGGATCGCCGCGCCGCCGCCCAGCGCGCCGGTCAGCGCGCCCGCCAGCGCCGGGGCGGAGTCGGCGACCCGGGACAGGCAGGCCGCCGCCGGAAGCGCCTCGGCGATCCGGCCGTCCGCCGCCGTGGCCAGGGCGAGGGCGACCGGAACCGTCTCGGCGGCGGCGACGCCGTAGCTGTAGACGTGGTCGACGATCCGGTGCTCAAGGAGCGGGACGAGCGCGAACGCGCCCTCGGTGTCCCGGGCCAGGCGCAGCGCGTGCCGGGCGTTGCGGCCGATCTCCGTCCGCTCGGGCAGTTCGGCCAGCGCCGCGGTGACGCACGCCCCGACGTCCGCGCCCGCCAGCGCCTCGGCGAGTGCCGCCGCCATCGCGCGGGCTCCGTGGACGCCGTCGCCGTCCTGGGTGTACCGGGCGTCGAACTCGGCCAGTTCGGCGGCGCACCGGGGGTCGCCCGGGTGGGCCGTGGCCAGCACACAGGCCCGTACGCAGGCGGCGTCGTCGAAGTAGTGCGGGTTGTCGTGTCCGCTGGCGGGCGGGCGCAGTCCGGTCGCCAGGTTGCCGAGCCCCGCCCGGACGGAGATACGGGCGCGCAGCGGAAGCACCGCCGACTCGACCTCGGGGGCGCGTTCGGCCGCCGCCGCGACCTCGCCGGCGACGGCGTTCCAGGTCAGGTCGATCGCGGCCCGGATACGCCGCTCCCGGCCGAGGTCGCCGAGCGCCCCGTCGTCCCCCGCCCGCAGCAGGGCCTCCGCGGCGAACACCGCCCACTCGGCGTCGTCGGAGGGGCCGAGGCGCAGCGGCTCCGGAGGCTGGTTGAGCGCGATGGGCACGGGCAGCGTCGTCGTCGCGTTCAGCTCGGCGAACGTGTCCAGCTCCCGGGTGAGCCGCCGGGTCCACTCCGGCATCCGAGCGGCCCGATGCCGCGCGGCGGGCCACCCTGCGGCGTCCCCGGCGGCCAGCCCCAGCAACAGCCCCTCGACCCGCCGCGTCACGGCTGCGCCTCACGTTCGGCGGGCGCGTGACTGTGCCGGGCGTGCGGGCTTGCCGTCACCGGCGGGCGGCCGCTGCGCACCGGCTTCCTGGTCGGGCGGCTCATGGCTGTGCCTTGTCTTCGTGGAGCGTGGTTGTGCCGGGCGTGCGGGCTTGCCGTCACCGGCGGGTGGCTGTTCCGTGCCGGGGGATCGGCCGTCGGCTCGTCGGTCCGGCGGCTCATGGTTGCGTCTCGCCTTCGTCGCTGGTGGGTGCATGGCCGTGCCAAGCGTGCGGGCGTCGTGTCGTCGGCGGATGACCGTTCCGGGCCGGGTGATCCGTCGTCGCTGCGGCGGGGTGACCGCACGTGGCCGGGTGCTCCGGGGTGTCCGCGGCGGGCCCCGTTCGGTGGTTCACGGCTGTGGCTCCTCTTCTCCGGCGCTGAGCGCGTACGCCGACCGGTCCGGAACGGGGAGTGCCTCATGTCGTACGGGGGCTTCGTGCCGGGGGAGGCCGGTGGAGGCGCTCACCAGCAGGTCCGCCACGTCCAGTACGTGCCGGCCCGCCATCGACGGCAGGCAGCTGCCCCGGGCGGGGCCGATGGCCCTCGCCCACTCGTCCGGAATGGCCGAGAGGCCCTGCGTCGCGCCGGCCAGCGCGCCCGAGACCGCCGCCGTGGTGTCGGCGTCGCGGCCCATGTTGACGGCGGTGAGGACCGCCTCGCGGAAGTCGCCGTCGGCGGCGGCGTACGCGCCGAAGGCGAGGGCGACCGCTTCGGGGGCCAGGTCGGTCCAGGGATAGCCGCCGATGACCACCGCGGAGCGGACCGCGCGTTCGCCGCGGTGGGCCGCGGCCGTGGCCCGGCGCAGCGAGCGGGCCGTCCAGGAGTCGTCGGGCACGACGGCGAGGGCGGCGGCCACGACCGCGACCGGCGGCGCGCCCGCCATCGCCGCCGCGACCCCGGCGGCCACCGCCCGGCCGCCGTGGATGCCCTCGCCCTCGTGGCTGACCGAGCCGTCGATCGCCACCAGCCGGGCCGCCTCGGCGGGCCGCCCGGCGGCGAACACCCCGAACGGCGCCGCCCGCATGGCGAGCCCGTCGCTCCAGGCGTGCCGGTGCTGGGCGGAGATGGGGGCGGCCAGCCCCCGGCGCAGGTTCTCCAGGGTGCCCCGCTCGCTGAACCCGGCCCCGTGGAAGGGACCCTCGGCGCGGTCGGCGATGAACTCGTGCCAGGCGGCCTCCACCAGGGCGGGCGTGAGCGCATGGCCGTGCCGGGCCAGCAGCAGCCCGGAGAAGATGGCGTACTCGGTGTCGTCCGTGCCGGCCGGCCGGTCGGTGACGTAGCCGGTGATCCGGCCCCAGCGGGCGCGGATCTCGGACGGCTTCAGATTCTCCGCGGGCGCCCCGAGCGCGTCTCCGACGGCGAGGCCGAGCAGCGTGCCGCGTGCCCGTTCACGCGAGGCGGCCGGAGCCGGCGCCGGGGGCTGCGGGGCGCGGATGGTCGATCCCATGGCGGGCTCTCCTCTCGGGGCGCCCGCAGGGCGGGGAGCCCTCAGCGGAACTGTCCCCGGCGTGGGGCCCGGTGCAGCCTCGGGAACCTCACCATCACCCGTACGACATCTGTGCGTCCTACGGCACGGATGAGCGTCACGTTGTAAAACCGCAGGTTAGCCCAGCCTTCCCTTGCTGGCGGCGGCGAAATTTCCAGCATAGATTCTGTGTTGTCAAAAAATAGAACTCGTCCAAAAGTCAGCCTTACCTAAGTTCTTGCCCGGCTCTCAGGGGGACCTCGTCATGGCCATCATCGACACCGAAGCGACGCTCCACGAGGCGCACCGTGACAACCACACGCACCGCGACGTGAACGGTGGCTGGCTGCGTCCCGCGGTCTTCGGCGCGATGGACGGCCTGGTCTCCAACCTCGCCCTGATGACCGGTGTGGCCGGCGGTGCGGTGGGTCAGCAGGCCATTGTCCTCACCGGCCTCGCCGGCCTGGCCGCGGGTGCCTTCTCCATGGCGGCCGGAGAGTACACCTCCGTCGCCTCGCAGCGCGAGCTGGTCGAGGCCGAACTGGACGTCGAGCGCCGTGAGCTGCGCAAGCACCCGGAGGACGAGGAGCGGGAGCTGGCCGCGCTCTACGTCTCGCGCGGCGTGGAACCCGGGCTCGCCGAGGAGGTGGCCCGGCAGCTGTCGAAGGACCCGGAGCAGGCCCTGGAGATACACGCCCGCGAGGAGCTGGGCGTCGACCCGGGCGACCTGCCCTCCCCGCTGGTCGCCGCGGTGTCGTCGTTCGGATCGTTCGCGCTCGGCGCGCTTCTGCCGTTGCTGCCGTACCTGCTGGGCGCCAACGCGTTGTGGCCGGCCGTGCTGCTCGCCCTCCTGGGGCTCTTCGCCTGTGGCGCGGTGGTGGCCAAGGTGACGGCGCGGACCTGGTGGTACAGCGGTTTGCGCCAGTTCGCCCTGGGTGGTGCCGCCGCCGGTGTGACCTACGCCCTGGGCACCCTGTTCGGAACCGCCGTAGGATAGGGCGCTGGAACTTATGCGGATAGTCGTATAAGTACGCCGTCGCTTGTTTACCCGTTGGTTTCGGCCGTGTGACCACGGGGCATGAGCCGTAAGCACCCGCAGGCAATGAGGCCTGTCGCGCATGCGCAGGGCCGGGCGACTTCGTCCTCCCTGTCCCCCCGGGCCGACGGACATGGATCCGACCGATCTCGTCCGCCGCCCGCCCCACAGCTTTCACCGCAGGTCGCGGTACCCCCTGGCGACCCCCGGTGCCCGCATGCTGGAACGGAGTTTCCGATTCCCGAGAAACCCCCCATCATGTAATCTGCACGAAATTTCGCATTTCAGGCAGAGGGCCAACGTCGTCCCTCGGCACTCGCTCCCCCAGAGCCCGGAACGGCCTGGGAGGGACCCACAGCCACATGACGACGACGGGAGAGCCGATGCGTATGCCGCGCCAGCCGTCCCAGCATCCCGCGAACGACCAGAACTGGTCGTTCATGGATGCCCGCCCTGCCGCGCAGGGTATGTACGACCCCCGCAACGAGCACGACGCCTGCGGCGTCGGCTTCGTGGCCACCCTCACCGGCGAGGCGAGCCATGCGCTGGTCGAACAGGCGCTCACGGTTCTGCGCAACCTGGAACACCGCGGCGCGACCGGCTCCGAGCCCGACTCCGGTGACGGCGCCGGTCTGCTCTCCCAGGTGCCCGACGCGTTCCTGCGCGAGGTGGCCGGATTCGAACTGCCCGCGGCCGGTGCCTACGCCGTCGGCATCGCCTTCCTGCCCGAGGACGGCACCGAGGACACCGTCTCGCGCATCGAGGCGATCGCGGGCGACGAGGGCCTGACCGTCCTCGGCTGGCGTGAGGTCCCGGTCGCCCCCGAGCTGCTCGGCGCCACCGCCCGCTCCACCATGCCCGTCTTCCGCCAGCTGTTCGTCACCGACCGCGTGAGCGAGGGCATCGCCCTGGACCGCAAGGCGTTCGTGCTGCGCAAGCGCGCCGAGCGCGAGGCCGGCGTCTACTTCCCGTCGCTGTCGGCCCGCACCCTCGTCTACAAGGGCATGCTCACCACCGGTCAGCTGGAGCCCTTCTTCCCGGACCTGTCAGACCGCCGCTTCGCCTCGGCCATCGCGCTCGTCCACTCCCGCTTCTCCACGAACACCTTCCCGAGCTGGCCGCTCGCGCACCCGTACCGCTTCGTCGCGCACAACGGCGAGATCAACACCGTCCAGGGCAACCGCAACTGGATGCGCGCCCGGGAGTCCCGGCTGGCCTCCGGCCTGTTCGGTTCCCAGGAGACGCTGGAGCGGATCTTCCCGGTGTGCACGCCGGGCGCCTCCGACTCCGCCTCCTTCGACGAGGTCCTGGAGCTGCTCCACCTCGGCGGCCGCTCGCTGCCGCACTCCGTGCTGATGATGATCCCGGAGGCGTGGGAGAACCACGACGCCATGGACCCGGCCCGGCGCGCCTTCTACGAGTACCACTCCACGATGATGGAGCCCTGGGACGGCCCGGCCTGCGTCACCTTCACCGACGGCACCCGGGTCGGCGCCGTGCTCGACCGCAACGGCCTGCGCCCCGGCCGCTACTGGGTCACCGACGACGGCCTCGTCGTCCTCGGCTCCGAGGTCGGCGTGCTCGACATCGACCCGGCCAGGGTCGTCCGCAAGGGCCGGCTCCAGCCCGGCCGCATGTTCCTCGTCGACACCGCCGAGCACCGCATCATCGAGGACGACGAGATCAAGGCGACCCTCGCCGCCGAGCAGCCCTACGCCGAGTGGGTCCAGGCCGGCGAGATCGATCTGGGCGACCTGCCCGAGCGCGAGCACATCGTGCACACCCACGCCTCGGTCACCCGCCGCCAGCAGACCTTCGGCTACACCGAGGAGGAGCTGCGCGTCCTGCTCGCGCCGATGGCCAAGACCGGCGCCGAGCCGATCGGCTCCATGGGCACCGACTCGCCGATCGCGGCCCTCTCGGAGCGCCCGCGGCTGCTCTTCGACTACTTCACCCAGCTGTTCGCGCAGGTCACCAACCCGCCGCTGGACGCGATCCGCGAGGAACTGGTCACCTCGCTGCGCAGCTCGCTCGGCCCGCAGGGCAACCTGCTCGAGCCGACCGCGGCCTCCTGCCGCAGCGTCGTCCTGCCCTTCCCGGTGATCGACAACGACGAGCTGGCCAAGCTCATCCACATCAACGCCGACGGCGACATGCCCGGCTTCAAGGCCGCGACCCTCTCCGGCCTGTACCGGGTCTCCGGCGGCGGCGAGTCGCTGGCCGCGCGCATCGAGGAGATCTGCGCCGAGGCCGACGCCGCCATCGGCAACGGCGCCCGCCTGATCGTCCTGTCCGACCGCCACTCGGACGCCGAGCACGCCCCGATCCCGTCGCTGCTGCTCACCGCGGCCGTCCACCACCATCTGATCCGCACCAAGCAGCGCACCCACGTGGGGCTGCTGGTGGAGGCCGGCGACGTCCGCGAGGTCCACCACGTCGCCCTGCTGATCGGCTACGGCGCCGCCGCGGTCAACCCGTACCTGGCGATGGAGTCCGTCGAGGACCTGGTCCGCGCGGGCACCTTCCTGCCGGGCGGCGAGCCCGAGAACGCCCTGCGCAACCTGATCCGCGCCCTCGGCAAGGGCGTGCTGAAGGTCATGTCCAAGATGGGCATCTCCACCGTCGCCTCCTACCGGGGCGCCCAGGTCTTCGAGGCCGTCGGCCTGGACGAGGTCTTCGTCGACAAGTACTTCAACGGCACCGCCACCAAGATCGGCGGCGTCGGCATCGACGTCGTGGCCAAGGAGGTCGCCGCCCGCCACGCCAAGGCCTACCCGGCCTCCGGGATCGCCCCGGCGCACCGCGCGCTGGAGATCGGCGGCGAGTACCAGTGGCGCCGCGAGGGCGAGCCGCACCTGTTCGACCCGGAGACGGTCTTCCGCCTCCAGCACTCCACGCGCTCCGGCCGCTACGACATCTTCAAGAAGTACACGGACCGGGTGAACGAGCAGTCCGAGCGCCTGATGACGCTGCGCGGAATGTTCGGCTTCGCTTCCGGCCGCGCGCCGGTCCCCGTCGAGGAGGTCGAGCCGGTCAGCGAGATCGTCAAGCGCTTCTCCACCGGTGCCATGTCGTACGGCTCCATCTCCAAGGAGGCGCACGAGACCCTCGCCATCGCCATGAACCAGCTGGGCGGCAAGTCCAACACCGGTGAGGGCGGCGAGGACGCGGACCGCCTGTACGACCCGGCCCGCCGGTCCGCCATCAAGCAGGTGGCCTCCGGCCGCTTCGGGGTGACCAGCGAGTACCTCGTCAACTCCGACGACATCCAGATCAAGATGGCCCAGGGCGCCAAGCCCGGCGAGGGCGGCCAGCTGCCCGGCCACAAGGTCTACCCGTGGGTGGCCAGGACCCGGCACTCGACCCCCGGCGTCGGCCTGATCTCCCCGCCGCCGCACCACGACATCTATTCCATCGAGGACCTGGCCCAGCTGATACACGACCTGAAGAACGCGAACCCGCGGGCGCGGATCCACGTCAAGCTGGTCTCCGAGGTCGGTGTCGGCACGGTCGCCGCGGGCGTCTCCAAGGCACACGCGGACGTGGTCCTGATCTCCGGCCACGACGGTGGTACCGGTGCCTCCCCGCTGACCTCGCTGAAGCACGCGGGCGGCCCCTGGGAGCTGGGCCTGGCCGAGACCCAGCAGACGCTTCTGCTCAACGGACTGCGGGACCGCATCGTCGTGCAGACCGACGGTCAGCTCAAGACCGGCCGCGACGTGGTGATCGCGGCGCTGCTGGGCGCCGAGGAGTTCGGCTTCGCGACCGCTCCGCTGGTCGTCTCCGGCTGCGTCATGATGCGCGTGTGCCACCTGGACACCTGCCCGGTCGGCATCGCCACCCAGAACCCGGTGCTGCGCGAGCGGTTCTCCGGCCAGGCCGAGTACGTGGTGAACTTCTTCCGGTTCATCGCCGAGGAGGTCCGCCAGCTGCTCGCCGAACTGGGCTTCCGCTCCGTCGAGGAGGCCGTCGGCCACGCCGAGGTCCTCGACGTGACCCGGGCGGTCGACCACTGGAAGGCGCAGGGCCTGGACCTGGAGCCGCTGTTCCACGTGCCCGATCTGCCCGAGGGCGCGGTGCGCCACCAGGTGACCGCCCAGGACCACGGCCTGGAGAAGGCGCTCGACAACGAGCTGATCAGGCTCGCCGCCGACTCCCTGGCCGCGCCGGGCGCCGCCGACGCGCAGCCGGTGCGCGCCCAGGTCGCCATCCGCAACATCAACCGCACCGTCGGCACCATGCTCGGCCACGAGGTGACGAAGAAGTTCGGCGGTGCGGGACTGCCCGACGACACCATCGACATCACCTTCACCGGCTCGGCCGGCCAGTCCTTCGGCGCCTTCGTCCCGCGCGGCGTCACACTGCGCCTGGAGGGCGACGCCAACGACTACGTCGGCAAGGGTCTTTCGGGCGGCCGGATCGTGGTCCGCCCGGACCGCGCCGCCGACCACCTCGCCGAGTACAGCGTCATCGCGGGCAACACCCTCGCCTACGGCGCGACCGGCGGCGAGATGTTCCTGCGCGGCAAGACCGGTGAGCGGTTCTGCGTGCGCAACTCCGGCGCGCTGGTGGTCTCCGAGGGCGTGGGCGACCACGGCTGCGAGTACATGACCGGCGGGCGCGCGGTGGTCCTCGGCGAGACCGGCCGCAACTTCGCGGCCGGCATGTCCGGCGGCATCGCCTACGTCATCGACCTCGACCGGGACAACGTCAACCCCGGCAACGCCGACGCGGTCGGGCCGCTGGACGACTCCGACCGGCGGTGGCTGCACGACGTGGTGCGCCGGCACCAGGAGGAGACGGGCTCGACCGTCGCCGAGAAGCTGCTCGCCGAGTGGGACACCGCGGTGGAGCGCTTCAGCAAGATCATCCCCAGCACGTACAAGGCAGTGCTCGCCGCCAAGGACGCCGCCGAGCGGGCCGGTCTGTCCGAGACCGAGATCACCGAGAAGATGATGGAGGCGGCGATCCATGGCTGACCCGAAGGGCTTTCTGAACCACGGCCGCGAGGTCGCCGAGTCCCGCCCGGTCGAGGAGCGCAAGCGGGACTGGAACGAGGTCTACGTTCCCGGCTCGCTGCTGCCGATCATCAGCAAGCAGGCCGGCCGGTGCATGGACTGCGGCATCCCGTTCTGCCACAACGGCTGCCCGCTCGGGAACCTGATCCCGGAGTGGAACGACTACGCCTACCGCGGGGACTGGGCCGCCGCCTCCGAGCGGCTGCACGCGACGAACAACTTCCCCGAGTTCACGGGCCGGTTGTGCCCGGCGCCCTGCGAGTCGGCCTGTGTGCTCGGCATCAACCAGCCGCCGGTCACCATCAAGAACGTCGAGGTCTCGATCATCGACAAGGCGTGGGAGAGCGGCGACGTCGCCCCGCGGATCCCCGAGCGCCTGTCCGGCAAGACCGTCGCGGTCATCGGCTCCGGCCCGGCGGGCCTGGCCGCCGCCCAGCAGTTGACCAGGGCGGGCCACACGGTCGCCGTCTACGAGCGCGCGGACCGCGTCGGAGGCCTCCTGCGCTACGGCATCCCCGAGTTCAAGATGGAGAAGCGGCACATCAACCGCCGTATCGAGCAGATGCGCGCGGAGGGCACCCGCTTCCGTACCGGTGTCGAGATCGGCCGCGACCTGAAGGCCACCGACCTGAAGAAGCGCTACGACGCGGTCGTCATCGCCGCCGGCTCCACCACCGCCCGCGACCTTCCCGTCCCCGGCCGCGAACTGGGGGGCGTCCACCAGGCGATGGAGTACCTGCCCCTGGCCAACAAGGTCCAGGAGGGCGACTACGTGGTGGCGCCGATCTCGGCGGAGGGCAAGCACGTCGTCGTCATCGGCGGCGGTGACACGGGCGCGGACTGCGTGGGCACCGCCCACCGCCAGGGCGCGGCCTCCGTCACCCAGTTGGAGATCATGCCCCGCCCGAACGACGAGCGGCACCCGGTCGACCAGCCCTGGCCGACCTTCCCGATCCTCTACAAGGTCACCTCGGCCCACGAGGAGGGCGGCGAGCGGATCTACTCGGCCTCCACGACCCACTTCGAGGGCGACGAGGACGGCAACGTGCAGTGGCTGCACCTGGCCGAGGTCGAGTTCGTGGACGGCAGGCCGACCCGGAAGCCGGGCAGCGAGCGCAGGATCCCGGCCCAGCTGGTCACCCTCGCCATGGGCTTCACCGGCACCGACCGGGAGAACGGCTTGGTCGACCAGTTCGGCCTGGAGCTGGACGAGCGGGGTAACATCGCCCGTGACGTGGACTTCCGGACCAATGTGCCCGGTGTCTTCGTCGCCGGTGACGCCGGCCGCGGCCAGTCCCTCATCGTGTGGGCGATCGCCGAAGGCCGCTCGGCCGCCCGCGGCGTCGACCGCCACCTCATGGGCGCCGGCGACCTGCCGGCCCCGATCCGCCCGACGGACCGCGCGCTGACGGTCTGACGGCACAACGGTGACCTGACGGTCACTCATATACGTCCCGCACAAAGGCGTGTGGAACACAGGCGGCGCCTGCCCAGTCCCCGACCGGACCACAGGGCAGGCGCCGCCGCATGTCCGGGGGACTACGGCGCCTTGTACGTCTCCCCGTACACCTTCCACACCAGCGGGGTCTTCAGGTCCATGTTCCCGTCGTACAGGAACTGCCGCTGGGCTGTGTCGATACGGCTGGTGTCGCGGTTCGTCCTGCGGGCCTTCATGGCCTCGCGGCGGATGTCCAGGAAGACGTCGAGGTAGCTCTTCTCCCGGCCGCCCGCGGCCGGGGTGTCGGCCTCCTTCAGGGCGCGCTCGCGCAGGGCGTAGAAGCCGTCCTTGTCGACGCCGGGGCCGTGGAAGACCATCGCGTCGTAGTAGATGAACTGGCCCAGCGTGCCGAGGCCGTCGAGCTTGGCGAGTCGGACGGCCGGATTGAAGTAGGCGCGGTCCCGCTCGTCCTCCTGGGCCTTGCGGAAGGCCGGACGTTCCGACTCCGCCTTCCACGCCGCGGTGAAGTCCGGGTCCAGGCCCTCGTGGGAGTCCGTGCCGTCGACCTCGCGCAGCGCCGGCAGGAACCGGGCGAGACCGTTGTCCGGGTGGGCCTTGGTGTAGCGCTCGACCAGGGTGAGCAGGTCGTGCGTACCGGTGCAGTAGCCGATGATCCCCGCGGTGTAGCCGTCGCCGTCGTCGGCGTCCTCGATGGAGCCGTAGGTGCTGCGCCAGTCGAGCGTGGAGTTCTCGGCGCTCGCCACGAGCCGCTGGGCCAGCTCCTTCTTCGCGGGCGCGGCCAGGCCCCGGGGCGCCTCGTCGGCCACCTCGTCGTCCTGGGCCTTCTCCGACCGTTCGGCCCGCGCCTTGGTGTCCTCACGGGACTCGTGCGCGGCCGTGTGCCGCTTCGGCGCGGACGGGCCCCGGTCCTGTGGATCGAAGGCGAGCAACACCGCCAACGCGAGGACCGGAGTGGCCACCAAAAACAATATTCCAGGACGTTTCATGACAGTTACCGTACGGCCCTGATCAGGCCGCCCCTCCCGACAGTTCCGAGACCTTCGCCCAGCTGAGCGCCATGAGCAGAACCAGCAGGGCCACGCACACGCCCGCCTGGACCAGAGTGCGACGGCCGCCGCGCGGCGCGTACGCGTACGCCAGGGTCACCACGCCGCCCGCCAGCAGGCCACCGAGGTGTGCCTGCCAGGAAGTGAGCCCGGCGGAGATCACCAGCCACAGCAGCAGGCCCGCCATGTACCGGTTGACGCCGCTCATGTCGTAGCCCAGGCGCCGGGCCATGACGTAGTACGCGGCGCCGAGCCCGAAGATCGCGCCGGACGCGCCGACCGTCAGGGCGTCCGGATCGATCAGCAGGACCAGGACCGAGCCGCCGAGCGCCGACAGCAGGTACAGGGCGAGGTAGCGGGCGCGGCCCAGCTGCGCCTCGACCAAGCGGCCGGTGCTCCACAGCGCCATCATGTTCATCACGATGTGCAGGATGCCGAACGTCCCCTCGGTGGCGGGCACATGCAGGAACGCGCCGGTCAGCAGCCGGTACCACTCGCCGCCGACCAGCCCCTCCGCGTGCACGTCGGAGCCGTACGGGTACTCCCACAGGTAGTGCTCGCCGTCGGTTCCCGCCAGTCCGCGCCCGAGCATCCCCAGACCGTCCACGACCGCCGGGCGCACCAACTCGCCCAGATAGGCGAGGACGTTGAGCCCGATCAGAACGTACGTCACGACCGGCACCGCGCTGATCCGGCCGCCGAACGCCGTCCGTGCCTGCCGTACCGACCGGGCGCCCTCCCTCACGCACTCCACGCACTGGTGGCCGACGGAGGCCTCCCGCATGCAGTCCGGGCAGATGTACCGGTCGCAGCGGACGCAGCGGACGTGGGACTCCACTCTGCTGTGGCGATAGCAGGTGGTGACAGCGGACTCGGCATCCACGGCCGGCTCCTCGGGAAACGCGGGGACATGGCTGAGCCGGTGGGGACGGCGGCGAACAAAATAGCGAAGTGCTGTGACAGATGGTAAAGGCGGGGCCCGTGATTCCGGAACCGCGATCAGTTCAGGTGTCGCACTCCAGGACGGTGCGGCACAGGGCGCACCGGGCGCGCATACGGCCTCCGACCGGGACCCTGATGCGCTGGTGGCAGGTGGGGCAGGAGAAGGACACCCGCAGGGGCTCCGGGCCGCCGCGGCTGAAGGAGTACGGCGCCTCCGGCTGGGCGAGCGGCGCACGGCCGTGGTCCTGGGCGTGCCGGCGGTCGCGGGCGTACCGGCGGCGGCCCGCCCAGCCCGCCGCCGTCAGGGGCGGCTGCTGCTCGTCACCGCGGGCCCGGGCCATGCCCTTGACGTACGCCTCGTACCCCTGGGGGCTGGTGAACCACGTCGAGGGATCCTCACCGAACACCAGCGCCCGCTTGGCCAGCACGTAGCCGAACTCCTCCGGAGTGAGGTAGCCGAACTTCTGCGACGACACGCCGTCCTCCCGGAAGGCGTCCAGCAGCAGCCAGCCCGCGCCCAGGTACGTCGCCACCGTGTCCGTGAGGATCTCGTTGTCGCGGGTGCTGGGGAAGGACAGGTCCAGCCGGTGCAGGTAGACGTGGGTCACCTCGTGGGCGAGGGCCGCGCCGATGTCCCGGCGGTGGGTGCGGAAGCGGTCGTTCAGTTCGACGAAGTACTCGGGGCCCGCCGCCAGCTCGACGTTCGCCGCGTGCGTCATCTCGCGGAAGCTGACGATCATGCGGGCGTCCGGCAGCCGGTAGTGGCGGACCATTTCGCGGGCCACGCGCTGGGCCCCCAGATGCAGGTCGTCGGTGTCGCAGAAGGCCACGTCGGCCGGGGCCACGCTGGTCGCGAACGTCTGCACGGTGCCGTACGAGAGCCGCTTGTACAGGGAGGTGATCGCGGCCCGCACCGTCTCCAGATGCGGGTAGCCGTGCACCACCGGTCCGCCGTTCGCCACGTCCGAACCCCCAAAGACGCCCTGAACTCTCTCCCACTTTATGCGCGGGAGCCCCGATTCCGCCCGGCGCCCACGCCACACGGTGCCCGGTGCCCGCCGTTGACCACGGGTCGGACGCTCGTGATCGGAGCGCCGCCCAGCCCGTAGGGTTGGAGCCCATGACCACCAGCAGCACCGGTACCGGTGACGTCGCCCCCGCCGTTCACGAGGAGCTCGCGCGGCTGCGCGACAGCATCGACAACATCGACGCGGCCGTCGTCCACATGCTCGCCGAGCGGTTCAAGGCGACCCAGCAGGTCGGCCACCTCAAGGCCGCCCACCAGCTGCCGCCCGCCGACCCGGCCCGCGAGGCCCGGCAGATCGCCCGGCTGCGCGCCCTCGCCGAGGACGCCAAACTGGACCCGGCGTTCGCCGAGAAGTTCCTGAACTTCATCATCGCCGAGGTGATCCGCCACCACGAGCGCATCGCGGAGGACGCCGGCAACGGCGAGACCCCGGCGACCTGACCCCCCCGCCCGCGCGCCGCCGAACGCGCCCCCGCGGACCGCGAACGCCCTGCGTCCGTCGGCGACACCCCCTCGTGCCCGCTCCGGACCATCAGGCAGCATGGCGTCCATGTCCGTACTCACGCGCGACGAAGCGCATACCCGTGCCAAGCTCCTCGACGTCCACCGGTACACCGTCGACCTCGACCTGACCGGTGGGGACGACACCTTCGACTCCCGGACCGTGATCCGGTTCACCGTACGGGAAGGCCGGGACAGCACGGACACGTTCGTCGAGCTCAAGCCCGCCCACCTGCGCTCCGCCACCCTCGACGGACAGCCCCTCGACCCGCACGACCTCACCGGCAACCGCCTGCCGCTGAAGAACCTCGCCCCCGGTGAACACGAGCTGCGCGTCGACGCCGCCATGCGCTACTCCCGCACCGGCGAGGGCATGCACCGCTTCACCGACCCCACCGACGGTGAGACCTACGTCTACACCCAGCTGTTCATGGAAGACGTCCAGCGCGTCTTCGCCGCCTTCGACCAGCCCGACCTCAAGGCCGTCTTCGAACTCGCCGTCACCGCCCCCGAGGACTGGACCGTCCTCGCCAACGGCGTCACCGAGCACACCGGCGACGGCGTCTGGAAGGCCGCGGCCACCCCGCTGATCTCCACCTACCTGGTCGCCGTCGCCGCCGGCCCCTGGCACTCCGTACGCACCGAGCACCGCGGCCTGCCCTTCGGCATCCACTGCCGCCGCTCGCTGGCGCCCCACCTCGACGCGGACGCCGACGAGATCCTCGACGTCACCCGTGCCTGCTTCGACCGCTACCACGAGAAGTTCGACGAGCCCTACCCCTTCGACTCCTACGACCAGGCCTTCGTCCCCGAGTTCAACGCGGGCGCCATGGAGAACCCGGGCCTGGTCACCTTCCGGGACGAGTTCGTCTACCGCTCCGCCGTCACCGACACCGAGCGGCAGACCCGCGCCATGGTCATCGCCCACGAGATGGCCCACATGTGGTTCGGCGACCTGGTCACCCTCAAGTGGTGGGACGACATCTGGCTGAACGAGTCCTTCGCCGAGTACATGGGCTACCAGACCACCGCCGAGGCCACCCGCTTCACCGGCACCTGGACCGACTTCGGCGTCGCCCGCAAGTCCTGGGGCTACGACGCCGACCAGCGCCCCTCCACCCACCCCGTCGCCCCCGACGCCGTCGACGACACCGCCTCCGCCCTGCTCAACTTCGACGGCATCTCCTACGCCAAGGGCGCCTCCGCCCTGCGGCAACTGGTCGCCTGGCTCGGCGAGAAGGACTTCCTGGCCGGCATCAACACCCACTTCAAGCGGCACCGGTTCGCCAACGCCACCCTCGCCGACTTCATCGACTCCCTCGCCTCCGCCACCGACCGCGACGTGCACGCCTGGGCCGAGGCCTGGCTGCGCACCACCGGCGTGGACACGCTCACCGCGTCCGTCGACGCCGCGCCCGGCCAGTGGACCCTCGCCCTCGACCGCGACGGCAGCCGCCCGCACCGCGTCACCGTCGGCGTCTACGACCGCGACCTGGGCGACGGCCACAGCCTGGTCGTCCGGGAGCGCTACGAGACCGACGTCCCGCAGGACGGCGCCGGCCAACCCCGCTCCGGCACCCGACCCGCCCTGATCGTGCCCAACGACCAGGACCTGACCTACGCCAAGATCCGCCTGGACGAGACCTCCCTGGAGACCGCCCTGCGCGACCTGTCCGGCGTCCCCGACGCGCTCACCCGCGCCGTGGTGTGGAACACGCTGCGCGACATGGTCCGCGACGGTGAACTCGCCCCCGCCGACTACCTGTCGACAGCCTCCGCCCACCTGCCCGAGGAGACCGACCTGGCCCTCGTCCAGGGCGTCCTGGCCTTCGCCACCGGGCAGATCGCCGACCGGTACGTCCACCCGGGGCAGCGGCCCGCCGCCCTGGCCGCCCTCGGCTCCCTGTGCCGCGATCTCATCCGCCGCACCGAGGACGGCGACAACCCCGGTCTGCGCCTGATCGCCGTGCGGCACTTCATCGACGTCGCCGCGCACCCAGACACCATCGCCGCCTGGCTCGCCGACGGCACCGTCCCCGGCGGCCCCGAACTCGACCCGGAGCTGCGCTGGCGCGTCCTGGGCCGCCTCGCCGTCCTCGGCGCCGTCGACGAGGCCGCCATCGCCCGGGAACTCGACCGCGACCCGTCCGCCACCGGCCAGGAGGGCGCCGCCCGCTGCCGGGCCGCGCTGCCCGACGCCGAGGCCAAGCGCGCGGCCTGGGAGTCGATGTTCGCCACCGACGAGCGCACCGACCTGTCGAACTACCTGTTCATCGCCACCGCGCAGGGCTTCTGGCAGCCCGAACAGGCCGATCTCGTACGGGACTACGTCCCCCGCTTCTACCAGGACGCGGTCGCCCTCGCCGACCGCCGCGGCCCCGCCATCGCCGAGGCCGCCGGACGCTGGGCGTTCCCGGTGCACGCCGTCGACGCCGACCACCTGCGACTGGGCGAGGCCTGCCTGCACGACGGCGCCCCGACCCCGGCGCTCCGCCGCAAGCTCGTCGACCAGCTCGACGACCTGTCCCGCGCACTGCGCGTCCGGGAGGCGTAGGCCCTGTCGTCCGGGCCGGTCGTTCCGAACCGGTCGCTCGCCGGCCCGGCCAGGGCGGTGCGGTCGGCCCGCGGCGGCGTGGGCGGCACGGCCGCCACCGCCTGGCCGACGTCCCGGACGGTGGCCGTGGTGGCCGTGGCGGCGACCGCTGGACGCGGGCGACGCCGCCGGTGATGCCGGGGCGCGCCGTGGAGGCGACGGTGCCGTCCGGGCGGGCCGGCCGTCGCTGATGCCGCGCGGGGCCGGTCGTCCGCTCCTAGGCTGCTGGAGTCAGGCTGCTGGAGTCAGGACGACCGGCCCGAGCCCCCGGAGGCAGACCCGTGATCGCAGTGACCGGAGCGACCGGCAACGTCGGCCGTGCCCTCGTCGAGCGTCTCGTCGCCGCCGGCCGGCCCGTGCGGGCACTGACCCGTGACCCGGAACGGGCCGTGCTGCCCGCGGGGGCAGAGGTCGTGCGGTTCCGGCCCGACGACCCGGCCGCCCTGTTCACGGGCGTGACCGGACTCTTCCTGTACGTCCAGGCCGCCGGCGGGAGCGGCGCCCTGCTGAAGGCGGCCCGCGAGGCCGGCGTCCGGCACGTCGTACTGCTCTCCTCCGGGATCGTCCGCGACGGCGCCGACGAGACCCATCCCATCCACGTCATGCACGCCGGAGCCGAGCGGCGGATCCGCGACAGCGGCCTCGCGTGGACCCTCCTCCGGCCGAACGCCTTCGCCGCCAACGCTCTGCAGTGGGCGCCCCAGATCCGTGCGGGGAACACCGTCCGCGGTGTCTTCGCCGACGCGCTGACCGCGCCCATCCACGAGGACGACATCGCCGCCGTGGCCGAGCGCGCCCTCCTCGACCCCGGCCACGAGGGCGCCGTCCATCGCCTCACCGGCCCGGAGGCCCTCACCAACGCCGAGCAGGTCGCCGCGATCGGCCGCGCCCTCGGCCGTGACCTGGCCTTCGTCGAGATCCCGCCGGAACAGGCCGGGCCCGAGCTCTACCCGCACGTGCCGCCGCACCTGCTCCAGAGCCTGCTGAAGACCTTCGAGTCCACCGTCGGCGTCCGCCCGGAGATCACGCACACCGTCGAGGAGATCACCGGCACCCCGGCCCGCCCCTTCGCCCGCTGGGCCGAGGACCACCGGGCCGGCTTCCTCGGCTGACGGCTTCCCGGGGCGGCGGCGGGCTCACGGGATCGCCGGGCGGCGGCGGACTCACGGGACCCCAACACGTTTTCCCCGTACGGCAGTACCCACTTTCGGGTTCCGATCGTCGATCTCTCGGGCGCGTCCGGCTTTACTGCGTACAAGCTGGAAGTCCCTGCCCCCGCGTCACGGAGGACAGTCCCATGAGCACCCCGCCGCCCCCGGACCACCCCGCCCGCCTCGCCTCCGGTCCCGACGGCCCGCACGCCCTGCGGCCCCTGCTCGACACCGTGCTCGACGCCCTCGACAGCGGCCGCCGTGCCCGCGGCGGCCCCCTGCCCGCGGGCGGCCCCGAGGCGGTGGCCGCCCGGGTGCGCGACGCCGTGGGCGAGGTCCTGCCCGAGCACGGCGACCCGGACGCCCTGCGCGGCCTCGTGCACGCCCTCGCCGAAGGCGCCGCCGACCCCGCCGACCCGCTGTGCGCGGCCCATCTGCACTGCCCGCCGCTCGCCGTGGCCACCGCCGCCGACCTCGCCGTCAGCGCCCTCAACCCCTCCCTGGACTCCTGGGACCAGGCACCCGCCGCCTCCGAACTCGAAGCCCTCGTCACGCGGACGCTCGCGCACGAGACCGGCCTCGCCGACTCCGTCGTCACCACCGGCGGCACCGAGTCCAACCAACTCGCCCTGCTGCTCGCCCGCGAGTCCCACGGCGGCGGTATCCGCCTGGTCTGCGGCGCCAACGCGCACCACTCCCTGCCCCGCGCCGCCTGGCTGCTCGGCCTGCCCGAACCCGTGATCGTGCCCGCTCCCTCCGGCACCCTCGACCCCGCCGCGCTGCACAGCGTCCTCACCGGCCTCGGCGGAGCGCGCGGCTCCCTCCTCGTGGCCGCGACCGCCGGCACCACCGACGCCGGCCTCATCGACCCCCTCCCGGAGATCGCCGGGCTGTGCGCCGCCCACGGCGCCCGGCTGCACATCGACGCCGCCCACGGCGGGGGACTGCTGTTCAGCGAACGCCACCGGGACAAGCTGACCGGGCTCGAAGCCGCCCACACCGTCACCCTCGACCTGCACAAACTCGGCTGGCAGCCGGTCGCCGCCGGACTCCTCGCCGTCCGCCACCCCCGCGACCTCGCCGTCCTGCACCAGCGCGCCGACTACCTCAACGCCGGGGACGACACCGAGGCCGGCCTGCCCGACCTGCTCGGCCGCTCCCTGCGCACCACTCGCCGCCCCGACGTCCTCAAGATCGCCGTCACCCTCAAGGCCCTCGGCCGCCGCGGCCTCGGCGCCCTCGTCGACCAGGTCTGCGCCCGCGCCCGCGAGTTCGCCGACCTCATCCACGACCACCCCGGCTTCGAGCTCCACGACCGGCCCACCATCAGCACCGTCCTGTTCCGGCCCGCCGGCGTCACCGACGACGCCGTCGCCACCGTACGCCGCCGGCTCCTCACCGAAGGCCGCGCCGTCCTCGGCCGGGCCCGCCTCGACGACCGGCTCTGGCTCAAGGCCACCCTGCTCAACCCGGACACCCGGACCGAAGACCTGGCCGCCCTGCTGAAACTGGTGGAAGGAAGCACCCCCCGATGAACCATCCCGCGCACCACGCCCCCCAGGCCCGAGACCTGGTCGGCATCGGCATCGGGCCGTTCAACCTGTCCCTGGCCGCGCTCGCCCACCCGCTCACCGGTCTCGACACCGTCTTCTACGAACGGCGCCCCCGCTTCCACTGGCACCCCGGCCTGCTCATCGAGGGCGCCCGCGTTCAGGTGCCCTTCCTGGCCGACCTGGTCACCCTCGCCGACCCGGCCAGCACGTGGTCCTTCCTCAACTACCTCAAGACCCGCGACCGGCTCTTCCCGTTCTACTTCTCCGAGCGCTTCCACATCCAGCGCGCCGAATACGACGCCTACTGCCGCTGGGTCTCCGAGAACCTGCCCGCGGTGCGCTGCGGCCACCAGGTCGACGCCGTCCGCTGGAACCCCGAACTCGCCCTCTTCGAGGTCGACTTCACCCAGCTCGACGCCGACGGCGAAGCGGAGGCCGTCGGCCGCGCCCACACCCGCAACGTCGTCCTCGGCATCGGCACCGAACGCCATGTGCCCGCCCCGCTCAGGCCCCTCGCCGACGCCCCCGGCGTTCCCGTCGTGCACGCCGCCGACTACCTCGGCCACCGCGACACCCTCCTCGCGGCCGGCCACATCACCGTCGTCGGCTCCGGACAGTCCGGCGCCGAGGTGTTCCTCGACCTGCTGCGCCACCGCCGGGTGGGCGGCGAGCGGCTGCACTGGATCGGCCGCACCGAGGCCTTCGCCCCGATGGAATACTCCAAGCTCGGCCTGGAGCACTTCACCCCCGACTACATGCGCTACTTCCACGCCCTGGCCGAACCCGTGCGCGACCGGCTCGTCGCCGGCCAGTGGCAGCTCCACAAGGGCATCGACGCCGACACCCTCGCCGCCGTCCACGACGAGCTCTACCGCCGCACGCTGGACGGGGGCTGGCCCGACGCCGTCCTGACCCCCGGCGTCCGGGTCCGCACCGCCGGCCGGGTCGCCGGCTCCCGGATCGAACTCCACCTCGAACACGTGCAGCAGGGCACCCGCACCCGCCTCACCACCGACGCCGTCGTCCTCGCCACCGGCTACCGCGAACGCCCCGTCACGCCCCTGCTCACCGGTCTCGACGCCTATCTGCGCCGCGACGGCAAGGAACGCCTCCGTGTCGACGAGCAGTTCCGCCTCGCCCTCGACCCGGCCATCACCGCCACCGGCTGCCATGTCTACGTGCAGAACGCCGAACGCCACACCCACGGCGTCGGCGCCCCCGACCTGGGCCTCGCCGCCTGGCGCAGCGCCACCATCCTCAACGCGGTGACCGGAACACAGGCCTACCCGCTGCCCGCCCGCACCGCCTTCACCACCTTCGGCCTGGAACGGCGGCGGCCCCAGATCCCGCCGTCCCGCCAGGTCAGGGCGCTGACGCCCCTGGCGGACGGAATCTGAGGCCGTCCCGTGGAGAAGGAAACCGGTCGAACCGATCAGAACACCGGCGTGCCGTTACGCGTCAGCTTCCAGTCCAGCGACGCGAAGTCCTTCGGGTCCAGCACGCCCTTCGCCGTGACCCACTCCGCGATCCGGGTGCGGATCTCGGTCGACTCCGCCCACAGCTCCTTCGCCGAGGCCACGTGCGGGAACGCGCCACCGCCGTTGGCCCGGTAGTTGTTCACCGCCATCACGAACTCCTGGGCGCCGTCCAGCGCCGCACCGTTGAACGTCAGGTTCTTGATCCGCGAGCCGACCGGCTGGGCGATGTCGATGTCGTACTGGAGCCCCGACACGTAGTCGTAGTTGTAGTCCGGGCGGCCGCCCGCGTTCGTCAGCTTGTCCACGTCGACCGGCGCGCCGGCGGCCGTCTGCACGAAGTATTCCGCCGAGTACTCCAGGTACGCCCGCAGCTGGGCACCCGTCATCAGCTTGGCGACCAGCGTGTTGTCGTACACGTACAGGCTCGACAGGTCCCGGATCGTGACGTTGCCGGCCGGGATCTCGGAGGTGCGCGAGAAGGGGGAGGCCTGCGAGACGACCGGCAGCGCGGCGTACTGCGTGCCCGCCAGCGCGGCCTTCACCACGTCCTCCTGCACCTTGTTGATCAGGTCGATGATCGGCGCGTCCTTGTAGCGGGCGTCGACGGTGGTGAGGGTCACCGTCGCCTGGCCGACCACCTGGTTGACGTACTTCACGACCTTCGCGTGCTGGTCCGACAGCAGCTTGGTGATCTTCGGGTCGTCGGCGACGGTGTTGGCGTTGCGCAGTGAGGCGGAGACCGACTCCACCTCCCACTTGCCCTTGACGAACACCAGCTCGATGTCGAAGAGGGAGAGCCGCTCGGCGTAGCACAGCGGCTCCGACAGGACGACCGTCTTGCCGGTCTTGTCGTTGACGACCTTCAGCTCCGCGATCTCCTTGTGCGCGTGGCCCACCAGGATCGCGTCGATGCCGGGCACCTGCCGGGCGATGTTCGCGGCGGCGTCCTCCACGTACGGCAGCTGGTCGCCGTACGACGAGGTGCCGGACGTGCCCGAGTGCGCCGAGACGATGACCACGTCCGCGCCCATCGAACGCAGCTTGGGCACCCACTTCGCGGCCTGCTCCTCCAGACCCGGGAAGTCCAACTTGCCCTGGACGTAGGCCTTGTCCCAGATCGCGATGCCCGGGTTGGTCAGACCCAGCACGGCCACCGTCACCGGGGCGGCACCCGGCGCGTGGAACTTCTTCATGAAGTACGGCGGGAAGGCCGGCTTCTGGGTCTTGTGGTCCACCGCGTTCGCGCCGAGCAGCGGGAAGTCGCACTGCTCCTCGAACTTGCGCAGGGTCTCGATGCCGTAGTTGAACTCGTGGTTGCCGAGCGCCACCGCGTCGTATCCGATGGCGTTCATGGCTTTGGCCATCGGGTGCACCGGACCGCGCTTGGCGGTGATCGGGTCGACCTTGGCGTAGTAGTACGTCAGCGGGGTGCCCTGAATCGTGTCACCGGCGTCCAGGAGCAGCGTGTTCTCGCGGCCCTTCTCCTTGCGGACCTGGTCCACCAGCGTGGAGACCCGGGCCAGGCCCTGGGCGTTGCCCGCCGCGTCGCTGTACTCGCCGTCCTTGAAGTAGTCCCAGTTGAACACGTGACCGTGCAGGTCGGTCGTGCCCATGACGGTGAGGGAGTAACGCTTGCCCGGCTTCTCGGGCGACTTGCCCGCCGCGGCAGCGGCGGCGGGCGCGGCCTGGGCCGCCGGAGCCGCCACGGCGCCGGTCAGCGCCACCCCCGCCCCCGTGGCGGCGGACTTCGTCAGGAACTTCCGGCGGTTCAACGGCATGGCTGGTTCTCCTCGTGAACAGGTCGATGACGCGCGTAGATTCTGGCGGGCCCGGGCGAACCGCAACACCCCCGGAAGGTTGCGATCTGGTGACCGACAGGCGCGAAAAACAGGGCACCGGTGACAGAGTGGGACGTATGACCTCAGCCCCCGCACCGGAACCCGTCCCCGCCGTCCCCTACGGCACCCCCGACGCACCCCGGATCGCCGTCCGCGGTGAGGCACACCTCGAAGTCGACCCCGAGATCGCCCGTATCGGCATCACCGTCACCGCCCGCGGCAAGGACCGCCGTTCCGCCCTGGACGACCTCACCCGGCGCAACGCCCGCGTCCTCGACCTCGTCAAGTCCTACGGCCAGGCGGTCGAACACCTGGAGACCGGCGCCTTCTCCCTCGCCCCCGAACCGGCCCGGCACGGCCGCGGCGAGCGCGTCCGCACCTACCACGGCGCCGTCCGCCTCACCGCCGAACTCTCCGACTTCACCGTCCTCGGCGAACTCGCCACCCGACTGGCCGACTTGGAACTCACCCGGGTGGATGGTCCCTGGTGGTCGCTGCGCCCCGGCTCATCGGCCCACCGGGAGGCACGCCGGCAGGCCGTGCGGGAGGCCGTCCAGCGGGCCAGGGAGTACGCCGAGGCGCTCGGCACCACGCTCACCGCCCTCGTCGAGATCGCCGACATCGGAGCGGAGAGCGCCCCGTTCCGGCCGCAGGCCCCCGGACGGATGCGGGCGACGGCGGCCTACGGAGGTCCGGCGCCGCAGGACGAGGCCGCGCCCCTGGACCTCGAACCCGAGCGGCAGCACATCCACGCGCAACTCGACGCGCGATTCACCATGGCACCGCCCAGACTGTGATTACGTCAGTTGCGTCTTCCGGTCCGCGAACGGGGCGAACGCTCGTCGGAGTGCCGCCCCCCACAGTTCAACAGTTGTCAATACTCCTTCATTCAAAGGTTGTTGAGTAGTCACGTCGTACCAATCGTCTACCCACTGGTAAGGCCTAGGCTCACATCATGCGCCGAGCAAAGATCGTCTGTACTCTGGGGCCCGCCACCGACACGTACGACCAGATCAGGGCACTGGTCGACGCCGGAATGGACGTCGCCCGACTGAACCTCAGCCACGGCGGCCACGCCGAGCACGAGGAGCGTTACCGGCACGTGCGCCGGGCCGCCGACGAGACCGGACGCAGCGTCGGAATACTCGCCGACCTTCAGGGCCCGAAGATCCGGCTCGGCCGCTTCCGCGAAGGACCCGTACTCCTCGAACGCGGCGACACCTTCACCATCACCGTCGAGGAGGGCGTCGAGGGCGACCGGCACATCTGCGGCACCACCCACGCCGGCCTCGCCGAGGACGTCACCCCCGGTGAGCGCATCCTCGTCGACGACGGCAAGGTGGGCCTCGAGGTCACCGCCGTCGACGGCCCCCGCGTGCGCACCCGGGTGATCGAGGGCGGCGTGATCTCCGACCACAAGGGGCTCAATCTGCCGGGCGTCGCCGTCTCGGTCCCCGCCCTGTCCAAGAAGGACGAGGACGACCTGCGCTGGGCGCTGCGCACCGGCTTCGACATCGTCGCGCTGTCCTTCGTCCGCGGTGGCCGGGACATCCTCGACGTCCACCGCGTCATGGACGACGAGGGCCGCCGCCTCCCCGTCATCGCCAAGATCGAGAAGCCGCAGGCGGTGGAGGCCGTCGACGACATCGTGGCCGCCTTCGACGGCATCATGGTCGCCCGCGGCGACCTGGGTGTGGAAATGCCGCTGGAGCAGGTCCCCATCGTCCAGAAGCGCGCGATCAAGCTGGCCCGGCGGAACGCCAAGCCGGTGATCGTCGCCACCCAGATGCTCGACTCGATGATCGGCAACTCCCGCCCGACCCGCGCGGAGGCCTCGGACGTGGCCAACGCGGTGCTCGACGGCACGGACGCGGTGATGCTGTCGGGCGAGACCAGTGTGGGCAAGCACCCGGTGGCGACGGTGCGGACGATGGCCCGCATCGTCGCGGCGGCCGAGGAGGACCTCCTCACCCAGGGCCTGCCGCCGCTGACCGACCGCGACAAGCCCCGTACCCAGGGCGGCGCCGTCGCCCGCGCGGCGGCGGAGATCGGCGACTTCCTCGGCGCCAGGTTCCTGGTCGCCTTCACGCAGTCGGGCGACACCGCCCGCCGGCTCTCCCGCTACCGCTCACCCATCCCGCTGCTGGCCTTCACCACGGAGCAGGCCACCCGTTCCCAACTCAGCGCCACCTGGGGCGTGGAGACATTCCTGGGGCCGCGCGTCGACTCGACCGACGCCATGGTCGACCAGGTCGACGAACTGCTGCTGCGGTACGGCCGTTGCGAGAAGGGCGACGTGGTGGTGATCACAGCGGGCTCGCCCCCGGGGGTGCCGGGCTCGACGAACCTGGTCAGGGTTCACCACATCGGGGAGGACGACACTCCCAAGTAGAACTTGCGACCTTGGATTCGGAGGAAACGTACCCCGGGTCGGATTCGAACCGACGCTGGATGGTGTTTGAGACCATTGCCTCTACCGCTGGGCTACCGGGGCCCCCTTTGAAACAAAGATCGACGGTCACCCGCCGTCCCCCCACCTTACCGCAGCTGGGTACGCTCTTGGAGCAGTACCCGCCCGCCCCGGAACAAGGAGCGCCCCCGTGACCGCCGAGTCGCCCGAGCCCGTAGACGTGTCCGACGACGACAAGTCGCACGTGCCTCCGCTGACGACCCGCGTCGTCATCGCCGAGGACGAGGCGCTGATCCGGCTCGACCTCAAAGAGATGCTGGAGGAAGAGGGCTACCGGGTCGTCGGTGAGGCCGGGGACGGCGAGCGGGCCGTGGAGCTGGCCCGTGAGCACCGCCCGGACCTGGTGATCCTCGATGTGAAGATGCCCAAGCTCGACGGCATCTCGGCGGCGGAGCGGATCGCGGAGGAGCGGATCGCGCCCGTGCTCATGCTCACCGCCTTCTCGCAGCGCGACCTGGTGGAGCGCGCCCGGGACGCCGGGGCGATGGCGTACCTGGTGAAGCCGTTCAGCAAGAGCGACGTCGTGCCCGCCATCGAGATGGCCGTCTCGCGGTTCACCGAACTGAAGGAACTGGAGAGGGAGGTCGCGGACCTCGCCCAGCGGCTGGAGACCCGCAAGCTGGTCGACCGTGCCAAGTCGATCCTTCAGACGGAGTACGGGCTGACCGAGCCGGCCGCGTTCCGCTGGATCCAGAAGACCTCGATGGACCGCCGCATGTCGATGCAGCAGGTCGCGGAGGCGGTCATCCAGGACAGCGAGGAGAAGAAGGCCGCGAAGGGCGCCAGGCCCGACAAGGACTGAGCCGGGCGGACCGGCAGCGACAGGGAATGGGCCCGCGTCCCCTCAGGGGACGCGGGCCCATTCTCGTTCCGGTGGTCACCGGGCGGGTCAGTCCTCGCCCAGATACGCCTTGCGGACCGACTCGTCGTGCAGCAGGTCCTGACCGGTGCCGGACAGCACGATGTTGCCGACTTCCATGACGTGCCCCTGGTCGGCGAGGGACAGCGCCGCCTGGGCGTTCTGCTCGACGAGCAGAATCGTCGTGCCCTGGGATTTCAGCTCGGCGATGGTCGCCATGATCTTCTGCATCATGATCGGCGAAAGACCCATGGAGGGCTCGTCGAGCATGAGCAGTTTCGGCTGGGACATCAGTGCCCGGCCCATGGCGAGCATTTGCTGCTCGCCGCCGGAGAGGGTGCCCGCCGCCTGCTTTCTGCGTTCGCCCAGGATGGGGAAGAGATCGTAGGCGTGCTGAATGTCCTTTTCGATCCCTTCCCTGTCCTTGCGCAGGAAGGCGCCGAGCCGGAGATTGTCCTCGATCGTCATGCGCGGGAAGATGTGCCGCCCCTCGGGGGAGTGGGCGAGTCCCAGCGAGACGATCTGGTGGGCGGGGACCTTCTTCAGCGACTTGCCGTTGAACCTGATGTGCCCGCCGACCGGCTTGAGCAGCCCGGACAGGGTGCGCAGCGTGGTGGTCTTGCCGGCGCCGTTGGTGCCGATGAGGGTGACGACCTGACCGGCCTCGACCGTGAAGGAGATGCCCTTGACGGCTTCGATCTTGCCGTAGGCGACGCGGAGGTCCTCGACTTCGAGCAGTGCGGTCATCGGTCGTTCTCCTTGCCGGGCGCGGCGTCCTGCGGGGTGTCGTCCTCTGCCTGCGCCTCTGCCGGTGCCTCGGCCGCTGCGGCTTGCATCTCGGCGTTCTCGACCTCGGCGGCCTCCTCGGCTCCGGGCGCTCCCTCGAAGGGCTCGCCGAGGTAGGCGGCGACGACGCGCTCGTCGCGCTGGACGGTGGCGCTGTCGCCCTCGATGAGCTTCTCGCCCTGGACGAGCACGGCGACGCGGTCGCAGAGGTTCATGATGAACCGCATGTCGTGCTCGATGACGAGCACCGCGATGCCCATGTCCCGGATGGCGAAGACCAGTTCCTCGGTGGCCCGGGTCTCCTGCGGGTTCATGCCGGCGGTGGGCTCGTCCAGGAGCAGCAGGCCCGGTTCACTGGCCAGGGCGCGGGCGATCTCCAGCTTGCGCTGCTCGCCGTAGGGCAGGTTGCGCGAGAGGTGCTCGGCCTTGTGGGCGAGGCCCACGAACTCCAGGAGCTCCATGGCCCGTGCCCGGGAGGCGGCTTCGGCCCGGTGGAATCCGGGGCCGCGCAGCAGGGCGGACCAGAGTCCTTCCTTGGTGCGGGTGTGCCGGCCGACGAGCACGTTCTCCAGGACCGTCATGTTGGCGAACAGACGGATGTTCTGGAAGGTGCGGGCGATGCCGGCGGCGGTGACCTTGAAGGACTTGGGCGGCAGGACGTCGCCCTTGTAACGGACCTCGCCCTCGGTGGGGATGTAGAGCCCGGTGAGGCAGTTGAAGAAGGTGGTCTTGCCGGCGCCGTTGGGGCCGATGAGTCCCACGATCTCGCCGCTGCGGACGGTGAGGTCGACTCCGCGTACGGCGGTCAGACCGCCGAAGCGCATGGTGACGCCGCGTGCGTCGAGGACCGTCTCGCCCGGCGCGGCCGCGGCGGGCGCGGTGTCCCTGGTGGTGGTGTCGGTAGTCATGGGTCAGACCCCTGCCTTGCTGAGGACCGCGGGTGCCTCCGTCTGCTCGTGGAACTCGAGCTGGCGGCGCCGGTTGGGGATGAGGCCTTCCGGGCGGAAGCGCATCAGCAGTACGAGTGCGAGACCGAAGGCCAGCAGCTGGTAGTCGCCGAGGAACTGGAGCTTGGCCGGGATGAGGTAGAGCAGCGCCGCGCCGACCAGGGGGCCGCTGATGGTGCCCATGCCGCCGAGGACGACCGCGGCGAGCAGGAAGGCGGAGTTGGGCGGCACGACGTGGGCGAACTGGTACTGCTCGGGGGTCACGGTGTAGGTGACATGGGCCTGGACGGCGCCGGCGAGGCCGGCCAGGGTGGCGCCGAGGGCGAAGGCGACGAGCTTGACGCGGAAGCCGTTGATGCCCATGGCGCGCGCGGCGGTCTCGTCCTCGCGGATGGCGATCCAGGCGCGGCCGATGCGGGAGTCGCTGCTGCGCCGGAAGACCACCACGACGATCAGCGTGATGAGGAGCATCAGCAGGAAGTAGTTGGCGAACCGGGCGATGGTGAACCCGAGGAAGGTGTGCTCCTGGCCGAAGTCGAAGCCGAGGATGTTCAGGTTCGGGACCGACGAGATGCCGTTGGAGCCGTTGGTGACGTCGGGCCCGGAGGTGCCGTCCATGTTGAGGACGCCGATCCGGAAGATCTCGCCGAAGCCGAGGGTGACGATGGCGAGGTAGTCGCCGCGCAGCCGCAGGGTGGGGGCGCCGATGAGGACGCCGAAGATCATGGCGACCACACCACCGAGCAACGCCGAGGCCCAGAACGGCAGATGGAGGTTCAGGGGCGAGGACGGCGAGCCGGAGACCAGAGCCGCGGTGTAGGCGCCGACACCGAGGAAGGCGACGTAACCGAGGTCGAGCAGACCGGCGAGGCCGACGACGATGTTCAGGCCGAGTGCGACGGTGGCGAAGATCAGGATGTAGACGCCGATCGCCGCGTACTGGTCGTCGGACTGGGTGAAGGGGAAGGCGGCGGCGGCCACGAAGGCGCCGAGCATGGTGATGTTCCGGTGCTTGCTGGTGATTGCCGAGACACGGGCCACGAGCCCGGCCTTGAAGATCGCGGCGAAGCCGAAGCCGACGGTGATGAGGAAGCCGATGAAGAGCTCGTCGTACGAGGTGCTGATGCCGTACGTGAAGACGGTGAGGCCGATGGCCATGGCCACGATGATGATGAGGATCTCGGCGTAGACCGGCAGGGCGCGGGCCGGGGCGGGGGTGCCGGAGGGGATGGCGGCCCGGGCCACGGCGAGCTTGTTGCGCGTGTTGTGGCGTATCCGGTCCCAGGCGCCGTCCTCGGGGTCGGCGGGCTCGGTCGTCGGCCGCTCGAACGGCAGGGAGAGCACACCGATCACGGTGAGGACGGTGGCCACGGCGAGGATCCAGGCGCCCGGTTCGAGGTTGACCAGTCCGCCGAGCTTGCCGCTGATCGCGAGGATGGTGTACCAGGCGGTGCCGAAGGTGCCGAGTGCGGCCAGGGTGAGCGCGCCGTTGCCGCCGGCGGGCACGAGCCAGCCGAGGCCCTTGACTCCGTAGGCGGCGAGGCCGAGGAGGGCGGTGAGCACTCCGCCGATGAGGACGAGGACTTGGAGGCCGCCCGGGTAGCCGTAGACGGTGAGGTCGCCGGGGAATTCGGAGGTCCAGGTCCAGGCGAGGAAGGCGGAGACGACGGTCAGGACGGAGCCGCCGGTGGCCAGGGCGAGGCCGATGTGCTCGGGCAGGCGGATGAGGCCGGTGGGGGCGGCGCTGCCGGCGGTGGGTGCGCCGGCGGCGTCGGGTGCGGTGGTCTGTGTGGTCATCGGTGTCACGCCCTGTCCGCCACGCGCTCGCCGAGCAGGCCCTGGGGCCTGAACAGCAGCACGAGGATGAGGAGTACGAACGCCCAGACGTCGGCCCAGGACTGGCTGCCGAACTGGTGCATGCCGGGGATGTCGGAGATGTAGGCGGTGGCGAGGGTCTCGGCGACGCCGAGGACGATGCCGCCGATCATGGCGCCGTAGATGTTGCCGATGCCGCCGAGGACGGCCGCGGTGAAGGCCTTCAGACCGAGGATGAAGCCCATCCGGAACTGGATCTCGCCGTACTTCAGGCCGTAGGCGACGGATCCGACGGCGGCGAACGTGGCACCGAGGGCGAAGGCGACCACGATGATGCGGTCGGTGTTGACGCCCATCAGCTTGGCGGTGTCCGGGTCCTGCGCGGTGGCCTGCATGCCTCGTCCGGTACGGGTCTTCATGACGAAGTAGGCGAGGATGGCCATGCTGAGGGGCGCGGCGCAGAGGAGGAAGATGTCACCGGTCTGGATGGTGACGCTGCCGATCTCGAAGGGGCCTCCGGCGATCTGCGGGAAGGTGCGCGCGGACTTGGCGTCCGGGTACCAGGCCCACACCGCCTGCTGGAGCGCGAGGGAGAGGCCGATCGCGGTGATCAGGGGCGCCAGGCGTGGGCCGCCGCGCAGGGGGCGGTAGGCGAACCGTTCCGCCCCGATGGCGACGAGCACGGCGACGATGATGGCGCCGACGAGCATGAGCGGCAGCGTGATCCACATGGTGGTGCCGCCCGGCAGCCACAGGTAGACCGAGAGTGCCCCGAAGGCGCCGGTCATGAAGATCTCGCCATGGGCGAAGTTGATGAGCTGGACGATGCCATAGACCATCGTGTAGCCGATGGCGACGAGCCCGTACATGGATCCCAGTAGCAGGCCGTTGACCAGCTGCTGCGGCAGTTCGTTCACCGCATGTCCTCCGAGACGTTCGGATGTTTGACGGATTGGGGCCGGATGCGCGTGCGCGCGGGGCGCCAGTGGAACAGCGCCCCGCGCGACGGTTGAGCGGTGCTGGTGGTGACTCAGCCCGTGAAGGTCCCGGAGTGGACCGACTCCCAGGCGCCGTTCTTGACGGCGTAGACGGTGAGCTGCTTGTTGGTGGCGTCGCCGAACTCGTCGAAGGAGACCTTGCCGGTCACTCCGTCGAAGGAGACGTTCTGCATGGCCTCGGTGACCTTGGCGCGGGCGTCGGAGGGCAGCTTGCCGCCGTTGTCGTCGACGACCTTCTTGACGGCCTCGATGATGGCCCAGGCGGAGTCGTAGGAGTAGCCGCCGTAGGCGGAGTACTCCTCCTTGTAGCCGGCGGCCTTGTAGTCGGCCGTGAACTGCTTGGCGGAGTCGAGTTCCTCGACCGGGGTGCCGACGGAGGTGGCGAGGTCGCCGCCGCTGTCGGGGCCGGCCAGCTCGATGAACTTGGCGTCGTTGATGCCGTCGCCGCCGATGAGCGGGATCTTGGCGCCGGCGGCCTTGATCTGCTTGCTGAGCGGGCCGGCCTGCGGGTACTCGCCGCCGTAGTAGACGATGTCCGCGCCGGACTTCTTGACCTTGGTGGCGACCGCGGAGAAGTCCTTGGTGTCGGGGTTGATGTGCTCGGTGCCGACGACCTTGCCGCCGAGCTTCTTGAACTCGGCGGTGAAGGTGCCGGCCAGGCCGGCCCCGTAGGTCTTCTTGTCGTCGATGACGAAGACCTTCGTCTTCTTCGCCATGTTGTAGACGTACTGGGCGGCGAACGGGCCCTGGATGGCATCCGTGGTCGCGGTGCGGAAGTACGACTTGTACTGGCGCACCTTCTTGGTCCGCCAGTCGGGGCCCTGGCTGAGCGAGGGGCCGGTGTTGGCGGGGGAGACCTGGACCAGCTTGGCGTCGTCGAAGACCTTCTGCATGGACTCCGAGACGGAGGAGTTGAGGGGGCCGACGGCGCCGAGGACGTCCTTGTTGGCGACGAGCTTGACGGCGTTCTGCTGGCCCGAGGAGGGCTGGGCCTGGTCGTCCAGGGCCTGGATCTTGAAGGTGACGCCCTCGACGAACTTCTGCTTGTTGGCCGTCTTGGCGGCGAGGTCGGCGGAGTTCTTGATGCCGAGACCCATGGCGGACAGGTCGCCGGTCAGCGGGGCGTCGACGCCGATGACCACGGTGGTGCCACCGTTGCCGGAGTCCGAACCCTTGTCTCCGCCACCCCGCGAGCCGCAGGCGGTGAGGGTGAGTGCTCCCGCTGCCAGCGCTGCGGTAATGGCGATGAGTGAACGTTGACGCACGATCAGTCCTTTCCCTGGCACGGCCCCTCCCCCCTGGAAGAGGTCGAGTCGAGCGCGGAGTCGAAGAGGTAATCCGACGCGCCGTGACTGGCGGTGACTCTAGGCGTGCTCAGGGAACGTCGAGGAGAGCTTGGCCAAGGCTGTGACTCTCTTGTTATGACACGACGTAATGCAGAGCGGTACGCGGCGGGTGGAAGTGTGGAATTCAGGCAGATTCGCCCGGTCCGGATTCTGAGAACCCGCAGGACGCGCGGCGCTGCGTTCAGGCGTCTCACCAGTTTTGGTGATTACAACGAACCGTTGCCGCAGGCGACTTGCAGGGCCTGGGAGAGGCTCTGTGCATAGCGTGGCCCGAGGATGAAACTGTGCACCTGGATTGCGCGCTTATTACGCAGTGTTACGTCCAGGAAAGGGAGTCCGGCGTTCCCCGGCACTTTTCCGCATTCCTTCACATGCATGGTGATCACAACTTTGTGGGCGGATCCCGCCCTCGTGCGGAATGGGGTGCGGGGCTCGGAGGTGAGGGAAAGTCCCGCGTACGGCTGGGTGATGCCGGTGACGGTCACGGGTGGACCGGACTGCACGCTGACCAGCACCGCGAAGCTGAATGTCCTGGTTCCGGCGTCGCCGGGTGCGGCGACCGCGTCCAGGTAGGACACGTCGGTCACCAGAGAGGGGTAGGGCGGCGCCGAAGGCTGCGGCCGGGGCTGCGGCGCGTCCTGGCGGGTGGCGAACAGGTAGCCGCCGCACGCGAGGAGGAGAGCGAACGTCAGGGCCGTGAGGACGGCGCGGCGGTGCCGCCGGTACAGCCGCGCGAGAGGGGTGTGCGCGAGGCCGCCGGTGCGGGGTGGGTCGTCCGGGTCGGGCGTACCCCACGCGCGCGTGCCCTCGCCCGGTTCGAGGGGCCCGACGCCGCTCACGGCAACGGCCTCCCGCCGGGCGCGCCGACTCGATGCCGGCCGGGGCGGTCTCCTGCTGATCGACGGCACGTCAGTTCGCCGACTTGGCAGGCGGCTTGGCGCCTCCCCTCGGGGCCCGGCCGGTGCGGGGCGAGCCGGGGTGGTGCCGGGAGCGCGGCGCCGTGTCCGGGCGGGATCCGGGGTGGTGCCGGGGGTTCGGTGCCGTGCCCGGTGGGTGTGGGCTTGGCGGGGGGAGGCCTGGTCGGTGTGGGTTCGGTGTGGGCGGGCCTGGTGGGTGTGGGTTCGGTGTGGGCGGGCCTGGTGGGTGCGGGTTCGGCCTGGGCAGGCCTGGTGGGTGTGGGTTCGGTGTGGGCGGGCCCGGTGGGTGTGGGTTCGGCCCGGGCGGGCCCGGTGGGTGTGGGTTCGGCGTGGGCAGGCCCGGCGGGTGTCGGCTGGGCGTGGGCAGGTCCGACGGGTGTGGGTCCGCCGGGTGTCCGCCCGCCCGGGATGGCCGCCGACGCGTGCGGCAGGGGCGGCAGTTGGCGGCAGGACCGGCTCGACCGCGCCCCCGGCCGGGGGGCTCCTCCCGTTGTCATGGCAAGAAGCTAGGCGGCCCGGTGTCCGGGGGCAATGGTGGCGCAGGCGCCTTCGTTGCGCAGCGGCTCAGCCGGCCGCGCCGGCGGGGCCGTCGCCGGGCTTCGCGTCGCGCAGCAGGCAGGTCAGGCGGGCGCTGCACACCCGCCGGCCCTCCTCGTCGCTGATGACGACCTCGTACGTCGCCGTCGAGCGTCCCCGGTGGACGGGTGTGGCCACGCCGGTGACCAGACCGGAGCGCGCCCCGCGGTGATGGGTGCAGTTCAGGTCGACGCCGACGGCGATCTTGGAGCTGCCGCCGTGCAGCATGGCACCGACCGAGCCGAGGGTCTCGGCGAGGACGGCTGAGGCGCCGCCGTGCAGCAGCCCGTAGGGCTGGGTGTTGCCCTCCACCGGCATGGTGCCGACGACGCGCTCGGCGGACGCCTCCAGGATCTGGACGCCCATGCGGGTGCCGAGGTGTCCGGCGGAGAAGAGGGCGGGCAGGTCGACGCCGAGCGCGGCGTACTCGTCGAGAACTTCCTGCGGGAACTTCACGTTCTGCTGCTCGCCCATGGGGTCCGGCTCCGTTTCGTCCTTGATCGGCTCGGCGTCGTCCGGTTCGGCGTCGACCCGGCCACCGCATTCACTGAGCGAACGCTCAGTCGGCCGCCGATTGTTCCAGACGCACCACGACGGACTTGCTGGCCGGGGTGTTGCTGGTATCGGCGGTGGCGTCCAGCGGCACCAGCACGTTGGTCTCCGGGTAGTACGACGCGGCACAGCCCCGGGCCGTCGGATAGTGCACGACCCGGAAGCCCGGCGCCCGCCGCTCCACGCCGTCCTTCCACTCACCGACCAGATCCACGTACGACCCGTCGGCCACCCCCAGCGCCCGCGCGTCCTCCGGGTTGACCAGCACCACCCGCCGGCCGTTCTTGATCCCCCGGTAGCGGTCGTCGAGCCCGTACACCGTGGTGTTGTACTGGTCGTGCGAGCGCAGTGTCTGCAACAGCAGCCGGCCCTCGGGCAGTTCGGGGTACTCCACCGGCGCGGCGGTGAAGTTGGCCTTGCCGGTGGCCGTCGGGAAGCGGCGCTCGTCGCGCGGGGCGTGCGGCAGCGCGAAGCCGCCGGGGCGGGCCACGCGCGCGTTGAAGTCCTCGAAGCCGGGGACGACCCGGGCGATCCGGTCGCGGATCGCGGCGTAGTCCTTCTCGAACTCCTCCCACGGGACCACGGTCTTCTCGCCCAGCACCCGGCGGGCCAGCCCGCACACGATGGCCGGCTCCGACTTCAGCTCCGCGCCCGCGGGCCGCAGCCGGCCCCGGGAGGCGTGCACCATGCCCATGGAGTCCTCGACGGTGACGAACTGCTCGCCGCCGTCCTGCACGTCCCGCTCGGTACGGCCGAGGGTGGGCAGGATCAGCGCACGCGCGCCCGTGACCACGTGCGAGCGGTTGAGCTTGGTCGACACGTGCACCGTCAGCCGGGCCCGCCGCATGGCGGCCTCGGTGACGTCGGTGTCGGGGGACGCGGAGACGAAGTTGCCGCCCATGGCGAAGAACACCTTCGCCTCACCGTCGCGCAGGGCGCGGATGGCCCGTACGACGTCGTAGCCGTGCTCGCGCGGCGGCGCGAAGCCGAACTCCTTCTCCAGGGCGTCCAGGAAGTCGGGGTCCGGGCGCTCGAAGATGCCCATCGTGCGGTCGCCCTGCACGTTGGAGTGGCCGCGCACCGGGCACACGCCCGCGCCCGGACGGCCGATGTTGCCGCGCAGCAGCAGGAAGTTGACCACCTCGCGGATGGTCGGCACCGAGTGCTTGTGCTGGGTCAGACCCATCGCCCAGCACACGATGGTGCGCTCGGAGGCGAGGACCATCTCCAGCGCGCGGTCGATCTCCGCGCGCGTGAGCCCCGTCGCGGTGAGCGTCTCGTCCCAGTCGGCGGTGCGGGCGGCCTGCGCGAACTCCTCGTAGCCGTGGGTGTGCTCGCGGACGAACTGCTCGTCCACCGCGCCCTCGGTGTCGAGGATCAGCTTGTTGAGGAGACGGAAGAGGGCCTGGTCGCCGCCGATGCGGATCTGGAGGAACAGGTCGGTGAGCGCGGCGCCCTTGAGCATGCCCTGCGGGGTCTGCGGGTTCTTGAACCGCTCCAGACCCGCCTCGGGCAGCGGATTGACGCTGATGATCTTCGCGCCGCCCGCCTTGGCCTTCTCCAGGGCGGAGAGCATACGGGGGTGGTTCGTCCCCGGGTTCTGCCCGGCGACGATGATCAGGTCGGCCTTGTAGAGGTCTTCCAGGAGCACACTGCCCTTGCCGACCCCGATCGTCTCCGACAGGGCCGATCCGGAGGACTCGTGGCACATGTTGGAGCAGTCGGGCAGGTTGTTGGTGCCCAGCTCGCGCGCGAAGAGCTGGTAGAGGAACGCGGCCTCGTTGCTGGTGCGGCCGGAGGTGTAGAAGAGGGCCTCGTCGGGGGAGCCGAGGGTGGCGATCTCCTCGGCGACGATGTCGAAGGCGCGCTCCCAGGTGACCGGTTCGTAGTGATCGGCGCTCTCGGGCAGGTACATGGGGTGGGTGAGCCGCCCCTGCTGGCCCAGCCAGTACCCGCTCCGGTCCGCCAGGTCGGAAACGGAGTGTGCGGTGAAGAACTCCGGGGTGACCCGGCGCAGGGTGGCCTCCTCGGCGACCGCCTTCGCGCCGTTCTCGCAGAACTCCGCCGTGTGCCGGTGCTCCGGCTCCGGCCAGGCACAGCCCGGGCAGTCGAAGCCGTCCTTCTGGTTGACCCGCAGCAGGGTCAGCGCGGTGCGCCTCACCCCCATCTGCTGCTGGGCGATCCGCAGCGTGTGGCCGATGGCCGGCAGCCCGGCCGCCGCGTGCTGCGGCTCGGCTACCTGCGGCGCGTCCTGAACCGGATCACCCATGGGCGGCTTCGTTGCCATCGCACGCTCTCCTTCGACTGCGGTGTGTGAAGAACGTCTCCGATCCTCGCACGGCCCCCTGACAGGGCTTACGGCCGGGGACGCCGGCCGGGAAGGCCCCGCGCGACGGCCGGGCAGGCCGGACCCGGGGGCCCGTCCCGGGGGTCGCGGAGGCGGGCGGCGGGCCCGGCTGTCAGTGGCACGTGGCAGGATCGGGGACGTGGCAGAGACAGCATCGAAGAAGACCGACACCACCCCCGGCGGCGCCCGGCCGCGGCTGATGCTCATGGACGGGCACTCGCTGGCCTACCGCGCGTTCTTCGCGCTGCCCGCGGAGAACTTCACGACCGCGACGGGCCAGCCGACGAACGCCATCTACGGCTTCGCGTCGATGCTGGCCAACACCCTGCGTGACGAGGAGCCGACGCACTTCGCGGTCGCCTTCGACGTCTCCCGCAAGACCTGGCGCTCCGCGGAGTTCACCGAGTACAAGGCGAACCGCTCCAAGACCCCGGACGAGTTCAAGGGCCAGGTCGAGCTGATCGGCGAACTGCTCGACGCGATGAACGCCTCCCGCTTCGCCGTCGAGGGGTACGAGGCGGACGACGTGATCGCCACCCTCGCCACCCAGGCCGAGGCCGAGGGCTTCGAGGTGCTGATCGTCACCGGCGACCGCGACTCCTTCCAGCTGGTCTCCGAGCACACGACGGTGCTCTACCCCACCAAGGGCGTCTCCGAGCTGACCCGGTTCACCCCGGAGAAGGTGATCGAGAAGTACGGACTGACGCCGGCCCAGTACCCGGACTTCGCGGCGCTGCGCGGCGACCCGTCGGACAACCTGCCGGGCATCCCCGGTGTCGGTGAGAAGACGGCCGCGAAGTGGATCAACCAGTTCGGTTCGTTCGCCCAGCTCGTGGAGCGGGTCGAGGAGGTCAAGGGCAAGGCCGGCCAGAACCTGCGCGACCACCTGGAGTCCGTCAAGCTCAACCGCCGGCTCACCGAGCTGGAGCGGAGCGTGGAGCTGCCCAAGGCGGTCACCGACCTCGCCCGCACGCCGTACGACCGCAAGGCCGTCGCGATGGTCCTGGACACCCTGGAGATCCGCAACCCCTCCCTGCGCGAGCGGCTCTACGCCGTGGACCCGGGCGCCGAGGAGGCCGAGACCACCCCGATCACGACGGACGGGGTGCAGCTGGACGGCACCGTGCTCGGCACCGGCGAGCTGGCCGGCTGGCTCGCCGAGCACGGCACGCAGGTGCTCGGCGTGGCCACCGTCGACACCTGGGCGCTGGGCGCGGGCTCGGTCGCCGAGATCGCGCTCGCCGCGCCCGGAGGAGCGGCCGCGTGGTTCGACCCGTCGCAGCTGGACGAGGCGGACGAGAGCGCGTTCGCGGCCTGGCTGGCCGACGCGGACCGGCCCAAGGTCTTCCACAACGCCAAGGGCGCCATGCGGGTCTTCGCCGAGCACGGCTGGACCATCGAGGGCGCCGCCATGGACACCGCGCTCGCCGCCTACCTGGTCAAGCCGGGCCGCCGCTCCTTCGACCTGGACGCGCTGTCCCTGGAGTACCTGCACCGGGAGCTGGCCCCCGCCGCCGCGGCCGACGGTCAGCTCGCCTTCGGCGCGGACGAGGGAGCCGAGGCCGAGGCCCTGATGATCCAGGCCCGGGCCGTCCTCGACCTCGGCGAGGCCTTCGAGGCGCGCCTTCCGGAGGTCGGCGCGGCCGACCTGCTGCGCGACGTGGAACTGCCGACGTCCGTGCTGCTGGCCCGCATGGAGCGGCACGGCATCGCGGCGGACCGCTCCCACCTCGAGGCGATGGAGCAGACGTTCGCGGGCGCGGTGCAGCAGGCCGTGAAGGAGGCGCACGCGGCGGCCGGGCACGAGTTCAACCTCGGCTCGCCCAAGCAGCTGCAGGAAGTCCTCTTCGGCGAACTGGCCCTGCCGAAGACGAAGAAGACGAAGACGGGCTACACCACCGACGCCGACGCCCTGACATGGCTGGCCACCCAGACGGACAACGAACTGCCGGTCATCATGCTCCGCCACCGCGAGCAGGCGAAGCTGCGCGTCACCGTCGAGGGCCTGATCAAGACGATCGCGGCCGACGGCCGGATCCACACCACGTTCAACCAGACGGTCGCCGCGACCGGCCGTCTGTCGTCGACGGACCCGAACCTTCAGAACATCCCCGTCCGCACCGACGAGGGCCGGGCCATCCGGCGCGGCTTCGTGGTCGGCGAGGGCTTCGAGTCGCTGATGACGGCCGACTACAGCCAGATCGAACTGCGCGTGATGGCCCACCTGTCCGAGGACGCGGGCCTGATCGAGGCGTTCACGTCCGGCGAGGACCTGCACACCACGGCGGCCTCGCAGGTCTTCGGCGTCGACCGCTCGGCGGTGGACGCGGAGATGCGGCGCAAGATCAAGGCGATGTCCTACGGCCTGGCCTACGGGCTGTCGGCCTTCGGCCTCTCCCAGCAGCTGAACATCGAGGCGGCCGAGGCGCGCGGCCTGATGGACGCCTACTTCGAGCGTTTCGGCGGCGTACGGGACTATCTGCGCCGCGTGGTCGACGAGGCGCGGGCGACCGGCTACACCGAGACCCTCTTCGGCCGCCGCCGCTATCTGCCCGACCTCAACAGCGACAACCGCCAGCGCCGCGAGATGGCCGAGCGCATGGCCCTCAACGCGCCGATCCAGGGCACGGCGGCCGACATCGTCAAGATCGCCATGCTGCACGTGGACCGCGCCCTGCGCGAGGCCGGCCTCGCCTCCCGCATGCTCCTCCAGGTCCACGACGAAATCGTCCTGGAGATCGCCCCCGGCGAACGCGAGACCGTGGAGCGGATCGTCCGCCACGAGATGGCCGGTGCGGTACAGCTCAGCGCCCCCCTCGACGTCTCGGTCGGCGTGGGCCCGGACTGGGAGTCGGCGGCACACTAGCCTGCGGCGGGGGGCGTGGCTGGGTGCCCCGGCATCCCCCGCGACGGCGGCTCGTGGCGGCCGTGCCTTCGTGGGTGCCCCGCAGCGCGGCCTGGGGGTGCACCGTCCGGCTGGGGAGTCGTGCCGGTCCGCGATGGCGTGGCGGGGATGCCCGGGCGACGCGACGCCCTGCGACGGTGGCTCGGCCTGCCATGCCTTCCATGGCGGTTCCGCAGCGCGGCCCGCGGGTGCGCACTGCGCACCGTTCGGCCCGGAAGGCCCGCCGGCCCGGCGCGGCCTGCGGGGCGTGCCGTGTGGCGGGGGAGGCCCGTCGGTCTGCGGCGGTATGGCGGGGGCGTTTGGTGCGGTGGGGCCTCCGCGACGGTGGCTCGGCCGGCCGTCCCTTCGCCGCGGTTCCGCGGCGCCGCCCGCGCGGGCAACCGCCCGGCTCGGAAGCCCTGCCGCCACGGGCGGGTCACGGCGCGGGCGTGTCCACGGCGCGGGGTGGCCCTCGCCGTGGACATCCTGCCTGGGGCTGGGGCTGGGGCTGGGGCTGGGGCTGGGGCTGGGGCTGGGGCTGGGGCTGGGGCTGGGGCTGGGGTTGGAGCCCCGTGGGCTCCGTGCGTTCCATGCGTTCCATGCGTATTGCGTGCCGGTCTCTGGGGGCGGCTCCGCGAGCTTTGGCGTGGTCACGGCGGGGTCTTCCCTCCCGTGGCGCACGCGCGGCAGGGCTCGTCACTCACGTGGACCCCGCAGAGGCGCAGCCGTGCGCCGCGGCCGACAGGATGCGGGCATGGGTATACGCATGCTCAACCGCCGACCGGCGGTGATTCGGGCGGACATGGACGAGGTTCCGGCAGGACCACCTCCGTCGGTCCGGCCCGTCGCGGCCGACGCCAGTACGGCCCGCGTTCCCGCGGATCTGACGGCGACCCTGCGCCGTGCCGCGAGACGGCTCCGCGACCGGTGCGGCCGCGGCGATCCCGTCCTCGGGGAGACACACCCCTGGTGCTTGTGGGCGGACACCGCGCGCGGCTACCTCGCGCTGCTCCTCTCCCCGCTGCACCGACATCGCCCCGTGCGCAGCGTCACCGTCTTCGTCGCCACCGCGACCAGCACCGGAGACCGGCCGGGCGGCCCGCCCGCACACCGCTCCCGTCAGGACCGCCGGAACCACTGAGACCGGCCGGATCGGCCTCCAAGTGACGGGACCCGTCAACCTGCGGACGCCGAGCCGCTCCCACCGCCGCGACCGCCAGAGGCACCAGCACCAGCCGCACCGGCACAGCTCGCCTCATGGCCGGAACCGACCGATCCGTCCGTCCCCGGCACACCGTCCCCGCCGCCCGGAGCCCGGACACCACGCCGGAGCCTGACGTCCAGGGCGTACAGGGGCAGACCCACGGCCAGGCCCGCGCCCGCGCCGAAGCAGAGGGTCGGAATCAGTTCCCAGAGAGCGGCCGTCGACCCCCGGCCCGTCCACCAGTGCCAGGTCCGTTGCACGGCACCGGCGACCGCGCAGACCGCGATCACGGCGAAGGCCCGCCGCCGGTCCCGTACCGACAACTCGGGGACCCCCACCGGCTCACCCGCCGGAGCCCGCCGCAGCGCGTGCACCAGGAACCCGGCGATCACGACCGCCGCCACCGCCGAGCTGCCGTACTGCACGTACCAGTAGACGGGTGCCCCGGCCAACTGTCGGCCCAGCACGGGGAACAGCCGTATCCCCCACCGGTCGTGGTGGGTGAACGCGTCCCACACCACGTGCGTCAGCGCGCCCAGCGCGGCAGAGGCGTACCACCACGGCACCGACGCCGGGCGCGGTCGCGTCCAGGGCGTACCGCACCGCGTCAGCGCCGCCGACCGCCCCTGCCGGGCGCGCGGCAGCAGCGCGACGAGCGGCTCGCGCAGCAGCAGCCACACCATGACCAGCAACCAGGCGACGAGGACATCGAGGGTGAAGACCCCGGCGAAGGAGTGCGTGACCGTGCCGAACTCCATCGCCCCGGGCACAACTCCCGCCGTGTAATAGGGCAGATCGGGCGCGAAGGAGCCCGCCACGAGCACCGACGGGACCAGCCGACCGCGCCCCGTTCCGTCGCCGCGCACCGCGGGAAGTACGGCCGCCGCATGGCTCAGAGTGAACGGCAACGGGGGCTCCTCCTGGCACGCGTCGACCGGGCCGGCGGGCCCGTGTGACCATCGCCGTCCAGTATGCGCGTCGCGCGAGGGGCGCACCCGTTAACCAGTCGTGGCCAACCGGTGAAAATCGGACGTGAACGGGTCCCTATGCGAGGGAAGTTGTCGTAGGGTCACCTGGATTCGTCAACCGTGAGGCTCCGCGAGGGCAACCAGTCACACGGGTCGATCGTCACAACAGGGCGAACGGACAGACAGAGACGGACGCCCGGGCGTCCACAGGAGGGGCTCACTCTATGGCGGCGCATTTCGGCAGCAGGCTGCGCAAGGGAGCGGCAACCACGGCCGTGGCCGCAGCGGCGGTCGCGGCTCTGGCCGCCTCGCAGGCTCCCGGCGTCACCGTCGACGACCACGGCAGACAGTCCGCCGCCGGGGCGACGCCCCTGCCCGACGGGAACACCGACGACAGCGCGACCGGCGACTCGCCGTACTACACGGACCTGCCGCCCCTCAACAGCCCCAGCCCGGCGCCCGTCGTCGGCACCCCGATCTCCAAGGGCCCGGCCGAGTCCGGCATACCCGCCACCGTGCTCGACGCCTACAAGAAGGCCGAGGCCGAACTGCGCGCGTCCAAGCCGGGCTGCAACCTGCCCTGGCAACTGCTCGCCGCCATAGGCAAGGTCGAGTCCGGACACGCCCGCGGCGGCAACGTCGGCGCCGACGGCACCACGGTGTCCCCGATCCTCGGCCCGGTCCTCGACGGCAACGGCTTCGCCCACATCAGCGACACCGACCACGGCCAGTACGACGGGGACAGCAGGTACGACCGCGCGGTCGGGCCCATGCAGTTCATCCCCTCCACCTGGGCCTGGGCGGGCCGCGACGGCAACGGCGACGGCAAGAAGGACCCCAACAACATCTACGACGCCGCCCTCGCGGCCGGTCACTACCTGTGCCGCTACGGCTGGGACCTGTCCACCGACGCCGACCTCCGCAGCGCGATCCTCAGCTACAACAACTCGACGGACTATCTGAACACCGTCCTGACGTGGCTGGAGTTCTACCGCAAGGGCAGCCACTCCGTCCCGGACGGGACCGGCCCCCTGCCGTCCCACCGCAGCGACCACACGCCCGGCGCGGACCCCGCTCCGACCCCGCAGCCGCCCGCCCCGCGGGCGAGCGACAAGCCCGGCGGTTCCGGCAAGCCCGCCACGCCCGGCAAGCAGGGCGGCGGCTCCGCGAGCCCGAAACCGTCCCAGCCGGCGCAGCCGTCCCCGCCGTCCGAGCCGACTCCGCCGTCCACCCCGGGCACGCCCACCGCGCCGCCCACCGCGACCGACACCGTGCACCACCTCCAGGACGCGGGCACGGGCAAGCTCACCGCCATGGCCGGCGACGCGTTCGCGGAGAAGATCAGCACCCGTGCCGTGACCAGGGACGACAAGGCCGTCGGCAAGGTGCGGATCCGGTTCACGATCACCGGCGGCACCGACGCCGCCTTCACCGGCGGCGAGAAGGTCGCCACCGTGGCCACCGACGCCTCCGGCGTGGCCGTCGCACCCGCGCTGCGGGCCGGCGAGAAGACGGGCGACTTCACCGTCCAGGCGGCGGTCGTCGGCCGTACGCTCCCCGGCGTCGACTACACGGCCACGGTCACCGAGCGCGCCGCCGACGCCCTCACCCGCACCACCGACACCGCGCTGGTCTGCACCCCGGGCGGCGAGTTCGCCGACCAGGTCGAGGTCAAGGCCACCTACAAGGGCGCCGTCGCGGACCGGGTCGCGGCCACCGCAACCCTCGTCAAGTCGGCCGACGACCCCGCCCAGAACGACATGGGCCCCTACTTCAAGGACGCCGACGGCAAGCCCGTACGCACCCTGAAGGACCTCCAGACGGACGCCAACGGCCTGCTGAGGCTGCCGAAGCTGTACGCGGACGACACCACCGGCACGTTCCTGCTGCGCATCACCACGGCCGGTGGCGCGACGCTGACCGTGGAGCTGAAGGTGGCGGCGGCCGACACCTCGGCCGAGCCGTCCCCCAGCCCGTCGGCATCCTCGTAGCACCGGCACGGACACCATGAGGGCGCCCCGCCGCAGCGGCGGGGCGCCCTCGTGATGTCCGGCGGCCGGCCCGCTCGACCCCCGCCCGGGGGAGGGAAGCCGAACGGAGTCCCGTACCGGTCAGCGCCTGAGCCGGGTGTTGGTGTGCCGGGTCGGCTCCGCGGACGCCGGGTCCTCGGGCCAGGGGTGCTTCGGATACCGCCCGCGCAGCTCCGCCCGTACGTCCCGGTAGCCGGTCCGCCAGAAGGAGGCGAGGTCGGCGGTGACGGCGGCGGGACGCCCGGCCGGGGAGAGGAGGTGCACCAGGACCGGGACCCCGGCGACCGTGGGCGAGTCGTCCAGGCCGAACATCTCCTGGAGCTTCACGGCGAGCACGGGCCGTTCGGGATCCGCGTAGTCGATCCGGATCCGGGACCCGCTGGGCACCGTGAGCCGTTCCGGGGCCAGCTCGTCCAGCCGGACGGCGTCACCGGAGGCCCAGGGCAGCAGCCGGGTCAGCGCCTGCCCGGCGTCGATCCGCGCCAGGTCCGCGCGCCGCCGGGCCCGCCCGAGCTCCGGTTCCAGCCACTCGTCCACGCGCGCGTGCAGCGCGTCGTCGGACACGTCGGGCCAGGGGTCACCGAGGTGCCGGCGCAGGAAGGCGAGCCGTTGCCGCAGCACCTCCGCCTCCGCCGACCAGCGCAGCGGCCCGAACCCTTCCTGCCGCAACCCGTCGAGCAGCGCCGCCCGTACGAGACCGGGCCCGGCGCCCGCCAGGGGCCGCACCGCCAGCTCCACGGCCCCCAGCCGCTCGACCCGCCGCGCGACGACGTCCCCGTCGCCCCAGCGCACCTCGTCCTGTTCCGCGTGGAGCGCCCCGGCCGCGAGCCGGGCGACGTCCTCGTCGACGACCGCGGCGAGCTGCACGCGCGCGTGCCGCCTGCCCACCGGCCGATCGGCCACGGCGACGGCGATCCAGGGCGCGCCCCACAGCGGGGACCCGTCCGTGAGTTCCGCCCGGGTCCCGGAGATCATGAGATACGAGCCGCCGTCGAGCCGGGCCACCCGCTCCGGAAAGGCAAGAGCGGCAACAAGCCCAACGAGCCCCACGCCCCCGCCACCGGCTGGCGCGTCGGCGTTCTTCTCTTCCGGGCCCACGGCCCTCGCTTCGCGGTCGGTCCGTGAGCGTGCGGGTGGGGGCCCGGCGAGGCCCTTAGCCCCGGCGGCCTCCGCTCGGCCCCCGCGCCTGGCACCGGGCAGCGCTTCCGCGTTCTTCCCTTCCGGGCCCATCGCCCCCGCTTCGCGGTCGGTCCGTGAGTGTGCGGGTGGGGGCCCGGCGAGGCCTGTATCCGCGGCGGCCTCCGCTCGGGTCCCGCGCCTGGCACCGGGCAGTGCGTCGGCGTTCTTCTCTTCCGGGCCCACGGCCCTCGCTTCGCGGTCGGTCCGTGAGTGTGCGGGTGGGGGCCCGGCGAGGCCCGTAGCCCCGGCGGCCTCCGCTCGGCCCCCGCGTCCGGCGTCGGGCAGCGCTTCCGCGTTCTTCCCCTCCGGGCCCACCGCCTCGGCCTGGCGGTCCGTCCGTGAGCGCGCCGTCCCGGTGGACCTGTCGGAGACCTCCGACACGGCGGCCCGCAGTCGCCGGACCTCCGCTCGCCACCGCGTCGCGTACGCGTCACCTCCGCGCCGGGCGGCGCGCAGCGCCGCGGCGAGATCGTCCCCGTACTCCCGCGGCAGCTCCTCGCTCAGCAGTGCCACGACCTCCGCGGCCCGCTCGGCCCCGCCGACGGCGGACGCGTCCAGCAGGGCCCGCAGCCGTGGATGCACCCCCAGCCGCGCCAGCGACCGTCCCCGTTCCGTGGCCCGTCCGGCGGGGTCCACCGCGCCCACGGCCGTCAGCACCTCCCGGGCCGCCGCCATCGCCCCGCCCGGCGGCGGGTCCGGCAACGCGAGGCCGGAAGCGTCCGGATCGCCCCAGCAGGCCGCCTGAAGGGCGAACGCCGTCAGATCCGCCACCTTGATCTCCGGCGCGGGAAAGGCGGGCAGACGTGCCTCCTCGGCCTCCGCCCAGCACCGGTACACCGCGCCCGGCGCCTCGCGTCCGGCACGTCCCGCCCGCTGCCGCCCGGAGGCCCGTGAGGCCCGTACCGTCGTCAGCGCGCTCAGCCCGCGCGCGTGGTCCACGCGGGGCTCCCGCGCGAGCCCCGAGTCGACGACCACCCGCACTCCGGGCACCGTCAGCGACGACTCGGCGACCGAGGTCGCGAGCACCACGCGGCGCCGCCGCCCCGGCACCAGCACCGCGTCCTGAACGTCCGCCGGCGCCCGCCCGTGCACCTGGAGCACGTCCACGTCCCCGAGATCCCCCAGCAGACCCCCGACACGCCCGATCTCGCCCACGCCCGGCAGGAAGCACAGCACGTCCCCCGCGCGCTCGGCCAGCGCCCGCCGCACCACCGACGCCACATGCGTCAGCAGCGCGGGGTCCACCCGCATCCCGTGCGGCGGCCGTACCGGCCGGGCCGGCGGCGCCCACAGCACCTCCACCGGATGCGACACGCCGTGCGCCTCGACCACCGGCGCCCCGCCCAGCAGCCGCGCCCACACGCGCGCGTCCGTGGTGGCCGAGGCGGCCACAAGACGCAGCTCCGGCCGCAGTGCCTCGCGCACGTCCCACAGGAACGCCGCCACCGTGTCCGCGTCCAGATGCCGCTGGTGGCACTCGTCGAGCACCACCACGTCGACGCCCGCCAGCTCCTGGTCCCGCTGGAGCCGCTGGAGCAGCACACCGGTCGTGACGACCTCCACGCGCGCGTGGCGCCCGACGACACGCTCCCCGCGCACGGTGTAGCCGACGCTCTCGCCGACCTTCTCGCCCAGCAGCCACGCCATCCGCCGGGCCGCCGCACGCGCCGCGATCCGCCGCGGCTCGGCCACGACCACCCGCCGTGCGGGCCCCTCACCCAGCAGCCCGGCCAGCGCCAGAGGCACCAGCGTGGTCTTGCCCGTGCCGGGCGGTGCCACCAGGACCGCGGTCCCGTGGCCGTCCAGGGCCTCGTGAAGGGCCGGCAGCGCGCCGCGCACCGGCAACGCGCCCAGCTCGTCGTGGCGGATCACGCGCTCAGTCCCGTACTCCCGCACCCGGTCCCCCGGTCCCGCACTCACTCCCGCGTTCAGTCCCGTACGCAGACGAAGATCGCCGTTCCCGGGATCAGATTCCCGCGCAGCGGCGACCAGCCGCCCCACTCGGAGGTGTTCCAGGCCGGCCACTCCGGCTCGACCAGGTCCACCAGCCGGAAGCCCGACGCCACCACGTCGCGCACCCGGTCCCCGACGGTCCGGTGGTGCTCGACGTACACCGCGCGGCCGTCCTCGTCCTGCTCGACGTACGGCGTGCGGTCGAAGTAGGAGCCGGACACCGACAGCCCCTCCGGGCCGGGCTCGTCCGGGAACGCCCAGCGGATCGGATGCGTCACCGAGAACACGAGCCGCCCGCCCGGCCGCAGCACCCGGCGCACCTCCCGCAGCACCGCGCGCGGGTCGGCGACGAACGGCAGCGCCCCGTACGCCGAGCACGCCAGGTCGAAGGAGCCGTCCGCGAACGGCAGCGCGCCCGCGTCGGCGCACACCAGCGGCAACGCTCCGCCGATGCGCAGCGCGTGCTGGAGCTGGCGGTGCGACAGGTCCAGGGCGACCGGGCGCGCCCCCTGCCCGGCCAGCCAGCGCGAGCACTGCGCCGCGCCGGCCCCGATCTCCAGGACGTCCTTGTCCTTGAGGTCCTCGGGGTCGCCGAGCAGCCCCGCCTCCACCTCGTCCAGGCCCTCCGGTCCCCACACGAAACGGTCGTCGCCGAGGAACGTGCCGTGCTCGATCTGGTACTCGTCCGCGTTGCGGTCCCACCAGCCCCGGTTGGCCCGGGAGCTCTCCGCGGCACCGGCCTCGCGCCGGGTGGCCTCCGGTTCGGCCGGTTCGAACTGTTCGGACGGTGCTGACTCTTGGATGATCGGCTCCCTCGTACTAATCTGCGGGCTCTCCCGTCCGGTCGGTCCCGGCACTGTCAACAAAGGGACCGACTCGGGTCTGCGTGGCCTCGGGAGACGGGTTTTCTGCCGGATATGGGGCGATCTGCCCCGGCTGTGCGGCTTCGCGCATTGACCCTGCCCGGCTGCCCCCGTATGCTACAAGTTGCGCTGCGGGCCTGCGCGCCTCAGACGGAGCAGGCTGCGCTCGCCCTGTATGTCCCCTCGGTTGTCGAGGCGCCACCGATTTTGTGTGGCGCTTCCTTGGCTGTCCGGCTTCTGCAGAGCGAAACGGGCTCCCGGCGTAATGCAGTACCTACGACTTCAATGTCCGTACCGGAGCCCTTTCCCACATGACGAGCAGCACCGAGACCACCGCCACCACCCCGCAGGTAGCGGTCAACGACATCGGTAACGAGGAAGCCTTCCTCGCCGCGATCGACGAGACGATCAAGTACTTCAACGACGGCGACATCGTCGACGGCGTCATCGTGAAGGTCGACCGGGACGAGGTCCTGCTCGACATCGGTTACAAGACCGAAGGTGTCATCCCGAGCCGCGAGCTCTCGATCAAGCACGACGTCGACCCGAACGAGGTCGTGGCCGTCGGCGACGAGATCGAGGCCCTGGTCCTCCAGAAGGAGGACAAGGAAGGCCGCCTGATCCTCTCGAAGAAGCGCGCCCAGTACGAGCGTGCCTGGGGCACCATCGAGAAGATCAAGGAAGAGGACGGCATCGTCACCGGTACCGTCATCGAGGTCGTCAAGGGTGGTCTCATCCTCGACATCGGCCTCCGTGGCTTCCTCCCGGCCTCCCTCGTCGAGATGCGCCGTGTCCGCGACCTCCAGCCGTACGTCGGCAAGGAGCTCGAGGCCAAGATCATCGAGCTGGACAAGAACCGCAACAACGTGGTCCTGTCCCGCCGTGCCTGGCTGGAGCAGACCCAGTCCGAGGTCCGCCAGACGTTCCTCACGACCCTCCAGAAGGGTCAGGTCCGCTCCGGTGTGGTCTCCTCGATCGTCAACTTCGGTGCCTTCGTGGACCTGGGTGGCGTCGACGGTCTGGTCCACGTCTCCGAGCTGTCCTGGAAGCACATCGACCACCCGTCCGAGGTTGTCGAGGTCGGCCAGGAGGTCACCGTCGAGGTTCTCGACGTCGACATGGACCGCGAGCGTGTCTCCCTGTCGCTGAAGGCGACCCAGGAAGACCCGTGGCAGCAGTTCGCCCGCACCCACCAGATCGGCCAGGTCGTGCCCGGCAAGGTCACGAAGCTGGTTCCGTTCGGTGCGTTCGTCCGCGTGGACGAGGGCATCGAGGGTCTGGTCCACATCTCCGAGCTGGCCGAGCGCCACGTGGAGATCCCGGAGCAGGTCGTCCAGGTCAACGACGAGATCTTCGTCAAGGTCATCGACATCGACCTCGAGCGTCGCCGCATCAGCCTCTCGCTGAAGCAGGCCAACGAGGCCTTCGGTGCCGACCCGTCCGCGGTCGAGTTCGACCCGACCCTGTACGGCATGGCCGCGTCCTACGACGACCAGGGCAACTACATCTACCCCGAGGGCTTCGACCCCGAGACCAACGACTGGCTCGAGGGCTACGAGACCCAGCGCGAGGCGTGGGAGCACCAGTACGCCGAGGCGCAGTCCCGCTTCGAGCAGCACCAGCAGCAGGTCATCAAGTCCCGCGAGGCGGACGCCGCTGCCGCCGCCGAGGGTGGCGAGGCCGCCGCTCCGGCCGCGTCCGGCGGTTCGTACTCCTCCGAGGGTGGCGACAACTCCGGCGCCCTGGCGTCGGACGAGGCGCTGGCCGCGCTCCGCGAGAAGCTGGCCGGCGGCCAGAGCTGAGCTCCCGCACAGGGGCCCAGCCGCTGAGGCTCAGCCGATGACTTGAAGGGCCGCACCCGTTCCGGGTGCGGCCCTTCGGGCTGTTCGGGGTACCTCGCGGCCACTTGCGGCCGACGGGGAATGCGAACGTCCCACAGCTCGTTGTGAACCTACGAATACGAGGAGGGGCGGTCACACAGTGCTTGATCCGCAGGGTTTGTACGCATGGGAGCCGAAGGGTCTGGCCGTCGTCGACATGGCGCTCGCCCAGGAGTCGGCCGGCCTTGTCCTGCTCTACCACTTCGACGGATACATCGACGCGGGGGAGACCGGCGACCAGATCGTCGATCGGCTGCTGGACTCGCAGCCCCACCAGGTCGTGGCGCGCTTCGACCACGACCGGCTCGTGGACTACCGGGCCCGCCGCCCGCTGCTGACGTTTCAGCGGGACCGCTGGACCGAGTACGAGGTGCCGGGCATCGAGGTGCGTCTCGTCCAGGACGCCACCGGCGCGCCGTTCCTGCTGCTGTCCGGGCCCGAGCCCGACGTGGAGTGGGAGCGTTTCGCGGCGGCCGTACGGCAGATCATCGAGCGTCTCGGCGTACGCCTGTCGGTGAACTTCCACGGCATCCCCATGGGCGTCCCGCACACCCGCCCGGTGGGCCTGACGCCGCACGGCAACCGCAGTGACCTGGTACCGGGCCACCGCAGCCCGTTCGAGGAGGCACAGGTGCCGGGCAGCGCGGAGGCGCTGCTGGAGTACCGCCTGATGCAGGCCGGGCACGACGTGCTGGGCGTGGCCGCGCACGTGCCGCACTACATCGCGCGTTCCCCGTACCCGGACGCGGCGCTGACGGCCCTGGAGGCCATCACCTCGGCCACCGGGCTGGTCCTGCCGAACGTCGCCCACGCCCTGCGCAACGAGGCCCACCGCACCCAGACCGAGATCGACCGGCAGATCCGCGAGGGCGACGAGGAGCTCACCTCCCTCGTCCAGGGCCTCGAGCACCAGTACGACGCCGCCGCGGGCGCGGAGACCCGGGGCAACATGCTCGCCGAGCCCGTCGAGATCCCGTCGGCGGACGAGATCGGCCGCGAGTTCGAACGCTTCCTGGCGGAGCGGGAGGGCGAGAACTGACGCGGGGTGCGTGAGCCGGCGGGGGAGGGCAAGAGGTGGTGCCCGCCCGGCGGGCGGGCCGCCGGGGACAGGGCCTAAGCTGCCGCTCATGCTGAGAGTGGGCCTCACCGGGGGCATCGGTGCCGGTAAGAGCGAGGTGTCGCGGCTGCTCGTGGAGTGCGGGGCGGTGCTGATCGACGCCGACCGCATCGCACGCGAGGTCGTCGCTCCGGGCACGCCCGGCCTCGCGGCGGTCGTCGACGCCTTCGGCCCGGACGTGCTGACCGAGGACGGGAGCCTGGACCGGCCCAGGCTGGGTTCCGTCGTCTTCGCCGACTCCGGGAAGCTGGCCGTCCTGAACTCGATCGTGCACCCCCTGGTGCGCGCCCGCTCCCGCGAACTGGAGGAGGCCGCCGCCGAGGACGCCGTCGTGGTCCACGACGTCCCGCTCCTCACGGAGAACGGCCTGGCCCCGCTCTACGACCTCGTGATCGTCGTGGACGCGAGCCCGGCGACCCAGCTCGACCGGCTCCTGCGGCTGCGCGGGATGACCGAGGAGGACGCACGCGCGCGCATGGGCGCGCAGGCGACCCGGGAGAAGCGCCTGGAGATCGCGGACATCGTCATCGACAACGACGTACCGTTGGAGCGGCTCGAGCGGCGGGTGCGGGAGGTCTGGGCGGAGCTGGTCCGCAGGGCGCACACGCCCCGTCGGGCGTACCGGGAACAGGGATCCCAGGAATAGGGCTGCCCGGCCGGGGCGTTGAACCACCTCGGCCAGGGAAGGAAGCAGTCGTGCCCGAACGTACTCCGGAGACCCACGTCATCGACTACCGCGCCGCCGAGAAGCTGCTCGCCGCGCGGGACCCGCGGGGCGCGGTCAAGCTGCTCGACCGGGTCATAGCCGCCCATCCAGAGAACACCTCCGCCCGGCTGCTGCGCGCCCGCGCCTTCTTCGCAGCCGCCCAGCTCCGGCCCGCGGAGCTGGAGTTCACCATCGTGCTGGAGCGCGAACCGGACAACGCGTACGCGCACTTCGCACTCGCCCGCACCTACGAGCGGCAGGGCCGCCCCGACGAGGCCAGGCGCCACTTCCGGCTGGCCGCCGCGCTGGACCCGAACCCGGAGTACCTGCAACGGGCGCGGTTCGACACCTGACGGCCGCCTGCGGCCGGCCGTCCTTCGCGCGGCCGGCGGCCGGCGGCTACCGCTGTCGGTCGTCCGGCGGCCAGTACGGCGGTACGTCCCGCCCCGGCTGGTAGTGCGGACCCTGCCGCAGGTGCCGGACGACCACCGTGAGGTCGACGGCCATCACCAGCCACAGCACCCCGCAGGCCGCCGCCCAGCCGGGCCGTCCGACCAGCACGAAGATCACCGTGCCGAAGCCCGCCCAGACCAGCCCCCACACACTCAGCCAGAACCGCGCCCGCAGGGCACTGCGCGCGGTGGCGGGTTCACTGCCTGTACGCATCGCCGATCTCCACTCCTCCTTGCAACGTAACTCTGGCCCGGGCCGCACTCCAAAGCCGTGCCGGCCTCACTCGGACGGGTGAATCAGGCTGGGAGGGGAACGGCCGTGCGGAGGCGGGCCGTTGTCCGGGCATGGAGCTGAGAATGCGCGAGGGCCATCAGGGGACGGGACCGGGAGCGATCACGCCGGACGGCTGCGCGGTGGAGTTGTACGCGCGGCTGCCCGTGGGGAGCGAGCCGGACGTCATCGCCGCGGCCGTGCCCGCGGGCGCGCACATCCTGGAGCTGGGCTGCGGTGTGGGCCGCGTGACCCGTCCGCTGCTGGAGCGCGGCTTCACCGTCACGGCGGTGGACGAGTCACCGGACATGCTGGAGCGGGTGCGCGGGGCGCGGACCATATGCAGCCCCATCGAGCGTCTGGACGTGGGGGAGACCTTCGACGCCGTGGTGCTCGCGTCGTTCCTGGTGCACACGGGCGACCCCGAGGTACGGCGCGGGCTGCTCCGCACCTGCGCACGGCATGTCGCGGAGGGCGGCTGCGTACTGATCCAGAGGGAGGGCGGCGATTACCACATCAATGTGCCGCGCGAGCGGATGGACCCGGCGGGTTTCACGGTGCGGATCCTGTCGGCCGAGCCGGTCGGGGACGGGGTGAACGCGGTCCGCGCGGAGTACGTGTTCCCGGACGCGACCTGGACCCAGACCTTCAGGTCCCGGCCGCTGTCCGAGGAGGAGTTCGAGGAGGCGCTGGCGGAGGCGGGCCTGAGGGTGGACAGGTGTCTGACCGAGGACGGGACGTGGGTGCGGGCGGTTCCGGAGGTGCCGAAGGAGCGTCCTTGACGGAGCCCGGACAGCGATGAGTTCCGGGGCGCGGACCGGTCTACCCCTGCGAAAGCACGACAGCCGTTGCTCATCGCCGCACACAGGGAGACCCACATGTCCGAGCGCACCACGCCCATCGCACCCACCACGTCCGTCCCGGCGTCCGTCGCCACCCGGACGCCCGCCTCCGGCCGGCGCGCCGCCCGTGTCGCGCTGCGGGGCGTGCAGGTGCTGCTCGGACTGTTCTTCGTGTTCGCCAGCGCGTTGCCCAAGCTCATCGCGCATCCGTCGGCGGTCGAGATCTTCGACGAGATGGGCTGGGGCAGCGCGGGCATGTACGGCATCGGGGTGCTGGAGCTGGCCGGGGGAGTGGCGCTGCTGATCCCGGTGCTCCAGTCGGTGTCGGCGGTGGCGCTGAGCGCGCTGATGGTGGGGGCGTTCATCGTGCAGCTGACCGCCTTCGACGGGCAGAACGCGGCGACCCCGATCGTCCTGATCGTTCCGCTGGCGGTCATCGCCTGGGCCCGTCGGGACCACAACGCGCGGCTGCTGCGGCTGGTGCGGCGGCAGGCGTGACGGGCCCGACCGTCCGGATCGCGGCGCGACCGGACTGCGACGCGCCTGGACCGGCGTCACCGTCCCATGGGACGGCTCCCGGTGCTCGGGCCGCCTCAGGAACCACCCGGACCGCCCAGGTCCCGCAGGCGTTCCAGCTCGCGGCGGTCGCGCTTGGTCGGGCGGCCGGTGCCGCGGTCGCGGATGCCGATCGGGGCGACGGCCTCGCGAGGCGGGGGCGGCGGGGAGTTGTCGACGTAGCACTGGACGGCGATGGGAGCGCCCACGCGCTTGCGGATCAGCCGCTTGACGACGACGATCCGCTCGCGGCCCTCGTGCCGCAGCCGCACCTCGTCACCGACGCGCACCGCGTGGGCGGGCTTCACCCGCTCCCCGTTCACCCGGACATGTCCGCCCCGGCACGCGGTGGCGCCGACGGAGCGGGTCTTGACCAGCCGGACGGCCCAGATCCAGCTGTCGATCCGCACGTTCTCCCCGCTCGCCGGCCCGGCCGCCTCGGCGGCGGCGACGGCGGCGGCGGTCTTCGGATCCACGTCTCGGTCGTCCTGCGAAGCCATGCATCCGACCTTAGCGGCCCGACCGCTCCCGACCGGAGGTGATTACCGTGGAGCCATGGACAGCAGCAGCCTCGCCGCCCTCGACGAGCGGATCGCCGGCTGCCGGGCCTGCCCGCGGCTGGTCGCCTGGCGCGAGGAAGTGGCCCGCACCAAGCGGGCCGCGTTCGCCGACTGGACGTACTGGGGCCGTCCGGTACCGGGCTACGGACCGGCGGACGCCCGCCTGCTGATCGTCGGACTGGCCCCGGCGGCGCACGGCGGCAACCGCACCGGCCGCATGTTCACCGGCGACCGCTCCGGCGACGTGCTGTACGAGGCGTTGTACGAGCTGGGCCTGGCCTCCCAGCCCACCTCCACGTCCGCCGACGACGGACTGGAGCTGTACGGGGTACGCGTCACCTCCCCCGTGCACTGCGCGCCCCCCGCCAACAAACCCACCCCCGGCGAACGCGACACCTGCCGCCCCTGGCTGGTCCAGGAACTGACGCTGCTGCGCCCCACCCTCCGCGCCGCGGTCCTCCTGGGCGCCTTCGGCTGGCAGGCGGCCCTCCCGGCCTTCACCGAAGCCGGCTGGCCCGTACCCCGCCCCCGCCCGCCCTTCGCCCACGGCACCCGGGTGTCCCTCGACGGCCTCGACCTCTTCGGCTGCTTCCACGTCAGCCAGCGCAACACGTTCACTGGCAGACTCACCCCCAGCATGCTCCGGGACGTCCTGCGGACGGCGGCCCAAGTGGCAGGGCTTCCGGTGGGGTAGTCCCCTGTCACCTGGGGAAATGAGACGACGCGGCCGCCGTACGCCCGTTACGGTGCCCCGATGGGCCTGTATCCGGAGATCGAACCGTACGACCAGGGCATGCTCGACGTCGGCGACGGCAACCGCGTGTACTGGGAGGTCTGCGGCAACCCCCGTGGCAAGCCGGCGGTGATGCTGCACGGCGGGCCGGGTTCCGGGTATACGCCGGGCCACCGGCGCTACTGCGACCCGGCCGCGTACCGGATCGTGCTGCTCGACCAGCGTGGCTGCGGCCGTTCCACGCCGCACGCGAGCGTGTACGGCACCGACATGAGCGTCAACACGACCGAGCACCTGATGGCCGACCTGGAGCTGCTGCGGCGGCACCTGGGCGTCGGGCGGTGGCTGGTGTGGGGCGCTTCGTGGGGATCGGTGCTGGCGCTGCGTTACGCGCAGACGCGTCCCGGCGTGGTCTCCGAGCTGGTGCTGACGGGGATCGCGACCGGCTCCAACCCCGAGGTGACCCTGCTGACCCACGGCCTGGGGAGGGTCTTCCCCGAGGCCTTCGAGCGGTTCCTCGCCGAGCTGCCCGAGCCGGACCGCGCCGGAAACCTCGCGGCCGCCTTCAACCGGCTGATCGAGTCGCCCGACCCGGCGGTGCGCGAGCGGGCCGCGCGCGCCTGGACCGACTGGGAGACGGCGACCGTCCCCGCTCCGCCCCGCTCCGTCGAGCGCTACGAGGACCCCGCGTTCCGCATGGGCTTCGCCCGTACGGTCACGCACTACTTCGGCAACGACCACTTCCTCGGCGAGGGCAACGACGAGGGCGTGGTGCTGGGCGACGCCCACCGGCTCAAGGGCGTCCCCGGCACCCTCGTCCAGGGCAGCCTCGACTTCGGCAACCTCCTCGGCACCCCCTGGCGCCTCCACGGGGCCTGGCCGGACAGCGAGTTGACCGTCGTGGACGAGGCCGGTCACGACTCGGGAGCACCGGGCGTGGTGGAGGCCCTGGTGGCCGCGACGGACAAGTACGCCCGGGGCTAGACGGCCCGGCCCGGTCTCACGGCCGCCACACGTACCGTACGTCCGGCTCCCGCTCCTCGTTCCCGCCGCCGTCGGTGTACTCGGCGGCCACGAAGCCGTGGCGCTCGTAGAAGCGGTGGGCGGGCCGGTTGACCTGGAAGGTCCACAGGGAAAGGCCCCGCGGCCTGCGCTCCTTGGCGAGGGCGACGAAACGGTCGCCGAGGCCGCGTCCACGCCAGTCCGGGTCGAGGTACAACTGCTCCAGCATGTCGTCGTCGAGCACCATGACCCCCACGACGCCGCTGTCACCGCCGGCCTCGGCGACCCAGGTCTCCTGCCGCGGCACCACCACGTCCCGGAACCAGGCGCGCACCGCGTCGTCGGAGTGCGGCCTCACAACGCCCGGCAGCGCGGCGGCGAAGGACCGCAGCCACACGTCGGCGGCGTCCCGCGCATCCGCCCCACCGGCCCGCCGCAGCACGACACCGTTCGCCGTACTCGCGTCCCGTGCGCCTTCTTCCGCCTCCGGCACCACCGCCGTCGCCGTGATCTCCACGAGCTGCCCCGTGTACCCGAGGCAGGCGACCCCGATCAGCGTCGACGCGTGCGGTCCCGTGCTGAGTCCGGACGCCTCGACGACCTCCCAGACGGCGGAGAGCACGGCGGGCTCGCTGCTGACGACGTACACGTCGGTCACCAGGACATGCGCCAAGTCGCTGCCGACTTCGCGCAGTTGCTCGGTGAGATTGGCGATCACCTGCTCGGCCTGGCGCACGGGATCCCCCGCACCGATCAGTTCCCCCCGGGCATCCAGGGGCACGGATCCGGCCAGGAACGCCAGCCTCGTCCCGGTCTCGACGACGCAGGCGTGGGAGTAGGTGGGGGGCGCGAAGAGGCTGGGGACGGTGACACGACGGATCACGGCGAGCTCCTGGACGGGGACGGACACGGGCAACTTCCCGATCATGCGCGGCCGCCCTCTGCGGCGCAGCCGAATTAGTGGTCGGGACCGCGGCCACACGAATTGGCGGTCAGGACCGCGGCCACCGTGAGGAACCGCCCCGGTTTCAGGCCCTCGCCGCAGGCCGCAAGCGGAAATTCGCTGGCGCCGCGGTGCTGGTCGGAGTAGTCAGAGACGGTGACGCGTGACTCCTCGTTCCTCGACACCACCGCCGAGTTCCTCGACACCACCGCCGACCGCCTCGCCGCCCTTCCCGGAGTCCGCGCGGTGGCTCTCGGTGGCTCTCGTGCTCAGGGCACCCACCGGCCCGACAGCGACTGGGACCTGGCCGTCTACTACCGCGGCGGCTTCGACCCCGCCGATCTGCGGGCCGTCGGCTGGGAGGGCGAGGTGTCCGAGATCGGCGGATGGGGCGGGGGTGTGTTCAACGGGGGCGCCTGGCTGACCATCGGCGGTCGGCGTGTCGACGTGCACTACCGCGACCTGGACGTGGTGGAGCACGAGTGCGCGGAAGCGGAGGAAGGGCGGTTCCGCGTGGAGCCGCTGCTGTTCCATCTCGCGGGAATCCCCAGCTATCTGGTCGTCGCTGAGCTCGCCGTCAACCGGGTGCTGCGCGGCGAGCTGCCCCGCCCCGCCGCCTACCCGCCCGCCCTTCGACGTTCGGCGCCCGGACACTGGTACGGACGGGCCACTGCCACCCTGGCCTACGCGAAGTCCGGACACGCCCCGAAAGGCGACCTCACCCAGGTCGCCGGTGCGATCGCCCTCGCCGCGACCCAGACCGCCCACGCGGTACTGGCCGCGCGGGGGGAGTGGACCACCAACGACAAGGGGTTGACCGGCCGCGCGGGCCTGCGTGCGGTCGACGACATCGTGGCGGGACTCGAACCGGGACCCGGGACCCTGACCGCCGCCCTCACGGACGCCGAAGCCCTGTTCGGCGGCTGCATGCCGAAGGTGTGAAAAGGGAGGCCTGACACGTGAGCCGCAAGGGCCCCTGGCCGGCTGTGATGCCGGCCAGGGGCCCTTCACACGATCAAGTAGCCGTCAGCCGTCAGCCGTCCGACTCCGGCGACGGGATGTACGCGCCCGGCACGTCCTCCGGCGCGAAGATCTTCTTCTCGCCGGGGTACGGCTTGCTCCACCCGTGCGTCTCGTACCAGGTGAAGTGGTTCATCTGGGCGGGGTTCGCGAAGTCGGGCTTGGCGTTCGGACCGGTCAGCCGCTGCTTCGACTTCCAGTTGTCCCACTTCGCCGCGACCGCCTGCTGGTCCGCCGGCACCGTCGCCGGCGCCACGGCCGCTGCCTTGGGGTTCTGCGGCGCCGGGGTGTCCAGACCGCAGGAAGGCGCGGTCTTCACACCATCGGTGAGCGGGGTCCGGTTGGGCAGAGTGGTGAACGGCGTGAAGTCCGGCCGCTCGGTGAACGCCCCACGCATCGGGCTGGCCGCGCTGTCCTTCTGGTTCATCGGGTGGATCCCGAGGATCTGCTCGATGGTGCGGATCATCATGATCTGCGAGTAGTAGCGGCTGTCGACGGTGCCGTGCTGGGCCCAGGGGCTGATGATCTGGATCGGGGCCCGGTGGCCGTCGACGTGGTCGAGGCCGGCCTGGGAGTCGTCCTCGACAACGAAGATCGCCGAGTCCTTCCAGTACTTGCTGTGCGAGATCGTGTCGACGATCTTGCCGACCGCGAGGTCGTTGTCCGCGACCTGAGCGGCTGCGCTCGCCGGACCGCCGGTGTGGTCGCTGGAGAGCCAGAACATGTTCAGGTTCGCCGGCCCGTTCTTCTCGAAGTCACGCTTCCAGATCTGGGCCCGGTAGACGTCCGGGACACTGAGGTCGTACTTCGGGAAGCCGGGCACCGACACGTCGTTGAGCGACGGGATCGGGGAGGACGACTTCAGGGTGTAGGCGGTGTCCTGACCGGTCGCCTCCATGTTCTTGCTGTCGCAGTACAGGTTCTGCCAGGTCGCGTCCGCCGGCTTGGTCAGGAACTGGTGGAACTCGCCGAAGTTTCGTACGGTCTTGCCCGCCGCCTGCGCACCGCTCCAGAGGAAGCCGGTCCGCTGGTGGCCGAGAGCGTCGTCCTCGGTGTCGTAGCTGCGCACGTACTCACCGGCCGAGGACTCGGTGTACTCCGGGTTGTCGGCCTGCATCAGCCAGTTGTGACCCTCGGCCGAGTTGGTGCCGATGTCGTACGTGTTGTCGTACAGCCCGAACTGCTTGGCCAGCGCGTGCTGGTTCGGCGTCACGTTCTCGCCGAACTGCGTCAGCGACGGGTCGCCGTTGCCCTGCGGGATGTCGCCGAAGACCTGGTCGTAGGTCCGGTTCTCCTTGACGATCATGAAGACGTGCTTGATCGTCGAGGGGTCGCCGAGCTTCGTCGGGACCGGCACCGGGGTCCGGCCCAGGCCCTTGCCCTGGGCCGGCTTGACCGAGCCGTTGGTCCAGCCGTTCCGCTTGAAGATCTTGGCCGTCTCGGACTTGATGACGTGGTCGTCCGGCAGCGTGAACCGCTGCACGCTCGACGTCGTGTCGTGGGTGCCGTGCCCGGCGCTGTTGGTGGGGCGGCGGGCGTCGATACCACGGGTGTTGGAGACCACTACCTCGTTGTCGACGGTGGCGATCTCCGCGGGGACGTAGTCCGTCGGGAGCAGTCCGACATAGCTGACCGGTTCCTGCGGGGACGTGTACCGGTAGACGGCGACCGCGTTGGCGCCGCCGAGCGTCACCAGCAGATGACCGTCGTCGGTGAGCGTCACCGCGTTGGGGTGGTAGCCCACCGACGCCTCCGGCCACGGCTGGGTGGCGATGGTCTGCACGACCTTGTTGCGGCGCGTGTCGATGACCGACACGTCGTTGGTGGCGGTGTTGGTGACGAACACCGCCCCCTTCTTGGCGTACACGGCGGTCGGGTGCAGACCGACGTCGATGCTCCCGACGGCGGCAGACGGGTTTGCCAGGTCGATGACGCTGACCGTGCCCGTGGTCGTGGCACCGGTCTTCGGGTCGGCCGGCACCTGGGTGCCGTACGAGTTGATCGTGGTGTCGCCGGGCTTCGCCGGACGCCCGCCCTCGTTGCTGACGTAGAGCTTGGTACCGACCTGGACCATGCCACGCGGGGCGTTGCCCACGGCCCAGCTCTGCTCGATGGCCCCGGTCGCCGCGTTGATGGCGACCACCCGGTTCTGGCCGTTGACCGCGGAATACACGGTGGAGCCGTCGGCCGAGAACACCGCCGCACCCACCAGCGCGCGCTTGGACCCGTCCGCCGGGATCTTGACGGACGTCGGGTTGGCGACGCTGCCGTCCGGGTTCACGGTGAACCGGGTGTAGCCGTCGGCCTGGCCCAGCCACAGCTGCGAACCGTCGGGCGAGTACGTGGGGCCTTCCTGGCCCACGTCGTTGCCGCTGATGCGCAGATTCGCCGACGCGTTGTTGCCGACGAGCTGCTGCACCTTCCAGTCCTTCAGGTCCACGATGGCGAGCGCCATTCCACCGTCGGTGACCGAGGCCGCGACGTGGCTGCCGTCCGGGCTGACCGAGGACGACATGATCTTGCCGTTGTCGATGACGAGGCGGTCGCCGTACGGGGCGATGTACTGGTCACTGGAGACGACCAGGCCCTGGTCGGTCATCTGGCCGACCTGCTGGGTGCCGAACTGGTGCGTCTCGGCGAAAGCGGTACCGGAGACGACCAGCGCGGCCGTGGCGATGCACGCCGTCACCAGAGAGGTCCGGCGGTTGAAATGTCTGCCGAGCAGGCCGACCTGCTTCGTCTCGACATGCCGGCGGCGCCGGGTTACCTGCATGGATCATCCCTTCGGAGTGGTCTTGAGCAGCTCGACATTGCCGTCGAACTGCCAGAGCGGGTTCGGTGTGTCCCCGGTCGGGGTCCGCACCAGGAAGTAGCCGTTCACTTCCTTCGGTCCGTCGCCGTCGGCCACGAACCGGCCGTCCGCGGTGACGTCGAGCTGGTAGACGGCCGTCCCCGGGGCCTCGACGCCGGGGAGATGCCAGGTGACGACGCAGCGCCAGTCGTTGCCCGGCCCCTGCGCGGCGAGCCGGCCGCCGCCCTTGTCGCACGCCGCCGTGACCCGCAGCCGCGCCTCGGTGACCTCCGGGCGGTTGAGCTGCTCGGTCTGTATGCGGTAGAGGTGCGCGAACGCCGTGGCGACCGACCGCTGCACCTTGTCCTGCTCGACTCCGGAGCCCGTCGACGGCGTCGCCACGGCGACGACCGCGACCGTGAGGGCGGTCAGCCCGGCCAGCGGCAGGAGCCCGGTGGTGATCGCGCGGCGCCCGGAGCCGTCGTAGGCGGGGTTGGTGAAGTCGCGCCGCAGGAAGAGCAGATACGCCAGGGCCGTGGCGGCCACCGTCCACACCAGGGCGACCACGATGCCGATCAGGAGCGGGCCGAGCTGCGCCGGGCTGGTGAACAGGCCGTTCCAGGCGATGAAGGCGTAGCCGGGCAGGGCGAGGCGCACGGCGACGGGCAGTGGCAGCATCTGGGCGAGTTGCATCGCGAGCGCGGCGAGCGCGGGCAGCAGCAGCCCCATCGGGGACCGGCCCAGCGCGACGGACCCGAGAAGTCCGATCGCGGCGAGGGCCAGGGTGGGGGCGAGTACGCAGAGCCAGGCGAGGAGGACCTTGCCGGCGGCGTCCGCCGGCGTCAGCAGATGGCCGTCGAGGCCGACCAGCGGCTGGTTGCCGACCGCGAGGACGCCGCCGACGGTGCTGGAACAGGCCAGTCCGGCCACGAGCAGCAGGATGACGGTGAGGCCCGCCAGCGCCTTCGCCGCGAAGATCCGCCGGGGCGAACGGACCGCCACGAGCAGGTGGCGCCAGGTGCCGAGCCGGTCCTCGGCGGCGAACACGTCGCCGGCGACCACCGAGGTCAGCATCGGGAGCGCCCAGGTGCCCGCGAAACCGAGCATCACCAGCGGTCCGGCCCATCCGGTGGCGTGCATCCAGCGGCCGAAGAGGGTGTCGGAGGGGAGCGTGCTCTGCAGGCTCACCGCGGCGACGAAGAGCCCTGGCACGATCCAGCAGGCGAGGACCAGCAGGCGAATCCGCCACTGCGAGACCAGCTTGACCAGTTCGAAGCGGTAGGCGCGGGTCACCGGGACGCGGCGGGCACCGGTGGCCTGCTCGTGCGTGGCGGTCGCGGTCATCGGTCCGCCTCCTGCTGCTCGGTCAGGGCGAGGAACGCGGCCTCCAACGGCGACACCACGGCGGCGAGTTCGCGCAACGCGATGCCCCCGCCCACGAGCCGCGCCACCAGTTCGTCGAGAGCGGGCACCGGCGCGCGCACGACGAGCGTCTCGGCGCCGTACCGTGTCCCGGCGCCGTCGACGACGCGGATCCCGGCCGTGCCGGCGGCCATCCGGCGCGCGGTCCGGGGATCGGAGGTGAGCAGCCGGTAGTCGAGTTCACGGTTCTCGGCGGCGAGCTTGCTCAGCGGGCCGGAGAAGACGACCCGGCCGGTGGCCAGGATGGTGACCTCGGAGCACAGCGCCTCCAGGTCCTCCATGCGGTGGCTCGACAGCACGACACAGGTCCCGTCCGCCGCGAGCCGGGTGAGGACACCGTGCACGTGCTTCTTGCCTGCCGCGTCGAGGCCGTTGGCGGGTTCGTCGAGCACGAGCAGCCGGGGTTTCGTGAGCAGGGCCGCGGCGAGTCCCAGCCGCTGACGCATCCCGAGGGAGAAGCCGCGGGCCGGGTCGTGGGCGACATCGGTGAGCCCGACCTGGTCGAGCACGTCGTCGATCCCCGCCGTCCGCGCGTCGAGGCCGCGCAGAGCGGCCAGCGCGGCGAGGTTCTGCCGTGCGGTGAGCGAGGGGTAGAGGCCGGGCCCGTCCACGAACCCGGCGACACCGTCGGGAGCGGCCGGCGCCCGCCCGACCGGCGTCCCCAGGATCTCGAGGGACCCGCTGTCGGCGACGGCCAGGCCCAGCAGCAGGCCGAGCAGTGTCGTCTTGCCGGCGCCGTTCGGTCCGACCAAGCCGTGGATCTTTCCCCGCTCCACGGTCAGATCGACGCCGTCGAGCGCGACGACATCGCCGAAACACTTGGTCGTCCCGCTCGCCCGGATCGCGAGGAGTGTGTCCATGAGTCCCTTCCTTCGCAGGCCTCAAGGACCGTAGGGACGGCACACGACCCGTGCGGGGACCGCGAGTTGAACGCTCATGGAACGGAATGCAGAGATCGTGCCCACGACAACGCCCGCACAGTCGGCACGTACGGTGTCCACTTGGGGCCCGCACGGCATGCCGGTCATACGGGGCAGGCGCACTCCGCCCATACGGTCTTGCCGGGACCGGCCGGTCGGGGAACCACACCCCAGTCGTCCGACAGCGCCTCGACGAGCAGCAGTCCGCGGCCCGACTCCCCGTCAGGACACGGCTCCTCGCGCGTCGGCAGTCGCTCGGTGCGGGTGTCCGTGACCTCGACGCGCAGGGTGCCCCGGCTCTCCGTGAGCCGGAGATGGAAGTCCCGGCCGGGGACATGACCGTGCCGGACGGCGTTCGCGGTCAGTTCCGCCGTGACCAGCGTGGCGGTCTCGTTCACGGACGAGGTGTACGGGTGCCCCCACTCGTTCAGCCGGTGCGCCACCAGCCGGCGGGCCAGCCGCGCCCCTCTCGGCGTCGACGTGAACCGCATCGCGAACTCGCGCACCGCCGCCGGGTCCCGCGGCGTACGCCTTTGTGGGGAAGTCGCTGATTCCATGGGGTACACGTTCGCTGCCTGTACGTAACGTCGGCCAGGAGTGACGCTGCCACCGGCACCGGCTGTACGCCGCCGGCACGCGGCTGTACGCGCGTGAGGCGTGACCGGCCCCCCGCGCGGCGCGTTGGTCCCGCCAGCGGTCGTGGCGCGGGTTCGGTGTTCGGCGAGAGCGGTACGTACGGGAGGTGCCGGGCGTGGAGGAAACGCAGGCGGAGGACGAGCGGGAGCGCGAGAACGAGCCCGGTTCGGGGATCCTGCACATCTTCGGACGGCAGTTGAAGCTGTGCCGTGAACGGGCGGGACTCGACCGGTCCGAGTTCGGCGGCCGGGTCGGATACTCGGCCTCGACGATCGCCTCCTTCGAGCAGGGGAGGCGGATCCCGCCGCCGAAGTTCATCGACCAGGCCGACGACCTGCTGAACGCCGGTGGGGTGTTGAAGGCGGGGAAGGAAGGGGTGGCGCGGGCGCAGTATCCGGCGTTCTTCCGGGATGCGGCCAGGTTGGAGGCCGACGCGGTCGTCCTGCATGTGTACGCCAACCAGGTCGTGCCCGGGCTGTTGCAGACGGACGAGTACGCACGAGCGGTGTTCACCATGCGCCGTCCGTTGCTGGCAGAAGAGATCATCGAGCAGCGTGTCGCCGCTCGACTGGCCCGGCAGGAGATCTTCTGCCGAACGCCGATGCCGATCATCAGCTTTGTCATCGAGGAGTCGGTACTGCACAGGCCACTGGGTGGTTCGACCGTCATGCGAGGTCAGCTGGAGCAGCTTCTTCTGCGGGGGGACAAGCGGAACGTGGAGATCCAGGTCATGCCGACCGTGCGAGAGGAGCACGCTGGATTGGCCGGTCCGTTCACCTTGATCGAAACCAGGGATGGGCGGAGGATCGCGTACGTGGAGGCGTACAAGGACAGCCGCCTCTACGCGGAGCGCGAATCGGTCCGGGAGCTTGAAGAGCAGTACGGGCTTCTTCGTGCCGCTGCGCTCAGTCCGCGTGAATCGCTGGCCCTCATTGAGAAGTTGCTGGGAGAGACATGAACGCTGTACCCGAGTCGGCCTGGGTCAAGAGCAGCTACAGCAGCGGCGAAGGCGGCGAGTGCGTCGAGGTCGCCTCCTGGTCGGGCGCCACGCACGTGCGCGACTCGAAGGACAAGGCCGGTCCTGCGGTGATCGTCGAGCCGGAGGCCTGGGCCGAATTCGTCGGGTTCGCTGCTCGGAACTGAACGTGGCGGTGCCCCGTGACCCTCGCCTCGGGTCACGGGGCACCGGCGTGTCCGCGCGGCGCAAGGGTGAACACGGGGTGTACGCGGATCGGCGCGGATGGTGCTCGTACCGCCCGGAAATGTGAAGTGGGACGCACCCTTGGTGGTGAACTGATGTCACGTACGTCTCAGTAGGGTCACCAGGAGAGGCGTTCGCCCCCTGCAAGGCGTTTAAATCTGCAAGTACAGCATTGAACGTGGAGGTGCAGGGTGAACGGGCGAACGGTGCTCGAACGCTTTCCCGCCGGCGGTCCGCGCGGGTCGTGGCCGGCGGAGGAGTTCGCGCATGCGCGGCGTCTGGAAGGCCTGCCCGCCGAGGTTGTCATGGACCTCGCGACAGACACGTTCCTGGTGATCGTCCGGGGCGGGGAGTCCGGCGGTGGCGCCAAGGCGTGACCCGGCGGCCGGCGACCGGATCAGTCCGGTCGGTTACGCGCTGACGGTGCGGGACCAGGCCGGTGCCGTCCCGGTGATCCGGCACAGGGCCAGATAGAGGGGGATCGGCGGGGTGTAGGGGATCGTGCCCGCCGGGCGGTGCATGAGCATGGGCGCCGTCGGCGAGGCGGGGAGCGTCGCGCCCGGGGAGTAGTGGGCCGGGGCGGGCCAGCGCAGGGCGTAGTCGGAGTCCGCGGGGACGATCCACCACCAGTGCGCTCGGTCGGCGAAGACGCAGCCCACGCGGGGCAGCCGGGGCATGAGCTGCGGACCGAGGCGGGCGGGGATCGCGACCGCGTCGCAGCCCAGGGGGACGGTCATGCCCTCGGGTACGGACAGCCGCCGGGGTGCGCCGTGGGTGCGACGACCGCGCCCCAGGCGTACGAGCGTGTCCAGGTTGAGCGACTGACCGGAGCCGCCCAAGGAGCCGGCGCCGGTCACAGCCATGCGGTCCCCGTTCCGTGATGTGCCTGCCGATGCGTCTGCCGGTGCGCCTGGCCGTGAGCCTGCGCTCCGTTCTTGTCGTCCGTGTCGCGGGCAGGGGCCGGCTTGGGGCGGGCGCCCCAGCCCAGGTCGCTCCGGGCGGGAGCGGAACGGCGCGGCAGCTCCGCCCACACCACCAGGCCGGTGCCCTGCTCCAGGGCTCCCCAGGCCAGGCACATGGCGTCGACGAGGAGCAGTCCCCTTCCGTGCTCCTCCTCGGGCTGCCGCGGCGACGGCTGCGGCTCACCCGGCGCGCACCCCTCGTCCCGCACGGCTATGCGCACCAACTCGTCCTCGTCCTGCAGCTCGCACACGATCTGCCTGCTGGCGGTGTGCACGATGGCATTGGTGACCAGCTCGGAGACGACCAGGGCCGCCGCGTCGCAGGTGTCCTCGCACACGGACCAGCCGGTCAGGCGGGTCCGGGTCAGGCGCCTGGCCCGCGCGGGGGAACCGGGATGCGCGGCCAGCTCGAAACGGAACCGACGCTCGGCAACGGCCCCGCCGGGGCCCGCTCCCGTACTCACGCCGCGGCTCAGCGGGATCGCGGCGGCGTCTGTTCCTAAGGGCGGAGACGGAATCACGCTTGCCACTATCGCCCCGCCGTGAACACTTGGCAAGTGGCACTCTGAAAAATGCAGAGTGTTGGTGACGCGCTCAGGGGCCATGGCACACTGCTCGCAACAGCACGTCGAGCGGCGCCAGTTGAGACCGCCGGGTCCACCGGATTTTCGAACGGGTCTTCGAGCGGTTGCCGAGGGCTGTGCGGGATTCATGACGGGAACCTCCTGAATCCTCACGTCCGTCCTTACAGTTCGGTCCTGGGTCAGTGGAGGTGGAGTGTGAGTGAGCCGCGGTCCGCGCCGACAGTCGGGCAGGTCGTGCTCGGCCGGCGCCTGTTGGACCTGCGGGAGAGCGCGGGGCTCAAGCGCGAGGAGGCCGCCCGCATCCTGCACGTGGCCCCCGCCACCGTGCGCCGGATGGAGATGGCCGAGGTCGCCCTCAAAATCCCGTACCTCCAGCTGCTGCTGAAGGCGTACGGCGTCTCCGACGAGGAGGCCGAGGCCTTCATGCGGCTGGCCGAGGACGCCAACCAGCCGGGCTGGTGGCAGCGGTTCCACGACATCCTGCCGGGCTGGTTCTCGATGTACGTCAGCCTGGAGGGTGCCGCCGCCCTCATCCGGTCCTACGAGCCGCACTTCGTCCCCGGACTGCTCCAGACCGAGGACTACGCGCGCGGAGTGCTCAAGTCCGGCGCCGTCGGCCAGACCAGCCCCGAGGACATAGAGCGCCATGTCGCGCTGCGCATGCAACGCCAGGATCTGCTCACCCGTCCGGACGCCCCCAGGATCTGGGTGGTGATGGACGAGACGGCGCTGCGCCGGCAGGTCGGCGACTCCGAGGTGATGCGTGCTCAGATCGACAGGCTGCTGGAAGCCGCGAAACTGCCCAACGTGACGTTGCAGGTCGCCCCGTTCTCCGCGGGGCCGCACGCCGGCACGTACGGGCCCTTCGTGCTGTTCCGATTCGCCATGCCCGAACTGCCGGACATGGTCTACAGCGAGTACCTGACCGGCGCGGTCTACCTGGACGCGCGTCAGGAGGTGGCGAGCCACCTCGAGGTCATGGACCGCATGGCGGCGCAGGCCGCTACTGCACATCGCACGAAGGAGATCCTCCGGGATTTCCGCAAGGAGCTGTGAATGGAACGCATCACGTCCCAGCCCAAGCCGCGGCTGCGCCGCGGGATCTACAACGGCATGCCCGCCGGTGAACTCGGCAGCGAGGGCTGGCACAAGCCGTGGAGCGGGGGCAACGGAGGCAACTGCCTGGAGGCCATGAAGCTGGACGACGGCCGGATCGCGGTCCGTCAGTCCACCGATCCGGACGGACCGGCCCTCATCTACACGACCGACGAGATGACGGCGTTCATCGAGGGCGCGAAGGCCGGAGAGGCGGACTTCCTGCTGACTTGAACGACCCTGTCTGTTGGCTAACTCAACTCCCTAATCTTGGTACTGACTTGATCATGATCATTGCTCATTCCAGACGCTTACGAGGTGCCGTATGACCGAGATCGACACCAGCAAGCCGCACCCCGCGCGGATGTACGACTGGTACCTCGGCGGCAAGGACAACTACCCGGTCGACGAGGAACTGGGCCGGCAGATGCTGGCACTCGAACCGCGGGTGCCGGTGATGGCCAAGGTCAACCGCGCGTTCATGCACCGGGCGACGCGGTGGCTGGCCGGCCAGGGCGTACGGCAGTTCCTGGACATCGGCACGGGCATACCCACCGAGCCGAACCTGCACCAGGTCGCCCAGTCGATCGCGCCCGACGCGCGTGTCGTCTACTGCGACAACGATCCGATCGTGCTGGCCCACGCGGCGGCCCTGCTGCGCAGCGCGCCGGGTGGCATCACCGAGTACGTGCAGGCCGACGTCCGTGACCCGGCCACGATCCTGGAGGGCGCCGGGAAGGTCCTGGACTTCGGCCAACCCGTGGCCCTGTCCCTGGTGGCGCTGCTCCACTTCATCACCGACGAGGACGGCGCCCACGACCTGGTCGCGCGTCTGCTCGCCGAACTGCCCTCCGGCAGCTACCTGATGATGACCCACGCCACCTCGGACTTCACCCCGGAGGAGTCGGCGGCGGCCACGGCCAGACTGAAGGCGGGAGGCGTCACCCTCGCCCTCCGCACCCGCGAGGAGTTCACCCGCTTCTTCGACGGCCTGGAACTCGTCGAACCCGGCGTAGAGGTCGTCCACAAGTGGCACCCGGAACTGGGCGAACCGGTTCCGGGCCAGGACGACGGAGTCATCCCGGGTTACGGGGCGGTGGCCCGGAAGCCGTGACGGAGTGATGTCCGCGGCGCCCCGCCGGTCAGGCGGGGCGCTGTCGGTCAGGGTGGGACGCTGTCGGTCAGGGTGGGACGCCGTCGGCATCACACCCGCATCGGACGGTCGTACGGGCCGATCGGGGACGGGAGGCTCCAGACGCCCGTCAGGTGGTGGTCCACGGCCGCCGCGACCGCGCGGCCCTCGGCGATGGCCCAGACGATCAGCGACTGGCCGCGGGCGGCGTCCCCGGCGGCGAACACGCCCGGGACGTTGGTCGCGAAGGCGGGGTCGCGGGCGATCGTGCCACGCGGGGTGAGCCGCAGGCCCAACTGGTCGATGAGGCCGTCCTCCTGGGACGGGCCGGAGAAACCCAGTGCGAGCAGCACCAGATCGGCCGGGAGCGTGCGTTCGGTGCCCGGCAGGGGGCGCCGTGCCGCGTCCACCTCGGTCAGGTGCAGCTCGTGGACATGCCCGTCGGCGTCACCGGCGAAGCGGAGCGTGGACGCGGCGAACAGCCGCGCGTCGGCGTCCGCGACCGGCGCCGTGCCCAGGTCGCCCGCCTCCTGGTGCGCGGGCGACAGCCGGTAGATCTTCGGGTAGGTCGGCCACGGCTCGAGGTCCTCGTCGCGCTCCGCGCCCGGCTGGGCGTAGATGTCCAGCTGGGTCACGGACGCGGCGCCCTGCCGCACCGCCGTGCCCAGGCAGTCGGCTCCCGTGTCCCCGCCGCCGACGATCACGACGTGCCGGCCGGCCGCGGACACCGGTGAGTTCTCCACGTCGCCCTCACCCACCCGGTTGGCCAGCGGCAGGTACTCCATCGCCTGGTGGATTCCGGCCAACTCCCTCCCTGGTACCGGTAGTTCACGCCAGGCCGTGGCGCCCGTGGCGATCACCACGGCGTCGTAGCGCGCCCGCAGCTCCCCGGCCCCGACGTCCCGCCCGACCTCCGTCGACGTACGGAACTTCGTCCCCTCGGCCAGCATCTGCTCCAACCGCCGCTCCAGGTGGTGCTTCTCCATCTTGAACGCGGGAATGCCGTACCGCATCAGTCCGCCGAGCCGGTCGTCCCGTTCGTACAGGGCGACCGTGTGTCCCGCGCGCGTCAGCTGCTGGGCCGCGGCGAGCCCGGTCGGCCCCGACCCGACCACCGCGACGGTCCGCCCGGACAGCCGGTCCGGCGGGCGCGGCGGGGCGAACCCCTCCTCCCAGGCCCGATCGGCGATCGCGCACTCGACGTTCTTGATGGTGACCGCCGGCTGGTTGATCGCCAGCACACACCCCGCCTCGCACGGCGCCGGGCACAACCGCCCCGTGAACTCGGGGAAGTTGTTCGTCGCGTGCAACCGGTCGGCGGCCGCCCGCCAGTCCTCCCGGGACACCAGGTCGTTCCACTCGGGGATCAGATTGCCCAGCGGGCAGGCCTCGTGGCAGAACGGCACCCCGCAGTCCATGCAGCGGTCGGCCTGCTTACTGATGATCGGAAGCAGCCCGCCCGGCACGTACACCTCGTGCCAGTCCCGCACCCGCTCCTCGACCGGCCTGCGGGGCCACTCCTGGCGGGGTGTGGTCATGAAACCCTTGGGATCGGCCATGGCCGTCCCCCTTGCCTCGGGCACCACCTCTTCCGGCCACGATACGACCGCCGGGCCCCAGGTGCAGAGCCCGCTATGCCCGTCGTGAGGGGCACGCGGAGCCCGGCATGTCCGTGCTGCGGGGTGTGTGTGTCTGGGCTTGTCCGTGGTGCGGGTGGTGTGTGTGTCTGGGCTTGTCCGTGGTGCGGGTGGTGTGTGTGTCTGGGCTTGTCCGTGGTGCGGGTGGTGTGTGTGGCGTGGCTTGTCCGTGGTGCGGGTGGCGGGGCCTGCCAGAGGTGCGGGGCGCACGTGGCTCGGCTTGTCCGTGGTGCGGGGCGCGGAGCCGGGTTTGTCCGTGGAGCGGTATGTGCGGAGCCGCCGGCTCGGGCGGGTGCTCTACGCGCTCGGGTTCTGCTCCCGCCAGGCCCGCAGCACCGAGTCCACGTCGGCCCTGATCCGCTGTCGGGCCTCGGGCCGTGCCACCCCGCTCATCAGCAGTCGGTCGTAGGGCGTGTCCAGGTGGCGTACGGAGGCCGCGACCGCCGAGGTGACCGCGGTCTCGGACAGAGCGCGCCCCGACGCGCTGCGGCCGACCCGTCCGCTGCCGCGCAGGGAGGTGTGCCCGGCGATGGCCCGCGCGCGGTCCGGCGGGCAGGCGGGAAAGAGCCGCAGGATCTCCGCCGCGAACGCGTCCGCGAACCGTATGTCCTCGGCCGCCCGCAGCCGTGCGTCGCGCGCGCGGCGACGGCGTCGCGCCTCGGCGTCCGCCAGGCACCGCAGCTCCGCGCGCGCGAGCGCCGCCTCCTCGACGAGGACGCCCTGCCGTTCGTACCGGCTTCTGCGCCGGTTGAACCGCACCACCACCGCCGACAGCGCGCTCTCCTCCCGCGACCGGCGCGTCAGCGCGGTGTCGCCGCGCGGCAGGAAGACCAGGTGCCCGAGGTCGGCGCAGTCCAGGCACCGCGGCACCCCCTCCTCCAGTACGAGCAGCGGCAGCGGGCCGCGCCGGCACGCGGCACACCGCTTGCGCCGCAGCGGCTGGAGGACGAGGAGGCCGTCGGACGGCCGGGGGACCGGGAGCGCGGCCATACGCGGGGCCATACGACGTACATTCCCGGGCGCGTACCCGGACGCTCCTCCCGCCGCACCCCGCTTCCGCCCTGACGCATCATGGGCCGTGTGCGTCTTCAAGCGATCACCTGGGAACGGCTCGGCGACCTCCTCGCCGAGCGCCTGCTCGACCTGAAGCCCGCCGACGGCAGCCCCTGGCCGCGCATCGCCTTCGACGGTGCCCCCGCCGCCCTCCCGGGCGACCTGGCGCACCGCGTCGCCGAGGCGTTGCGGCCGCTCGGCCGTTCCGCGCTGGTCGTGGATACAGAAGGCTTCCTGCGCCCGGCCTCCCTCCGGCTGGAACACGGCCACCGGGACGAGGAGTCCTACTACAACGGCTGGCTCGACACCGGCGCCCTGTGGCGCGAGGTCTTCGGCCCGCTCGAACCCGGCGGTGACGGACGCGTCCTGCCCGACCTGCGGGACCCGGTCACCGACCGCGCCACCCGCAGCGCCTACGTCCAGCTCCCGCCCGGCGCCCTGTTGTTGCTGCACGGCCCCCTCCTGCTGCGTCACTGGTTCCCCTTCGACCTGACCGTCCACGTCCTCCTCTCCCCGGGCGCCCTGCGCCGCCGTACTCCGGAGGCCGAACACTGGACGCTGCCCGCCTTCGAGCGCTACGACGCCGAGACCGACCCGGCCCGCACCGCCGATGTCCTGGTACGCGCCGACGACCCCCGGCACCCGGCCTGGAACGGCTGAGCCCCGGCGCCCCCTGGTCACCCAGCTGTCGGCCCGTGCGGCACCCGCTCCGGCGGCCGGTCCCTGCGGCACCCGCTCCCGGCCGTGGCTCCCGGTCCCGGCGGCCGGTCCCTGAGACGCCACCCAGTTCCCGGGTCAGCCGTCTGCCGGGTCAGCCGTCTGCCGGGTCAGCCGTCTGTCGGGGCGGGCCGGCGGCTCAGAGCCAGCCGTTACGGCGGAAGCCGCGGTACAGCGACACGCACACGGCCGATATCAGGCAGATGACCAGCGGATAGCCGAACCGCCAGTGGAGCTCCGGCATCACGCGGAAGTTCATGCCGTACACCCCGCACACCATGGTCGGCACGGCGATCACCGCGGCCCATGCCGTGATCTTGCGCATGTCCTCGTTCTGCGCCACCGTCACCTGCGCGAGGTGGGCCTGGAGAATCGAGTTCAGCAGTTCGTCGAAGGCGGCTATCTGCTCCTTGGCCCGGGTCTGGTGGTCGAGGACATCCCTGAAGTACGCCTGTATCTCCGCGCCGACCACCTTCATCGGCCGGGCGGAGAGCTCCTCCAGCGGGCGCCCCAGCGGCACGACGGCCCGCTTCAGCTCCAGCAGCTCCCGCTTGAGCTGGTAGATCCGCCCCGGATCGACACGCGCGCCATCCTCCGCGAACACCTCGGCCTCCACCTCGTCGATGTCCTCCTGGAACGAGTCGGTGACGCTCAGGTAGTCGTCGACCACATGGTCCGCGATCGCGTGCAGCACCGCCGCCGGCCCCTTGGCGAGCTGCCCCGGATCGGACTCCAGTTCCTCGCGCAGCGGACCGAGCGAGCCGTGCAGGCCGTGCCGCACGGTGATCACGAAGTCCTCCCCGGTGAACACCATGATCTCGCCGGTGCTGACCACCTCGCTGGTCGCCGTCAGCTTCTCGTGCTCGAGGTAGCACACCGTCTTGAACACCGCGAACAGCGTCTCGCCGTACCGCTCCACCTTCGGGCGCTGATGCGCCTTGACCGTGTCCTCCACCGCCAGCGGGTGCAGGTCGAAGAGGTCCGCGATGCCCGCGAACTCCGCGTCCGTCGGTTCGTGCAGTCCCAGCCAGACGAAACCGTCACGGGCCTTGCGCACCCGCGCCACGGCCTCCACCAGATCACCGGCCTCCGGAACCCGCTCGCCGTCCTGGTAGGCCACGCAGTTCACCACGGAGGAGCCCAGCGGCGACCGGGCGGGATGGCTCAGGTCGACCCGGCGCCGCCCTCGGGCCAGCCGAGCCACCTTCCGCAGATTCCCCGCCATGGACATCCGGATCTCCTCGCGTGCACCTTTTGCCGCCTGGTCGAGCCAGTTTGCCAGGCCCACGTGAGCGCCGGGTAAGCCTGTGGAAACCGCACATTCCGCTTTGTTCCCGCCTGTGGACGGGCACGGCAGGCGCCGGGGAAGGCTGGGATGATCCCGGTATGACGCACAGCGACGGGCATCCGGACGGGCCTTCCGGCGCGGACACCGACCAGGACAAGGACGGGAACGAGGGCGGCCGGGACGCGGGTCAGCCCGAGAGCCGGGGCGAGGGGCGACGCGAGGGGCGGCGCGAAGGCCCGGGTGGAGGCCGATATCTGCTCGAGAACCGGCAGACCGAGGCCGGCGAGCGCTTCGACGCCTTCGCGACCCTCTTCGATCCCACGACGTTCCGTCACTTCGAAGGAATCGGCGTCGGACCAGGATGGCGCTGCTGGGAGGTCGGCGCCGGCGGCACCTCCGTCGTCTCCTGGCTGGCCGAGCGGGTCGGCCCCACCGGCATGGTCGTCGCGACCGACATCGACACCTCACTGGTCGCCGAGGCCGCCCGTCCGCCGGTGGAGGTGAGAGTGCACGACGTGGGCGCCGAGGAGCCGCCGGGCGAGGGCTTCGACCTCGTGCACGCCCGGCTCGTCCTGGTCCACGTGCCGGACCGGGAACGGGCGCTGCGGTCGATGATCAAGGCACTGCGCCCCGGCGGACGGCTGCTGCTGGAGGACGCCGACCCCGCCCTCCAGCCCCTGCTCTGCCCGGACGAACACGGCGCGGCGGAGGAACTGGCCAATCGGCTGCGCCGCGGCTTCCGCCGCCTGCTGGCCGACCGTGGCGCCGACCTGTCCTACGGCCGCAGACTCCCGCGCCTGCTGCGCGAGGCAGGCCTGCGCCAGGTGGAGGCCGACGCCTACTTCCCGGTCACCTCCCCGGCCTGCAGCGCCCTGGAGTCGGCCACGGTCCGGCAGATCCGCACCCGCCTCGTCACCGCGTGCCTGGCCACCGACGAGGAGATCGACCAGCACCTGGCCAACGTGGCCTCCGGCACCATGGACCTGACCACAGCACCGATGATCTCCGCTTGGGGCACCAAGCCGTAGCACCTGAGCCGCCGACCGGAAGGTCACCGGCTCTCGGAGGCATCGGAACGCCACCGGGCTCTCGGAGGCCTCCCGCCCACCCGCGCCACCGCCAGCGCGCCCGCCGCACATCCCCGGGCTGCCGCGGCCCCGGGGGCGGCTCCGGCCAGAAGGGCGGCTAGGAAGGCGCCGGTGAAGGCGTCGCCCGCGCCGGTGGTGTCCCGCGCGGTGGCAGGCACCGCGGGTACGTGGGCGTGGACGGCACCCGCGTGTGCCACCCGTGCCCCGGCGGCGCCCTGCTTCATGACCACGAGCGGGACGTGGCGGCTCAGCTCGGCCGCCGCGTCCGCCGGGTCGGGCAGGCCCGTCAGCAGGCAGGCCTCGTCGCGGCTCGGCAGCAGCACGTCCACCCCCTCGATGAGGGCGAGGAACCGGTCCACGCCCAGCGTGACGAGGAACCCGGCCGACGCGGGATCCAGGCTCACCGGCACGCCACGCGCGCGGGCCGCCGCGACGGCGCTCGCCACCACCGCCCGGCCCGTACCGGAGAACAGCAGGTAGCCCGACAGGTGCAGCCGGGCCACCCCGTCGAGCAGCGCGTCGGACCAGTCACCCGCCTCAAGGCGCAGCGACGCCCCGCTGTCCGTGAGGAACGTGCGCTCGGCCGCCGCCGAGGAGTCGACGAGGCAGACCACCGTCCCGGTCGGCGCCCCGGGATCGACGACCAGATGGGGGCGCACGCCCGAGGCGACCAGCGCCCGTTCGTGCCAGGCCGCCGACTCCGCGCCCACCCGCCCCAGCAGCCGGACCTCCTGGCACCCGCTGTGGGCCGCCCAGCAGGCCACGTTGGCCCCCGCCCCGCCGGGCAGCATCCGGACCGCGGCGGAGGTGTCGGTGCCGGTCGCAAGAGGGCCGCGATGCCGCACGACGACATCCGTCACGACGTCCCCGACCACCAGCAGCGCCCCACCCCCGCCGTCCGTCACGGCAGGGCCCGTCACGGCAGGGCCCACGCCGCCGCGATCAGCGCCGCCAGCCGTACGTTGCCGCGCACCGCCGCCAGGTTGGCGCGCAGCGAGGCGCCGTCGGTGTGCCGCACCAGGTAGTCGAGCAGGAACGGGGTGACCGCCTGCCCCGTGACGCCCTCCTCCTCGCACGCGTGCAGCGCGTCGGCGAGCACACGCGCGTGCAGTTCGGGATCCAACTGCTCCTGCGGCGGCACCGGGTTGGCGACGATCAGCGCCGACTCCGGCGCCCGCAGCGCGTTCTGCGCCCGCATCACCGCGGCCACGTCCTCCGGCGTCCGCAGTGTCCAGTCCACCGGATGACCGGAGTCGGACAGATAGAACCCGGGGAAGCGGTCCGTGCCGTACCCGGCCACCGCGACCCCCAGCGTCTCCAGCCGCTGCAACGTCGCCGGCACGTCCAGGATCGACTTGACCCCGGCGCACACGACCGTGATCCGTGTGCGCGCCAGCAGTCCGAGGTCGGCGGACTCGTCCTGCGTCGCCGTCCACTCGCGGTGCACTCCGCCCAGCCCGCCCGTGGCGAACACACGGATGCCCGCCAGCGAGGCCAGCAGCGCCGTCCCCGACACCGTGGTCGCCCCGCTCGCCCCCGCGGCCATCGCGAGCGGCAGGTCGCGATGGCCGAGCTTGCGCATCCCCTCCTCGTTCGCGACCCGCTCCAACTGCCCCTTGTCCAGGCCGACGTGAGGGTGGCCGTTCAGCACCGCGATGGTCGCGGGCACGGCGCCCTCCTGCCGTACCGCGTCCTCAAGCTCCAGCGCCACCTGGAGATTGCGCGGGCGCGGCAGCCCATGGGCGATGATCGTGGACTCCAGGGCCACCACGGGACGACGCGCGGCCAGCGCCTCCCGCACCTCTTCGGACACCACCAGCACGTGCCTGCCTCCCGTCTGTTGCGCTCTCCCCTCATCTCTGGCGGGTGCCGCACCGGGCCAAACCCTTGCGGCCCGTCCCGCGAGGCCCAGCCTGGGACGCATGCGAGGCGTCCTTCCCCTCCGTACGCCTGACCGAGGAGACGATCCTCGACCTCGCCCCGCTCGACATGGCCGAACGCATGAGCATGGTCCCCGGCGCGGCGGGCAGCGCGGGCCACCCCGTTCGAGGTCCGGCACTACGACTGGCGCACGCGCGGTGACCAGCGCACGCGCGGTCCGGCACCACGAGAAGGGCACACCCGGCCAGGTACTACGAGCAGCGCGCCTCGCGCCCGTAGGGCAGTGCGCCTCGCGCCCGGCGCCTCAGAACAGCGGCTCGGGCAGCACGCCTTCCAGCGCGAGCAGCCTGCGCTTGGCCTCCAGGCCGCCGCCGAAGCCGCCGATGCCCCCGTCGCTCTCGACGACCCGGTGACACGGCACGACCACCGGCAGCGGATTGGCGCCCATCGCCGCGCCCACCGCCTGGGCGGCACCCGGCTGCCCCACCCGGTCGGCCAGATCGCCGTACCCGACGACCGTGCCGTACGGCACTCCCGACGCCAGTTCGCGCAGCACCTGCCGGTTGAAGCCCGAGATCAGAGACCAGTCCAGCGGCAGTTCGAAGTCCTGCCGCTCGCCCGCGAAGTACGCCCGCACCTGGCGTATCGCCTCCGCGAGCAGCGGGGAGTCGGGCGCCTCGACCGGCTCGGTGCCCAGCCGGGACGCCAGCCGGTCCAGCGCGCGCTCCCGTATCGCGTCAGTGGCGTGGAAGACGACGTTGACCAGGCCCTCGGGGGTCGCGGCCAGCAGCAGGGGGCCGATGCCGGTACCGACGACGGCCCACACGACCCGCTGCTCGTCCGGTACGACCCGATGTTCGTCCTGCTCGTGGTTGTCCATGCGATTACGGTACGGCCCGCCACTGACAACGCCCTCCGACCTGCACCGCCGCGGGACCAGACGGTCTCGGGCGATGAGGCGGTCTCAAGCGATCAGGCGGTCTTGAGCGCCCTGCGTACCACTTCCGGCTTGTTGGTGATGATGCCGTCCACGCCGAAGCCGGCGACGGTCCGGGCACTGGCGGCGTTGTTGACCGTCCAGGTGAAGATCCCCAGCGGGACGCCGTGCGGCCCTCGGTGCGCACGGACGGCCGCCGCGTAGTCCGCCGACAGCGTGCGGTAGGAGGGGTTGATCAGGTCCACGAAGGCCGCGTACCGGTGCAGGTCCGCCGTGTCCGGGCGGCCGAGGAAAGCGGTGCGGACGGCGGGCTTCAGCGCGTGCACGGTCCGCACGCTGTTGGCGCTGAAGCTCTGCACGATCAGTCGGCTCGCCAGGTGCCGGTGGTCGAGCCAGCCGTCGTTGGCGAGCACCTTGAGGGTCTGTGCCTCGATCCCCGGATACAGCTTTGGGTTCTTGATCTCCAGGAGCAGCTTCTCGTGGTTGCGTTCGAGCCGGCGCATGTACTGGTCGAGCGTCGGCACGCGCGTGCCCGCGAACTTGGGGGAGAACCAGCTGCCCGCGTCCAGGCGGGCGATCTCGGCGGCGGTGAAGTCCTTCACCTTCCATGGGGCCCGGCCGGGAAAGACCTGCTCGACGTTGGTCGTCCGCTCCAGGGTGGCGTCGTGGATGACCACGAGCTTGCCGTCCTTGGTGCGCTGGACGTCGTTCTCCACCCAGGAGAAGCCGAGCGCCGCCGCCTTGTCGATGGCGGGCAGCGTGTTCTCCGGGGCGTGGGCGGAGGCACCCCGGTGGGCGACGACCGCGGGCTGCGGCCGGTGGGCCTCCGCGGCCCGTACCTCCGAGCCGGGCAGGAACAGGACGGCGACCGCCGCCAGGGCGGTGGCCAGGGCGGCGACTGCGCGCGCGTGCATACGTACTCCTCGCGACAAATGATCACAGATAGCACAAGAGTGACAGCACAGAGTCAACGAGGCGCTCGAGGAAGAGCCACGGGTGGAGTCACGGACCACACGGAACCGACCGTGCTCGCTCACGGGTGCCGCACATCTGCGACGAGGCCGTGCTTCTTTGCCGGAAAGTCGTTCGGCCATTCCGGTGGCAGTCATACTCTCAGCGTCAACCTTGACCGCGTGGCGGTCCTGGGACGGGGGGCATTCACGATTTCCGGGACTTCAAGAGGGCGGAAGGGCGACCGCGCATGCACGGCACCGTCGACGGATTCAGCTACGGGCTCGTCACCCCGCTGGTGGCCTGTCTCATGGCCTGCCTCGGTGGGGCCCTCGGTCTGCGCTGCACCACCCGCGCCCTGCTCGTCGCGCGCTCCTGGCGCCCCGGCTGGCTCGCCCTCGGCTCGGCCGCGATCGGCTCGGGCATCTGGACGATGCACTTCGTCGCGATGACCGGCTTCACCGTCGAAGAGGCGTCGATCGGCTACGACCGGCCGACGACGTACGCGAGCCTCGCCGTCGCCATCATCATGACAGGGATCGGGATCTTCATCGTCGGCTACCGGGGTGCGACCGGCTCCGCTCTGTTCACCGGCGGCACGATCACCGGGCTCGGCGTCGCCAGCATGCACTATCTGGGCATGGCCGGGATGCGGCTCGACGGCACGCTCGAGTACAACACCCTCACCGTCGCGGCTTCCGTGGTCATCGCCGTCGTCGCCGCGACCGCGGCCCTCTGGGCGGCCGGGCGGGCGAAAGGGTTCCTCTGGAGCGTCGGCGCCAGCCTCGTCATGGGTCTCGCCGTCGTCGGCATGCACTACACGGGCATGGCCGCCCTCAGCGTCCACCTGCACGAAACGAGCGGCGCCACCACCGGCGAGTCGTCGGCCGCCCTGCTCACGCCGATGCTGATCGGTCCGCTCGTCTTCCTGCTGCTCGCCGGTGCCGTCGTGCTGTTCGACCCGCTGATGATCACGGGCAGGTCCGACTGGACCCCGGCCGAGCACAAGCCGGGCGTGCCGGCGCGTGAACTTGTCGCCCATTCCGCCGGGTGTCCCCCGGCCGGCGCCCACGGCGATCCCGGCCGTGAGACGGTCCGCGAACGCCCCCGCGTTCCGCAGAACCGCTGATCGGGACCCGTTGTCAGTGGCGGGTCGTACGGTGGATGTCATGCGGCCCGTCTCTCACATCGAACGCACGGTGGCGCCCTTCGAGGTCGTCAGCCCGTACCAGCCCAGCGGCGACCAGCCGCAGGCCATCGCCGAACTCGCCCAGCGCATCGAGGCGGGGGAGCCGGACGTCGTCCTGCTCGGCGCCACCGGCACCGGAAAGTCCGCCACCACGGCGTGGATGATCGAGAAGCTGCAGCGACCGACCCTCGTCATGGCGCCGAACAAGACGCTCGCCGCCCAGCTGGCCAACGAGTTTCGCGAACTGCTGCCGAACAACGCGGTCGAATACTTCGTCTCGTACTACGACTACTACCAGCCCGAGGCCTACGTCCCGCAGTCGGACACCTACATCGAGAAGGACTCCTCGATCAACGAGGAGGTCGAGCGCCTGCGCCACTCGGCGACCAACTCACTGCTCACCCGTCGCGACGTCGTCGTGGTCGCCTCCGTCTCCTGCATCTACGGCCTGGGCACCCCGCAGGAGTACGTGGACCGCATGGTGCCCCTCCGGATCGGCGACGAGATCGACCGTGACGAGCTGCTGCGCCGCTTCGTGGACATCCAGTACACGCGCAACGACATGGCCTTCACCCGCGGCACCTTCCGGGTGCGCGGCGACACCATCGAGATCTTCCCGGTCTACGAGGAGCTGGCCGTCCGTATCGAGATGTTCGGCGACGAGATCGAGGCGCTGTCGACCCTGCACCCCCTCACCGGCGAGATCATCAGCGACGACCAGCAGCTGTACGTCTTCCCGGCCTCGCACTACATCGCCGGCCCCGAGCGCATGGAGCGGGCGGTCAGGGGCATCGAGAAGGAGCTCGAGGAGCGCCTGGCCGAGCTGGAGAAGCAGGGCAAGCTGCTGGAGGCCCAGCGACTGCGGATGCGCACCACCTACGACATCGAGATGCTCCGCCAGATCGGCACCTGCTCCGGCGTGGAGAACTACTCGATGCACTTCGACGACCGCGCGCCCGGCACCCCGCCCAACACCCTGCTCGACTACTTCCCGGACGACTTCCTGCTCGTCATCGACGAGTCGCACGTCACCGTGCCCCAGATCGGCGCGATGTACGAGGGTGACGCCTCCCGCAAGCGCACCCTCGTCGAGCACGGCTTCCGGCTGCCGTCCGCCCTGGACAACCGCCCGCTGAAGTGGGAGGAGTTCCAGAAGCGCATCGGACAGACGGTGTACCTGTCGGCGACGCCGGGCACGTACGAGCTGTCCCGCTCGGACGGGCAGGTCGAGCAGATCATCCGCCCCACCGGCCTGGTCGACCCGCAGGTCGTCGTCAAGCCCACCGAGGGCCAGATCGACGACCTGGTGCACGAGATCCGCGGGCGCGTGGAGAAGGACGAGCGTGTCCTGGTCACCACGCTGACCAAGAAGATGGCCGAGGACCTGACGGACTACTTCCTGGAACTCGGCATCCAGGTGCGCTACCTGCACAGCGACGTCGACACCCTGCGCCGGATCGAGTTGCTGCGCGAGCTGCGCAGCGGCGAGTTCGACGTCCTGGTCGGCATCAACCTGCTGCGCGAGGGCCTCGACCTGCCCGAGGTGTCACTGGTGGCGATCCTCGACGCCGACAAGGAGGGCTTCCTGCGCTCGGGCACCTCACTGATCCAGACCATCGGCCGCGCGGCGCGCAACGTCTCCGGCCAGGTCCACATGTACGCCGACAAGATCACCCCGGCGATGGAGAAGGCCATCGAGGAGACCAACCGCCGCCGGGAGAAGCAGATCGCGTACAACAAGGCGAAAGGCATCGACCCGCAGCCGCTGCGCAAGAAGATCAACGACATCGTCGCGCAGATCGCCCGCGAGGAGGTCGACACCGAGCAGCTGCTCGGCTCCGGGTACCGCAAGGGGAAGGACGGCAAGGGCGCGAAGACCCCCGTGCCGTCCCGCGGCGAGAACGGCGCCAAGGCCGCCGGTGCCGCAAAGCCGGCCAAATCCGCCAAGTCCGCCAAGGGCAAGGCGAAGGAGACGGTGCCCACCGACCGTCCCGCCGCCGAACTCGCCGAGCAGATCGAGGAGATGACGGAGCGGATGCGCGCCGCCGCCGCCGACCTCCAGTTCGAGGTCGCGGCCCGGTTGCGCGACGAGGTCGCGGAGATGAAGAAGGAACTGCGTCAGATGCGCGAGGCGGGGCTGTCCTGACCGACTGCGCTGTGTTGCAAGACCGACACAAAGTGCGGACCCGTGTGCGGCGGCGCCACTGCCGCTGCGTAGGGTTCTTGGCAGCCGCGGTACCGGCGGCGACAGGGGCGTAGCTCGAGAGGGGAATCAGCCGTGACCGTCAACTTGACCAAGGGTCAGGCCATCAGTCTGCAGAAGAACGACGGGGGCAGCCTGACCGCGGTCCGTATGGGTCTCGGCTGGCAGGCGGCTCCGCGCCGGGGCCTGTTCGGCTCGCGCACGCGCGAGATCGACCTCGACGCCTCCGCCGTGCTCTTCGCCGAGAAGCAGCCGGTCGACGTCGTCTTCTTCCGCCACCTGGTGAGCGACGACGGCTCCGTGCGCCACACCGGCGACAACCTGGTCGGCGGCGCGGGCCAGGGCGGCGACGACGAGTCGATCCTCGTCGACCTCCAGCGCGTCCCGGTCCACATCGACCAGATCGTCTTCACCGTGAACTCCTTCACGGGCCAGACCTTCCAGGAGGTGCAGAACGCGTTCTGCCGCCTGGTCGACGAGACCAACGGCCAGGAGCTCGCCCGCTACACCCTCGCCGGCGGTGGCAACTACACCGCCCAGATCATGGCGAAGGTGCACCGCGTGAACGGCGCCTGGACGATGACGGCCCTCGGCGCCCCCGCCAACGGCCGCACCTTCCAGGACCTGATGCCGACGATCCTGCCGCACCTGTAGAACGGCCCGAACGGTTCGGATTGTCCGGACGGTCGGCGGGCGACAGCACATGACACCAGGGGGACGAAGGCGATGACGGCCGAGCTGGTGCGGGGGCAGAACCACCCGCTCTCCGAGGTCCGCCTGGAGATCCGGATCTCGGCCGGCTGTCCGGTCGTGGCTGCGGCCACGCTCAGCGACGACAGCGGCAGGGCGCGGGGCGCCGAGTGGGTGGTGCACCCCGGCGCTCCCGTCCTGCCCGGTCTGGAGGTCTCGCGCCAGGCAGCCGCCGACCACCGGCTCGCCGTCGACCTGGGCGCCATGCCCGAGGCGGTGCACCGCGTCGACGTGCTGCTGGCCCTGCCCGCCGCGGGTGGGGGCCCGACCCGGTTCGGCGCGGTCGCCGCCCCCTTCGTCGCGGTCACCGGCCCGGACGGCACCGAACTCGCCAGCTATACGATCACCGGCCTGGACGCCGAGTCCGCCGTGATCGCGATGGAGCTGTACCGCCGCCAGGACGCCTGGAAAGTGCGCGCCGTCGGCCAGGGCTACGCGGGCGGCCTCACCGAACTTCTCAGCGACCTGGGGCTGACCCAGGCCGCTGAACTGGCCACCGCCACCGAGGAGGCGGTGGCCGAGGGACTGGCCCGCTCGGTGGCGGCACCCCCGCCCCGCACGACGGATGAAGCCCGTTCCCCCCAGGCCTCCGCGCCGCCCCGGCCGAACCCCGCTGCTTCCGTTTCCTCCCACGAGGGTTCTTCCCACGAGGGACAGGTCTCCGGGACCGCCGGGCCCTCGGCGCCGCAGCCCGCGGGCCCAGGAGGATCCGGAGGCGGGACCCCCGCGGCCGGACCAACGACATCGGTGCCCGCGGGCGGAACCATCGACTACCGGCACCCGCGGCGACAGCCCGCACCCCCGCCCGCACAGCCCGCACCCCCGTCCGGACAGCCCGCACCCCCGCCCCGGCAGCCTTCGGCCCTGTCCGGACAGCCCGCGGCGCCGCCGGCCGCACCGGCCGCGAGTCCCGGCCACGACGGGCAGCCCGCGCGGCCCGTCGCGGGGGACGCGACCGGGTGGTCGATGGAGGAGCGGCTCTACAACCAGGTCTGGGGGATGTTCGAGGACCTGGCCCGCACCACGGCCGCCTACCGCAGTGCCGTCGACTTCGCCGAGTCGCGCATGGAGAAGGAGCTGGACCAGGTCCTGTCCGACCCGCGCAGCCGCATCGGCGGTCAGGGCGATGCCGCCCGGGAGGCGGCCCGTGCCAAGCACGCGCGGCTCGTCGACCAGGCCAGGGCGTCGCTCGACAGAGACCTGGCCCAGCTCACCGACGAGTCCGAGGTCGTCGAGCCGGCCCTGCCAGCGGCGTACGCCCGGTGGGACAACCCGGTCTGGCACGGCTACCGCGTGCCGATGGAGATCCCCATGGCGGTACGCCTCGGCGATCTCCACCTGCCCGAGGACCCGTCCCTGCGCATCCCCATGCTGATCCGGCTGCCGCTGGAGCGCGGCCTGTGGATCGACAGCGGCCGCTGGGCGTCCCCCGACGAATCCTTCGCGGACGCGGGCGAACGGCGCCTCCTGGCGATGGAGACGGCCGTGGCGCACGCGGCCCGGCTGATCGCCGTCTACCCGGCGGGCGAGTTCGGCGTCCACGTCATCGACCCGGCCGGATCCGGAGCGCAGGCACTCGCGCCCCTGGTGCGCACGGGCGTGCTCGCGGGGCCGCCCGCGGCCGGCGCCGCCGGGGTCGCCGATGTCCTGAGCCGGCTCACCCAGCGGGTCGACCTGGTGCAGATGGCCGTGCGCGGGGGCGCGCCGGACGCGCTGCCGCCCGGCTTCGACGCCGCCGAACAGTTGCTGATCGTCAACGACTTCCCGCACGGATTCGACGACCGCGCCGTGACCCAGTTGCGCTACCTCGCCGACGAGGGCCCGGCCGTGGGTGTCCACCTGATGATGGTCGCCGACCGCGAGGACGCCGCCGCCTACGGCCCGTTGCTCGACCCGCTGTGGCGTTCGCTGATGCGACTGACTTCGGTGCCCGACGACCACCTCGCCGACCCCTGGGTCGGACACGCCTGGACGTACGAGCCGCCGGTGGTGCCGCCGGGCAGCCAGGTGCTCCAACTGGTGCTCACCGAGGTCGCGGCGGCCCGGCGCGACGGGAACCGTTGAGCGGTCCCGACCGGGGCCTCGGTCGCCTCAGTCGTCGCGACTGGAACCGCTGAGCCCGGGTACACCACCCCTTCCCAAGGAATCGCAAACCCCTCTGACCTGCAACTTTGATCTTTTCTTTGCCTTTCTCTTTACCATTCCTTGGGGTTCGGGTACCGTTTTGTCCTGTGAATGTCTCGTTGTCCCTGTGGGTCCTGACCATCATCGGCCTGGCCGCCCTGATCGCCGTCGACTTCTTCATCGGCCGCAAACCCCATGACGTGTCGATCAAGGAAGCCGGGATCTGGACGGCCGTCTGGGTCGTCCTGGCCGGTCTCTTCGGGCTCGGTCTGCTCGTCTTCGGCGGCGGCCGCCCGGCCGGCGAGTTCTTCGCCGGCTTCATCACCGAGAAGTCGCTGAGCGTCGACAACCTCTTCGTCTTCGTCCTGATCATGGCCAAGTTCGCCGTGCCGTCGCAGTACCAGCGACGGGTGCTGATGATCGGCGTCCTCATAGCCCTGGTGCTGCGGGCCGGCTTCATCGCCGCCGGAGCCGCGATCATCGCGAGCTTCTCGTGGGTGTTCTTCCTCTTCGGCGCCTTCCTGATCTGGACCGCCTGGAAGCTCATCAAGGAGGCCCGCTCCGGCGGGGACGAGGAAGAGGACTTCGAGGAGAACAAGCTGCTCAAGGCCGCCGAGCGCCGCTTCGGCGTGGCCGACCGCTACCACGGCACCCGGCTGTGGATCCGGCAGAACGGCAAGCGGGTGATGACGCCGATGCTGGTCGTGATGCTCGCGATCGGCACCACCGACATCCTGTTCGCCCTCGACTCCATCCCCGCGATCTTCGGCCTCACCCAGGACCCGTACATCGTCTTCACCGCCAACGCCTTCGCGCTGATGGGCCTCCGGCAGTTGTACTTCCTGATAGGCGGCCTGCTCAAGAAGCTGGTCCACCTGTCCTACGGCCTGTCGGTGATCCTCGGCTTCATCGGCGTCAAGCTGGTGCTGCACGCGCTGCACGAGTCCGGCGTGCATGTCCCCGAGATCAGCATCCCGGTCTCCCTCGGCGTGATCTGCGCGGTTCTGGCCGTCACCACCGTCACCAGCCTGCTGGCCGCCCGGAAGCAGGCCGCGAAGGAGGTGCGGGAGACGGAGGCACGGGAGGCGGGCCACGAGGACGCGGCGAAGGACCGGGTCGATGCGTGAGCGTGAGCGGGAGCACACCCGGCCCCTCATCGCGCATGCGATCGTTCCGGGACTCTGCGACGATCGCAGCATGATCACGCGGCTCAGGGGACTCTTGACGGCGTGGACGATCATCGTGCCGGTTCTCGCGGTCGTCCTGCTGATCCTCACCTGGGGGCGGTCCCTGCCCGGCGCGGTCGTCGGCGTGGTCACCCTGGTCCTCGCCGGCTCGGTCCTGGCCGCGGTGCACCACGCGGAGGTGGTCGCCCACCGGGTCGGAGAACCCTTCGGCTCCCTGGTCCTCGCGATCGCCGTCACCGTCATCGAGGTCGCGCTCATCGTGACCTTGATGGCGGACGGCGGCGACAAGTCCTCGACGCTCGCCAGGGACACGGTGTTCGCGGCCGTGATGATCACCTGCAACGGCGTGGTCGGACTCAGTCTGCTGGTCGGCTCCCTGCGTCACGGCACGGCCGTCTTCAACGCCGAGGGCACCGGCGCCGCGCTCGCCACCGTGGCGACCTTGGCCACGCTCAGCCTGGTCCTCCCGACGTTCACCACCACCCAGCCGGGACCGCAGTTCTCCGGAGTCCAGCTCACCTTCGCCGCGATCTCCTCACTCGTCCTGTACGGCCTGTTCGTGACCACCCAGACCGTGCGGCACCGCGACTACTTCCTGCCGATCACCCGGCAGGGCGAGGTGATCACCTCCGAGGACCACGCGGCGGCACCGTCCACCCGCACCGCCTGGATCAGCGTGGGACTGCTGGGCCTGGCCCTGGTCGGCGTGGTCGGACTGGCCAAGGGCGTGTCGCCCACCGTCGAGTCAGCGGTGGAGTCCGCAGGTCTGCACCACGCGGTCGTCGGCGTGATCATCGCCCTGCTCGTGCTGCTGCCCGAGACCATCGCCGCGCTGCGCTCCGCCCGGCGCGACCGGGTGCAGACCAGCCTCAACCTCGCGCTGGGATCAGCGATGGCCAGCATCGGCCTGACCATCCCCGCCGTCGCGCTGGCGTCGCTGTGGCTGTCCGGGCCGCTCGTCCTCGGCCTCGGTCCCACTCACATGCTGCTGCTCCTGCTCACCGTGGTGGTCAGTTCGCTGACCGTGGTGCCGGGACGGGCCACGCCACTCCAGGGCGGTGTCCATCTGGTGATCTTCGCGGCCTATCTGGAGCTGGCGATCAACCCCTAGGCGAACCGGCGTGCCGTGATAGACCGGGTCCGAACGGCGGTCGCCCATCGGCCGCCGTCGGACGAACGGACCGGAGGAACCGTGCCCCGCACCCTGGCCAACGCCCCGATCATGATTCTCAACGGCCCCAACCTGAACCTGCTCGGGCAGCGGCAGCCGGAGATCTACGGCTCCGACACGCTCGCGGACGTCGAGGCACTGTGCGCCAAGGCGGCCGCGGCGCACGGCGGCACGGTCGACCTCCGCCAGTCCAACCACGAGGGCGAACTGGTCGACTGGATCCACGAGGCCCGGCTGAACCACTGCGGAATCGTCATCAACCCCGCCGCCTACTCGCACACCTCCGTCGCCCTCCTCGACGCGCTCAACACCTGCGACGGGATGCCGGTGGTGGAGGTGCACATCTCCAACATCCATCAGCGTGAGCAGTTCCGGCACCACTCCTACGTCTCCCTGCGCGCCGACGGCGTCATCGCCGGGTGCGGAGTGCAGGGCTACGCGTTCGCGGTGGAGCGGGTCGCGGCACTGGCCGGCGCACAGCGGGCGGCCGACGCGTAGCCGCCCGCGGCGCGTGGCCGGGGCCGCCGGTCGAGGGCGGGACAGAGGACCGGCGGCCCGTACCGCGCGGGAGCCGTCTTCCCACGCGGGGCTGCCCCCAGCCGACTGCGCGACGACGCGGAGGGGGAGCGGGTGCGTGCCGCCGCTGTGTGCGCGGGGTGCACACGGGGTGCGCGGGCGGAGAGCGGCGTGCGGCCGTACGCCGCCCGTTCACCACCCGGCCCGTTCACCAGCCGCGCGCGTGCCACTCCGGCAGATGCGGGCGCTCGGCGCCCAGCGTGGTGTCGTTGCCGTGGCCCGGGTAGACCCAGGTCTCGTCCGGGAGGACGTCGAAGATCTTCGTCTCCACGTCGTGGATCAGGCCGGCGAACGCCTTCGGGTCCTTGCGGGTGTTGCCCACCCCGCCGGGGAAGAGGCAGTCGCCCGTGAACACGTGCGGATGCCCGTGCGGGTCGTCGTAGACCAGCGCGATCGAGCCGGGGGTGTGGCCGACGAGGTGGCGCGCGGTGAGTTCCACCTGCCCCACCCGCACGGTGTCCCCGTCGCCCACGAGGACGTCGGTCGGCACCGGGATGCCCTCGGCGTCGTCCCGTCCCGCGTACGTACGCGCGCGCGTGGCCGTCACGACCTCCGCCAGCGCCTGCCAGTGGTCGGCGTGCCGGTGGGTGGTGACGACGGAGGCGATGCCGTCGTCACCGATCATGCCGAGCAGCGTGTGCGCGTCGTTCGCCGCGTCGATCAGCAGTTGCTCGTCCGTGGCCCGGCAGCGCAGCAGATAGGCGTTGTTGTCCATCGGGCCGACCGCGATCTTGGTGATCATCAGGTCCTTCAGCTCGTGCACGTCCGCCGGGCCGCCGACCTTCACCTCTCCGCTGTACGTCATGGCCGTCAGCCTATAGCGGGGGCAGCCGCCCGGGGACCGCGCACGCGGCTACAGCGGCGGCAGTGCCGGGAGCGCGCCGCCCGCCACCGTCAGGGCGGATCCGTCGCGCCGCCCCGCGAGCCAGCCGAGCAGGTCCGCCCGGCCCCCCGTGACGGTGACCGCGGGCTCCTCCGCCTCCCGGCCCGTGTCCCACGCGTGCGTGCCGTCCGTCAGCCGGGCCGGCGGCACGTCCGGGTGCCCGGAGAACCGCTGGGCCAGGAACTCGATCTCCCGCTCGACGAACTCCGCCGGCAGGTCCTCGAGCTCGTGGCCGATGCCGAGGTCCACGTGGTGCAGCTCGACCTCCACCCAGCGCCGGAAGGGCACCCGGGACGCGGAGTCGGTGACGCCGTTGCGCAGCTCCACCGTCCGCGACCAGTCCGCGGGCTCGGCCGCCGTCCGCTGGAAGCGGGCCGCGGTGTCGCGCACGTCGGCGACCTGGACGTCGAGGGGGCGCGGGGCGTCCCGCTCGATGTCGGCGTCCCGGGCCTCGGCGGACGCGTACATGGGACGGCCCTCGAAAACGTTCACCAGCGCGTCCGCGTTGCGGGCGAGGTGGGCCAGGATGTGGCCCCGGGTCCAGCCGGGCAGTCGTGACTGGTCGGTCACAGCCGCGTTGTCCAGCTTGCCGACAGCGGTCAGCAGTCGTTCGGTTGCGTCCTGCACAGACGCCAGGTCGCGCGCGTGATCAATCATGACGCCGACCCTAGTCGCGCCACACCTTCGGGTGAAGGCGGTGAAGGACGGCCGTAAATCGAATGTACGTGCTATAAGGTCGGATGCGGCATCGGGCATGCTGGAGAGCCGGGGATTGTTGTGTATCCGGGCGCATCCGGGAATCCCGCCCGGCGTTGTCAGTGGCTCCCCCTAGTCTGAGAAAGCACGGGGGCCCCGCCCCTGTCACTTCTCTCAAGAAAGGTGCGGACCGGCGTGGCCGACCGTCTCATCGTCCGTGGCGCGCGCGAGCACAACCTGAAGAACGTCTCGCTCGACCTGCCTCGGGACTCGCTCATCGTCTTCACGGGCCTGTCCGGGTCGGGCAAGTCCTCCCTGGCCTTCGACACCATCTTCGCCGAGGGCCAGCGGCGCTACGTGGAGTCGCTCTCCTCGTACGCCCGCCAGTTCCTCGGCCAGATGGACAAGCCGGACGTCGACTTCATCGAGGGCCTCTCGCCGGCGGTCTCCATCGACCAGAAGTCGACCTCGCGCAACCCGCGCTCGACGGTCGGCACCATCACCGAGGTCTACGACTACCTGCGCCTGCTCTTCGCCCGCATCGGCAAGCCGCACTGCCCCGAGTGCGGCCGCCCGATCTCACGGCAGTCGCCGCAGGCCATCGTCGACAGGGTGCTCGAGCTGCCGGAGGGAAGCCGCTTCCAGGTGCTCTCGCCGCTGGTGCGCGAGCGCAAGGGCGAGTTCGTCGACCTCTTCGCCGACCTCCAGACCAAGGGCTACTCCCGCGCGCGCGTGGACGGCGAGACCGTCCAGCTCTCCCACCCGCCCACGCTGAAGAAGCAGGAGAAGCACACCATCGAGGTGGTCGTCGACCGCCTCACGGTGAAGGACTCCGCCAAGCGCCGCCTCACCGACTCCGTCGAGACCGCGCTCGGCCTGTCCGGCGGCATGGTCGTGCTCGACTTCGTCGACCTGCCCGAGGACGACCCCGAGCGCGAGCGGATGTACTCGGAGCACCTGTACTGCCCGTACGACGACCTGTCCTTCGAGGAGATGGAGCCCCGTTCCTTCTCCTTCAACTCGCCCTTCGGCGCCTGCCCCGAGTGCACCGGCATCGGCACCCGCATGGAGGTCGACCCGGAGCTGATCGTCCCGGACGAGGAGAAGTCCCTCGACGAGGGCGCCATCCACCCCTGGTCGCACGGGCACACCAAGGACTACTTCGGCCGGCTGGTCGGCGCCCTCGCCGACGCCCTCGGCTTCCGCACCGACATCCCCTTCGCGGGCCTGCCGCAGCGCGCCAAGAAGGCCCTGCTTTACGGCCACAGGACGCAGATCGAGGTCCGCTACCGCAACCGGTACGGGCGCGAGCGCGTCTACACCACGCCCTTCGAGGGCGCCGTGCCGTTCGTCAAGCGCCGGCACAGCGAGGCCGAGAGCGACGCCAGCCGCGAGCGCTTCGAGGGCTACATGCGCGAGGTGCCCTGCCCCACCTGTGAGGGCACGCGCCTGAAGCCGGTCGTCCTCGCGGTCACGCTCATGGGCAAGTCGATCGCCGAGATCTCCGCGATGTCCATCAGCGACTGCGCGGACTTCCTGCGCGGGCTGAAGCTGGACGCGCGCGACAAGAAGATCGCCGAGCGCGTCCTCAAGGAGGTCAACGAGCGGCTGCGGTTCCTGGTCGACGTCGGCCTCGACTACCTCTCGCTGAACCGCGCGGCCGGCACGCTCTCCGGCGGCGAGGCCCAGCGCATCCGCCTGGCCACCCAGATCGGCTCCGGCCTCGTCGGCGTCCTGTACGTCCTCGACGAGCCGTCCATCGGCCTGCACCAGCGCGACAACCACCGGCTGATCGAGACCCTGGTCCGGCTGCGCGACATGGGCAACACGCTCATCGTCGTCGAGCACGACGAGGACACCATCAAGACCGCCGACTGGATCGTCGACATCGGCCCCGGCGCGGGCGAGCACGGCGGCAAGGTCGTGCACAGCGGCTCCCTGAAGGAACTGCTCGCCAACGCCGAGTCGCAGACCGGGCAGTACCTGGCCGGCAAGAAGGCGATCCCGCTGCCCGACATCCGGCGCCCGCTCGACCCGTCCCGGCAGCTCACCGTGCACGGCGCCCGGGAGAACAACCTGAAGGACATCGACGTGTCCTTCCCGCTCGGCCTGTTCACGGCGGTCACCGGAGTCTCCGGTTCCGGCAAGTCGACGCTGGTCAACGACATCCTGTACACCCACCTGGCCCGCGAGCTGAACGGCGCCCGCAACGTGCCCGGGCGCCACACGCGCGTGGACGGCGACGACCTCGTGGACAAGGTGGTGCACGTCGACCAGTCGCCCATCGGCCGCACCCCGCGGTCCAACCCGGCGACGTACACCGGCGTCTTCGACCACATCCGCAAGCTGTTCGCCGAGACCACCGAGGCGAAGGTCCGGGGCTACCAGCCCGGCCGCTTCTCCTTCAACGTCAAGGGCGGGCGCTGCGAGAACTGCGCGGGCGACGGCACCATCAAGATCGAGATGAACTTCCTGCCGGACGTCTACGTCCCCTGCGAGGTCTGCCACGGCGCCCGCTACAACCGGGAGACCCTGGAAGTCCACTACAAGGGCAAGTCCATCGCCGACGTGCTCAACATGCCGATCGAGGAGGCGGCCGAGTTCTTCGAGGCGGTCCCGGCGATCGCCCGCCACCTCAAGACCCTCAAGGACGTCGGCCTCGGTTACGTCCGGCTCGGGCAGTCCGCGACCACCCTGTCCGGCGGTGAGGCGCAGCGCGTGAAGCTCGCCAGCGAGCTGCAGCGCCGCTCCACCGGGCGCACGGTCTACGTCCTGGACGAGCCCACCACCGGTCTGCACTTCGAGGACATCAGCAAGTTGCTGAAGGTGCTGTCCGGACTGGTCGACAAGGGCAACACGGTCATCGTCATCGAGCACAACCTCGATGTGATCAAGACCGCCGACTGGGTCGTCGACATGGGCCCCGAGGGCGGCGCCGGCGGTGGCCTGGTCATCGCCGAGGGCACGCCCGAGCAGGTCGCCGGCGTCCCGGCCAGCCACACCGGGAAGTTCCTGCGCGAGATCCTTCAGCCGGACCGGATCAGCGATGCCGCATCCTCGGCCAAGGCCCCGCGCGGGACCGCCGTCAAGAAGGCCGTCGCGGCCGCGTCGACGACCCGCAAGACGGCCACGGCGAGGACGACGACCAAGGCCAACAGCACGGCGAGCAAGAAGGCGACGCCCGCGAAGAAGACGACGCGGGCCCGCAAGGCCTGAGACACAGTCCGGCCACAGCGCCCCGCGGGCACTCCCGCGGGGCGCTGCTCGCGCCGGAGGCCTACGGCGCGCCCACCTCCGCCGCGTACGGCGGCTCCGCTCCCGCGCGCGAGCAGGTGATCGCGGCCGCGCGGGCCGCGAACCGCAGCAGCCGGCTCCAGCCCGAGGCGCCGAGGCCCGCGAGGCCCTCGGGGGAGAGGGCGTCCTGCACGGCCAGTCCGTGCAGCAGGGCCGCGTTCACGGTGTCGCCCGCGCCGATGGTGTCGACGACGTCGACCTTCTCGCCCGGAACGGAGTGCTCCGCGCCGTCCCGGGTGTACGCGGTGAGCCCGTCGCCGCCGTGGGTGATCACCACCGCCCCGGGCCCGGCGGCCAGCCACTCGCGCGGAGTGCCGCCCAGCCACCCCGCGTCCTCCTCGGAGAGCTTCAGCAGCGACACCGAGGGCAGCCAGCTCGCGAAACGCGCCCGGTAGGCGTCCGCGTCCGCGATCAGTCCGGGCCGGACGTTCGGGTCCAGTGCGGTGAACACACCCTGCGCGGAAGCCGTCCGCATCAGCTCCTCGTAGGCGGTCGCGCCCGGCTCCAGCACCAGCGAACAGGTGCCGAAGGACACCGCGCGGGTTCCGGCGGGAAGGGCGGCGGGCGCCGTGAACAGACGGTCGGCGGTGCCGTCGACGTAGAACGCGTACGCGGCGGAGCCGTCGGTGCCGACCGTGGCGACCGCCAGCGTCGTCGGCTCGGCGCCGCGCTGCACACCGGACACGTCCACCGCGGCACCCCGCAGCCCGTCGAGCAGGGCCTCGCCGAAGGCGTCGTACGACGTGCGGGAGCAGAACGCCGTGGGCGAGCCGAGGCGGCCCAGCGCGACGGCCGTGTTGTACGGGCCGCCGCCGAGCGCCGGTCTGAGGTCCGCGAGGGCGCCCCTTCCCCGCGGTACCAGGTCGATCAGGGCCTCACCGGCGACGACGATCACGAGTCCATTCCTCTCTCGGACAGCTCGGGCCGGGAAGCTATCCCATTGCGCGCCGGAGGTACAACGCCGGCCCGGGTCGTCCGCGTCCGTCCGACCCGCCCCCGTCCGGTCCGGGCCCGGTGGGTATCGTCGGCGTTGTCCAGCCCCTTGACCAGTGGAGGCCTTCATGTCCGGCCGCCCCTCCGCGAGCCGCCGCACGATCCTGCGGGGAGCGGCCCTCACCCCCGCCGTCGCGCTCGGGCTCACCGCCTGCGGACCGATCGGCGGCGGCGTCACGACCCCCGCCACGCCCACCGCGCCGGTCGACCTCGGCGCCGAGAGCGAGGTCCCCGAGGGTGGCGCCAAGCTGTACCGGGACCACAACGTGGTGGTCAGCCGGGGCGCGGACGGCACCCTCAAGGCGTTCAGCACGATCTGCACGCATGCGCAGTGCCCGATCAACAAGCTTCAGGGGACGAAGCTGATCTGCCCCTGCCACGGCAGCGAGTTCGACGCCACGACCGGCGAGGTGGTGCGCTCCCCGGCAAGCACGCCGCTGCCCGAACTTCCCGTGCGCGCCGAGGGCGGCAGGCTCGTCGCCGGACCCGGGGCCTGACATCCGGCCGCCGGTCCGGCCCGCTCACTCCCAGTCCCAGCCGACCCCCACGGTCCCCGACCGCACGCGCGGCTCCACGAGGTGCACCGAACGGTGCCGCTCGCTCACCGGCAGCTCCCGGCGGCCGCTGCGCGGAGCCGCCGCCGACGCCTGAGTGAACCGGTGGCAGCGCACCGGCAGGGTGCCGGCGTCGAACCGGACCTGAAGGGCGTACTGGCCGCCGGCGGAGGGGAACTCCCGGACGTACTCGCGCGTCGTCCCGGCCGTTCCGTCCTCCACGCCGTGCCGGAACAGGAACGTGTCGCCGGCCCGCAGCCGGGTGTCGAAGAGCAGCTCGGCCACCAGCACCCCGGTGTCGTGGTGCCGGCGTATCCGGCCGGTGCGGCAGTTCTCCAGGGCCCGCACGGTCATCCGCTCCGGCGCGCAGCCCGGATCGCCGTGATGGACGGCCACGAAACGGTCCACGCCGTCCCGGTGGGCGCGCACGATGTGCTCGGACTCGCGGCCCGCGAGTTCGCGCCGCGCCCCGATCAGCACCCGCTCGTGGTGCCCGAGCACGTGCAGCCCGCCGCCGGGCGGGCAGTCCAGCTCCGCCAGCAGCCCGCGCAGCACGTCCGAGGCCCGGACCAGGGAGCGGTAGGAGCGGACGGCGGGCCGCCCGCCGGCCGCGTGCTCGTCGGCGTCGGCCAGCAGCCGGATCAGTGACTCGTCCGGCAACCGCAGAATCTCCTCCAGCGCCCGTACGGCCCGCAGTGACTCCGGGCGCTGCGGGCGCCGGGCACCCTGCTGCCAGTAGCTGAGGCTGGTGACGCCGACCTTCACCCCGTAGCGCGTCAGATGGTGCTGCACGCGCTGCAACGGCAGTCCACGAGCGGCGATCGCGGCGCGCAGCGCCACGTGGAAGGGGCCGCCCCGCAGGACCGTGTCCAGTTCCGCGGTGGCGACGTCCGCCTGCTGTGGGGCGTGCGGCATGCGCGGGCCTTTCTGTGAAGGTGCGGGCGACTCGGCGGACCCTTCACGCGGGTCGTCGGGGCCGCCCCGCGCGAAGGCAGGGTTCTTCACATCCGTACGCCGTCGTTCACGGCCCCGAGTTCCAACGCATTGAAGCGTGTTGACCAAGTCCCGACAACACCTGAGACCCGACAGGAGTGAGCTCCTGGCCAAGGAAGCAGCCCCGGCCGGGGCGCGTCGCGGCCCGGGTCGTGGAGGGCCGCCGCGGTGTCGGTGCTCGACAGTAGGGTTGAGTCATGGCCGACCCCTCCAGCTACCGCCCCAAACCGGGAGACGTCCCGGACTCCCCCGGGGTCTACCGGTTCCGTGACGAGTACCGCCGGGTCATCTACGTCGGAAAGGCCAAGAGCCTGCGCCAGCGCCTGGCGAACTACTTCCAGGACCTCGCGAACCTTCACCCGCGCACCCGCAGCATGGTCACCACGGCCGCGTCCGTGGAGTGGACGGTGGTGTCCACGGAGGTCGAGGCGCTGCAGCTGGAGTACTCCTGGATCAAGGAGTTCGACCCCCGGTTCAACGTCAAGTACCGCGACGACAAGAGCTACCCGTACCTCGCGGTGACGATGAACGAGGAGTTCCCGCGCGTGCAGGTGATGCGCGGCCACAAGAAGAAGGGCGTGCGCTACTTCGGGCCGTACGGGCACGCGTGGGCCATCCGCGACACGGTCGACCTGCTGCTGCGCGTCTTCCCGGTGCGCACCTGCTCGGCCGGTGTCTTCAAGAACGCCGCCCGCACCGGCCGCCCCTGCCTGCTGGGCTACATCGGCAAGTGCTCCGCGCCCTGCGTCGGTCGTGTCTCCGCCGAGGAGCACCGTGAACTGGCCGAGGACTTCAGCGACTTCATGGCCGGCCGCACCGGCACGTATCTGCGCCGCCTGGAGAAGCAGATGACGGAGGCGGCCGAGGAGATGGAGTACGAGCGGGCCGCCCGCCTGCGCGACGACATCGAGGCCCTGAAGAAGGCCATGGAGAAGAACGCGGTCGTGCTCGCCGACGCGACCGACGCCGACCTCATCGCCGTCGCCGAGGACGAACTGGAGGCCGCGGTACAGATTTTCCACGTGCGCGGCGGACGGGTGCGCGGCCAGCGCGGCTGGGTGACCGACAAGGTGGAGGACGTCACCACCGGCGCCCTCGTCGAGCACGCCCTGCAGCAGCTGTACGGCGAGGAGAGCGGGGACGCCGTGCCCAAGGAGGTCCTCGTCCCGGCCCTGCCCGACCCGGTCGAACCGGTCCAGGAGTGGCTCGCCGAGCGCCGCGGGTCGAACGTCTCGCTGCGCATCCCGCAGCGCGGCGACAAGAAGGCCCTCATGGAGACCGTGCAGCGCAACGCCCAGCAGGGGCTCGTCCTGCACAAGACCAGGCGCGCCTCCGACCTCACCACGCGCTCGCGTGCCCTGGAGGAGATCGCCGAGGCCCTCGACCTGGACAGCGCCCCCCTCAGGATCGAGTGCTACGACATCTCCCACCTCCAGGGCGACGACGTGGTGGCCTCCATGGTCGTCTTCGAGGACGGCCTCCAGCGCAAGAGCGAGTACCGCCGCTTCCAGATCAAGGGCCGTGCCGGAGACACGCAGCTGTGGCACGGCGAGGGCCAGGACGACGTCCGCTCCATGCACGAGGTGATCACCCGCCGCTTCAGGCGCTACCTCGCGGAGAAGGAGAAGACCGGCGAGTGGGCCGACGGCGAGGACGTCCCCGTGAACGGCTCACCCGGCGGCTCCCTCGACGGCTCGCCCGACGACGCACCCGGCGGCCCCGTCGGTGCCCTCACCGAGGACGACGGCCGTCCCAAGCGCTTCGCCTACCCGCCCCAGCTCGTCGTCGTCGACGGCGGGCAGCCCCAGGTCGCGGCCGCCCAGCGGGCCCTGGACGAACTCGGCATCGACGACATCGCCGTGTGCGGACTGGCCAAGCGCCTGGAGGAGGTCTGGCTGCCCGGCGACGACGACCCGGTGGTCCTGCCCCGCAGCAGCGAGGGCCTGTACCTGCTGCAACGCGTGCGCGACGAGGCCCACCGGTTCGCCATCACCTACCAGCGCACCAGACGGGCCAAGCGCTTCCGGGCCGGGCCCCTGGACGACGTGCCCGGCCTCGGCGAGACACGCAAACAGGCGCTGATCAAGCATTTCGGCTCGGTGAAGCGGCTGCGGTCCGCGACAATCGACCAGATCTGCGGGGTACCCGGTATAGGCCGCAAGACGGCCGAGACCATCGCCGCGGCACTCGCCCAGGCGGTCCCGGCCGCACCCGCCGTCAACACGGCGACTGGAGAGATCATGGAAGACGTGGAAGAAGCGCCACCGGCGACGACGGCGGATGACGCGGAGACGCCCGTGTCCACGGGCGTTCCGGACGACCGACGGGGGCAGGAGACATGACCGAGCACGACGCACGGCGAAGCGCCGAGCGAGATCAGTCCCACGAGGGACCGCGCGAGGAACAGAACGAGCGCGCGTCCAAGGAAAACGGAGCACAGGTGAGTACGGGCATCGACACGGCCGGCGTCCCCGACACGGCCATTCCCGAGCTGGTGATCATCTCCGGCATGTCCGGGGCAGGCCGGTCCACGGCCGCCAAATGTCTGGAGGACCTCGGCTGGTTCGTCGTCGACAACCTGCCGCCGGCGCTGATCCCCACCATGGTGGAGCTCGGTGCCCGCTCGCAGGGCAACGTGGCACGCATCGCGGTCGTCGTCGACGTCCGCGGCCGCCGCTTCTTCGACAACCTGCGCGAGTCCCTGGCCGGCCTGGAGGCCAAGAACGTCACCCGGCGGATCGTTTTCCTGGAGTCCTCGGACGAGGCCCTGGTGCGCCGCTTCGAGTCGGTGCGCCGGCCCCACCCGCTCCAGGGCGACGGCCGCATCGTCGACGGCATCGCCGCCGAGCGTGAGCTGCTGCGCGAGCTGCGCGGCGACGCCGACCTGGTGATCGACACCTCCAGCCTCAACGTGCACGAACTGCGCGCCAAGATGGACGCCCAGTTCGCCGGCGAGGAGGAGCCCGAACTGCGGGCCACCGTGATGTCGTTCGGCTTCAAGTACGGCCTGCCGGTCGACGCCGACCTGGTCGCCGACATGCGGTTCCTGCCCAACCCGCACTGGGTCCCCGAACTGCGCCCGTACACCGGCCTGAACGACGAGGTCGCCGCGTACGTCTTCAACCAGCCCGGCGCCAAGGAGTTCCTCGACCGCTATGCCGAGCTGCTGCGGCTCATCTCGGCCGGCTACCGGCGCGAGGGCAAGCGGTACGTGACCATCGCGATCGGCTGCACGGGCGGCAAGCACCGCTCGGTGGCCACGTCGGAGAAGCTCGCCGCGCGGCTCGCGGCCGAGGGCGTGGAGACCGTCGTCGTCCACCGGGACATGGGGCGCGAGTGAGCGGACGTACTCCGCGGCTGAGCAGGCTGCGCCGGGTGGTGCCGGAGGGGCGTTCGGCACGTCAGGCGATCGCGGCGCGCGCGGGGCGCCCGGCCGAGGCGCGGGGCGGGCGGGCGCGCCGCCGCGGCGCTCAGCCCAAGGTGGTCGCCCTCGGCGGCGGCATGGGCCTGTCCGCCTCGCTCGCCGCACTGCGCCGGATCACCGGCGACCTCACCGCAGTCGTGACCGTGGCCGACGACGGGGGCTCCAGCGGGCGCCTGCGCGACGAGCTGGGCGTGCTGCCGCCCGGGGACCTGCGCAAGGCGCTGGCCGCGCTGTGCGGCGACGACGACTGGGGCCAGACCTGGGCCCGGGTGATCCAGCACCGCTTCACCTCCCAGGGCGACCTGCACGACCACGCGGTGGGCAACCTGCTGATCGTCGCCCTGTGGGAACAGCTCGGCGACCATGTCCAGGCGCTGGACCTGGTGGGCAAGCTGCTCGGGGCGCACGGGCGCGTGCTGCCCATGTCCGCCGTGCCCCTGGAGCTCCAGGCCCTGGTCAAGGGGCACGATCCGGAGCGGCCCGAGGACATCGACACCGTGCGCGGCCAGGCCACCGTCGCGCTCACCTCGGGCGAGGTGCAGTCCGTGCACCTGGTGCCGAACGACCCGCCCGCCGTGCCCGAGGCCGTGGACGCGGTCCTGGACGCGGACTGGGTGGTGCTCGGACCCGGCTCCTGGTTCTCCTCGGTCATTCCGCACCTGCTGGTGCCCGAGCTTCTGGACGCGCTCACCGAGACCAGGGCACGCCGGGTGCTGTCCCTGAACCTCGCGCCGCAGCCGGGAGAAACCGAGGGCTTCTCCCCGCAGCGTCATTTGGAGGTTTTGGGACGACACGCCCCTAAACTCGCCCTGGACGTGGTGCTGGCCGACGAGGCCGCCGTGCCCGACCGCGAAGTGCTGACCGAGGCCGCCAAGCGGTTCGGCGCCGCGGTCGAGCTCGCGCCGGTGGCCCGGAGGGACGGAACTCCGCGGCACGACCCGGAGCAGCTGGCCGCCGCGTACGACCGTATTTTTCGGATGCATGGAAGGATCGGCCCATGGCGATGACGGCAGCGGTGAAGGACGAGATCTCCCGGCTCCCCGTCACCCGGACCTGCTGCAGGAAGGCGGAGGTCTCCGCCCTTCTGCGGTTCGCCGGCGGCCTCCACCTGGTCAGCGGGCGGATCGTGATCGAGGCGGAACTGGACACCGCCATGGCGGCACGGCGCCTGAAGCGGGACATCCTGGAGATCTTCGGTCACAGCTCCGAGCTGATCGTGATGGCGCCGGGCGGGCTGCGCCGCGGCTCGCGCTACGTCGTACGCGTCGTCGCGGGCGGTGACCAGCTGGCCCGCCAGACCGGTCTGGTCGACGGTCGGGGCCGGCCGATCCGCGGCCTGCCGCCGCAGGTGGTCTCGGGGGCCACCTGCGACGCGGAGGCCGCCTGGCGCGGTGCCTTCCTGGCCCACGGCTCGCTCACCGAGCCGGGCCGCTCCTCTTCCCTGGAGGTGACCTGCCCGGGCCCGGAGGCGGCCCTCGCGCTGGTCGGTGCCGCGCGCCGGCTGTCCATCGCCGCGAAGGCCCGGGAGGTGCGGGGCGTGGACCGGGTGGTGGTCCGTGACGGCGACGCGATCGGCGCCCTGCTGACCCGGCTGGGCGCCCATGAGTCCGTGCTGGCCTGGGAGGAGCGGCGGATGCGCCGCGAGGTGCGCGCCACGGCCAACCGCCTCGCCAACTTCGACGACGCCAACCTGCGCCGCTCGGCGCGCGCGGCCGTCGCGGCCGGCGCGCGGGTGGCCCGCGCCCTGGAGATCCTCGCCGACGACGTCCCCGAGCACCTCGCCGCCGCGGGACGCCTGCGCATGGAGCACAAGCAGGCCTCCCTGGAGGAGCTGGGCGCCCTCGCCGACCCCCCGCTGACCAAGGACGCCGTCGCCGGCCGCATCCGCCGCCTGCTGGCCATGGCCGACAAGCGGGCCTCCGACCTCGGCATCCCCGGCACCGAGGCGAACCTCGCCGACGAACTGGCGGACAACCTGGCGGGCTGACCCGCGCGGGCCCGGCCGACCGGCCCGGCCTCATGTTCCGACCGGATCACGTCCTGATCGTTCCCGACCGCCCTGCCGCCTCCGGTCGGCCGCGTCTCCTGCCACGGGTCGGTCGGCACCCCCCACCGCCCCCGCAGGCCGCCACCGGGCGTGCCGCCTCACATCGACCGTCACCACACTCCGACCGGCCGCCATCGGCCAACCAGCACCGGCTGGTTGGCCGATGGCGGCCGGTCGGTTGGTGTGCAACTACCGACGGTGACCGGCCCGGGCCGGGCGACGCGGGTCGGCGACGGTGCTTGACAGGCTGCTTCGGCCACCGCGGGGAGCGGTGGCCCGGGTGTGGACGGGGCGGTGGGTACGGTCTGCCGCCGCGGCGGCCCCGTGGGGGAATTGACGGGTTTGCCGGAAGTCCGGATTGGTCGGAGATCATGGCATTTCACAAGTGAGCTGAGGTGCTCACGAACGAGTGACCAACACGGTCAATTGGTATGGGCAATCCATAGCGAAATCGGGTGATCCCGGCGGCCGGCGCGAGGGGTTCGGGCCTTTGTCGAAGCCGTGCTGTCCAGGACGCGTCCGGATGTCACTTCGGAGGCCTTGGAGGGGTAGGGTCGTGGGTGGTCGGGGACATCCCAATACAGCTCGCCGGCGTCGAAACCGGCGTACCAACGAGGAGATCGGTTCGTGACGATCCGCGTAGGCATCAACGGCTTTGGCCGCATCGGTCGTAACTACTTCCGCGCGCTGCTGGAGCAGGGTGCAGACATCGAGATCGTGGCTGTCAATGACCTGGGTGACACCGCGACCACCGCTCACCTGCTGAAGTACGACACCATCCTGGGCCGCCTCAAGCAGGAGGTCTCCCACACCGCCGACACCATCACCGTCGACGGCCACACCATCAAGGTGCTGTCGGAGCGCAACCCCGCCGACATCCCCTGGGGTGAACTCGGCGTCGACATCGTCATCGAGTCCACCGGCATCTTCACCAAGAAGGAAGACGCCGAGAAGCACATCGCCGGCGGCGCCAAGAAGGTCATCATCTCCGCCCCGGCGAAGAACGAAGACGTCACGATCGTGATGGGCGTCAACCAGGACCAGTACGACCCGGCCAACCACCACGTCATCTCCAACGCCTCCTGCACCACCAACTGCGTGGCGCCGATGGCGAAGGTCCTCGACGAGAACTTCGGCATCGTCAAGGGTCTGATGACCACCGTGCACGCGTACACGAACGACCAGCGCATCCTGGACTTCCCGCACAAGGACCTGCGCCGCGCCCGTGCCGCCGCCGAGAACATCATCCCGACCACCACCGGCGCCGCCAAGGCCACCGCCCTGGTGCTGCCGCAGCTCAAGGGCAAGCTGGACGGCATCGCCATGCGCGTCCCGGTGCCCACCGGCTCGGTCACCGACCTCGTCATCGAGCTCTCCCGCGAGGTCACCAAGGAAGAGGTCAACGCCGCCTTCCAGAAGGCCGCCGAGGGTGAGCTGAAGGGCCTCCTGGACTACACCGAGGACCCGATCGTCTCCTCGGACATCGTCAACGCCCCGGCGTCCTGCACGTTCGACTCCTCCCTGACCATGGTTCAGGACGGCAAGAACGTGAAGGTCATCGGCTGGTACGACAACGAGTGGGGCTACTCCAACCGCCTCGTCGACCTCACGGTCTTCGTCGGCAACCAGCTCTGACCGGCAGGGCAGGCACCTCGATGTGAGCGCAGGGCCCGGGCGGCGCGCCGACGCGCCGACCGGGCCCTGACGCACGTACAGCGGGCCGAACGACCACAACCCGCCCACGTGCGGATCGATCAGCCCTCGTACGATCAAGAGCCCCCTCTTCAGGAGTCCCAACCCAATGAAGACGATCGACGAACTTCTCTCCGAAGGCGTGGACGGCAAGCGGGTCTTCGTCCGCGCCGACCTCAACGTGCCGCTGGCCGACGGTGTCATCACCGACGACGGCCGCATCCGCGCCGTCCTGCCCACCGTCAAGGCCCTCGCCGAAGCCGGCGCCAAGGTGGTCGTCGCCTCCCACCTGGGCCGCCCCAAGGGCGCCCCGGACCCGGCCTTCTCGCTGCTGCCCGCCGCCGAGCGGCTCGGTGAACTCCTGGGCGCGCCCGTGGCGTTCGCCCAGGACACCGTCGGCCCGGCCGCCCACGCCGCCGTGGACGGCCTGCAGCCCGGCCAGGTCGCGGTCATCGAGAACCTGCGGTTCAACCCCGGCGAGACGGCCAAGGACGACACCGAGCGCGGCGAGTTCGCCGACCGGCTCGCCGCCCTCGCGGACGTCTACGTCGGCGACGGATTCGGCGCCGTGCACCGCAAGCACGCCTCCGTCTACGACCTGCCGGCCCGCCTCCCGCACTACGCCGGTTACCTCATCACGACCGAGGTCGGCGTCCTGAAGAAGCTCACCGAGGACGTCCGGCGGCCCTACGTCGTCGCGCTCGGCGGCGCCAAGGTCTCCGACAAGCTCGCCGTCATCGACGAGCTGCTCGGCAGGGCCGACCGCCTGCTCATCGGCGGCGGCATGGCGTACACCTTCCTCAAGGCCCAGGGCCACGAGATCGGCAAGTCCCTCGTGCAGGAGGACCAGCTCCCGGCCGTCAGGGAGTACATCGAGCGCGCCGAGAAGACCGGTGTCGAGCTGATCCTGCCGGTGGACACGCTGGTCTCGCCCGAATTCCCGGACCTGAAGGCCAAGGCCCCCGTCCACCCCACCGCGGTCGCCGCGGACGCCATGCCGGCCGACCAGCTGGGCCTGGACATCGGCCCGGAGTCCCGCAAGCTGTACGCCGCGAAGCTCGCCGACGCCGCCACCGTCTTCTGGAACGGCCCGATGGGCGTCTTCGAGCACCCCGACTTCGCCGAGGGCACCAGGGCGGTCGCCCAGGCCCTCGTCGACTCGGACGGCTTCACCGTCGTGGGCGGCGGCGACTCCGCCGCGGCCGTCCGTACGCTGGGCTTCGACGAGTCGGCATTCGGCCACATCTCGACCGGCGGCGGCGCCTCCCTCGAATACCTCGAGGGCAAGACGCTCCCCGGCCTCGCCGCACTGGAGGACTGAAACCGTATGAGCACGCGCACGCCGCTGATGGCGGGCAACTGGAAGATGAACCTCAACCACCTCGAGGCCATCGCGCACGTCCAGAAGCTCGCCTTCGCCCTGGCCGACAAGGACTACGAGGCCGTCGAGGTCGCCGTCCTGCCGCCCTTCACCGACCTGCGCTCCGTGCAGACGCTGGTCGACGGTGACAAGCTCAAGATCAAGTACGGCGCCCAGGACGTCTCGGCGCACGACTCGGGTGCCTACACCGGCGAGATCTCCGGCCCGATGCTGGCCAAGCTGAAGTGCACCTTCGTGGTGATCGGCCACTCCGAGCGCCGGCAGTACCACAACGAGACCGACGAGCTGGTGAACGCCAAGGTCAAGGCCGCCTACAAGCACGGCCTGACCCCGATCCTGTGTGTCGGTGAGGAACTGGACGTCCGCGACGCGGGCAACCACGTCACGCACACGCTCACCCAGGTCGAGGGAGGTCTGAAGGACCTCCCGGCCGAGCAGGCCGAGTCGATCGTGATCGCCTACGAGCCCGTCTGGGCCATCGGCACCGGCAAGGTCTGCGGCGCGGCGGAGGCCCAGGAGGTCTGCGGCGCCATCCGCGGCAAGCTCGCCGAGCTGTACTCGCAGGAGGTCGCCGACCAGGTGCGCATCCAGTACGGCGGCTCGGTGAAGTCGGGCAACGTCGCCGAGATCATGGCGCAGAAGGACATCGACGGCGCCCTGGTCGGCGGTGCCTCGCTGGACACCGACGAGTTCGTCAAGATCGTGCGCTTCGGCGAGCAGTGAGCCGGGGCCCGTCGCGGGCACTGGGCCGGGCCCGCCGTGAGCGGCGGGCCGGGCTGTGAGTATGCGCGGGCGGCGATCCGTCGTACCCTTGCGGGGGCATGGTAGGCATGACCTGCCACACCCCGTCGTCCATCCGAATCCGAGGAAGTTGGTCCAGCCGTGGTTTTGGGGTTCTCGATCGCCCTGATCGTCTTCAGCCTGCTGCTGATGCTGCTGGTGCTGATGCACAAGGGGAAGGGCGGCGGCCTCTCCGACATGTTCGGTGGCGGTATGCAGTCCTCCGTGGGCGGCTCCTCGGTCGCCGAGCGCAACCTCGACCGCATCACCGTGGTCATCGGCCTGCTGTGGCTCGCCTGCATCATCGTGCTCGGCATCCTGATGAAGACGAGCAGCTGACGAGCGGCTGCCCGTCGGTCGGGACCGCACATTCCGTACGTAAGGCCCCATGGTCGGTACGCGTTCCTGAGCGCGGCCTATCATGGGGCTTGCGTCTGTGTGGGAGCGGTAACTCCCATCACTGGACGCGCGTTGGGCCTTACGTAGACTGAGGCGCTCGCGGCGAAGCGGAGGCCGACCCGTTTCGCGGCACCATCACGCAGGGAGTTACGACCGTGGCAAGTGGCAACGCGATCCGAGGAAGCCGGGTCGGGGCGGGGCCGATGGGCGAGGCCGAGCGTGGCGAGTCCGCGCCGCGTCTGCGCATCTCCTTCTGGTGCTCCAACGGACACGAGACCCAGCCGAGCTTCGCCAGCGACGCGCAGGTTCCCGACACCTGGGACTGCCCGCGCTGCGGTTTTCCGGCCGGTCAGGACCAGGACAACCCGCCGGCCCCGCCGCGGACCGAGCCCTACAAGACGCACCTGGCCTATGTGCGGGAGCGCCGCAGCGACGCGGACGGTGAGGCGATCCTCGCCGAGGCGCTCGCCAAACTCCGGGGCGAGATCTAGGACTTGAGGTCCGGTCGGCCGCCTTCGGGCGCGGGGCCGGACCTGTTGCGTACCGGACCTGTCGCGTATCCGGGCGGACCGGCCGCCGCGGACCGATTGTCAGTGGTGCCCTCTACGGTTTGCGTATCGGTGAATCGTGAGGCGGAGGGGCAACCATGACGGGGATCGAGGCCGGGCGCGAAGCCGTCGACGCGGGTGCGCCGGCGTGGCGCGGCGGATTCGGACGGCTGTGGAGCGCCGCCGTGCTGTCCAGCTTCGGCGACGCGCTGCGTACGGCCGCGCTGCCGCTGCTCGCCCTGTCCCTGACCGACGACCCGCTGCTCATCGCCTCCGTCACGGCCTGCGGCTATCTCCCCTGGATCGTCTTCGGGCTGCTCGGCGGCGCCGTCGCGGACCGTGTGGACCAGCGGCGCGCGATGTGGGCGGCGGACACGGTACGGGGCCTCCTGGTCGGCGGCTTCGCCCTGGCGGTGGCCCTCGGACACGCCTCGATCGGCCTGCTGGTCGCCCTGGCCTTCGCGCTGACCACGCTCCAGACACTCTTCGACAACGCAGCCACGGCCCTGTTGCCCGCCCTGGTGGAGTCCGAGGCGCTGGGCAGCGCCAACGCCCGTCTGATGACCGGGCAGCGCCTCGCGGGCGGGCTGCTGGGCGGCCCGGTCGTGCCCCTGCTGTTCGCCGCGGGGGCCGCCGCGCCCTTCGCGGCCGACGCCGCCACCTTCCTGGTCGCCGCCGCTCTCGTGGCCTCCCTGCGGGTCCCGGCGCCCGAGCGCGGGCCGACACCGGCGGGCAGCACGCTGCGGCGGGAGATAACCGAGGGGCTGCGCGCCCTCGGGCGGGACAGGGCCCTGTGCGGGCTGTGCGCCGCCACCGCCCTGTGCAACGTCGGGATGGGCGCGCTCATCGCCACCCTGGTGGTCGTCGTGACCGGCTGGCTGGGCGCGGGCACCAAGGGATACGCGGCGGCGCTGACGGCGTACACGCTCGGCAGCCTGGCCGGGGGAGCGGTCAACCGGCGGATCGTGGCCCGGCTCGGGCGGATGCGGGCCGTGGTGCTGGCCGGCGGGGTGCAGATCGCCGCGCTGGTGGTCCTGGGACTGGTGCCCAGCCTGGCTTTCGCGGTGGCCGCACTGGCCGTGTTCGGGCTGATGGGCATGGTGTGGAACGTCAACACGACGACACTGATGCAGCAGCGCAGCCCCGCCGGGATGCTGGGCCGGGTCAGCGCGGCCTTCCGCACTCTCGCGGTGGCCGGGGCGCCGCTGGGCGCGGTGCTCGGCGGGGCCGTCGCGGCCGTGTGGGGGCCGAACTGGCCGGTGCTGCTCACGGCCGCGTTCTTCGTCCTTTCCGTGGCCGCGCTGATACCCGCGCGCCGTGCCGACGTACTCGTTGTTACGCCGGACGACGGCGTGACGACGACTCATGTCTCCCGCTGATCAACTAGGTTGGACCGGCAGCGGGGCAAGGACGCAGGACAGCTAGGAAAGAAGGCTGAGGTCCGAATGAACGCAGACGCCCGTACCAGGCTCAACCAGAGGCCCGAGTGGACCGCCCTGGCCAGGCACCGTGAGGAGCTCGCCGACACCGGTCTACGGGATCTGTTCGCGGCCCACCCGGAGCGCGGCGAGGCGTACGCCCTCCAGGTCGGTGATCTGTACGTCGACTACTCCAAGCACCTCGTCACCGACGAGACCCTGCGGCTGCTGCGGGAGCTGGCCGCCGCGACGGACGTGTTCGGGCTGCGGGACGCCATGTTCCGCGGTGCGAAGATCAACGTCACCGAGGACCGGGCCGTGCTGCACACGGCGCTGCGCTCGCGGCGGGACGCGGTGATCGAGGTCGACGGGGAGAACGTCGTGCCGGGGGTGCACGCGGTCCTCGACAAGATGAGCGACTTCGCGCACCGGGTGCGGTCGGGGGAGTGGACGGGGCACACCGGCAACAGGATCCGCAATGTGGTCAACGTCGGCATCGGCGGCTCCGACCTGGGCCCCGCGATGGCGTACGAGGCGCTGCGGGCCTACACCGACCGCGGTCTGACGGTGCGGTTCGTGTCGAACGTCGACGGCGCGGATCTGCACGAGGCCGTGCGGGATCTGGACGCGGCGGAGACGCTGTTCGTCATCGCGTCCAAGACGTTCACCACGATCGAGACGATCACCAACGCGACGTCGGCGCGCAACTGGCTGCTGGGAGAGCTGAAGGCCGGCCCGGAGGCGGTCGCCCGGCACTTCGTGGCGCTGTCCACGAACACGGAGAAGGTGTCCGAGTTCGGCATCGACGTCGAGAACATGTTCGAGTTCTGGGACTGGGTCGGGGGTCGGTACTCGTACGACTCCGCGATCGGCCTGTCCCTGATGATCGCGATCGGGCCGGACCGGTTCCGGGCGATGCTGGACGGCTTCCGGCTCGTCGACGAGCACTTCAGGACCGCGCCGGCCGAGTCCAACGTGCCATTGTTGCTTGGCCTGTTGGGAATCTGGTACGGCAACTTCCACGACGCGCAGTCGCATGCGGTGCTGCCGTACTCGCACTATCTGTCGAAGTTCACCGCGTATCTTCAGCAGCTGGACATGGAGTCCAACGGGAAGTCGGTGCAGCGGGACGGAGAGCCCGTGGAGTGGCAGACCGGGCCGGTGGTGTGGGGGACGCCGGGCACGAACGGGCAGCACGCGTACTACCAGTTGATCCACCAGGGTACGAAGCTGATCCCGGCGGATTTCATCGGCTTCGCCGAGCCGGTGGCCGAGCTGAGCGATGAACTCCGGGCGCAGCACGATCTGCTGATGGCCAACTTCTTCGCGCAGACCCAGGCGCTGGCCTTCGGCAAGACGCCGGAGGAGGTGCGGGCGGAGGGGGTGCCGGCGGAGCTGGTGCCGCACAAGACGTTCCGCGGGAACCACCCCACGACCACGATCCTCGCGCGTGAGTTGACTCCGTCGGTGCTGGGGCAGCTGATCGCGCTGTACGAACACAAGGTGTTCGTCCAGGGCGCCGTCTGGAACATCGACTCCTTCGACCAGTGGGGAGTCGAGCTGGGCAAGGTCCTCGCGAAGCGCGTGGAGCCGGCTCTGACGGAGGGCGCGGGAGTGGAGGGGCTGGACCCCTCCACGACGACCCTGGTCGCCAAGTACCGCGCCCTTCGCTCCCGCTGATCCCTCTTCCCCCACTCGTCTCGCTGGTGCGGAGCCCCCGGGCTCCCCGGGCTCCCCGGGACCTCCGGGACCTCCGGGACCCCCGGGCTCCCCGGGACCCTCGGACACCCGGGACCCTCGGGACACCCGGGACCCTCGGATCCCCGGATTCTCCGGTTCACCCGGGGCTCCGCCCCAGCCCCCGCCCGGACCCGTGGGTGTTCAGGCCACCGCTGACAACGTGTCCGCCAGGCGGCGGTGGGAGGCTCTGGTGGCGGGGAGGGCGGAGAGGGCCGCGGCGCCCAGGGCCGCCGAGGCGACGAAGAGGAGCAGCAGGAGCGGGGAGGGCGTTCTGGCGATGCCGGCGCCTATGCCGCTGGAGTGGCCCTGGGCGTTGATCAACCAGGTGGACAGGGGGAGCGCCAGGGCCGTGGCGGCGGCTGCGGCGGCCAGGGCCGTGCAACCGGTCGCGGTCACCGTGATCGCGGTGATCTGGCGGGGAGAGAGACCGATGGCCTTCAGGGCCAGGAGGTCCCGTTCGCCCTCGCGGATCGTGCCGCCGATCGCGGAGAGGAGCTCGATCAGGCCGATCAGGGCCAGGACACAGGTCAGGCCCACGATGACCGCGCGCATCGACGACAGGCCGTCGGCCGGGTTGGACACCGGATGGACGTCGAGGTGGCCGTGGGCGGCGGCGGACAGGGCGGTGGCGACGTGGCGCGGATCGGTGCCCGGATCGAGGCGGAGCTGGTAGAAGGTGGGGCTGAGGTTCGGGTCGTTCTCGTGCAGGGTGTCCAGGGACGTGGAGATGACCCGGCCGGCGTTCTCCGGTTCGATGCTGCGGCCGACGATGTGCAGGATCTGCGGCTGGTCGCCCACCGTCATGCGCACCCAGTCGCCGACCCGGACGTCGAGCAGGTCCAGCAGGCCCTGCCCGGCGACCGCCTCGTCGGGCCCGTCGGCGCGGCGGCCCTCGGCCAGGGCGAACGGGTAGGGAGCCTCGCGGGTGCCCAGGCCCCGCAGGGCGATCGTGGCCGTCTGGCCGGGGACCAGGGCGGCCACCTCCACACCGGGGTAGACGGCGGCGACCCCGGATTCCCGATCCAGCAGCTCCCGCGTGCCGCCGTCGTTCAGGGTGCTGTCGGGGCGGACGGTCAGCGCGGCCGGCAGCCCCAGCTCCTCCGGCCGGTTGTGGAATCGGTCGATCGTGGTCCAGGCGCTCATCGCCACCACGATCAGCAGCAGCGGCAGCGCCAGCCGCCCCACCGTGGCGAAGGTGCGCGGGCGACGGGTGAAGGCCCGGTGCCAGCCCAGGACCAGCGCGGGCGGCAGGCGCAGACCCAGCGCCCTGCGGGCGACCCCGGGCAGGCCGCCGCCCGGCACCGCCGCCGGGTGCGGCACCGGGACCGGCGGCACCCGTCCCGCCCGCCACGCCGCGAGCCCGGTCACCGCGCCGATGAACAGCACCGCGCCCACCGGGACCGCGCCCATCGTCACCGTCTGGCCCGGTAGGCCCTGCCACACCCCGACCGCGTCGCCCAGCCGGCCCGGGATCCGCGCGCCCAGCCCCTCGGTCAGCACCACCGCGGCCACGGCGCCCAGCACGGCGTACGCCACGTGCTGGAGCAGGAAGATCCGGACCACCTGGGCGGGCGTGAAACCGATCGCCTTCAGCACCGAGATGTCCCGCAGATGCCCCCGTATACGGGTGCCGATCGCGCCGTGCACCGCCAGCCCGGCCGCGATCAGCGCGCCCAGCCCGAACAGGCCCAGCACCTGCCCGAGCAGCCGGTTGTCGCTCTGCGCCTCGGCCCGTGCCTGCTGCCAGGTGGACACCTCGCCGACCACGCCGGCGCCCAGCACGGTGACGGCGCGCTGCACGGCGTAGTCCGTGTCGTCGGGATCGGCCAGCCGCAGTCCGACCACCCGTCCGCCGGGCTCGCGCACCGCGGACGGCTGCGCCCACACCAGCCCCGGCTGCTCGCCGGGGCCGTAGCGGGGCTCGGCGCTGTCGGCGATGCCCACCACGCTCAGCGCGCGCCCGGTACCGGGCAGGACGAGCGTGTCCCCGGGCTCGGCCAGCAGGGCCGTGGCCAGGCGGCTCTCCAGGACCACGCCGTCCGGCTCCCCGGCGTTCAGCCAGTGCCCAGCAGTGAGCAGCGGGCGTCCCACGGCGGGCAGCGAGGGTGTACCGCGCAGTTCCACGGTGGCGCGGGTGCCGCGGGAGACGACGGTGGCGGACTCGACGAGGTAGGCGTCGGTGACCGACTCGACGCCGTCCAGCGCGGCGAGCCGTCCCGTCTCGGCGGACCTCGCCGTGTGCAGCCACACATGGGCCCCGTGGGACTGGGTGAAGACCCGCTGCCAGGGATTGGTCGCGTAGCCGAACAGCGCGGTGGCCAGCAGCAGCGAGGCGACGATGCCGGCCGTGGCCAGCACGATGAACAACGCCTCCCCCCGGTGGGCGCGCAGATCGGAGTGCGCCCAGCGCAACGTGGCTCGCACCGGCCTCAGTCCCTCGGCCCGGAACGCGGACCGGGGCACGCCGGGCGGCCGTACCCCGGGCACGCCGGGTGGTCGCACCCCGGGCACATCAGGTGGTCGTACACCGCACTCAGTCCCTCAGTTCCAGCACGCCCGAGATCCCCGTGCTCCGCGACGGCGTCGTCCCGTCCAGTGCCGCGTCGTCGGCGATCCGGCCGTCGAAGAAACTGATCACCCGGTCCGCGGCGCTCGCCAGCCGGGCGTCATGGGTGACCAGTACGATCGTCTGGCCGCGCCCGTGGAAGCGGGACAGCAGCCGCATCACCTCGCGGGTGCCCTTGCTGTCGAGGCTGCCGGCGGGCTCGTCGGCGAGCAGCAGCGGAGGGTGGTTGACCAGCGCGCGGGCCAGCGCGACCCGCTGCTGCTCACCGCCGGACAGTTCGCCCGGCATACTGCGCTCCTTGCCCTCCAGGCCCAGCTCGGCCAGCAGTTCCTCCCGCTCGGCACGGGCCTGCCGCGGCGAGCGGCCGGCGAGCAGCGCGGGCAGTTCGACGTTGTCGGCGACGGACAGGTTGGAGACCAGGTTGAAGAACTGGAACACGATCCCGATGCCGTTGCGGCGTTTCTCGGCCCAGCGGGCCTCGCCGTAGGAGTCGGTGCACCGGCCGTCCAGCCAGATGCTGCCCTTGTCCGGCCGCTGAAGTCCGCCGAGCAGGTGCAGCAGCGTCGACTTGCCGGCCCCGGACGGGCCGGTGACCGCCACGAACTCGCCGCGGGTCACCGACAGATCCACCCCGCGCACGGCCCGCGCGGGCGCCCCCTGGCCGTGGTGCGTCTTGACCAGGCCCTCGGCCCGCAGCAGCGCCGGAGCTCGGACGTCGCTCACTCCAGCCCCTCCAGTTCCTCCTGGCACCGCTCCAGCCAGTCCAGGTCGGCCTGAAGGTGCAGCATGGCGCCCTCGATCAGCAGTTGGGCGATTCGGTTGTCCCGGTTCTCGGCGGCGGCCAGCTTCGACAGGTTGCGCATGGTGTTGAGGTACTGGCGCCGCTGCTTGTTGATGAGGGCGATCTGGTCGGCGAGGCCGGTCTGCGGGGCGAGGGCGAGCTTCATGAAGAACTCGTCCCGCACCCGCGGCTCGTCCTCGGGCTCCTCGAACCAGGCGCGCAGCGCCCCCCGCCCGGAGTCGGTGAGGTGGTAGATCTTCTTGTTGGGCCGGCTGGACTGCTCGACCTCCTCGCCCTCGATCAGTCCCGACTTCTCGAGGCGGCCGAGGGTCACGTAGATCTGGCCGACGTTCGGCTGAGGGTACGCGGAGCCCAGCAGTTGCTCAAGGTCCTGCTTCAGCTCGTAGCCGTGGGCGGGACCGCGCGCGAGAAGTGCCAGGAGGGGCAGGCGCACGCGTGCTCTCCTCCTAGGTGCTCGTCAGACGCGTCATGCGGGGTGTCTCCGGGTGGACGACGTGAGATTGACGCCAAGCCCTAGTATCGCCCATACCTAACAGGTATACATGGCCTGAGCCGGGCGAAGGTGCCCGGCGCCGGTGTGCAAGGAGGAACCTATGCGGTGGATCCACGCCGCCGGTAGGGGCCTCCTTGTTCTGGTCGTGGTCATGACCGGCTATATCTCCTCGGGTGCCCGGGCGACCGAGCGGAGCGGTGAGGGCCGCGGCCCGCTCACCCTGGCCACCGCGGGCGACCTGACCGGCTACCTCGGCCCGCTGCTGGAGGGCTGGAACCGCACCCACCCCACCGAGAGGGTCACCCTCGTCGAGCTGCCCGACGCCGCCGACGAGACCCGCGAGCAGATGGCCACCGACCTGCGCGGCGGCAACCGCAGCCGGTTCGACGTGCTCAACATCGACGTCAACTGGACCTCGGAGTTCGCCGCCGCCGGCTGGATCCGACCGCTGCCGCGCGAGCGCTTCCCGCTGGAGACGTTCCTGCCCCCGGTCGTCGACACCGCCACCTACGACGGACGGCTGTACGCGGTCCCGTACGTCACCAACGCCGGCCTGCTGCTGTACCGCAAGGACGTCCTGGCCAAGGAGGGCGTCCCGCCGCCGCGCACCTGGGCCGAGCTGGAGCACGCCGCCCGGACCATCGCGCCGAAGTACGGACTGGACGGCTACGCGGGCCAGTTCCTGCCGTACGAGGGGCTGACCGTCAACGCGGCCGAAGCCGTGTACTCGGCGGGCGGCACGATCCTCGGCGACGAGGGCGAGCGCGTCACCGTCGACTCGGGCGCGGCCCGCGAGGGCATCGGCTTCCTGGCGCGCGGCTTCGCCGAGGGCTGGATCCCCGAGGAGGCGCTGACGTACAAGGAGGAGGAGTCCAAGCAGGCCTTCCAGGACGGCCGGCTGCTCTTCCTGCGCAACTGGCCCTACGCGTACGCCGTCGCCTCCGCCGAGGGCTCCGCGGTCGCCGGGAAGATCGGCGCCGTACCGCTGCCCGGACCCGACGGGCCGGGGACCAGTGTCCTCGGCGGCTCCAACCTGGCCGTCAACACGCACGCGCGGCACCCCGACTCGGCCGCGCGCCTCATCGCGTACCTCACCAGCGAGCCCGTCCAGCGCCAGGTGCTCACCGAGGGCGCGCTGCCGCCCGTGCGCGCCGCGCTGTACGAAGACCCCGCGCTCGTACGGCGGTTCCCGTACCTGCCGACCCTGCGTGCGTCCGTGCTGGCCGCCGCGCCGCGCCCCAAGAGCCCGCACTACGACCAGGTCAGCCTGGTGGTTCAGGCGGTCGTGCACGACACGCTGGCCGGGCGGCAGACCCCCGAGGCGGCCGTGCGGCGCCTCGCGCGCGAGCTCGACGCCATCGCCGGGCGCTCGTAGCGCTTGTACCGCTCACGGCGGAAGCGCGGTAGTAGTTACTTGTTAGGTAACGCCGCCATCACATCTATGGTCATACCGTCCGGACAAGTCCGGACATGAGAAGTCAACTGCCCAGTAGCTTCTGTTTCGTTCGTTGACACCTTCGTGACACCGATACCTAACATGCATGCATAACTGCTGCCTTCACAGGAACAGGTCAATGGATTGAACAGGCATGGTTGGTGGCGCGACGCGGTGATCTACCAGGTCTACGTGCGCAGCTTCCTGGACAGCACCGGCGACGGCATCGGCGATCTGGCCGGGGTCCGGGCCGGGCTGCCGTATCTGAAGAAGCTCGGCGTCGACGGCATCTGGCTGAGTCCCTTCTACCCCTCCCCGCAGCACGACCACGGCTACGACGTGGCCGACTACTGCGGAGTCGATCAGCTCTTCGGCGACCTCGCCGAGTTCGACCTGCTGATGGCCACCGCCCATCGGCTCGGGATCAGGGTGCTCCTCGACATCGTCCCCAACCACTGCTCCAGCGAGCACCCGTGGTTCCGCGAGGCGCTCGCCGCCGAGCCCGGCAGCGACGCCCGTGCCCGCTTCCACTTCACCGACGGCCGCGGCCCGGACGGCGCCGAGCCGCCCAACAACTGGCACGCCATGTTCGGCGGCCCCGCCTGGACCCGGATCACCGAGCCGGACGGCCGCCCCGGCCAGTGGTACCTGCACATGTTCACGCCCGAGCAGCCCGACTGGAACTGGCGCAACCCCGAGATCCCCGCCGAGTTCGAGCGCGTCCTGCGCTTCTGGCTGGACCGGGGCGTGGACGGCTTCCGCATCGACGTCGCCGCCGGCCTGTTCAAGCACCCCGAACTGCCCGACTCCCCGGACCCGGAGGCCGACGCCCGCACCCGCGACTCGGTCAACCCGCTCGCCTGGAACCAGCCCGAGGTGCACGACGTGTGGCGGCACTGGCGCGCGGTGTGCGAGGAGTACACCGCCCGCGACGGCCGCGAACGCCTGCTGGTCGGCGAGGTGTCCGTGCCCAGCGCCCGCGAACACGCCATGTACGTCCGCCCGGACGAACTGCACCAGGCCTTCTTCTTCGACCTGCTCGGCGCCCCCTGGGACCCCGACGCCTTCCGCAAGGTCATCTCCGAGGCCATGCAGGACATCGCCGGCACCGGCTCCACGGTCACCTGGGTCCTCAACAACCACGACCAGGTCCGCACCGTCACCCGCTACGGCGAGGCCGCCATGGAGGGCAGCGGACTCGGTGCCGCCCGCGCCCGCGCCGCCGCGCTGCTGATGCTGGCGCTGCCCGGAGCCGCGTACGTCTACCAGGGCGAGGAACTCGGCCTGCCCGAGGTCGTCGACCTGCCCGACGACGTGCTCACCGACCCGATCTTCCGCCGCACCGGAAGCCGCGCCCGTGTCCGCGACGGCTGCCGGGTACCGCTGCCCTGGTCGGGGCAGGTCTCCCCGTTCGGCTTCACCTCCGGGACCCAGAGCGCCAAGCCCTGGCTGCCGCAGCCCCCGTACTTCGCCGAGTACGTCACCGAACGCGCCCTCGCCGACACCCGCTCGTTCTGGCACCTGTACCGCGACGGCCTGCAACTGCGTTCCGCACTGCCCCAGCTGGGCGAGGGCTCGCTGCGCTGGCTGGACACCCCGCCGGACGTCCTCGCCTTCGTCCGCGGCGACGGCCTGGTCTGCGCCGTCAACTTCGGTACCTCGCCCACGACCGCGCCGGTTCCCGGCACCCCGCTGCTGGCCAGCGGCGACTGCCCGCCCGGAGTGCTTCCCGGGTCCACCGCCGCCTGGTGGATCACCGAAGGCACCGACCTCTGAACCTCGTCAATTCCCCACCTTCCGAAGGGACATCAACGATGATGCGACGACGTACCACCCTGCTCACCGGCTGCACCGCCCTCGTCCTCGCCCTCGGCGCCACCGCCTGCGGCAGCGACGACCCCGTCTCCGCGGGCGGCGGCGACAAGACGCTCGACGGCCAGACGGTCACCGTGGCCGGCGTCTGGTCCGGCAGCGAGCAGAAGAACTTCCAGAAGGTGCTGGACGCGTTCTCCGCGAAGACCGGCGCCAAGACCCAGTTCATGTCGACCGGCGACAACGTCTCCACCGTCGTCGGCAGCAAGATCGAGGGCGGCAACGCCCCCGACGTCGTGATGGTCCCGCAGGTCGGCGTGCTCCAGCAGTTCGCCAAGAAGGGCTGGCTGGAGCCGCTGTCCGACACCACCCAGAAGTCGGTGGACGCCAACTTCGCGCCGGTGTGGAAGAAGTACGGCAGCGTCGACGACACCCTGTACGGCCTGTACTTCAAGGCCGCCCACAAGTCGACCGTCTGGTACAGCCCCGACGCGCTCGACCAGGCCGGCGTCAAGCCGCCGGCGACGTACGACGAGATGCTCAAGGCCGGGCACACCCTCTCCGACTCCGGGCTCGCCGCCTTCGCGGTCGCCGGACAGGACGGCTGGACCCTGACCGACTGGTTCGAGAACATCTACCTCTCCCAGGCCGGCCCCGAGAAGTACGACGCCCTCGCCGCGCACCAGCTGAAGTGGAACGACGACAGCGTGGTCAAGGCGCTCACCACGCTCGGCAAGCTGTTCAAGGACAAGCAGCTGATCGCGGGCGGCCAGAAGGGCGCCCTCAACACCGACTTCCCGGGCTCGGTGGAGAAGGTCTTCGGGCCCAAGCCTGAGGCCGGCATGGTCTACGAGGGCGACTTCGTCGCGGGTGTCGCCCACGACCAGTTCGACCGGACCATCGGCAAGGACGCGGACTTCTTCCCGTTCCCGCCGGTCGACGGCGGCAACGCGCCGGTCGTCAGCGGCGGCGACGCGGCCGCCGTCCTCAAGGACGGCAAGAACGCCAAGGCCGGCATGAAGCTCCTCGAGTACCTGGCCACTCCGGAGGCCGCGGCCGTCTGGGCCAAGGCCGGCGGCTTCCTGTCCCCGAACAAGAACCTCGACCTCGCCTCCTACGGCGACGACGTCACCCGCGCCACCGCCAAGTCCCTGGTCGCGGCGGGCGACTCCGACGCGGTCCGGTTCGACATGTCCGACCAGGCCCCGGCGTCCTTCGGAGGCACCAGCGGCGTGGGCGAGTGGAAGCTGCTCCAGGACTTCCTGCGCGACCCGTCCGACCCGAAGGGCACCGCGGCGAAGCTGGAGGCCGCGGCGGCCAAGGCGTACAAGAACCAGGGCTGACGCACCATGACCGCCACCACGCTCGCGAAGGAGAAGGGAGCGGGCCCCCCGACGCCCGCCGCGCGCGCCGAACGTACTCGGCGCGCGCGGCGGCGGGGGCGGGTCGTCGCGCTGCTGTTCGTCTTCCCCGCACTGCTGCTGCTCGGCGCCCTCGTCGTCTACCCGGTCCTGTTCTCCGTCGGCCGGAGCTTCTTCGACGCCTCCGGCACCCGGTTCGTCGGCGGGGACAACTACACCGAGATGTTCCGCGACCCCGCGACGCTGAAGGCCGTCCGGAACACCATGATCTGGGTCGTCGTCGCCCCGGCGCTGCTCACCGGGCTCGGACTCATCCTCGCCGTACTGGTGGAGAAGGTCCGCTGGGCGACGGCGTTCAAGCTGCTGCTGTTCATGCCGATGGCCGTGTCCTTCCTGGCCGCCGGCATCATCTTCCGGCTCGCCTACGACGAGGACCCGGACAAGGGCGTCCTCAACGCCGCCGTGGTCTCCGTGCACGACGCCTTCAAGGGATCCCCGTCCTACCCGAGCGCACGCGCCCGTGAGGGATTCGGGCTGACCCAGGGCCGGGACGGCTCGTACCTCACCGACGCGAGCCTCTCGCCGGGCGCCACGGTGACCCTGCCGATGGTCGGCGTGCTGCCCAAGGACCTGCCCGGCGATGCCTCGCCCGCCCGCCCGGTGGAGGGCGGGAAGGCCGCCGGGGACGAACTGCGCGGAGTCGTCTACCTGGACTTCGCGCCCGGCGGAGGCGGCACCCAGGGCAAGGTCGACCGCGGCGAGAGCGGCCTGCCCGGCATGAAGGTCGAGGCGGTGCGCGACGGCCGGACGGTCGCGACCACCACCACGGGCTCCGACGGCTCCTTCCGCTTCACGGGCCTGACTTCGGGCTCGTACGAGGTGAAGCTGCCGCACGCCAACTTCGCACAGCCCTACCAGGGCGTCTCCTGGCTCGGCCCGACGCTCGTCACCCCGATGATCATCGGTGCCTACCTGTGGATCTGGACCGGATTCGCGATGGTGCTGATCGGCGCCGGACTGTCCGCGCTGCCGCGTGACGCGCTGGAGGCGGCGCGCATCGACGGGGCCAACGAGTGGCAGATCTTCCGCCGGATCACCGTGCCGCTGCTCGCCCCCGTCCTCACCGTCGTCTTCGTCACCCTCGTGATCAACGTGATGAAGGTCTTCGACCTCGTCTACATCATCGCGCCCGGCCCGGTGCAGCAGGACGCCACCGTGCTGGCGACCCAGATGTGGCTGGTGTCCTTCGGCGGTGGCAACAACCAGGGCCTCGGCAGCGCGCTCGGCGTGCTCCTGCTGCTCCTGGTGATCCCGGCGATGGTGTTCAACGTCCGCCGCTTCCGAAGGAGTCAGCGATGAACGCGGTCAGGCGGGGCCTGGGCAACGGGCTGGTCCAGGCCGTCCTCGTGGTGATCGGCCTGGTCTGGATGACCCCGCTCGCGGGACTCTTCCTGTCGTCGCTGCGCTCGGCCCAGGACACCGCGAAGGGCGGCTGGTGGACGGCGCTGGCCAGCCCCGGGCAGCTGTCCTTCGACAACTACTCGGCACTGCTGAAGAACTCGGGCATCACCAAGGCCTTCTGGAACACGGTGCTGATCTCGGTGCCCACGACGGTCCTGGTCGTCGTCATCGCGGCGCTGGCCGGATACGCCTTCGCCTGGCTGGACTTCCCGGCCCGTGAGCCGCTGTTCCTGCTGGTGGTGGCGATGCTGGTGGTGCCGGTGCAGATCGGACTGCTGCCCGTCGCCAAACTCTTCGGCCAGCTCGGCCTGTTCGGCACGATCCCCGGTGTGGTCCTGTTCCACGTGGCCTACGGACTGCCGTTCGCGGTGTTCCTGCTGCGGAACTACTTCGCCGAGATGCCGAAGGAGATGCTGGAGGCGGCCCGCATGGACGGGGGCAACGAGTGGCGGATCTTCACCCGGCTGGTGCTGCCGGTGGGGCGGCCCGCGATCGCGAGCCTCGCCATCTTCCAGTTCCTGTGGGTGTGGAACGACATGCTGGTGGCGCTGCTGTTCGCCGACACCTCCTCGCAGCCGCTGACGGTGGCACTCCAGTCGCAGATCCGGCAGTTCGGCAGCAACATCGATGTGCTGGCGCCGGGGGCGTTCCTGTCGCTGGTCGTGCCGGTGGTCGTGTTCTTCGCCTTCCAGCGGCACTTCGTGCAGGGGGTGATGGCGGGGTCGGTGAAGTGACGGCGATCCCCGGTTCGGCCTGAAAAAGCAAGGTGCGGCGGCGGTGAGGAACACCGCCGCCGCACCTTGCCGTTCACGCCGAGGCCGGTGGATACAGCGATCGTGGCAGCTGTGAGGCCGCCGCCGTGTCCAGGAGCCACAGGGTGCGGGCGCGGCCCTGGGCGCCGGCCGCCGGGGCCTGGATCTCACCCGCGCCCGAGAGGGCCATCGCCACCGCGTTGGCCTTGTCCTCGCCGGCCGCCAGCAGCCACACCTCGCGGGCCGAGCGGATGGCGGGCAGGGTGAGGGAGACGCGGATGGGCGGCGGCTTGGGGGAGCCGTGCACGCCGATCACCGTACGCTCCGTCTCGCGCACCCCCGGGTGTTCCGGGAAGAGGGACGCGACATGGGTGTCCGGGCCGACGCCCAGCATCAGGACGTCGAACGACGGGACCGCGCCGTGGTTCTCGGGGCCGGCCGCGCGGGCCAGCTCCTCGGCGTAGGCCTCCGCCGCCGCCTCGACGTCCGCGCCGTAGGGACCGTCCGACGCCGGCATGGCGTGCACGCGTTTGGGGTCCAGCGGCACGGAGTCCAGCAGGGCCTCGCGGGCCTGCGTGACATTGCGTTCCGGGTCGCCCTCCGGCAGGAACCGCTCGTCGCCCCACCACAGGTCCAGCCGGCCCCAGTCGATCGCGTCGCGGGCGGGCGCGGCCGCCAGCGCGGCCAGCACCCCGTTGCCGTTGCGGCCGCCGGTGAGGACCACGGACGCCGAGCCCGTCGAGGCCTGCGCGTCCACGATCCGGGTGATCAGCCGGGCCGCGGCGGCCTGCGCCATCAGCTCCTTGTCGTGGTGGACGACCAGTTGCGGAGTGCTCACTCGGCGGCCTCCTCCTGGGGGACGGGCACCGCGACCGGCTCCTTCGCGGACGCCTTCGAACCGCCGGACGCGCCGGCGCCGTCCAGCCGGTCCACGCCGAACCGCAGCGCGGACGCGTACGTGTCGTCCGGGTCCAGCCGCCGCAGTTCCTCCGCGATCAGCTCGGCGGTCTCCCGCCGCTTCAGTGCCACCGCCCGCTCCGGCTGCCCCTGGATGGACAGGGTCGCCAGCCTGCCGTCGGCCCGGTCCAGGGCGATCGGGCCGCAGCTGGTGTCCATGCGGACCGCGGTCAGACCGGGGCCCGCGGACTGCGAGCGCTTGACCGGGACGTCCAGCCGGTCCGCGAGCCACATCGCCAGCAGCTCGCAGCTCGGGTTGAACTCCTCGCCCTCCACCTCCACGGCCCTGACCTCGCAGGTGACCTGGTCGAGGGCGGCGGCCAGCATCGAGCGCCACGGAGTGATCCGGGTCCAGGACAGGTCCGTGTCGCCGGGCGTGTACGCCTCGGCCCGCGCGGAGAGCTCCCGCACCGGCTGCTCGGCGGCGTACGTGTCGGTGACCCGGCGCTGCGCCAGGGCGCCCAGCGGGTCCTTGGCCGGTTCGAGCGGGGCGTTCACCGGCCACCAGACGACGACCGGCGCGTCGGGGAGCAGCAGCGGCAGCACCACCGACTGGGCGTGGTCGGCCACCTCGCCGTGCAGACGCAGCACCACCGTCTCGCCGGTGCCGGCGTCCGCGCCCACCCGCACCTCGGCGTCCAGCCGCGAGGACGTGCGGTCGCGCAGGGTGCGGGCGTGCCGCTTGATGACCACCAGCAGGCGCGAGGGATGCTCCCGCGAGGCGTCTCCGGCGGCCTTCAGCGCGTCGTAGGCGTTCTCCTCGTCGGTGACGATGACCAGCGTGAGCACCATGCCCACGGCCGGGGTGCCGATCGCCCGCCGGGCCCGCACCAGCGCCTTGTTGATCTTGCCGGCCGTGGTGTCGGTCAGGTCTATCTTCATGGCCGGCGCCAGCTCCGTCCGTCTCGTGCGAGCATCTCGTCCGCCTCGGCGGGCCCCCACGTCCCGGAGGGGTACTGCGCGGGCCTGCCGTGCTTGTCCCAGTACGTCTCGATCGGGTCGAGGATCCGCCAGGACAGCTCGACCTCCTCGGTGCGCGGGAAGAGGTTGGAGTCGCCGAGCAGCACGTCCAGGATCAGGCGTTCGTACGCCTCCGGGCTGGACTCCGTGAAGGACTCGCCGTAGGCGAAGTCCATCGACACGTCCCGGATCTCCATCGACGTGCCGGGCACCTTGGAGCCGAAGCGGACCGTGACACCCTCGTCCGGCTGGACGCGGATGACGATGGCGTTCTGCCCGAGTTCCTCGGTGGCCGAGGAGTCGAAGGGGGAGTGCGGCGCCCGCTGGAAGACGACCGCGATCTCGGTGACCCGACGGCCCAGACGCTTGCCGGTGCGCAGATAGAAGGGGACGCCCGCCCAGCGGCGGTTGTCGATCTCCAGCTTGACGGCCGCGAACGTGTCGGTCTTCGACTTCTTGTCGATGCCCTCTTCCTCGAGGTAGCCGATGACCTTCTCGCCGCCCTGCCAGCCCGCCGCGTACTGCCCGCGCACGGTCGACCTGCCCAGGTCCCTGGGCAGCTTCACCGCGCCGAGCACCTTGGTCTTCTCCGCGGCCAGCGCGTCCGCGTCGAAGGAGGCGGGCTCCTCCATCGCGGTCAGGGCCAGGAGTTGCAGCAGGTGGTTCTGGATGACGTCGCGGGCGGCGCCGATGCCGTCGTAGTAGCCGGCCCGGCCGCCGATGCCGATGTCCTCGGCCATGGTGATCTGCACATGGTCCACGAAGGACCGGTTCCAGATCGGCTCGAACATCGTGTTGGCGAAGCGCAGGGCCAGGATGTTCTGGACGGTCTCCTTGCCCAGGTAGTGGTCGATGCGGAAGACCTGGTCCGGGGCGAAGACCTCGTGCACGATCGCGTTGAGCTCCTCGGCCGACCTCAGGTCGTGGCCGAAGGGCTTCTCGATGACCGCGCGCCGCCACGAGCCGTGGCTCTGGTCGGCCAGCTGGTGCTTCTTCAGCTGCTGGATGACCACCGGGAAGGACTTCGGCGGCACCGACAGGTAGAAGGCGAAGTTGCCGCCCGTGCCCTGTGCCTTGTCCAGTTCCTCGATCGTGCCGCGCAGCCGCTCGAACGCGTCGTCGTCGTCGAAGGTGCCCTGCACGAAGCGCATCCCCTGGATGAGCTGCTGCCAGACCTCCTCCCGGAACGGCGTGCGCGCGTGCTCCTTGACGGCGTCGTGCACGACCTGGGCGAAGTCCTCGTGCTCCCAGTCGCGGCGGGCGAAGCCGACGAGCGAGAAGCCCGGCGGCAGCAGACCCCGGTTGGCGAGGTCGTACACCGCGGGCATGAGCTTCTTGCGCGACAGGTCACCGGTGACACCGAAGATGACCAGGCCCGACGGCCCCGCGATACGCGGGAGCCGTCGGTCGGCGGGGTCACGGAGCGGGTTCGCTCCGGTGACGGAAAGGGGCGCCAAGGTTCTCAGCCCTCCGCGGGAGCGAGGCGCTCCAACTCCGCCTCGGTGGACTTGAGCAGGTCGTTCCAGGACGACTCGAACTTCTCGACGCCCTCGTCCTCCAGGACCTGGACCACGTCGTCGTACGAGATCCCGATCCGCTCCAGCGCGTCGATGTCCGCGCGGGCCTGCTCGTAGGTGCCGGTGACCGCGTCGCCGCGGATCGCGCCGTGCTCCTCGGTGGCCTCCAGCGTGGCCTCGGGCATGGTGTTCACCGTGTTCGGCGCCACCAGCTCCTCGACGTACATGGTGTCCTTGTACGCCTTGTCCTTCACTCCGGTGGACGCCCACAGCGGACGCTGCTTGTTGGCGCCCTGCCGCTCCAGCGCGCTCCACCGGTCGGAGGCGAAGACCTCCTCGTACGCCTCGTAGGCCAGACGCGCGTTGGCCACGCCCGCCTTGCCGCGCAGCGCCTTGGCCTCGGCGGTGCCGAGCTCGTCGATCCGCCGGTCGATCTCGGTGTCCACGCGGGACACGAAGAAGGACGCCACCGAGTGGATCTTCGACAGGTCCAGACCGCGCCCCTGGGCCTTCTCCAGGCCGCTCAGGTACGCGTCCATCACCGCGCGGTAGCGCTCCAGCGAGAAGATCAGGGTGACGTTGACGCTGATGCCGTTGCCGATGGTCTCGGTGATCGCCGGCAGGCCCGCCCTGGTGGCCGGGATCTTGATGAGCGTGTTGGGCCGGTCGACCAGCCAGGCCAGCTGGCGGGCCTCGGCGACCGTCGCCCTGGTGTTGTGCGCCAGGCGGGGGTCCACCTCGATGGACACCCGGCCGTCCTTGCCGCCGGTGGCGTCGAAGACGGGGCGCATGATGTCGGCGGCGTCCCGGACGTCCGCCGTGGTGATCATGCGGATGGCCTCTTCCACCGTGACCCGGCGGGCGGCCAGGTCGGCGACCTGCTGTTCGTAGCCGTCCCCCTGCGAGATCGCCTTCTGGAAGATCGTCGGGTTGGTGGTGACGCCCACGACGTGCTGCTGGTCGATCAGCTCGGCGAGGTTGCCGGACGTGATCCGCTTGCGCGACAGGTCGTCCAGCCAGATCGCGACGCCTTCGTCGGAAAGGCGCTTCAGTGCGTCTGTCATGGAAATTACATCTCCTACGGGTCGTATATGAGCGTCAGCGCTGGGCGGCGGCGATGGATTCCCGGGCCTTGTCGGCCACGTTCTCCGCGGTGAAGCCGAACTCGCGGAAGAGCACCTTGGCGTCGGCCGAAGCACCGAAGTGCTCGAGGGAAACGATGCGGCCGGCGTCTCCCACGTACTTGTGCCAGGTCAGTCCGATACCTGCCTCGACCGCGACGCGTGCGCGCACGGCCGGCGGCAGCACGCTGTCCCGGTACCCCTGGTCCTGCTCCTCGAACCACTCCACGGACGGCATGGACACCACCCGGGTGGGGATGCCCTCGGCCTGGAGCCGCTCGCGGGCCTCCACGGCCACGTGCACCTCGGAACCGGTGGCGATCAGGACGACCTGTGCCGCGGTGTTCTGCCCCTCGGGCCCCTCGGCCTCGAACATCACGTAACCGCCGCGCGCGGCGTCGTCGTTGGGCTCGTACGTCGGCACGCCCTGGCGGGTCAGCGCCAGACCGTGCGGGGTGCCCTTGCCGAACTCCTTGGTCCAGCGGCGCAGGATCTCGCGCCAGGCGATCGCGGTCTCGTTGGCGTCGGCCGGGCGGACGATGCTCAGGCCCGGGATGGCGCGCAGCGAGGCCAGGTGCTCGACCGGCTGGTGGGTGGGGCCGTCCTCGCCCAGACCGACGGAGTCGTGCGTCCAGACGTACGTCACCGGCAGGTGCATCAGGGACGACAGGCGCACCGCGTTGCGCATGTAGTCGGAGAAGACCAGGAAGGTGCCGCCGTAGACGCGGGTGTTGCCGTGCAGCGTGATGCCGTTCATCGCCGCGGCCATCGCGTGCTCGCGGATGCCGAAGTGGATGGTGCGCCCGTACGGGTTCGCCTCCGGCAGCGGGTTGCCCTCGGGCAGGAACGACGAGGTCTTGTCGATGGTGGTGTTGTTCGAGCCGGCCAGGTCCGCCGAGCCGCCCCACAGCTCCGGGATCACGTCGCCGAGCGCCTGGAGCACCTTGCCGGACGCGGCACGCGTGGCCAGGCCCTTGCCCGCCTCGAACACCGGGATCTTCTCGTCCCAGCCGGCGGGCAGCTCGCCCGCGGCGATCCGGTCGAACTCGGCGGCCCGCTCGGGGTTGGCCTCGCGCCAGACCTGGAGCGACTTCTCCCACTCGGCCTTGGCCCGGCGGCCCCGCTCGACGGCGGCGCGGGTGTGGTTCAGCACCTCGTCGGAGACCTCGAAGTGCTGCTCGGGGTCGAAGCCGAGGACGCGCTTGGTGGCCGCGACCTCCTCCTCGCCCAGGGCCGAGCCGTGCGCGGCCTCGGTGTTCTGCGCGTGCGGGGCCGGCCAGGCGATGATCGAGCGCATCGCGATGAAGGACGGCCGGTCGGTGACGGCCTTGGCCGCCTCGACGGCCGCGTGGATCGCCTGCGGGTCGAGGTCGCCGTCCTCCTTGGCCTCCACGCGCTGCACGTGCCAGCCGTAGGCCTCGTACCGCTTGACGGTGTCCTCGGAGACGGCCGTCTCGGTGTCGCCCTCGATCGAGATGTGGTTGTCGTCCCACAGCAGGATCAGGTTGCCGAGCTTCTGGTGGCCGGCCAGCGAGGACGCCTCGGCGGAGATGCCCTCCTGGAGGCAGCCGTCACCGGCGATGCAGAAGACGAAGTGGTCGAACGGGGACGCGCCGGTGGGGGCCTCCGGGTCGAACAGGCCGCGCTCGTAGCGGGCGGCCATCGCCATGCCCACCGCGTTGGCGACACCCTGGCCGAGCGGGCCGGTCGTGGTCTCCACGCCCGCCGTGTGCCCGTACTCCGGGTGGCCGGGCGTCTTCGAGCCCCAGGTGCGGAAGGACTTCAGGTCGTCCAGCTCCAGCCCGAAACCGGCCAGGTACAGCTGGGTGTAGAGGGTCAGGGAGGAGTGGCCGGCGGACAGCACGAAGCGGTCGCGCCCCACCCACTGCGGATCGGCCGGGTCGTGCCGCATCACCTTCTGGAAGAGGGTGTAGGCGGCGGGAGCCAGACTCATCGCCGTACCGGGATGGCCGTTGCCGACCTTCTGTACGGCGTCGGCGGCCAGGACGCGCGCGGTGTCCACGGCACGCTGGTCCAACTCGGTCCACTCGAGGTCTGTGGTGGTCGGCTTGGTGCTCACCCTGGGTCAGGGCTCCTCTCCACATGTCGGATGCCGGCGTACGGGGGGACCGCGCACCGGTTGCCGGCGTTCTCGGCGTCGGCCGGACGTTGCCGAGCCTATCCCGTCAGAACGTGCGTTTTTCCGCGTCGTTCCAGAGTGGCGGGACTCTCCGGGATCCGCCTCCCCGCTGGTCGGAATCGCATTCGGCACATGAATACGGGGCTGCTCATCCGATCGCTCAATCGAGCCGGATCGTGCCCGTCCGGAGGGCCCCGCCAACACGACCCGACCCCCGCGAATGTCCGGGTCTGGGCAACGTCTACAGTGGCGTGGTACGCGCGAGTCCTTACCGTCGGTTCACACGGGCGGCTCGCTGGGAGTCTCTGTCAGGGGTGTGCGTGACGGCCGTCGAATCCCGTCCAGCGGGGGTACTCGGTGCGAGCCAGAGCCCGAGTCACCGGCCGTTCGGGGCCCGTGTCAAGGCGTTTGTGGCGCTGACCAAGCCGCGGATCATCGAACTGCTGCTGATCACCACCGTTCCGGTGATGTTCCTGGCGCAGCGGGGCGTGCCCGACCTGGGGCTGGTTCTGCTCACCTGTGTCGGCGGCTACCTGTCCGCGGGCGGCGCCAACGCGCTGAACATGTACATCGACCGCGACATCGACGCGCTCATGGACCGCACCTCCCAGCGCCCGCTGGTCACCGGCATGGTCAGCCCGCGCGAGTGCCTGGCCTTCGGCATCGCGCTGGCGGTCGTCTCCACGCTGCTGTTCGGCCTCACCGTCAACTGGCTGTCCGCGTGGCTGTCGCTCGGAGCGCTCCTCTTCTACGTCGTCGTCTACACGATGATCCTCAAGCGCCGTACGTCGCAGAACATCGTGTGGGGCGGCATCGCCGGCTGCATGCCGGTGCTGATCGGCTGGTCCTCGGTCACCAACTCGATGTCCTGGGCGCCCGTCATCCTCTTCCTCGTCATGTTCTTCTGGACGCCGCCGCACTACTGGCCGCTGTCCATGAAGGTGAAGGACGACTACGCGCGCGTGGGCGTCCCGATGCTGCCGGTCGTCGCCTCCAACAAGGTGGTCGCCCGCCAGATCGTGCTCTACAGCTGGGTGATGGTGGGGGTCTCGCTGCTGCTGACCCCGCTCGGCTACACCGGCTGGTTCTACACGGTGGTGGCGCTGGCGGCGGGCGGCTGGTGGCTGTGGGAGGCGCACGCGCTGCAGAACCGGGCCAAGGCCGAGGCGACCGGCGCGAAGCTGAAGGAGATGCGCCTGTTCCACTGGTCCATCACCTATGTGTCGCTGCTGTTCGTGGCGGTGGCGGTGGATCCGTTCCTGCGCTGACCCCCCGTACGGGTCGTAGCGGTTTTCCCCGGGCGGGGTGCGTGGTCAAGGCCACGCACCCCGCCCGTCGCCGTTCGGTCTACTCGTGGGTAGCATCTGGCCATGGCAGACACGCAGCAGGTTGACCCCAAGGCCGAGCGCAGGGCCGCCCGCCTCGCCCGGCGGATCGGCTCCTTCTCCAAGGCCCACGGAGGCGCCGAGGGACAGGTCGCCTACCTCGGGGAGCGCGGCGCCAGGATCGTCCTGGTGGGCGAGGACGGCACCTGGGGCGACCTCGTGGCCCCGACGTACGCCATCGCCGAGCAGGCGGTGGAGAAGGCCGGGATCACCGTCCACGAGACGTTCGACGGCGAGTTCGCGGCCAAGGTGCGGACGGGTCCGTACGAGTGGAGCCGCATGGCGGGCCTCCAGCTGGGCGGCCCGTCCAACGGCTGACCGCATCCGACGAGCCGGGTCAGCAACACCTGACGGCGGGTTCATCCGTTAGGGCCTGACGGAGGCAGCGGGCCCAGCGTCGGGAGAACCGGATGATCGAAACGCCGTCCCTCGTGGATCAGCACTGCCACGGGGTCCTGAGAACGGAGCTGGGCCTCGGCACCTTCGAGGCCCGGCTGGCCCGTACCGAGGGCCCGCCCGCGCCGGGCACCACGCTCTTCGACACCCAGACCGGTTTCGCCCTGCGCCGCTGGTGCCCTCCGCTGCTCGGACTGGAGCCGCACTGCCCGCCCGCGCGCTATCTCGCCCGGCGCCGGGAACTCGGGGTGCTGGAGGCCGGCCGCCGTCTGCTGCGCGGCAGCGGCATCACCACCTACCTCGTCGACACGGGGCTGCGGGGCGACCTGACCGGGCCCGGTGAGATGGCGGCCGCGGGCGACGCGGCCGCACACGAGATCGTGCGCCTGGAACCGCTGGCCGAGCAGGTCGCCGACACCTCCGGCACCGTCGATTCGTTCCTCACCAACCTCGCCGAGGCGGTGCACGGTGCCGCCGCGCACGCCGTCGCCTTCACCTCCGTGGCCGGCGTACGGCACGGGCCGGCGCTCGCGGCGGAGCCGCCCGGCCCGGGGGAGGTGCGGGGCGCCGCGGGCCGCTGGCTGGCCGGGCGGCGGGTCGGCGGGGAACTGAGCGACCCGGTGCTGCTGCGGCACCTGCTGTGGATCGCGGTGGCCTCCGGGAGGCCGCTCCAACTGCACGCGGGGCTCGGCGGGCCGGGCTCAGCCGGTACGGATCCGCTGCCGCTGACGGACTTCGTCCGGGCGACGGCGGGCCTGGGCACCGATCTCGTCCTGCTGTGCGGCCATCCGTACCACCGCCACGCCGCCCGCCTCGCCGGACTCTTCCCGCATGTGTACGCCGACTCGGGCGCCGCGCTGGTCCGCACCGGCGCCCGCGCCGCGACGGTCCTCGCGGAGATCCTGGAGCTGGCCCCGTTCGGCAAGGTCCTCTTCTCCAGCGGGGCACAGGGGCTGCCCGAGCTGCATGTGCTGGGCGCACACCTGTTCAGGGAGTCCCTGGAGCGGGTGCTCGGGGGGTGGGTCGCCGAGGGCGCCTGGTGCCCCGCCGACGCTCAGCGCGTGGCGACGATGGTCGCGGCGGAGAACGCCATGCGGGTGTACGGGCTGGGGTGAACCCCGGCTGACCCCCGGTTGATCCCCGGCACGGCCCGGCTTCAGGCCTGGCCGGCCTCCGGCGGTCCGGCTCCGTGCCCGGCTGACCCCCGGCGGTCCGTTCTCAGGCCTTCGCCAGCGTCGCCTCGGTGGCGGGACCCGGCAGGTCGGCCACCGCCTCCGGCCGCTCGCGCAGCGACAGCAGCACGCGCAGCACCCAGATCCACATGACGCAGGACCCCAGCATGTGCAGTCCGACCAGGACCTCGGGCAGGTGCGTGAAGGACTGGACATAGCCGATGGCGCCCTGGCCCAGCAGGATCAGGAACAGTTCGCGGGTCCGCGCCAGCGGGCCCCGCGGCGCGTCGACGGCCTTGAGGATGAACCACAGGGCGAACGTCAGCGTGACCACGATCCACGCCAGCACGGCGTGCAGCTTGGCGACCGTCTGCCAGTCGATCGGGATGCGGGAGACCTCCTGGGAGTCGCCCGCGTGCGGCCCGGCGCCCGTGACCACCGTGCCCACCGCGATCAGCAGCACGCTCGCGAGGACCAGGAATCCCACCAGCTGCCGGATCGGCTTGCCGACCAGCGGGCGCGGCTCGGCGTCACCTTCGCGGGTGCGCTGCCACATCACCGTGGCGACCGCGATCAGCGCCGAGGAGAGCAGGAAGTGCGCCGCGACGGTGTACGGGTTCAGGCCGACGAGCACGACGATGCCGCCGAGCACCGCGTTGCCCATGACCACCCAGAACTGTGCCCAGCCCAGCCGGGTGAGGCCGCGCCGCCACGGCTTCTGGGCGCGCGCGGCGACGATCGCCCAGCCCACGGCGGCGCACAGCACGTACGTCAGCATCCGGTTGCCGAACTCGATCACGCCGTGCACACCCATCTCGCGGGTGGTGGTCAGCGAGTCGTCCGTGCAGGTGGGCCAGGTCGGGCAGCCGAGGCCCGAGCCGGTCAGGCGGACGGCGCCGCCGGTGACGACGATGACCACCGCCATCACCAGCGCGGAGAGGGCCGCCCGCCGGACGGTCCTCGGATGCGGGGTCCAGCGTTCGGCGATGAAGGCGAGCGGGTTGCGCACGGCGGACACGGTGTCGGCGCGGGTCAGGTTTGGCACGCGATCCATCGTAGGCGTCCGCTTGTGCACCGTTTCACGAGGGTCCGTCGTGCCCTACTCCCAGCGGAAGAACTTCCCGGCGGCCGCGAGCCCCGCCACCGCCCAGACGGCGAGGACCGCCAGGTTGCCCCAGGGCATCCCGGCGCCGTGCTGGAGCACGTCCCGCAGCCCGCCGGAGAGCGCCGAGATGGGCAGCAGGCCGAGCACGTCCTGGGCGACGGGCGGGAACTTGTCCAGCGGGACGATCACCCCGCCGCCGACCAGCAGCAGCAGGAAGACCAGGTTGGCGGCGGCCAGCGTGGCCTCCGCCTTCAGCGTTCCCGCCATCAGCAGGCCCAGCCCGGAGAAGGCGGCCGTGCCGAGGACCATCAGCACAAGCACGGCGAACGGGTTGCCGTGCGGCGACCAGCCGAGCGCGAACGCGATCACGGTCAGCAGCACGACCTGGAGCACCTCGGTGACCAGCACCGACACCGTCTTGGCGGTCATCAGCCCCCAGCGCGGCAGCGGCGAGGCGGCCAGCCGCTTCAGCACGCCGTAGCGCCGCTCGAAGCCGGTCGCGATGGCCTGCCCGGTGAACGCGGTCGACATCACGGCGAGCGCGAGGACGCCGGGGGTGAGGAAGTCCACGGCCCTGCCCGCGCCGGTGTCGACGATGTCCACCGAGCTGAACAGCACCAGCAGCAGCGTGGGGATGACGACGGTGAGCAGCAGCTGCTCACCGTTGCGCAGCAGCATCTTCGTCTCCAGCGCCGCCTGCGCCGCGATCATGCGGGTCAGCGGGGCCGCGCCGGGCTTCGGGGCGTACGTACCGGTGGCGGTGGTCACGAGCGCAGCTCCTTGCCGGTCAGCTCCAAAAAGACATCCTCCAGGGTGTGCCGCTCGACGGAGATGCGGTCCGGCATCACGCCGTGCTGCGCGCACCAGGACGTCACCGTCGCGAGCAGCTGCGGGTCGACCTTGCCGACGACACGGTAGGAACCCGAGGTCAGCTCGGCGGCCGAGGAGTCGGTGGGCAGTGCCTTGAGGAGGGAGGCGACGTCGAGTCCCGGGCGGCCGGTGAAGCGCAGGGTGTTCTCGGCACCGCCGCGGCACAGCTCCTCCGGGGAGCCCTGGGCGATGACCCGGCCGGCGTCGATGATCGCGACGTCGTCGGCGAGCTGCTCGGCCTCGTCCATGTGGTGCGTGGTGAGGATCACCGACACGCCGTCGGCGCGCAATTCGCGCACCAGGTCCCAGGTGGCCCGGCGGGCCTGCGGGTCGAGTCCGGCGGTCGGCTCGTCGAGGAAGACCAGCTCGGGCCGGCCGACGACGGCCATGGCGAGCGCGAGCCGCTGCTGCTGGCCGCCGGACAGCCGGCGGTACGAGGTCCGCCCGCAGCCGCCGAGCCCCAGGCGTTCCATGAGGGCGTCGACGTCCAGCGGGTGGGCGTGCAGCCTGGCGACGTGCCGCAGCATCTCGTCGGCCCGGGCGCCGGAGTACACGCCACCCGACTGGAGCATCACGCCGATACGGGGTCTGAGCCGCGCGGACTGTCCCACGGGGTCGAGGCCGAGGACGCGCACCGTGCCGGAATCCGGCCGCCGGTACCCCTCGCAGGTCTCGACCGTCGTCGTCTTGCCCGCGCCGTTGGGGCCGAGCACGGCGGTCACGCCCGCCCGGGCCACCAGGTCGAGGCCGTCCACCGCGGTCTTCGTGCCGTACCGCTTCACCAAGGCCTGGACCTGGACCACGGGCTCACTTCGCATGGGGCCAAAGTCTAGGGACGCGCCGAACGGCTCAGGCGGCCGGGTGAGGGAAGTCATCCTCCCGGGGCCGGTGCACCGTGAGCCACCGCTCCGCGTACGCCACCGCGTCCGCCACGGGGAACAGCCGCGACCGGGCGGCGCCCACCGTCCCGCGGACCACCGGCCGGTCGCGCTCGAAGTCGTGCCCGAGTTCGTCGAACCGCTCGGAGGTGATGGACACGTCGGTGACGACCTCCCAGCCGTGCGGCCCGGGCCGGCCCTCCCGGGTGAGCGGTCCGGGGATCCGGTACTCGGCCAGGTGGAAGCAGGTGCAGGAACCGTATCCGGCGCCCAGCAGCAGCACCCGGGCCCCGAGCGCCTCCAGGCGGGCGAGCGGGCTGCGCTCGCCGAACCGGCAGTCGGTGGCGTGCCCGTCGACGATCGCTGCGGCGCGCGGGCCGATCGCCGCGAACGAGGCGTCCGGGTGCGCGCTGCGCAGGGCGCCCGGCCAGGTGCGCACGGTCTCCGGGATCACTCCGACCCCGAAGGAGGGGCTGACGCGGGGGTCGTAGGCGGGCAGCGTGGCCCGGATGGTGTCCCACCACTCCTCGGGCACCGGGGGTCTGCTCCAGCGCGCCGGGTCGGAGAGGTCGCCGCAGTGGGTGGGGACCACGAGCGTGCCGTCGGGACCGAGCGCGTCGAGCAGTCCCTGGACGACCGCGACCTGGCCGCCGCAGACCCAGCCGAGCGAACTGAGGGAGGAGTGGACGAGGAGGGTCTCGCCGGGGCGTACGCCGAGGTCGCGCAGTCCTTCGGCGATCGTGTCCCGGGTGACGAGCGGGCCGGTCGGCGGCGGTGTGGGCATGGTCGGGGAGTCTGACGCATCGCCCCGGACGGTGCCACTCGTTTGATCGATCGGAGATCGTTTCCGCAGGTCGGATTAGGTTTGCCTAAGTGACGCAGGGCACCGCCCGTCCGGATCAAGGCCGCTTGTCAGTCCGCGAGGAATTACGCAACAATGGCGTTGTGAAAAACGTCGGCGAGGCTCGGGAGACCCTCACGGGGGTCCCGCAGGAGGAGTTCGCGGCCGGGGTGCGCTCGGATCGGTCCACGCGCAACCGGGTCGCGCGGTCCATCCTGGACCACGGCCCGTCGACCGTCGCCGAGCTGGCCGGCCGGCTGGGGCTCACCCAGGCCGCCGTACGGCGCCACCTGGACGCCCTGGTCGCCGACGACGTGGTGGAGGCGCGGGAGCAGCGGGTGTACGGCGCGCGGACGCGCGGCCGGCCCGCCAAGGTCTTCGCGCTCACCGACTGCGGGCGGGACGCCTTCGACCAGTCGTACGACAAGCTCGCCGCGGACGCGCTCCGCTGGATCGCCGAGCGGGAGGGCGGGCCGGAGGCGGTCGCCGCCTTCGCCCGGGCCCGGATCGCCGCGCAGGCGGGCGCGTACCGCAAGGCGATCGAGGCCGTCACCCCCGACCAGCGCACCGAAGCGCTGGCCAAGGCCCTGAGCGTGGACGGGTACGCTGCTACGGCGCGCAACGCGCCCCTCCCGCAGCGGGGTGAGCAGCTCTGCCAGCACCATTGCCCGGTCGCCCACGTCGCGGAGCAGTTCCCGCAGCTGTGCGAGGCGGAGACGGAGATCTTCGCCGAGCTGCTGGGTACGCACGTCCAGCGACTGGCGACCATCGCGCACGGCGACGGCGTCTGCACGACGTTCATCCCCAAGATTTCCCAGACCGATCACCAAAGCCACAACGCATCCGCAAGCACGGCCGGGAGGAACCCCGCATGACTCTCCCCACGGAGACTGCTCACCCCGAACTCGAGGGCCTGGGCAAGTACGAATACGGCTGGGCCGACTCCGACACGGCCGGCGCCTCTGCCAGGCGCGGTCTGGACGAGGAGGTCGTCCGCGACATCTCGGCGAAGAAGTCCGAGCCGGAGTGGATGACCAAGCTGCGCTTGAAGGGTCTGCGGCTCTTCGAGAAGAAGCCCATGCCGAACTGGGGCTCGGACCTGTCGGGGATCGACTTCGACAACATCAAGTACTTCGTGCGCTCCACGGAGAAGCAGGCGGAGTCCTGGGAGGACCTGCCCGAGGACATCAAGAACACGTACGACAAGCTCGGCATCCCCGAGGCGGAGAAGCAGCGCCTCGTCGCCGGCGTCGCGGCCCAGTACGAGTCGGAGGTCGTCTACCACCAGATCCGCGAGGACCTGGAGGAGCAGGGCGTCATCTTCCTCGACACGGACACCGCGCTGAAGGAGCACCCGGAGCTCTTCAAGGAGTACTTCGGGACCGTCATCCCCGTCGGCGACAACAAGTTCGCCTCGCTGAACACCGCCGTGTGGTCCGGCGGCTCCTTCATCTACGTCCCGCCGGGCGTCCACGTGGAGATCCCGCTCCAGGCCTACTTCCGCATCAACACGGAGAACATGGGCCAGTTCGAGCGGACCCTGATCATCGTCGACGAGGGTGCCTACGTGCACTACGTCGAGGGCTGCACCGCCCCGATCTACAAGAGCGACTCCCTGCACAGCGCGGTCGTCGAGATCATCGTCAAGAAGAACGCCCGCTGCCGTTACACGACCATCCAGAACTGGTCGAACAACGTCTACAACCTGGTCACCAAGCGCGCCGTGGCCTACGAGGGCGCGACCATGGAGTGGATCGACGGCAACATCGGCTCCAAGGTGACGATGAAGTACCCGGCCGTCTACCTGATGGGCGAGCACGCCAAGGGCGAGACCCTGTCGATCGCCTTCGCGGGCGAGGGCCAGCACCAGGACGCCGGTTCCAAGATGGTCCACATGGCGCCGAACACCTCGTCCAACATCGTCTCCAAGTCGGTGGCCCGCGGCGGCGGCCGTACCTCGTACCGCGGCCTGGTCGAGATCGGCGAGGGCGCCGCGGGCTCCAAGTCCAACGTGCTCTGCGACGCGCTGCTCGTGGACACCATCTCCCGCTCGGACACGTACCCCTACGTGGACGTCCGGGAGGACGACGTGTCCATGGGCCACGAGGCGACCGTCTCCAAGGTCTCCGAGGACCAGCTCTTCTACCTGATGAGCCGTGGCCTCTCCGAGTTCGAGGCGATGGCGATGATCGTGCGCGGCTTCGTCGAGCCGATCGCCAAGGAGCTGCCCATGGAGTACGCGCTGGAGCTCAACCGGCTGATCGAGCTGCAGATGGAGGGCGCGGTCGGTTAAGCACCGACCCGGGCCGGCGAAACCGCCGGCCCGCAGTCCGCCGTCAAGCCCATACGCAAGAAAGCGAGCAATACGACAGCCATGGCTGAGGCCCAGAACATCCCCGTCGGTTCGACGACCGCCGGCCAGATCGCGGTCGCCGCCGAGTCGACCGTCGCCACGCGCATGAGCGCGCCGCCCTCCTTCGACGTGGCGGACTTCCCGGTCCCGCACGGCCGCGAGGAGGAGTGGCGCTTCACTCCGCTGGAGCGGCTGCGCGGTCTGCACGACGGCACCGCGACCGCCACCGGCGAGGGCGTCAAGGTGGACATCCAGGCCCCCGAGGGCGTCACCGTCGCGACCGTCGGCCGCGACGACGCCCGGCTCGGCAAGGCCGGCACCCCGGTGGACCGCGTCGCCGCCCAGGCCTACTCCGCCTTCGAGAAGGCCTCGGTCGTGACCGTCCCCAAGGAGGCCGTCCTGACCGAGCCGATCCGCATCGCGGTGCACGGCGAGGGCGGGGTCGCCTACGGCCACCAGGTCATCGAGCTCGGGGCCTTCGCCGAGGCCGTCGTCGTCATCGACCACACCGGTGACGCGGTACTCGCCGGCAACGTCGACTACCTGCTCGGCGACGGCGCCAAGCTGACCGTCGTCTCGATCCAGGACTGGGACGACAAGGCCGTGCACGTCGCCCAGCACAACACGCTGATCGGCCGGGACGCCTCCTTCAAGTCGGTCGTGGTCACCTTCGGCGGCGACGTGGTCCGCCTGAACCCGCGCGTGACCTACGCCGGCCCCGGCGGCGAGGCCGAGCTGTACGGCCTGTACTTCACCGACGCCGGCCAGCACCAGGAGCACCGCCTGCTGGTCACCCACAACACCCCGCACTGCAAGTCGAACGTCGCCTACAAGGGCGCGCTCCAGGGCGACGACGCGCACGCGGTGTGGATCGGCGACGTGCTGATCGAGGCCAAGGCCGAGGGCACGGACACCTACGAGATGAACCGCAACCTGGTGCTGACCGACGGCGCCCGTGTCGACTCCGTGCCGAACCTGGAGATCGAGACCGGCGAGATCGTCGGCGCCGGCCACGCCTCCGCGACCGGCCGCTTCGACGACGAGCAGCTCTTCTACCTGATGGCCCGCGGCATCCCGGAGCAGGAGGCCCGCCGTCTGGTGGTCCGCGGCTTCTTCGCCGAGCTGGTCCAGCAGATCGGTGTCACGGACATCGAGGAGCGCCTCATCGCCAAGATCGAGGAGGAACTCGAGGCGGCGGTCGCATGAGCGGCGCATTCGTACGCGTCTGTGGGCTGAGCGAGCTGGAGGAGGACACCCCGAAGCGGGTGGAACTCGACGGCACGCCGGTCTCGGTCGTGAAGACCGAGGGGGAGGTGTTCGCCATCTACGACATCTGCTCGCACGCGAACGTCTCGCTCTCCGAGGGCGAGGTGGAGGACTGCCAGATCGAGTGCTGGCTGCACGGCTCCAGCTTCGACCTCCGCACCGGCAAGCCGTCCGGCCTTCCCGCGACGCGCCCTGTCCCCGTATACCCCGTAAAGATCGAAGGGGACGACGTGCTCGTCTCCCTCACCCAGGAGTCCTGAGGCACCCATGGCAACGCTTGAAATCCGAGACCTGCACGTCACCGTCGAGGCCGACAACGCCACGAAGGAGATCCTCAAGGGCGTCGACCTCACCGTGAAGCAGGGCGAGACGCACGCCATCATGGGCCCCAACGGCTCGGGCAAGTCGACCCTCGCCTACGCCCTCGCGGGCCACCCCAAGTACACCGTGTCCGGCGGCTCCGTCACCCTCGACGGCGAGGACGTCCTGGAGATGTCCGTCGACGAGCGCGCCCGCGCGGGCCTGTTCCTGGCGATGCAGTACCCGGTCGAGGTCCCCGGCGTCTCGGTCTCCAACTTCCTCCGCTCCTCCGCCACCGCCATCCGCGGCGAGGCGCCGAAGCTGCGCACCTGGGTGAAGGAGGTCAAGGAGGCCATGGAGCGCCTCTCCATGGACCCGGCCTTCGCCGAGCGCAACGTGAACGAGGGCTTCTCCGGCGGTGAGAAGAAGCGGCACGAGATCCTCCAGCTGGAGCTGCTCAAGCCGAAGATCGCGATCCTCGACGAGACCGACTCCGGCCTCGACGTCGACGCCCTGCGCATCGTGTCGGAGGGCGTGAACAGGGTCCGCGAGAGCGGCCAGGTCGGCACCCTGCTGATCACCCACTACACGCGCATCCTGCGCTACATCAAGCCCGACCACGTCCACGTGTTCGCCGGCGGCCGGATCGTCGAGTCCGGCGGCGCCGCGCTCGCGGACAAGCTGGAGAACGAGGGCTACGAGGCATACGTGAAGGGTGGCGCATCCGCGTGACACAGCTGCCGGGCCTCCTCGACACAGAGGCGATCCGCAAGGACTTCCCCGTGCTGGACCGGCTGGTCCACGACGGCAAGAAGCTCGTGTACCTGGACAACGCGGCGACCTCGCAGAAACCGCGCCAGGTGCTGGACGCCCTGAGCGAGTACTACGAGCGCTACAACGCCAACGTCCACCGCGGTGTGCATGTGCTCGCCGAGGAGGCCACGGCGCTGTACGAGGGCGCGCGCGACAAGGTCGCCGCGTTCGTCAACGCGCCGAGCCGCGACGAGGTGATCTTCACGAAGAACGCCTCGGAGTCGCTCAACCTCGTGGCGAACATGCTCGGCTGGGCCGAGGAGCCCTACCGGGTGGACCACGAGACCGAGATCGTCATCACGGAGATGGAGCACCACTCCAACATCGTTCCCTGGCAGCTGCTGGCGCAGCGCACGGGCGCGAAGCTGAAGTGGTTCGGCCTCACCGACGACGGCCGTCTCGACCTGTCCAACATCGACGAGGTCATCACCGAGAAGACGAAGATCGTCTCCTTCGTGCTGGTGTCCAACATCCTCGGCACCGTGAACCCGGTCGAGGCGATAGTGCGCCGCGCGCAGGAGGTCGGCGCGCTGGTGTGCATCGACGCCTCGCAGGCCGCGCCGCACATGCCGCTGGACGTACAGGCCCTCCAGGCCGACTTCGTGGCCTTCACCGGCCACAAGATGTGCGGCCCGACCGGCATCGGCGTGCTCTGGGGCCGCCAGGAGCTGCTGGAGGACCTGCCCCCGTTCCTCGGCGGCGGCGAGATGATCGAGACGGTGTCGATGCACTCGTCGACGTACGCCCCCGCCCCGCACAAGTTCGAGGCGGGCACGCCGCCGATCGCGCAGGCGGTCGGTCTGGGCGCGGCGATCGACTACCTGAACTCGATCGGGATGGACAAGATCCTCGCCCACGAGCACGCGCTCACCGAGTACGCGGTGCGCCGGCTGGCGGAGGTTCCCGACCTGAGGATCATCGGCCCGACCACGGCCGAGGACCGGGGCGCGGCGATCTCCTTCACGCTCGGTGACATCCACCCGCACGACGTGGGCCAGGTCCTCGACGAGCAGGGCATCGCGGTGCGCGTGGGCCACCACTGCGCGCGGCCGGTGTGCCTGCGGTACGGAATTCCTGCGACCACGCGAGCGTCGTTCTATCTGTACTCCACGCCGGCCGAGGTCGACGCTCTGGTCGACGGCCTGGAGCACGTACGGAACTTCTTCGGCTGACGGGACGAGCGATCGCATGAAGCTGGACTCGATGTACCAGGAAGTCATCCTGGACCACTACAAGAACCCGCACGGGCGTGGTCTGAGGGATGGCGACGCCGAGGTGCACCATGTGAATCCGACGTGCGGCGACGAGATCACCCTCCGAGTGAAGTACGACGGCACGACGATCAAGGACGTCTCGTACGAGGGCCAGGGCTGCTCGATCAGCCAGGCCTCGGCCTCCGTACTGAACGAACTGCTCGTCGGCAGGGAGCTGGCCGAGGCGCAGAAGATCCAGGAGACCTTCCTGGAGCTGATGCAGTCCAAGGGCCGGCTGGAGCCCGACGACGCGATGGAGGACGTCCTGGAGGACGCGGTGGCGTTCGCCGGGGTGTCCAAGTACCCGGCCCGGGTCAAGTGCGCCCTGTTGAGCTGGATGGCCTGGAAGGACGCGACGGCCCAGGCGCTGGGCGGCGCCGACGCCGAAAGGAAGAGCGCATGAGCGAGACCGTGGAGATGAAGCCGGCCTCGGAGGAGGAGCTCCGAGAGGCCCTGATGGACGTCGTCGACCCCGAGCTGGGCATCGACGTCGTCAACCTCGGCCTGATCTACGGCATCCACGTCGACGAGTCGAACATCGCGACCATCGACATGACCCTGACGTCCGCGGCCTGCCCGCTCACCGACGTCATCGAGGACCAGGCCAAGTCCGCCACGGACGGCCTCGTCAACGAGCTGCGCATCAACTGGGTCTGGATGCCGCCGTGGGGCCCCGACAAGATCACGGACGACGGCCGCGAGCAGCTGCGGGCGCTCGGCTTCAACGTCTGAGATCCACGAGCGAACGGCGAACGGCGAGGTCCACCGGGACCTCGCCGTTCGCCGTTAGCCCCCATGACCACACCGCGCCACCCTGGATATGTACGGCCGTACACATCGGCGGATACGCTCGCCCGCATGGGATACGTGATGCTCCTCGGTGCCATCGCCGCGGAAGTCGCGGCCACGACGGCCATGAAGTACAGCGACGGCTTCAGCAGGTTCGGGCCCTCGCTGGTGACCGTCGTCGGGTACGTGCTCTCCTTCGTGCTGCTCGCCCAGACGCTGCGGACCGTGGCCATCGGCACGGCCTACGCGATCTGGTCCGGCATCGGCACCGCGGCCGTCGCCGCGCTCGGCCTGGTGCTGTTCGGGGAGGGGATGAGCCTCGCCAAGGTCGCCGGGATCGTGCTGATCATCGGTGGAGTGGTCGTCCTCAGCCTGGGCGGGGCCCACTGATGGCCCGGCGGCACGACCCCGAGCGGCGGCAGCGCATCATCGACGCGGCGCTCCGTGTGGTGGGCGCCAGGGGACTCGCCGGGCTGAGCCACCGCACGGTGGCCGCGGAGGCGGACGTACCGCTGGGCTCCACGACGTACCACTTCCGGACGCTGGACGAGCTGATGGTCGCGGCCCTCGGGCAGGCAAGCGACGGCTTCGCCAAGGTGATCGCCGCGCGCGGTGGTCTGGACGACCCGCGCACCGACCTCGCGGAGGCGCTCGCGGGCTGGATGGGGGAGTGGCTGTCCGGCGATCGCACCGGGGTCGAGCTGGAGTACGAGCTGTATCTCGCCGCCCTGCGCCGCCCCGCGCTCCGTCCGGTCGCCGCCGAGTGGGCCGAGGACGTCGCGACCCTGCTCTCCCGCCGCACCGACCCGACCACCGCCCGCGCCCTGGTGGCCCTGATGGACGGCATCTGCCTGCAGGTGCTGCTGACCGGAACCCCGTACGACGAGAACTACGCCCGCGAGATCCTGAGGCGGATGATCCCGCCGTCCGCGGACACCTGAGCGGGCGGCGGCGCACCCATCGCCCCACCCGGCGCGCCCCTGACCGGCACATGAGACGCCCATGGCACCGGTTCGCCGGTGGGCGCCGCCTCACGTTAGGTTTCCTTCTATGACCGACACGACTGCTCCCCGCACCACCGGTGCCGTGGCCGCCGGACTCGCCACGATCGCCGCCGACGGCACCGTTCTCGACACCTGGTTCCCCGCCCCCGAGCTGACGGACCAGCCCGGCCCGGCCGGCAGCGAGCGGCTGTCCGCCGAGCGGGCCGCGGAGCTGCTCGGCGACGGCGCCACCGCGGCGATCGGGCCGGACGCGCGCCGGGGCGTCGAGGTGGTCGCGGTCCGTACGGTCATCGCCTCGCTCGACGAGAAGCCGATCGACGCGCACGACGTCTACCTGCGTCTGCACCTGCTCTCGCACCGGCTGGTCAAGCCGCACGGCCAGAGCCTGGACGGGATCTTCGGCCACCTCGCGAACGTCGCCTGGACCTCGCTCGGCCCGGTCGCCGTGGACGACATCGAGAAGGTGCGGCTCAACGCCCGCGCGGAGGGCCTGCACCTCCAGGTGACCTCGATCGACAAGTTCCCGCGCATGACCGACTACGTCGCCCCGAAGGGCGTTCGCATCGCCGACGCCGACCGGGTACGGCTCGGCGCGCACCTCGCCGAGGGCACCACCGTGATGCACGAGGGCTTCGTGAACTTCAACGCGGGCACCCTCGGCACCTCCATGGTCGAGGGCCGCATCTCCGCGGGCGTCGTGGTCGGCGACGGCTCCGACATCGGCGGCGGCGCCTCCACCATGGGCACGCTCTCCGGCGGCGGCAACGTGATCATCGCCATCGGCGAGCGCTGCCTGGTCGGCGCCGAGGCGGGCGTGGGCATCGCGCTCGGCGACGAGTGCGTGGTCGAGGCCGGTCTGTACGTCACTGCCGGCACCCGGGTGACGATGCCCGACGGCCAGATCGTCAAGGCGCGCGAGCTGTCCGGCGCCTCCAACATCCTCTTCCGCCGCAACTCGGTCACCGGCGCCGTCGAGGCCCGCCCGAACAACGCCGTCTGGGGCGGCCTGAACGAGATCCTGCACAGCCACAACTGATCAACGGCGGCCGTGACCTGCGGCCGCCTCATCGATCAATGTCCTGACCTGCTGCTGAGCTGTCGGCAGCGGTCGGTGTTGGTCATCGTTGAGCGCCCTTCCACGGCCCGAGGACGGCCCGGGAGGGCGCTCGTGCGTCGGGTGACATCCGCAGGCCCGTACCGTGCCACCTGGTGATCATCACAGACCGTGATCTACTTCAGGGCATGGTGCCGATCAACGAGAAGCCGACGTCATGACCGATCACACCCGTCACTGCTGCGAGGCGATGGCCGACCGCGTTGACGTGCGCTGCGACGAGCACGACGACCCCTTCGCCTGCCCGGACGCGCTGATCGACTTCAGCGCCGCGTTCCAGGAGTACGGGCTGATCATTCATGACGGCGGCAGGTCGAGCATCACGATCGAGTTCTGTCCCTGGTGCGGACGACGTCTCCCCGAGTCGCAGCGGGACCGGTGGTTCGACGAGCTGGAGCGCCGCGGGATCGATCCATGGGAGGACGAGCTCCCCGCCGAGTTCCAGGACGGCCGCTGGCTCGCCTCCCCACGCCAGGACCAACGGTGACGGAGGCGGTACGGCGGCCCGCCCATGTCGGCCGGCTCAGCCCGGCGACTTCGCCCGGTGCTCACACGGAGCGGGCCGGCTCCCTTGGGCTCCGGTCCGCTCCGCTCTTTCGAGTCACTGGTGGTTGTAGAAATCAGTAACCGTGATCACCGTGGTCCCGGTCGCCGTGGTCGCGGTCGTGGTCGCGGTCGCCGTGGTGGCGGTCCCCGTGGTCGCGGTCGCCGTGGTCCCGGTCCCCGTGGCCCCCGTGGCCGTGGTCCCCGTGGTCACGACCCAGGGCGGGGAAGAGAGCGTTGAAGATTGCCATGGCATTCCTCCGGCATATGCCTGAGACATTTTCGAAGGTGATACGTCCCGGCATGGGAATGAGATGGCGTGGTGAGTCAAAAGACAGCAAACAAGTATCTCCCGCCAGGCACGGGGCGCTTCCGGCGGGAGTCCGGAGGCCCTACGGCCCCGGCGACACGACCCAGGGTTCATGGCGGCATTGGTGCCCACGGCGTTCAGGGCTGCCAGGAGGCCGGTGTCCTCAGGGGCTGGCAGCGCCATCCATCCTCCCGGCGCGGTGACACGGTCGCGCCGTGCGCACAGGGTCGCCGGACGCACCTGCCCCCTGTAGTCGTGTGTCCGCCAGCGTTCCAGGACTGCGCCCCGGGCGATCGGTCCGGCCGGAGGGTCGCCCTCGAAGCCGGCGGTCGAACCGTCTGGCCGTGGGCCGAGGACGCGTGAGGTCGTCCAGGCGGCCTCGCTCTGCTCGGTCAGGACGGCGATGCCTCGGGGTGGCGCGCCGGGGCTGAGCATGTGGTCGGCGTCCAGTACCTCGACCAGGTCGCCACGAGCCCGGGCGAGCGCCATCATGCGGGCCGTTCCGGAACCCGGACAGTACCGAGGACAGCCCCGAGAGGGCCCCGAGACGGCCCACGGGGCCGGTTGGCCCCCTGACCCGCATCTCGTTCAACAGCCACAACTGACGTCACGTCATGGCGTGCGCGTGCGCGGGGATCACGCCGCCCGCAGCCGTTCGTACGCCGACCGCAGTCCGTCGGCCGTCTCGCGGCCGGCGGGGCGCAGGGGGGCGCGGACCGGGCCCGCGGGCCGGCCCAGGTCGTTCAGCAGTGCCTTGACGGTGACCGTACCGGGCAGGCCGGCGGCCATCGTCGACTCGATCAGTTCGGTGGCCTGTTGCTGGAGCCGGGCGGCGCGGGCGGTGTCGCCCGCGTCGAAGGCGTCAAGGATCGAGCGCAGTTGGCGAGGAACGAGGTTCGCGACCGTGCTGATGTATCCGCTGCCGCCCACCGCGTACAGCGCGAGGATGTGCTCCTCGCAGCCCGCGTAGTACGCCAACTCCGTGCGGGACAGCACCTTCTGGGTACCGAGGAAGTCGTAGGAGCAGTCCTTGACCGCCACGATCCGGGGGTGTGCGGCCAGCCGCAGCATGGTGTCCGGCTCGATGCGCGTGCCGGTGCGGCCGGGGATGTCGTAGAGCACCACCGGCAGCTCGGAGGCGTCCGCCACCGTGCGGAAGTGCTCCTCCACGGCGTCCTGCGGCGGCCTGCTGTAGTACGGCGTCACCACCAGCACGCCGTCCGCGCCCGCCTTCTCGGCCGCGAGCGTCAGCTCGACGGTGTGCCGGGTGTCGGCGGTGCCCACGCCCGCCACGATCGAGGCACGCTCCCCGACCGCCTCGCGCACGGCCCGGACCAGCGCCGACTTCTCGGCGTCCGTCGTGGTCGGCGACTCGCCGGTCGTACCGCTCAGCACGAGACCGTCGCAGCCCTCGGTCACCAGCAGGTCGGCGAGCCGCTGGGCGCCGTCGAGGTCGAGCGCGCCGGAGTCGGTGAAGGGCGTGATCATGGCGCACAGGGCGCGGCCGAAGGGAGGGGCGGGAGTGGCTGTGGTCGTCGTCATGGAAGCAGTGTCGACAGGGGCGACCGTGAAGCTCCACTTAATTCTTCTACCGGATATCTGTAAGTGGAGCTGGAGTGACGATGCCCTGCGCCGAAGCCGCCGTGATGCGTCACCATGGGCAGGAAGTCGCCGATGGGCAGGCACGGGAGCAGTCATGAAGCTCGGCAAGGCGCTGGCCACCGGCGTCGCGGAGGAGCGGTCGCCGGTCCGCGAGGAGGAGGCCGGACTCCCCGAGGCGGTCCAGGAGATCCAGCTGCTCCAGGAACCGCGGGCCGCCGCCACGCCCGAAGAGGCTCCGGCCGCCCGAAGAGGCTCCGGCCGCCCGATGAGGCTGCGGCTGCCCGCGGAACGCCCCACGGAGCCGCCGACCGGATACAAGATCGCCCACCCGGTGCTGTCCCACGACGGCACCCGGGTCCGCCTCACCGGTGGGTCGCTCGGCGGCGCGCTCCCGTACGGCGTCGTCGCGGACGCGGACGCGGTCTGCGTCCAGCGTCCACGGCCGCCGGTACCGGCCCGTTTGTGCGACTGCGGGTTCCACTGCGTGCACGAACGCGCCGCCGCCGAGGCCCTGCTGGGCACGACCGAGCACCGGAGCGCCGTACTGCTGGAGGTCTCCGTCCTCGGTCGCCTGCATCGTCTACCAGCACGGTTTCCGCTGTGCCCGTCAGCGGGTGCGCACGGCGGCGGTCGGCCCGTGCGCGTGCGGGGCGCCCGCCTCCGCCCTGGCCGACGCGGGCTGGGGCAGGCCCGGCTGGGCCCGGCCGGCGCGCGCCGACGGCCGTCTGTGCGGGCTGCCTGCGTGGCCGTACGTCCGTGACGCGCGCCTGCTTCGCCCGGCCGGCCGGAGACGGGCTGCGGGTCGTCGCGGGCGGCGGCGGGCCGGCACGGGTAGCCGCGGCGGTGGCCGCGTCCGCGCCGGCCGGGTCGCTCGCCGGGTCCGAAGGGCTCGGGGTGCCCGAACCCGTCACGGAGGCCGCCCTGTTGCAGGCGGGCCTCGACTGGTTCCAGGCCCAGCCGGCCCGGATCGGCTACCCCTGGCCCGGCGGCCCGGGCCAGGGGTAGCCGCAGACGTCCCGGGGTACCCGGATGGTCCGGACCGAGAGGAGGCGGACACCGTGACCGGGACGATCGATGTGAGGCCTGCGCGCGACCAGCGACGCCCAGCGCGAGGCCGCTCGGCAGGCGACCGTATGGTGGACGAACGTTCACCTGCCGAACCTTCGGTGGCTGAACGGTTGCCTGCCGAACTTCCTGTGGAAGAACGTTCACAGGTCGAACCTTCGGTGGGTGAGCATTCGGTGGGCGAACTCGTCCACCGGGCCACTGAACAGCTTTCTCAGCTCGTACGGCAGGAATTGACCCTGGCCAAGCTGGAGCTGACGGAGAAGGGGCGCCGCATGGGGCGCGGCGGCGAACTGCTCGGCGCGGCGGGCGCCATCGGCTATGTCGGGCTGATCGCGCTCGCCGGCGCGGCCATCGCCGCCCTCTCGCTGGTGCTGCCCGTGTGGGCCGCGGCGCTGATCGTGACGGGCGTGCTGTTCGCGATCGCGGGCGTGCTGGCCCTGGTCGGCCGCTCCCAGCTGCGCCGCGCCGCACGGCCCGTACCGGAGGAGATGCTCGGCAGCGTCAAAGCCGACGTTGAGGTGATCAAGGAAAGGGCGCGCCACCGATGACGGACAGGACACAGGGCGACGGCGGCGGCTTCACCCCGCCCGCCGGCGCGAAGGGCCCCGATGAGCTGAGGCATCAGATTGAACAGACCAGGAGTCAACTAGGCGACACAGTTCAGGAATTGGCCGCCAAGGCGGATGTGAAGGGCCGTGCAAGGGCCCGCGCGGCCGACCTGAAGGACAAGGCCGGCGCCATGACGGTCCAGCTGCGCAGCTCCGCCGCGCAGGCCGGGCATGCCGTCCAGGAGAGGGCGACTCACGCCGGCCACCAGGCCCAGGAGAGGGCGAGCCGGGCCGGGCACACGCTCCAGGAGCGGACCCCGGTGAGCAACGCGGTCGAGGTGTACCGCCGCAATCCGCGCCCGCTGATGATCTCGCTCGCGGCAGCGGCGGCCCTGGTGGCGGCCGGACTGTTGATCCGGCGCGGCAGGCGCGCGCGGCAGGCGCGGCGCTGGTGGCAGCCGGACCGCTGATCCGGTGCGGCCGCCGTCGTCGAGGTCGTCCGCTTCGGAACCGCGCACCGGGACCACCGGCTTCCTGAAGGCCGCCCCCACCCGAGAGGTGGGGGCGGCCTTCCCGTGTGCCGGCGGCCGCACACCGACCCGCCGAAAAATAGAACCGTCTGGACAAAAAAAGTTTTCGGTGGGAGGGTGGGTCCCATGCTGGACGTCACCGTGATCGAGGACCCCGAGGCGGCAGCCGTCTCCCTGGACCCCATAAGGGCCAGACTGCTCGCCGAGCTGGCGGCAGGCCCCGCTTCGGCCGCCATGCTGGCCGGTACGGTCGGCCTGCCCCGGCAGAAGGTGAACTACCACCTCAAGGCGCTGGAGCGGCACGGACTGGTCGAGCTGGCCGGCGAGCGCCGCAAGGGCAACGTCACCGAGCGGCTGATGCGCGCCACCGCCGCGTCGTACGTCATCTCCCCGCTGGCCCTGGCCTCCGTGCAGCCCGACCCGGACCGCTTCCGCGACCAGCTCTCCGCGCGCTGGCTGCTCGCCCTCGGCGCCCGGCTGGTGCGCGACGTCGGCTCGCTGATCACCGGCGCGGCCAAGGCCCGCAAGCGGCTGGCGACCTACGCGCTGGACGGCGAGGTCCGCTTCGCCTCGGCCGCCGACCGGGCCGCGTTCGTCGAGGAGCTGACGGCCGGCGTCACCGCCCTGATCCGCAAGTACGACGCCCCGGACGCCGAGGCGGGACGCGGCCACCGGATCGTCGTCGCCTTCCACCCCACGGTGAAGGAGCAGGCCGCGCCCGCCGTGGAACCCGAAGCCCAGTAACAGCCCGGTACCCCCCGATCGTCATCGAGCAGGAGCCCGTCATGTCCAAGGAATTCGAGATCGTCCGTGAGTTCGAGGTCGACGCCACGCCCCAGGAGGTGTGGGAGGCGATCACGACCGGTACCGGTGGATACCTGTGGCCGATGGAGCCGCCGGAGCCCCGGGTGGGCGGCGCCGGACCGTTCGGGTCCACGGTCACCGCCTGGGACCCGCCGCACCGCTACACCAACCGCAGCGAGGACGTCGGGTTCCCGGTCCAGTCGCTCAACCAGCTCGACCACACCATCGAACCGCGTGACGACGGCCGCCGCGCCTGGGTGCGGTACGTGCACAGCGGCATCTTCACCGACGACTGGGACAACCAGTACGACGGCGCGAACAAGCACACCGACTTCTACCTGCACACCCTGCGCGAGTACCTGACGCACTTCGCGCCGCGCCCGGTGGCCTTCGCGACCCTGGACGGACCGGAGGCGTCCACCGCCCCCGACGCCTTCACGGCCGTGGGCCGGGCGCTCGGGCTCACCGACGACACGGCCACGGGTGCGCGCGTGACCGTGCGGGGGCCCCGGACGTTCGAGGCCGTGCTCGACTACCGCAGCCCGTACTTCATCGGGCTGCGCACCGACGACGCCCTCATCCGCCTCTTCGGCCGCAACCACTGGGGCGCCCCGGTCGGCGTCAGCGTCCACGACTTCGCGCCGGACGCCGACGCCAAGGCCAACGAACTGGCCTGGCGGGAATGGCTGGACGGGGTCTGCGCCTGACGGCCGCCGACCCCGTCCTCAGGACACGCGGGTGTTACGGGTGGAACCGGAGCACCTGCGGGTCGTGGTCGCTGGTCTGGTCGTGGAACTCCGCGTTGACGTGCACGCTGTCGTAGTCGAAGTTGCCGCCGCGCTTGATCGCCGGGCTGATCAGGATCTGGTCCAGGACTTGGAGGTTGCCCTGGTAGTCGTAGGTGTAACGCTCGTTCTTGGGCAGCGACTTGATCGCCGACCACAGCTCGCCGTCACCCTCGAGGATCTTCGCGGTGTCGGAGAACTCGAAGTCGTTCATGTCGCCGAGCACGACGACGTCCGCGTTCTTCTCGACCTTCAGGATGTCCTTGACGAAGGAGTTCACCTCGGCCGCCTGGCGGTGGCGCTGGACCTCCGAGCTGCGCGTCGGCGGCTGGTACTGCGCGGTCAGGGCCTGGTCGCCGCCCTTGGAGGCGAAGTGGTTGGCGATCACCATGACCGTGCGGCCGCGGAAGACGAACTCGCCGGCCAGCGGCTTGCGGCTGTTCTTCCAGGCGTCGCTCGCGGGGTTGATCCGGCCCGGGGAGACCGTCAGGGCCGCCTTGTTGCCGTTCACCTTGGTGACGCCGACCGCGGTGGTCGAGTCGCCGCCGGGGCGGTCGGTGAAGGAGACCCGCTTGGCGTTGAACAGGAACACCTGGCGGATGTTGCCGCCGGGCTCGCCGCCGTCCTGGTCGTTGACCGGGTCGATCGAGCGCCAGTCGTACTTCGGGCCGCCGGCCTTGACGATCGCGTCGATCAGCTTGCCGACGGTCGCGCTCGCGTCGACCGTGCCGTCGTCCACGGCGCCGTTGTTGTCCTGGATCTCCTCCAGGGACACGATGTCGGGCGACTGGAGGTTGTGCACGATCGCGGCGGCGTGCTCGTCGAAGGTGGCGTCGGACGGGTCGAGGTTCTCGACGTTGTAGGTGGCCACCGAGAGCTCGCCCGGCGACTGCTTGGTGGTCGTCTCGCGCTTCAGGCCGCCGCTCTTGAGCGTGCCGAGCTGGTTGCCGACGATCGTGTAGCCGCCGTAGGAGTTGAAGTCCATCGGGCCGGTGGTGGTACCGGCGAGGGTGTCGCCGACGTTCGCCACGGGGAAGTCGGCGGTGGAGCCCAGCGACTCGATCTGGAGGCGGCCGGTGTTCTGGGAGTCGTAGGAGCCGTAGACCGTGCCGCCGCGGGTGCTGCGGTTCTCGTCCTGCTTCACCGTGACCCACAGCTCGCTGTAGGGGTTGGTGGCGGTGACCACGCGGGCGTCGGCGATCTGGACGTTCATGCCCTCCAGGGACTCGTAGTAGTCCAGGGCGTACTTCGTCGGCTCCAGGGTCAGACCGTTGACCGAGCCCTTCGCGGCGGGGTCGCCGGCCGGGGCGTAGGCGGCGGGCACCGACTTGGCGTCGATCACGACCGGGGCCGGGACCGGGTTGCCCTTGGACACGACGGTGACCGTCGGCTTGGTGATCTCGGTGACCGACTGGTTGCCGGAGGTGGCGCCGCCCGGGACGTACTCGGAGACCGTGCCGGTCACCGTGACGGAGTCGCCGACGGCGACCGTCGGGGTGGAGCTGGTGAAGACGAAGACGCCCTCGCTGGTGGCGGGGTTGTCGTCCGGATTGGCGTCCTGCATCCAGAAGCCCCTGGTGGAGCCGTAGGCGCGTACGGCGGTGACGATGCCGGGGACGGCCGTGACCTGTTGGTTCGCGTAGGGGGATATTCGGGTGGTGCCCTGGATGTCGTGGATGCGCACGGTGTCCGCGTGCGCGGGAGAGGTGAGGACGACGGTGGACGCGGCCGAGCAGACTGCGGCGATGGTCAGCGCGGCGAGACGCGCGGAGGACTTGCTGGGCAAGGCGGATCCTTTCGGGGCATGACGGAGCGCGGCGACGGGGAGTGCGACGCGATGACGCGGGCCGCGACCGGAGGCACACGAATCCACGCGCGTAGAGCGTGACGGGAACGGCCGCCTCCACATATCTACGCGCGTCAATCTCCTGTGTGGCCCGGGCGGCTGTCAAGGTTTCGGCCATGTACGGGGCATGGCGGAAAGATGAACTGGATGGGATGGGTCGAAATCCGTCTAGGCTGAGCGGTTGAGTCGTCAGACTTACCGGCCCGTGGGCTTCCCACCCTCCGGGCCCCCGGTCCGCTAGGAGAAACCAGCCGATGTCAGACAGGTCCTCGTTCCCGCCGGTGCGGCTCGCCTCCGAGCCGGAGCTGGCCCGGGACGCGCTCGCCACACCGCTGCTGTCCCGCGCCGCGCGGCTCGCGCGCTGGGCCGGAGACGGGACACGGGTCGACGCCGACGGCGGGCTGGCCGAGGAGCAACTGCCCGCCGCGGCCGCGGTGCTCGGCCTCAGCGGTGACGGCGCGGCGGCCGGGGCGAGCGAGGCCTGGCGGGTCGCCCTGGACACCGGGCTCGTCCGGATCGTCGACGAGGACGAGGACGAGGCCGCCGTCGCGCCCGGCCCGGACCTGGACCTGCTGACCGGCGGCTCGCCGCACGACGTGCTCACGGTCTGGACGAACGCCCTCGAGGGCGTGCTGGCCGACGCGAGCGTGCCCGATCTGGACGCGCTGGTCGAAGCGGTGGGTCAGGGCGGCGCGGTCGACCTCTCCGGACTGGACTGGGACCCCGAGACGGAGGCGGAGTTCCTCGACGGCGTGCTCGCCAACCTCTACCGGCTGACGGCCGGCGCGGACGGGTCCGGCGGCGGTCCGGTGCCGCTGCCCGTGCTCGCCGCCTCCATGATCGTGCCCAGCGACATGGGGGAGCCCACCAACGACATACTGGAGCAGGTCTCCGAGGCGATGATGCGGCTGGACGACCAGTTCCGGCTGCTGGAGCCGGCGGGCCTGGTCGAGTACCGGCCGGTGGACGAGGAGTTGATGGCGGAGGCCGAGAGCGAGCCGTCGACGCCGGTCGAGGAGGTGGACGTCGCCCGCTACGGCATGGTGCGGTTGACCCCGCTCGGACTGCACGGGCTGCGGACCCGGCTGCTGGAGGCCGGCTGCCGGGTGCCGGTGATCGGCGAACTCGCCGACAAGGGCGCCGACGCGCTGCTCGACGGCACCGCAGGGTTTCCCCCGGCGGCCACGCACGCGGAGACCGAGCAGTGGCTGGCGAGCCGTGAACCGCTGTCCGCCGCAAGGGAGTTGCTCGCCGCAGCGCGCGGCACGGACGCGGGCGCGCCGCTGCGGCGGCTGCGCTGCCAGCAGGCGCTGTCCCTGGTCGGCGCCGAGGCCGAACCGGCGCTGCGGGAGGTGCTCGACGATGCCGAACTCGGCGGGCTGGCCCGGGTCTGGCTGACCGAGCGCGGTCTGGCCGACGTGCCGGCGCCGTCCCAGGAGATGATCTTCTGGCTGACCATCGACACGGTGGCCGCCCAACTGGCGGCCGAGGGCGACTCCGAGGAACTGCACGCTCTCGTCGAGGGACTCGCCGAACAGCACAGCGGCTTCTTCGCGGCGGCCTGGCGGGTGGACCACCCGCAGACGGCGGACGTGCTGGAGGCGATGGGACGGCTGCATCCGGACAAGAAGACCGCCAAGGAAGCACGCAAGGCGGCGTTCAAGGCCCGGTCCGCGCACGGCAGTTGAGCGGCGGATCCGGGCACGCGGTGTCCCGGGGCGCGCCGGAGGCGGGGAAACGCGGCGCGTTCGGCGGCCGTCCGCGTGGCGGAGCGTACGCCCACGCGGCCGCGGAACCCGGCCGGTGCGGCGACCGTCTCCCCCGCGCGGTGCGGGTTCCGCGGTCATGGACCGGCCGCGACCCGTGCCCACCGTGCGGGCCGCGGCCGTCCGGTCATGTGCCGCGTTGCGTCACTTGCTGACGGCGAAGCGCATCAGGGCGTGCTCGTCGCCCTGCTTGATCTTCCCCGTCTCGTTGATCACCTCGAGCTTCCAGGAGCCGCCGACCCGTATGGCCTTGGCCACGGCGCAGCCGTTGTCCTGGGTGAGCAGGCTCGGCCAGATGTCGGCGACCTGCTGGGAGGTGCCCCCGGTCGCGTCGTACACCTTGAAGCTGATGTTGCGCGCCTTCTGGAAGGAACTGCCCTTCTTGAACGCCGAGGCGATGAACACGATCGAGGTGATGTTCTGCGGTATCCGGGCGAACTCGACCGTCACCGTCTCGTCGTCGCCGTCGCCCCGGCCGGTCTGGTTGTCACCGCTGTGCAGCAGCGAGCCGTTGCCCATGGGGTCCAGCGAGTCCAGGCCCGCCAGGCGCACCGGGTCCGCACCCTGCATGGCGACGGCGATCAGGTCGAGGTCGGTGCCCATCTTGCGGCGGAGCACGCCCATCACCCCGCCGGAGGTGCCCCCGGTGGGGTCCCAGGACACGCCGATGGACATGTGGGTCACCCCGTCCAGGTCCGCCGGGCCGTCTTCTTTCGTCAGCGTGATCATGTGTGGTTCATCCTCCGGTGAAATGACTGCGACAGGCGAATTCTGTCCTACAGCGCCTGGGCCGCAGGCTTCACCATGTTCCGTACGGTGCGGGCCTTGACGAAGTCGCCCATGGCCGTCATCTCCCACTCGCCGGTGAACTGCCGGATGAGCTTGGCCATCATCACCCCGGTCTGCGGCTCGGCGTGGGTGAGGTCGAAGCGGACCAGCTCCTCCTCGGTGGTGGCGTCCACCAGGCGGCAGTAGGCCTTGGCGACCTCGGTGAACTTCTGTCCCGAGAAGGAGTTCACGGTGAACACCAGGCCGGTCACCTCCTGGGGCAGACGTCCGAGGTCGACCACGATCACCTCGTCGTCGCCCGCGCCCTCGCCGGTGAGGTTGTCGCCGGAGTGCTTCACCGCGCCGTTCAGGATGGTGAGCTTGCCGAAGTAGCAGCTGTCGACGTGGTTGCGCTGCGGGCCGAAGGCGATGACCGAGGCGTCCAGGTCGATGTCGGCGCCGCGGTACGCCGGTTCCCAGCCGAGGCCCATCTTGACCCGGGCGAGCAGCGGACGGCCGCCCTTGACCAGGGACACGGTCTGGTTCTTCTGGAGGCTGACCCGGCCCTTGTCCAGATTGACCTTCCCGGCACCGGGAGCGGGGACGGAGGCCTGCGGCGCCGGGGGAGCCGGGGGAACCGGAGGGGCGGCCGGGTACTGCGCGCCGGGCACCGGGGCCGGCGGGGTGAGCGGCTGGGGCGGGACGACCGGCTGCGGCGGGGCCACCGGGGCGGGGGCCGGTTCCTCCACCGTCACGCCGAAGTCGGTGGCGATGCCCGCGAGTCCGTCGGCGTACCCCTGGCCGACGGCCCGCGCCTTCCACTGGCCGTTCCGCAGGTAGATCTCCACGACCACCAGCGCCGTCTCGGTGCCGAGCCGCGGCGGGGTGAACGTGGCCAGCGCCGAGCCGTTGTCCGCGTCGCGGATGGTGGCCGTGGGCTCGATGCCCTGGAAGGACTGCCCGGCGGCGTCCGGGCTGGCGGTGACCACGATCTTCTCGATGCCCGGCGGCACCGCGGCGGTGTCCACGATGATCGCGTCGGGCGCGCCGCCGCCGCCCGAACGGTAGGTCACGCCCGGCCCGGACGGCTGGTTGTAGAAGATGAAGTCGTCGTCCGAGCGCACCTTGCCGTCGGCGGTGAGCAGCAGGCCCGATACGTCCAGCCGCACCGGAGCGGCGACGTCCACCGTCACACGCGCGGCGGCCAGGGGGATGTTCGAGCCGGGGGTCATAGCTGTCATGTGGGAGGTAACGACCGAGGGCGCTTTACCGTTCCCTTACCCGGCAGACGGGTGAAGCGGTGAAGCGTCCTCGGTGGCCGTGGCCGGTCCTCGCTACGGCACCACCACGATCTTCCGCCCCACCCCGGACGCGAACTGCTCCAGCGCCTCCGGGTACCGCTCCAGCGGGATCCGGTCACTGATGAAGACCTCGGGGTCCAGCACCCCGGCCGCGAACAGCTCCGCGGCCCGTTCGAAGCTGTGCAGCACCGCCATGGAGCCGGTGATGGTGATCTCCTGGTTGTAGATCCGGTACGGGTCGATCATCACCCGGGTCGCGTAGTCGGCCACCCCGAACTGGAGGAAGGTGCCCGCCTTGGCCACCCGGTCCAGGCCGTCCTGGATTGCCGCCGCGTTGCCGGTCGCGTCGATCACCACGTCCCAGCCCCGCGGCCGGTCCAGCTCGTCGGCGTTCGCCGCGGACGCCGACACCCCCAGTTGCCGGGCCGTCTCGAGGCGGGCCGGGTTCACGTCGACCACGTCCACACTGGCCGCGCCGGTCCGCTTGGCCAGCTCCAGCATCATCAGGCCCATGGTCCCGGAGCCGTAGATCAGCACGTTCGAGCCCAGGCGCGTGCGCAGTACGTCGTAGCCGCGGACCGCGCACGACAGCGGCTCGATCAGGGCCGCGTCCTCGGTGCGGATGTGCTCGGGCAGCTTGACGCAGTTGGCGACCGGGGCCACGGCGTACCGGGCGGCGCCGCCCGCGGTGGTCACGCCGATCGCGGCCCACCGCTCGCACAGGTTGTTGTGCCCGTCGCGGCAGAAGCGGCACTCATAGCAGTACAGCGACGGGTCGACCGCCACCCGGTCGCCGACCGACACCTCCGTGACCTGCGTGCCGACCGCGGCCACTTCGCCGGCGAACTCGTGCCCGGGCACGATCGGCAGCTTGGGCGCGAACTCGCCCTGGAGGATGTGCAGATCGGTGCCGCACAGCCCGCAGGCCGCCACCTCGACGACGACCTCGCGCGGCCCCGGCGTCGGGTCGGGGACCTCGGTGACGACGGCGCGGCCCACGGACTCGATGACGGCGGCCTTCATTTCACGGCTCCCAACGACAGGCCCTGGACCAGTTTGTCCTGGGCGGCGAACCCCGCGGCGAGCACCGGCAGGGAGATGACGAGCGACGCGGCGCACACCTTGGCCAGGAACAGGCCCTGGCTGGTGATGAAGGTGGTGAGGAACACGGGGGCGGTCTCGGCGACCACACCCGTGAGGACCCGCGCGAACATCAGCTCGTTCCAGCTGAAGATGAAGCAGATCAGGGCGGTCGCCGCGATGCCGGGCAGGGCGATCGGGGCGACCACGCGGCCCAGCACGGTCGGCAGCCGGGCGCCGTCGATCTGGGCGGCCTCGATGATCGCGACCGGGACCTCGGACAGGAAGGACTGCATCATCCAGACCGCGATCGGCAGGTTCATGGCCGTGTAGAGGATGACCAGCGCCCAGATGTTGTCGAGCAGGCCGGTGTTCTTCGCGAACAGGTAGATCGGCAGCAGACCGGCCACCAGGGGCAGCATCTTGGTGGACAGGAAGAAGAACAGGACGTCGGTCCACTTCTTCACCGGCCGGATGGACAGCGCGTACGCGGCGGGCAGCGCGAGGAGGAGGGTCAGCAGGGTGGAGACCAGCGAGGCGGTCATGGAGTTGATCAGCGCGGGCCAGGGACTGGCCCCGCCGGTCAGCCCGAAGAACTGCCGGTAGCCGTCCAACGTCAGCGCGGCGGCCACCGACGGCGGGTTGGTCGCCGCGTCCGCCTCGGAGTGGAAGGACGTCAGTACCATCCAGAGCAGGGGCAGCACGAACACGAGTCCGGCCAGCCAGGCGACGACGCCCAGGGCCGCACCCCGGAACCGGCCGCGCGGTTGGCCGTACCGCGGGGCGGTGGTGGTGGCCATCAGCGGGACACCTCCTCACGGAACAGCGACGACACCACGCGCAGCGCGAAGGTCGCCAGGATGATCGAGCCGATCACGACGATGACGCCGGCCGCGGAGGCGAGGCCGTTCTCGTGCGCCTGGTAGAAGGTCTGGTAGATCGTGTACGGCAGGTTCGCGGTGCCCAGGCCGCCGGAGGTGATGGTGAACACCGCGTCGAAGTTCTGCACGATGTAGATCGAGCCGAGCAGGACGCCGAGTTCGAGGTAGCGGCGCAGATGCGGCAGGGTGATGTGCACGAAGACCTGCCAGTCGCTCGCCCCGTCCATCCTGGCCGCCTCGAGCAGCTGTGAGTCGCGGCTCTGCAGTCCGGCCAGCAGGATCAGCATCATGAACGGGGTCCACTGCCAGACCAGCGCGGCCTCCACCGCCATCAGCGGCATCTCGGAGATCCAGTCCGGCTGAACCGCCCCGTCCCCGCCGATGGCGTGCAGGATGCCGTTGAACAGCCCGTACTCCGGGTTGAACAGCAGGTGCTTCCACATCAGCGCGGCGGCGACCGGCACCAGCAGGAACGGCGCGATGAGCATGGTGCGCACCGCGGCCCGGCCGCGGAAGCGGCGGTCGAGCAGCAGCGCGAGCAGCAGGCCGAGCAGCAGGCTGACCAGCACCACGGTGACGGTCAGCAGGATGGTCGTCCACACCGAACTGCGCAGGTCGGCGTCGCTCAGCACCTTGCCGTAGTTGGCGAATCCGGCGAAGCGGCGGCGGTCGGGGTAGAGCGCGTTCCAGTCGAGGAACGAGATCACCAGCGTGGCCACGAAGGGGAGCTGGGTGACGACGATCATGAACACGAGCGCCGGCAGCAGGGGCGCCCGGGTGGCCCAGGCGCGCATGCGGTTCGAGCGCCGGGCCGCCGGCCGTCCGGAGACGGCGGCGGCGCGGGCCGGTGACGTCAGGGTCATGACCCCTCGTACTTCTGGGCGACGGCCTCGGCGAGCTTCTGGGCCTTCTTCAGGGCGCTGTCCACCGACTGGCGTCCGGCGATGGCGGAGCTGATCTCCTGGGAGACCTTGGTGCCCAGGTCGGTGAACTCGGGGATGCCGACGAACTGGATGCCGGGCGCGGGCCGGGGCTGCACGCCCGGGTCCTCGGGCTTGGCGTTCGCGATGGCGTCCCGGGTGACGTCCGCGAACGCGGCGGCCTCCTTGCGGTACTGCGGGATGTCGTAGGTCGAGGCACGCTTGCCGGCCGGGACGTTGGACCAGCCGGCCTTCTCGCCGGCGAGCTTCTCGTAGTCCTTGCTGGAGGCCCAGGAGATGAACTTCCAGGCGTTTTCCGAGTTCTTGGACGCCTTCTGGATGCCCCACGCCCAGGTGTAGAGCCAGCCCGACCCGTCGGTCTTCTCGACCGGGGCCGGGGCGTAGCCGATCTTGCCCTTGACCGGAGAGCCGTCGGCCTCCAGGGAGCCCGCTCCGGCGGTGGCGTCGTACCACATGGCCGTCTTGCCCTGGGTCATGTTGTTCAGGCACTCCGCGTAGCCGGACTGGGCGGCACCGGCCTCGCCGTGCTTGCGGACCAGGTCGACGTAGAACTGGGTGGCCTCCTTGAACTCCTTGGAGTCCAGGCGTGCCGTCCAGTCCTTGTCGAACCAGGTGCCGCCGAAGGTGTTCACCACCGTGGTCAGCGGTGCCATGACCTCGCCCCAGCCCGGCAGTCCGCGCAGGCAGATGCCCTTCATGCCGGAGCCGTCGATCTTGGCGGCCAGGTCGGCGACCTGCTTCCAGGTGGGCTTGTCCGGCATGGTCAGGCCCGCCTTCTCCAGGACGTCCTTGCGGTACATCAGGAAGGAGGACTCGCCGTAGAACGGCTCCCCGTACAGCTTGCCGTCCTCGGCGGTGAGCGCCCGGGTCATCGGGGGGAGGATGTCGGCCTGGTCGAAGGCGGTGTCCTTCTCGACGTAGGCGTCCAGGGGGTGCAGCCACCCGTTCTTGGCGTAGATCGGGATCTCGTAGTTGCTCAGGGTGGCGACGTCGTACTGCCCGGCCTGGTTGGCGAAGTCCTGGCTGATCTTGTCGCGGACGTCGTTCTCCGGCAGGACGGTGAAGTTCACCTTGATGCCGGTGTCCTTGGTGAAGTGGGCGGCGGTCAGCTTCTGCAGCTCCACCATCTGCGGATTGTTCACCATCAGGACGTTGACGGAGCTGTCGCCGGCGGATCCGGACCCGCCGGCGCCCGAGCAGGCGGCGAGCGGAGCGATCAGCGTCCCTACCGCCGCCACGGCGAAGAGGGTCCGTGGCGAACGTCGGCTCTGGGTTCGCATGGGTACTCCAGGAGATGTTGGCACTAATGGGGACTTGAGGGTGACGAGAGCGCCTCGCGGGGCGGGTGGAGGGTGAGATTCAGCGGGGTGCCGGGCGACTCTGCGGTCAGACCCGGATGACCTGCGGCCCGAGCAGGGAGTAGCGGTGTGCCTCGGTCGCCGGGAGCAGGGTGCTCGTCACGATCGCCTCCAACGCGCCGACTTCGGCGAACCGGCAGAAGCTGACCGCCCCGAACTTGGTGTGGACGCCCGCGAGCACCACCCGGCGCGCGGCCCTGACCGCCTGCGCCTTCACCTCGCTGACCGCCGGGTCGGGCGTGGTCAGACCGTGCTCGCGGGAGATGCCGTTGGCGCCGATGAACGCCAGGTCGATGACGAAACCGGACAGCATCCTCGTCGTCCAGTGGTCCACGGTGGCGAGGGTGCCGGAGCGGACCCGGCCGCCGAGCAGCAGCACGGAGATGGTGCCGGTCTCGGCGAGCGCGCCCGCGACCGGCAGGGAGGCGGTGACCACGGTCAGCGGCCGGTCCCGGGGCAGGGCCTCGGCGATGAGCTGCGGGGTGAAGCCCTCGTCGACGAAGACCGTTTCGGCGTCCCCGAGCAGTTCGGCGGCGGCGGTCGCCACCCTGCGCTTCTCGGGTACGTGGCTGGTGGCGCGGAAGGCCAGGGTGGTCTCGAAGCCGGCGCTCTCCACGGGGTAGGCGCCTCCGTGGGTGCGGCGCACCAGACCGTGGTCCTCCAGGGAGCGCAGGTCCCGTCGTACGGTCTCCTTGGCCACGCCCAGGTCGGCGGCGAGCGCGGTGACGTCGACCGATCCGGTGGCGCGCGCCAACCGCACGATTTCGCGCTGGCGTTCCTCGGCCGTCCCGTGGCTCATGGGTCGACCACCCGCTTCCTGGTTTCGATGCCCGTTCGGGCCCGGTGCGGCCCTTGCCGGATGTTCTACAGCGGGTGCGCGGTTCTGACCAGGCTTGTTTTGGGCTCGCTCCTGTCCGTTTACGCCCGTTCGGCTCGGGTGGTGCCCGCCTCGGACCTGCAGGGGGGTGTTCCGGGGCGTGGGAACGGGCGGCATCGATGCCCGAATGCGAGGGCGGGCGGGCCCGTTCGGTGCCCGCCCGCCCTCGGCTGCGTCGATTTTCCGCCGGGTCAGTACGGCCAGATGGGCGGGTCCGTCACGAAGGGGCCGCCGATGTACACATGGGCCTTGTTGTCCGGGTCGAGCTCGCCCTGCTCGGCGATCAGCTTCTCGGCGTACTGCTCCGAGTCGTCCCGCGGTTCGTAGCCGAGCGCCCGCGCGCTGGTCAGATCCAGCCACAGGCGGGTGTTGGCGGAGGCGCCGTGGACGACGGTGTGACCCACGTTCTCGGCGGTCAGGGCCGCGTGGAAGAGGCGGGCGCCGTCGGCGGGGCTCATCCACATGGAGAGCATCCGCACGCTGGTCGGCTCGGGGAAGCAGGAGCCGATGCGCACCGAGACGGTCTCCAGGCCGTGCTTGTCCCAGTAGAGCTGGGCGAGGTCCTCGCCGAAGGCCTTGGACAGGCCGTAGAAGGTGTCCGGGCGGTGCGGGGTCTCGATCGGCAGGAGCGGCTCGCCGGGGCCGGGTCGCGGGGTGTGGCCCACCGCATGGTTGGACGAGGCGAAGACGATCCGCCGCACGCCCTCCTCGCGGGCCGCCTCGTACAGGTGGTAGGTGCCCTCGATGTTGGCCTTGAGGACCTTCTCGAAGGGGGCTTCCAGGGAGATGCCCGCGAGATGGATGATCGCGTCGACGCCCCTGACGGCCTCGCGCAGGGCGTCCCGGTCGGAGAGGTCCGCGACGATCGCGTCCGGCTCGCCCTCGATCGGCCGCATGTCCAGCAGGCGCAGTGCGTAGCCGTACTCGGGCAGCAGGCCCCGCATCAGGGTGCCGAGCCCGCCGGCGGCGCCGGTGAGCAGAACGGTGCGGGGAGCGGGCATCCTCGGTCTCCTTGAAAGGGTCGTTCCTGTGTATGGATACCATTCACATGGATGGACACGCTATGAACAGTGTCCGTACCCCGTCAAGTGTGTCGTGAACTCGCGAAATCCGCTCCTGTGTTGCCGGTTTGCGCGCTTGACCTGCCCGAATGGGGGCTCCTAACGTGATCGCGTTCATGAACGTGGACATTGCTCAGAAACATGCACTCGCCCGGCTGATCGAGCGCGGCAGCGTGCTGCTCGACGAGGAGGAAGCGTGAAGACCTCGGCCTTCGTCTACCCCTGGGACGTCAACGGCGACCCCGAGGCGCCCGGCCGCCTGGCCGCCCTCGGAGTGGAGCAGGTGACGCTCGCCGCCGCCTACCACTCCACGCGCGCGCTGACCCCCCGCCACCCGCGCCACCGCGTGGTCACCGCCGAGCACGCCGCCGTGCTGTACCCGGCGGACGACCGCTGGGCGGGCCGGACGCTGTGCCCGTACCCGGCCGGCGACTGGGCACCCGGCGACGCGTACGGCGAGGCCGCGACGGCCCTGGCCGAGACCGGTCTCGAGGTGCACACCTGGGTCGTCCTCGCGCACAACTCCCGCCTGGGCGCCGAGCATCCGGACACCTCCGTCGTCAACGCCTACCGCGACCGCTACCCGTGGGCGCCGTGCATCGCCCAGCCCGCCACGCGCGCGTACCTGACCGAGCTGGCCGCCGAGGCGGCCGTCCGCCCCGGGGCGCGCGGCACCGAACTGGAGTCCCTCGGCTGGTACGGGCTCGCCCATCTGCACGCCCACGACAAGACCGCCGGGGTGGCTCTCGGGGAGGCCGGGCAGTACCTGATGTCCTTGTGCTTCTGCCCCGTCTGCCGCACCGGGTATGGCGAACAGGGCCTGGACCCCGACGAGTTGGCGCACGCCGTACGCTCCGCCCTGGAACCGGTGTGGCGGGGGGCGCCCTCCGGTGGGGGTGCCGCCCGGTCGAGCGGAGGCGGGACTGCGGGAGGCTGGGCCGGTGTGGTGGAACTGCTCGGCGAGAGCAGGGCGGGCGCCACCCGCGCATGGCGCGACCGGACCGCGCGCACCCTCCAGGATGCGGCGGTCGCGGCGGTCCGCGCGGCGGCCCCCGACGGCTTCCAGGTCCTTGTGCACGCCGATCCGGTGTCCCACCACTGCGGCGCCAACGCCGGTGTCGACCCCGCCCACATCCTGTCCGTGGCGGACGGCGTGGTGGTGCCCTGCACGGGCGGTGCCGGCCTGCTGACCCCGTTCGCCGAACAGGGCCGTCCGGGCGCCGTCCTGGCCGCCAACTTCACGATCGTCTCCGGCATGGGCGGCAGCCCGGGCACCCTCGCCGAGGACGCGGGCCGTGCGAGGGACCTCGGGGCGAGCGAAATCCGTCTGTATCACGCGGGGTTGGCCTCGGACGGCGACCTGGCGGCGGTGCGGTCGGCGTTGCGGGGCCTGTGAAGCAGCATCAGTGACGTGGCCGACAGTCCGAGGGCCAGGAAGGCCAGGAGCGCCGGGAGGGAGACGGCGCCGACCAGGGCGGCACCCGCGGCCAGGCCGACGACGTTGGGGGCGAAGAGCAGCGTGTTCGCGGTGGCGGCCGTCCGGCCGAGCAGTCCCGCCGGGGTCTCCCGCTGCACGGCGGTGAACGCGGCGATCAGTACGCACGGCAGTCCGGCGCCGCTCACCACGATGCTGACCAGGGCCACGGGGTCGGACGGGATCGCGCGCAGGGCCACGCCGACCGCGGTGAGGGCGATGCCGAAGGCCGCGAAGCGGCGGCTGCCCAGGCGGCGCAGGGCGGTGCCCGAGGCGAGACCGATCGCCACCGAACCGGCGCCCTGGACGGCGTACAGCACCCCGGCGTACGCGGGCGCGTGGCCGAGGCGGTCGACGACGGCGTAGATCAGCGCGCCGGTCACGCCGGTGAACAGCATCGTGGCGCCGCCGGCCAGCACCAGGGGCCGCAGCCTCGGGTGGGACCACAGATGGCGGGCGCCCTCGGCGGCCTGCGCACGCCAGGAGCCCTCGGGCCGGCGGGGCTCGTCCTCGCTGACCCGCAGCATCGCGTACAGACCGGCGGCGAGCAGGAACGTGACCGCGTCGAGCAGGGCCACGCAGCGGCCGCCGTACGCCGCGTACAGGCCCGCGCCCGCCAGCGGGGCCAGCAGCTTCATGCCCTCGTTGGCGGTCATCCGCAGCCCGTTGAAGTCGCCGAGCAGCTTCGGGCCGATGGCGGTGGCGACGAGCGCCGACTGCGCCGCGTCCTCCACGACGCCCGTGGCACCGTAGACGAACAGCACCCCGTACAGCACCCAGACGCGGCCGGGGGAGTCGACGGTGAGGAGGGCGAGCAGGAGCACCGCCAGCAGCAGGTTGGCGGCGATCAGCAGGGGGCCGCGGCGGACGCGGTCGGCGAGCGTGCCGAGCGCCGGACCGGCCAGGGTCGGCACCCACATCGCCAGCAGGCACAGCGCGGCCAGCCCGTTCGAGCCGGTGAGGTCCTTCACCCACACACCCGAGGCCAGCCACAGCGCCGACGTGCCGAAACCGGACACCACCACAGCGGCCAGACACACCCCCGCCGCACGGTCCCGCAGCACCCGAACCAGGGTCCATTCAGTCGTCATACCGCCCGATCGTCGCCCTAAGGCCCCACCCCACGGATCCGTCGGATGCCGTAGAGCCCGAGCCTGCCCGGCCCGCAATCCGCCGGTGGCCGTCGGTCATGTCACGGGGGCGTGGGCGGGTGCCGGAGGCCCGCCGGCGGGGGAGTTCGTCCGTGGCGGGTGGCCCGGGTCGGTGGGGGCGGGGGCCGGGGCCTGAGCGCGGGTGTCGAGTTCGGGTCGGGCGGGATCGCGGCGGTCGTGCTGCGGGGGCGTGGCCGGGTGCCGGCGGTCCCGTTCCGGGACGGTTCGCGGCGCGCGGTCCGGGTCGGTGGGGAAGCGGGGTGTCCGAGCGTGCGCCTCGGCCGCCGGTGTGCGGTGTTGCGTGGGTGTTGAGCTCCGGTCGGGCGGGTTGTGCCAGGAGTCGTCGGTCATGCGGCTCAGGCGTGGTCGCGCACGGCCGGCCGGCGGGGGAGTTCGTCCGTGGCGGGCGGCTCGGGTCGGTCGGGGGCGGGGGCTGAGCGTGGGTGTCGAGTGCTGGCTGGGCCGGAGGCCGTCGGGAGCTGTGGGGCGGGCGGTCCGCGCCGATGGGGGAGATGGGTCGGCCCCGGCCGACGGGGTGCCGTGTCGTGTGAGCGATGAGTTTTGGAGGTCGCGGCGGTCCACGTTCCGTACGTGAGAGCAAGAGTGGAGGAGTGATGACCGATACGATCCTCGATCTCGGTCCGCAGGCCCGTCTCGTGGCGCGGCTGGCCGAGGGTGTGCATGAGGAGCAGCTCGGCGCGGTGACACCGTGCCCGGACTACGCGGTGCGCAACCTGCTGGGGCACCTGATCGGCCTGGCGGTGGCCTTCCGGGACGCCGGCCGCAAGGAGCTGGGTGCCACGACCGACACCAGCCCGGACGCCGCCGCACCCGACATCGGCCCCGACTGGCGCGAGGAGTTGCCCAAGGCCCTCGACGAGCTGGCCGAGGTCTGGCGCGACCCGGCCGCCTGGACCGGCATGACCCGCGCGGGCGGCGTGGACCTGCCGGGCCAGGTCGCCGGGGCGGTGGCCGCCGACGAGCTGGTGATCCATGGCTGGGACCTGGCCCGGGCCACCGGCCAGGACTACGAGCCCGACCCCGCCGCACTGCGGGCGTCGTACGGCTTCCTGCGCGCGGCGGCCGACGACCCGAACCGGGGCAACGGCCCGTTCGGACCCGTCGTCCCCGTTCCCGAGGACGCTCCGCTGCCCGACCGGGTCGTGGGCCTGAGCGGCCGCGATCCCGGCTGGAAGCCCTGAGCGGCCGGGGGTCGGCAGGAACCGGCCCGAACACGTGTCGGCCTCCCCGGAGTTGCGGCGGCATACGCTTTCGGGCACCGTGATCCCGACCCCCACGCCCCGCGACCGCACCCAGCGGCCGCGGGGCTTCTTCATGCCGCCCGGCGCCCGATTGCCGCGCGAGACAGCCCTGTCACGTGCGTCGTCACCCACTGCGCGGAGGCAGGACCACGGACTGCGCGCACGGTCCTCAGCGGTCCGCGGTCGACCGCCGGCCGTCGACGCCCCCACCGAACCTCATCGCGAAGGCGAACACCCGGCGTGCCTCACCACCCCCCACCCGCCGCCGAATTCTCCCGCCCCGCACCTGTCGTTCCCCGGCGCGAAATTCCTGTGCCGGAGGCATTGACGAAACCCCGGGCCCCTCTTACCTTCATCGCGTCGTACTTCGTACGTCATATATGAGACGCGATACGCGAGATCAGAACTCGCGATCCGAGCCGTGATGTGATCGACGAGATCCGAGAGGCGCGCATGACCTCTGTGCCCACGCCGATCCCCTCCCGCACGCAGGTCGTGCTGGAGGCGATCAAACACCGCATCCTCACCGGGCGGCTGACGCCTGGTCAGGCCCTGGTCGAGACCGAACTCGCCGCTCAGTTCGGGGTGTCCAAGACCCCGGTGCGTGAGGCGCTGAAGACCCTGGCCGGCACCGGACTGGTCGTGATGAACCAGTACAAGGGCGTCACGGTGCGCGAAGTGGACGCGGACATGGCACGCGAGGTCTACGACGTGCGGCTGCTGCTTGAGCCGGAGGCGCTGAGGCGCTCGGTGCGCCGCGGCGCCTCCCTGGACGCCGCCCGCGACGCGCTGAAGCAGGCCGCCGAGGCCGCCGACACCGCCGAACGCTCCCTCGCCAACCGCGAGTTCCACCGCGCCCTCTACCTGCCCTGCGGCAACCCGCTGCTCGGCCGGATGCTCGACGAGGTCCGCGACCAGGCCGCCCTCGTCTCCGCCGTCGCCTGGTCCGCCGATCCCTCCTGGGACCGGGAGGCCACCGAGCACCGGGAGATCCTGCGGCTCGCCCTGGAGGGCGACGCCGACGGCGCGGCCCGCGCCCTCCACGCCCACATCGCGTCGTTCGTGCAACGGGCCTTCCCCTCCGCGGAGTCGAAGGCCCAGGGAGAGGACGGTCAGGCATGACAACGGCGTTCGAGACCCAGCGGGCGGCCCTGGCCGACGTGGTGGCGATCCCGGTGACCCCGTTCACCGAGGACGGCGGCGTCGACAGCGCCACCTACCGGGCCCTGCTGCGTCGTCTGCTCGACGGCGGCATCACGACCCTCACGCCCAACGGCAACACCGGGGAGTTCTACGCCCTCACCCCCGAGGAGCGGCAGCAGGTCACCGAGATGACCGTCGAGGAGGCCGGGGGCCGGGCGAACATCCTGGTCGGCGTCGGCCACGACGTGCCCACCGCGGTCGCCTCCGCCCGGCAGGCCCACGAGCTGGGCGCGCAGATGGTCATGGTCCACCAGCCCGTGCACCCCTACGTCTCCCAGGGCGGCTGGGTCGACTACCACCGCGCGATCGCCGAGGCCGTGCCCGAGCTGGGCGTCGTCCCCTACATCCGCAACGCCGAGCTGCCCGGCACCCGCCTGGCCGAACTCGCCGACGCCTGCCCGAACGTCATCGGCGTCAAGTACGCCGTACCGGACGCCACCCGCTTCGGCGCCTTCGCCCGGGACGCGGGCCTGGACAGGTTCGTGTGGGTCGCCGGCCTCGCCGAGCCCTACGCCCCCTCCTACTTCTCCGCCGGCGCCACCGGCTTCACGTCCGGCCTGGTCAACGTCGCCCCGGCCGTCTCCGTCAGCATGCTCCAGGCGCTCAGGGCCGGCGACTACCCGGCCGCGATGAAGGTCTGGGAGCGGATCCGCCGCTTCGAGGAACTGCGCGCGGCCAACGGGTCGGCGAACAACGTCACCGTCGTCAAGGAGGCCCTCGCCGCGCTCGGCCTGTGCCGCCGGGACGTGCGCCCGCCGAGCAAGCCGCTGCCGGAGAGCGAACGCGCCGAGGTCGCCGCCATCGCCGCCGGGTGGTCGATATGAGTGCCCGGCCGGGCGACAGGCGCCCGGAGGACCTGCGCAGTCACCAGTGGTACGGCACCGACGGCCTGCGCTCCTTCAGCCACCGCGCCCGCACCCGCCAGCTCGGCTACCTGCCCGAGGAGCACCTGGGCAAGCCGGTCGTCGCGATCCTCAACACCTGGTCCGACATCAACCCCTGCCACGTCCACCTGCGGGACCGCGCCCAGGCGGTCAAGCGCGGGGTGTGGCAGGCGGGCGGCTTCCCGCTGGAGTTCCCGGTCTCCACGCTCAGCGAGACCTTCCAGAAGCCGACCCCGATGCTCTACCGCAACATGCTCGCCATGGAGACCGAGGAACTGCTGCGCTCCTACCCGGTCGACGGCGCCGTCCTGATGGGCGGCTGCGACAAGTCCACCCCCGCCCTCCTGATGGGCGCCGCGAGCGTCGACCTGCCCACCGTCTTCGTGCCCGCCGGGCCCATGCTGCCCGGTCACTGGCGGGGTGAGGTCCTCGGCTCCGGCACCGACATGTGGAAGTACTGGGACGACAAGCGGGCCGGCCTGATCGGCGACTGCGAGATGGCCGAGCTGGAGAGCGGCCTGGCCCGCTCGCCCGGCCACTGCATGACCATGGGCACGGCCTCCACGCTGACCGCGGCCGCCGAGGCCCTCGGCGTGACCGTCCCCGGCGCCTCCAGCATCCCGGCGGTGGACTCCGGGCACGACCGGATGGCGGCCAGGGCGGGCATGGCCATCGTCGAACTGGTCCGCAAGGACCGCAAGGTGAGCGAGATCCTGACCCGCGAGGCGTTCGAGGACGCGGTCACCACCGTCCTCGGGCTCGGCGGCTCCACCAACGCCGTGATCCATCTGATCGCCATGGCGGGCCGCGCGGGCGTCCGGCTCACCCTCGACGACTTCGACCGCGTCGCCCGCACCGTCCCGGTCCTCGCCAACGTCCGCCCCGGCGGACAGAAGTACCTCATGGAGGACTTCCACTTCGCCGGCGGCCTGCCCGGCTTCCTCTCCCGCATCCCGGACCTGCTCCACCTGGACCGGCCGACGGTGTCGTACGACACCCTGCGCGAGCAGATCGCCGACGCGCAGGTGCACGACGACGACGTGATCCGGCCCCGCGGCAACCCGGTCGCGGACGAGGGCGGAGTCGCGGTGCTGCGCGGCAACCTCTGCCCGGACGGCGCCGTCATCAAGCACATCGCCGCCGAGCCGCACCTGCTCAAGCACACCGGGCCCGCCGTCGTCTTCGACGACTACCGGACCATGCAGCGCACCATCAACGATCCCTCGCTCGGCATCACCGCCGACAGCGTGCTCGTGCTGCGCGGCTCCGGCCCCAAGGGCGGACCCGGAATGCCCGAGTACGGCATGCTGCCCATCCCCGATCACCTGCTCAAGCAGGGCGTGCGGGACATGGTCCGGATCTCCGACGCCCGCATGAGCGGCACGAGTTACGGCGCCTGCGTGCTGCACGTCGCTCCCGAGAGCCATGTCGGCGGACCGCTGGCGCTGGTGCGCACGGGCGACCCGATCACCCTCGATGTCGAGGATCGCACTCTCCGACTCCACGTGGACGACGAGGAGTTGGAGCGCCGCAGGGCCGAGTGGACGCCGCCGCCCGTGCGTTACGAGCGCGGCTACGGCGCCCTGTACTCCGAACAGATCACCCAGGCCGACACCGGCTGCGACTTCGAGTTCCTGGCCCGGCCCGGGAAGGTGCCGGACCCGTACGCCGGATAGCCGGCCCCGACCGGAACCGGGCCCCCCGGAACCAACCACCCCACCCGCCCTCTCCGCCGAAGCGCTTCACCCACGTGTACGTAGCAAGCGCTTCCTATGGACCGCCGCACTGCCCCACTGCGAGGAGAACAGTCATGGCCCAAGCCGCAGCCGTGGCGAAACCGCCCGCGCCACCCCGGCGGCGCCGTGCCTCCGCCACGCCGCGCAGGCTTCCGTACCTGCTGATCGCCCCGGCCGCCCTGCTCATGCTGGGCTTCATCGCCTACCCGGTGCTCAGCGTCTTCTACTACAGCCTGCAGAACTACAACCCCACCAAGCCGTGGCGGAACGGATACGCGGGCTTCGACAACTTCGTCCACGCCTTCACCCAGGACCCTCAGTTCTGGGACACGCTGATCTTCAGCGCCAAGTGGGTGGTCGTCGAGGTCGGGCTGCAACTGCTCTTCGGACTCGCCCTCGCCCTGATCGTCAACCAGACCTTCGTGGGCCGTGCGCTCGGCCGGGCCCTGGTGTTCTCCCCGTGGGCCGTCTCCGGCGTGCTCACCTCCGCGATCTGGGTGCTGCTCTACAACTCCCAGACCGGCATCACCCGTTACCTCGCCGACATGGGCATCGGCTCCTACGGCACCAGCTGGCTGTCGGACACCTCCACCGTGTTCCCGGCGGCGGTGGTCGCCGACCTGTGGCGCGGGGTGCCCTTCTTCGCCATCCTCATCCTCGCCGACCTCCAGTCCGTCTCGCACGACCTGTACGAGGCCGCCGAGGTCGACGGGGCGAGCCGGCTCAAGCAGTTCTGGCACATCACCCTGCCCCATCTGAAGGACGCCATCGTCCTGTCCACGCTGCTGCGCGCGGTGTGGGAGTTCAACAACGTCGACCTGCTCTACACCCTCACGGGCGGCGGACCGGCCGGCGAGACGACCACCCTGCCGCTCTACATCGCCAACACCAGCGTCGACGCCCACAACTTCGGCTACGCCTCCGCCCTGACCACGGTGGCGTTCGTCATCCTGCTCTTCTGCTCGATCGTCTATCTGCGGCTGAGCAAGTTCGGAGGTGAGAAGTGATCACCGAGATCGCGCCCGCGCCCGAGCGCGCGGTGTCCGAGCCGGCCCGGCCCCGCGGCAGGCGCCGCGCCTGGGACGAGGTCCCGCGCTGGCACATCTATCTGCCGCTGTCCGTGTATCTGCTCTTCACCCTGATCCCCTTCTACTGGATCCTGCTGTTCGCGCTGCGCCCGGCCGGCTCCACCTCGCTCGTGCCCTGGCCGATGACCTTCGAGCACTTCGAGAAGGTGTGGACCGAGCGGAGCTTCGGCCTCTACTTCCAGAACAGCGTGCTCGTCGGTGTCGCGACCCTGGTCCTCACCACGGTCGTCGCCCTGGCCGGCGGTTACGCGCTCGCGCGGTTCGACTTCCGGCTCAAGCGCGGTTTCATGCTCGCCCTGCTCTGCTCGCAGTTCGTGCCCGGCGCGCTGCTGCTGGTCCCGCTCTTCCAGATCTTCGCCAAGCTGTCGATGATCAACTCGCTGGGCAGCGTCGTCGTCGCCGAGACCGTCTTCCAGCTGCCGCTGTCGATGATCCTGATCAGCGGCTTCATCAAGAACGTGCCCCCGTCCCTGGAGGAGGCCGCCTGGGTGGACGGCTGCAACCGCTTCTCCGCCTTCCGGATCGTCGTCCTGCCGCTGCTGCGGCCCGGGCTGATCGCCGTCGGCTCCTTCGCCTTCGTGCACGCCTGGAACCACTTCCTGTTCGCGCTGATGTTCCTCTCCGACCAGAGCAAGCAGACCATCCCGGTCGGCCTCAACACCCTGATGAGCGCGGACAGCGTGGACCTGGGCGCGCTGGCCGCGGGCGGCATCGTCGCCGCCGTACCCGTGGTGATCGTGTTCGCCTTCATCCAGAAGTGGCTGATCACCGGCTTCAGCGCGGGGGCGGTGAAGGGATGACGGCCACCACGCCACCGACGGCGACCTCCGCATCGACGGCGCCCTCCGCATCGACGGCGCCCTCCGCATCGACGGCGCCCTCCGCATCGACGGACGCCACCACGCCGCTGCCGGTCGTGCTCGCCGGTGCCCGCGGTCACGGCCGCTGGCACCTGGACAACATCCGCCGGCTCCAGGACAAGGGCCTCGTACGGCTCGTGGGCATCTGCGAGCTGACCCCGCTGGCCGAGGACGAGATCCCCGGCGGTCTCGGCACACCGGCGCAGTCCGCCGACTTCGGCGCCCTGCTGGACGCCACCGGCGCGCGGATCGCGGTGGTCTGCACGCCCATCCCGACCCACACCGACCTGGCGCTCACCGCCGCCGCGCGGGGCGTCCACCTCCTGCTGGAGAAGCCGCCCGCCCCCTCGTACGCGGAGTTCCGCCGGATGGCCGACGGGGTCGCCGAGGCCGGTGTCGCCTGCCAGATCGGCTTCCAGGCACTGGGCTCGCACGCGATGCCCGCGATCCGGGAGCTGGTCGCGAAGGGCATGATCGGGACGGTCACCGGGGTCGGCGCGGCGGGCGCCTGGGCACGCGACGAGGCCTACTACCGACGGGCGCCCTGGGCGGGCAGGCGCCGTCTGAACGGCGCCGACGTGGTCGACGGGGTGCTCACCAACCCCCTCGCGCACGCCGTGTCCACCGCGCTCGCCCTGCTCGGCGCCACCCGCGCCGAGGACGTCACCGGCATCGAGACCGAGCTGTGGCGGGCCAACGCCATCGAGGCCGACGACACCAGCTGCGTCCGCGTCACGACCCCGCACGGCCCGGCCGCCGTCGCGGCGACCCTGTGCGCCGAGCGCCCCGGCGACCCGTACGTCATGGTGCACGGCAGCAGCGGCCGGATCACCTTCTGGTACAAGCAGGACCGGGTGCTGCTCCAGCGGGCAGGCCACGGCCCGGAGGAGTTCGAGTACGGCCGCACCGACCTGCTGGAGAACCTGGTCGGCCATCTGACCAGCGGGGCCGGACTGCTGGTTCCGCCCGCGTCCACGGGCGCCTTCATGCGGGTCGTCGAGGCGATCCGCACGGCCCCCGACCCCGGCGCGCTGCCGGCCGGCCTCTGGCGGCGCCTGGCCGACGAGGACCGCCGGATCGTCCCCGGTGTCGACGGGCTCGTCGCGGCCGTCGCCGACACCCTCTCCCTGTACTCCGAGCTGGACGTCGACTGGGCGTCGCCGAAGGAGGTGACCGTCGGATGACGGACTCCCCGGTCCTGCGCGTGGCGGGCCGCCCGGTCGCCCGCTACGTCACCCGGCCCGAACTGCCCGACCGGCGCTCCCCGCGCCCCTATCTGCACCCCGTCACCACCCTGGCCGGCACCGCGGTCACCGAACTCGGCCCCGCCGACCACCTCCATCACCTCGGCGTCGGTGTCGCCGTTCCCGACGTCGAGGGGCACAACTTCTGGGGCGGGCGCACCTTCGTACGCGACCGGGGCCCGACCGAGCTGGACAACCACGGCGCCCAGCGGCACACCGGCTTCCCCCTGCGCGAGGCCGACCGGTTCGAGGAGGAGCTGCGCTGGGTGGCGGCGGGCAGTGAACTGCTGCGCGAGCGCCGTACCGTCGCGGCCACCGGACTCAACGCCACGGCCTGGGCCCTGGACTTCACCTTCGCCCTCACCAATGTCACCCCTCGGGCGCTGTCGATCGGCAGCCCCGCCACCAACGGACGCCCCGGCGCGGCGTACGGCGGCTTCTTCTGGCGGGCCCGCAAGGAGGAGCGGCCCCCGCTCGTCCTCACCGCCGACCGGGACGGCGAGGCGGAGGCCCACGGCACCCGCGCCGACTGGCTGGCGCTCGTCGGCGGCACCTGGACGCTGGTGTTCGCCGGGGCCACCGACGCCACCCGCCGGGACGCCTGGTTCGTGCGGGCCGCGGAGTACCCGGGCGTGGGCTCGTCGCTGGCGGCCGAGCGGCGGCTCGCCATCGAGCCGGGCGAGACCGTCGTGCGCCGGATCGTCACCGTCGTCGCCGACGGCCGGCTCGGCCGGGACGAGGCCGGGGAGCTGGCCCGCGAGGCGGCCCTGTCATGAGGAAACCGCTCGTCGGGAACCCTCCCGCCCCCACCGTGCAGTAACCCGCTCCGTCGTCGCCTCGGTCGGGAGCCGCCGTCGCACACCCCTCCAGCAAGCGCTTACCGGAAAGCGTCCCCGAGTCCCCGACCCCAAGCCCCAAGCTCCACCTCCGAGTTGGATCCAGAAGAAGAGAGCCGATCAATGAAGATCAACATCCGTAGAAGCAGGCGCGCCGCCGTGGCCGTCGTCCTGGGTTCCGCGCTCGCGCTGACCGCCACCGCGTGCGGTGACGACGGCAGCGGCTCCGGGAAGAGCAAGGGTTCCGAGGGCTCCGGCAAGGGCGAGATCACCTTCTGGGACAACAACGGCGGTGTGCGCACCGACGTCTGGAAGCAGATCATCGCGGACTTCGAGAAGAAGTACCCGGACATCAAGGTCAACTACGTCGGAATCCCGGCCGCGAGCGCCCAGTCCAAGTACGACACCGCCATCCAGGGCGGCGGTCTGCCGGACGTCGGCGGCGTGGGGACCGCGATGCTCGCCGAGATCGCCGCCCAGGGGGCGCTGGAGCCGCTGGACGGCAGGCTGGCGAAGAGCGAGCTGAACGGCAAGCTCAGCGAGAACGTGCTCGGCGTCAGCAAGGCGGCGGGCGGCGGCGACACCCTGTACCACGTGCCGACCTCGGTGAACAACGGCACGCTGTGGTACCGCACCGACCTGTTCAAGAAGGCCGGCCTGGACGCGCCGACGACCTGGGACAAGTTCTACGAGGCCGCGGGCAAGCTCACGAACAAGGGCAAGAACGAGTTCGGCTTCACCATCCGCGGCGGCGAGGGTTCCATCGCGCCGGCCCTGGACGCGGTGTACGGACAGACCGGCATCACCTCCTTCTGGGACGGCGACAAGACGACCGTCAACGACCCGAAGAACGTGGCGGCGCTGGACAAGTACGTCGCGCTGTACAAGAAGGACACCCCGTCCGCCGACGTCAACAACGACTTCACCAAGATGGTCGCCCAGTGGGACAGCGGCACCATCGGCATGCTGAGCCACAACCTGGGCTCGTACCAGGACCACCTGAAGGCCCTCGGCAAGGACACGTTCCGCGGCATCCCGAACCCCACGCTGGGCGACGGCACCCGGGTGCAGGTGTCCAACCCGGTCGACGGCATCGGCCTGTTCAAGGCGAGCAAGAACAAGGCGGCCGCCTGGAAGTTCATCGAGTTCGCCGCCTCGGCCGCGGAGAACTCCAAGTTCAACGAGTCCGCCGGGCAGGTGCCCACCAACGTCGACGCCGCCGCGGACGCCTGGATCCAGCAGGCCGAGCCGACGAAGCTGGCGGCCGAGGCGCTGAATGGGGCCGACACGAAGATCGTCCAGTTGCCGTACTACCTGCCCGACTGGAACACCATCTCCAAGGCCGACAACGAGGCGAACTTCCAGAAGGTGCTGCTCGGCAAGCTGAGCGCCAAGCAGTTCCTGGACACGCTGGCCGACCAGCTGAACAAGGCGCAGGCCGAGTGGAAGCAGAACCAGGGCTGACACCGGCCGACGAAACCAAGGCGGACGGTCCGGGGGCTTGAGGCCGGTTCCGGGCCGCGGGCCGTCCGTGGCTGGGTGCGCGGTTCCCCGCGCCCCTTCCTGTCCCGCTCTCCGTGGAAAGAGGATCCGTACAGTGCGCACACAGAAATGTCATGAGCGTGTCATCATCGCGGCCGTGGGCTGCACCGCCCTGGTGCTCGCCATCACCGGCACCGCCGCCGCGGCTCCCGGGCCCCACACCCCCGACACCGCCCGTCAGGTGCTCGCGGCCAAGGACGGCTGGGGCTCCCACGGTGCCGGCACCACCGGCGGCGCCAAGGCCGACGCCGCCCACACCTACACCGTCACCACCTGGGACGGCTTCAAGGCCGCGCTCGCCGCCGGCGGCAGCGCGCCGAAGATCATCAAGGTCAAGGGCATGATCGACGCCGACGGCCCGAGCTGCTCCGCCTTCGAGGTGCCCGGCTACGACTTCGGCACCTACCTGGAGACCTACGCGCCTGAGACGTGGGGCCGCGACCGGAACCTGGACGGCGAGCCCGACGACAGCCCCGAGGGCCTGCGCCGCGCCTCCGCCGCGCTCCAGGACAAGTACATCAAGGCGAACATCCCCGCCAACACCACCATCGTCGGCGTTGGCAGGGACGCGGGCTTCAAGGGCGCCAGCCTCCAGATCAAGAACGTGGACAACGTCATCGTCCGCAACGTCACCCTGGAGAGCCCGCTGGACTGCTTCCCGCAGTGGGACCCCACCGACACCGCCGACGGCAACTGGAACTCCGAGTACGACAGCGCGGTGATCACCGGCTCCACCCATGTCTGGATGGACCACAACACCTTCACCGACGGCGAGCACCCCAACAGCACCCTGCCGTACTACTACGGCCGGATCTTCGAGCAGCACGACGGCGAGCTGGACATCGTCAAGGGCGCCGACTACGTGACGGTCTCCTGGAACGTCTTCGAGGACCACGACAAGACCATCCTCATCGGCAACAGCGACAGCGCGTCCACCGCCGCGATCGACCGGGGCCACCTGAAGGTGACCCTGCACCACAACCTGTTCAGCAACCTCGTCGAGCGGGCCCCGCGCGTCCGCTTCGGACAGGTCGACTCCTACAACAACCACTTCGTGGCCAACGCCGGCTACGGCTACAGCCTCGGCATCGGCATGGAGTCCCAACTCGTCGCCGAGCACAACGCGTTCACACTCGCGCCCGGGGTCGGCGCGGGCCAGATCCTCAAAAAGTGGAAGGACTCGCCGGTCACCGAGTCCCACAACTACGTCAACGGCAGGCTCACCGACCTGGTCGCCGTGCACAACGCCCAGGTCCCCGACGAGATCCTCCAGCGGGGCGGGGACTGGACCCCGGCCCTGCGCACCCGGATCGACAACCCGAAGGCACTGCCGGGGATCGTCGACCACCAGGCGGGCGCCGGCCGTCTGCGCTGACGTGCACCTCCCGGCGGGGGGGGGGGGGCCAACCCCCCCCCCCCCCCCCCCCCCCCCCCCCCCCCCCCCCCCCCCCACACCCCCCCCACCCCCCCCCCCCCCCCGCCGCCCACCGCCCCCCCCGCGGAGG
>NZ_JBIVTV010000001.1:0-439568 GCF_044756885.1 Streptomyces sp. NPDC091412 | reverse complement strand
CCCCGACTCCACCCCCCTCGGCCCGGGGGGGGGGGGCCCCCCCCCCGGGGGGGGGGGGGGGGGGGGGGGGCCGCCCCCCCCCCGGGGGGGGGGGGGGGCCCCCCCCCCCCCGCCCCGCCACCGCCGCCGACCCGCCGCACCGCGAAGGAGCACCCGCATGCCCTCGCCCCACCTCCGCCCGTCCCCGCCGCCCCTGCCTGGAAAGGGACGGCCCGGAAAGGGCCTGTCCAGAAGGGGACTGCTGCTCGCCGGAGCTGCCGCCGGCGCCGTGCTCGGCCTGGCCGCCCCGCCCGCCGGAGCCGCCGCCCGGCCGCACCCGTTCGGCCGCCACGGCTCACCGGCCGCCCGTCGCACCCCGCGCACCCTCTACGTCGACCCGCACGGCCGCGGCGACTTCACCCAGGTGCAGGCCGCGGTGAACGCGGCCGCGGGTGGCGGCTGGACCCTGGTCCTCGCGCCGGGCACCTACCGGGAGACCGTCTCCGTGGACGCCACGCGCACGGACATGACCTGGATCGGCGCCACGGGCGACGCCCGCGACGTGACGATCGTGTACGACCACGCGGCCGGCACGCCCACACCCGACGGCGGTACCTACGGCACCAGCGGATCGGCCACCACGACCGTCCAGGCGGACGGTTTCACCGCCCACCGGATCACCTTCGCCAACGACTGGCTGCGTGCCGACCACCCCGGCGTCAGCGGCACCCAGGCCGTCGCCGTCAAGGTGCAGGGCGACCGCTCGGCGTTCTGGCACTGCCGCTTCCTGGGCCACCAGGACACGCTGTACGCCGACACCAGGACCCTGTCCGCCTTCGCCCGCCAGTACTACGCCCACTGCCGCATCGAGGGCGACGTCGACTTCGTCTTCGGCCGGGCGACCGCGGTGTTCGAGCACTGCCACTTCCGCGCGCTGGACCGCAGCGACCTGGCGGCGGCACCGTACGGCTTCGTCTTCGCGCCCTCCACCGCGGCCGCCAATCCGCGCGGCTACCTGGTCACGCACGGCCGCGTCACCAGCCGGGCCCCGGACGGCGGCTACAAACTCGCCCGTCCCTGGGTGCCCAGCTCGGACACGACCGCCCGCCCGATGCTGACCGTCCGCGACACCTGGCTCGGCCCGGGCATCGACGCGGTCGCACCATATGCCAACATGTCGGACACGTACCCCTGGCAGGACCAACGTTTCGCCGAGTACCGCAACTCCGGCCCCGGCGCGCGGATCGCCGACCCGGCCCACCGCCCCCAGCTCACCCGCGCCGAGGCCCGGACGGCGAACCGGGATGCGTACCTCGGCGACTGGACGCCGTGGCGGGGGCGCTGACAGCGCGTGACCGGCCGAGGTGAACGGCGGGTGGCGCAGGCGAATTGTCGGCCACGCCAGATATCGATCGGGCAAAAGGTACCCCGCACGGTCTCGCGCATCCGTGGGTGACGCGCGTAGAAAACGACTCATGCACAAGCCACTGCGTATCGCGGCCCTCGCCGCCACCTGCGCCCTCACCAGTGCCGTGCTCTACGGCGCCGGTGCGGCCACGGCAGGTCAGTCGACCGCCAACTCCACCCACGAGCCCTACAACATCGGGCTCCTCACCCAGGACATCGACGCCTACTACGGCACCAAGCTCGACGCCGACGGTGTCTACCAGGCGTCCCCGGACAGCCCGTACGCCAAGGACCTCGCGCGCGTCGACGCCGACGCCAAGAAGTGGATCGACAAGGCGGCGGACAAGGCGGGCCACAAGGGCAAGAACAAGCCGGCCGTCGTCTTCGACATCGACGACACGCTGCTGCTCAGCCTGGACTACGAGAAGAAGAACAGCTACGGCTACAACAGCGCCACCTGGGCGGCCTACGTCAACAAGGCCGACCGCCCGGCGGTCTTCGGCAGCCCCGAACTCGTGCGGTACGCCGCGAAGAAGGGCGTCGAGGTCTTCTACAACTCCGGCCTGAGCGAGGCACAGCGCTCCGCCGCCGTGGAGAACCTGAAGAAGGTCGGCGCCGACGTCAACCTCGACGCCGCGCACATGTTCCTCAAGGACGCGGCCAACCCGCCGTCCTACCTGAAGGGCTGCGCCACCCCGGGCGCCTGGACCTGCACGACCGTCCAGTACAAGGCCGGCACCCGCAAGCACATCGAGGACCTCGGGTACGACATCGTCGCCAACTTCGGCGACCAGTACTCCGACCTCGACGGCGGTTACGCCGAGCACACCTTCAAGCTGCCGAACCCGACGTACTTCGTCGGCTAGTGCCGCGGCGGGCAACGTCTGCCCGTCAAGGAGCGGCGTCCGGTGCGTGCTCTCGGTGCGCCGGCCGGAAGTCCTCGTACTGGATGTACTTGGGCTTTCGGGCGGTGCGGCGAGAGTGCGTGCCGGGCGTCGCGACGGCGCCGACGTTGCCTGTCGGAGCGTTAGTGCTGCGACCGGAAAGGTTCACCGGCTCGCGGCGCCGGGCACGGCACTCCCCCAGCCTTCGGCCGGGGGTACCCCCACGCCGCGTTGTCGCATCACCCGAGTACATCCAGTACGCGGGTGATGCTCCGCCTTGCGATGTTCCCCCACTGCCTGAAGGGCGTGGGGGGTGCCCCCAGCACCGGACGCCGCGAGCTTCCCGGCAAACCGTTCCGGCCACAGCACTAGGAAGTGCGTAGGGTGGCGAAATGATCTCCCGTGCCGCCACCCCGCGCACACCACCGGCCGGACGCGAATGCTGGGGCCGCACGCACCACGCAGGACGGCCCATCGGGCGGTACCCCGGACCGGCGACGGCCGCGACGGCCGTGTCCCGGGCCGACCGTGTGCGGTCCACGGTGGGTCCGGCGGTGCCGGCCGTATGTGCCGGGTGGGCGGTGGCTGTAGTGGCTGCGGTCCGAGGCGGTCGGGTGCGGTCCGCGGCGACCCCGGCGGTGCCGGCCGTGTGCGCCGGGCCGGCGGTGGCCGTGGTAGCCGCGTCCGGGGCCGACCGTGTGCGGTCCGTGGCGGGTCCGGCGGCGCGGGCCGCGTCTGCCGGGTCGGTCGCGCGGCCCGGTCGGTTGGCCGGCGCGGTGTCCGCGCTGCCGCGCGGTGGACCGGACGCTGTCAGAGGAGTCACCGCGGCGGTGCTGCCCCGCGTGTTCGGGGAGCGGCTGGTGAGCGGTGGTACGGGGGCGCACGCCCTGGGCGCGGCGCCGTCGCGTGCGAGGGGCGCGGCGGACCGGTCCCGTACGCCCTCGCGGTGGCCGCCGCTCCCGCGCACGGGGAGAAAATGAACGCGCCGAGGGCGGCACCGACCCGCCGGTTTCACTCTTATGAGTGATCCGGCGTCAAGCTGTCGAACCGTTCCCGCAGGCGCCCGGCACCCACCGCCGACCCGGAACACCCGTACGTACTGGCATCCTTGGACGCCGGGGGCAGTGAGCCGGGACAGCGTCTGCGGCTTTGTACCCCGGCTCGATACCTTCTGTACGTTTCCCGTGACCCTCCCGACGCCGAACCAGGAGCCCCGGCCGCGTGAGCCCCGTGAGCAGCCACGTATCGCACGGTCAGTCGACGCTGCGCACCGTGCAGGTGCTGGGCGGAGGCAACGCCGGCAGCAGCGCGCACGTGCGGTCGCTGGCCGCGGGCCTGGTCGCCCGGGGCGTGCGGGTGACGGTGTGCGCCCCCGCCGAGGCCGACCGCGCCTACTCCTTCACCGGCGTCGGCGCCCAGCACGTGCACGTGCCGCGCAGCAGCGACCCGGTGTCCGTGGCCGCGCTGCGCACGGTCTGCGCGGACGCCGACCTGGTGCACGCGCACGGGCTGCACGCCTCGTTCCGCGCCGTGCTGGCGCTCAGCGGCCGCAGCACGCCCCTCGTGGTGACCTGGCACAACCACGTGCACGCCGAAGGGGCCCGCGCGCACCTGATGCGGCTCCTGGAGCGCCGTGTGGTCAAGGCCGCCACCGTCGTGCTCGGCACCACCTCCGAACTCGTCGACCGGGCCCGCGGGCGAGGCGCGCGGGACGCCCGGCTCGCCGCCGTCGCGGTGCCCCGGCCGACCGCCGGATACGAGCACCCGGACCGTCCATGCTCCAAGGTGCGGGCCGAACTCGGCGCCATCGACCGGCCGTTGCTGATCGCCGTGGCTTCCCTGGACCCGGGCCGCGGCCACGAGCTGCTGCTGGACGCGGCCCGCGCCTGGCGCCTCATGGAACCCGTGCCGCTGCTCGTCGTCGCGGGGGAGGGGCCCCTGCGTGCGGAGTTCCAGCGGCGGATCGAGGACGAGGAACTGCCGGTCCGGCTCCTCGGGCGGCGGGACGACGTCGGCGAGCTGCTGGCCGCCGCCGACCTGGCGCTGCTGCCCAGGAGCTGGGAGGCCCGCTCCGTCCTCGCCCAGGAGGCCCTGCACGCGCGGGTGCCGCTCGTCGCCGCGCGGACCGGCGGGGTGCCCGAACTCGTGGGCGACGCGGCCGAACTGGTACCGGACCAGGACGTGGACGCGTTCACCGGCGCCGTCATACGGCTGCTCGGCGACCCCGAACGCCGCGAGGCGCTGCGGGACATGGGCATCCGGCAGGCCGCCACCTGGCCCACCGAGGACGACACGGTCGCCCAGGTGCTCAGCGTCTACGACGAGTTGACCCGGCCCCGGCCGCTGACCTGACGCTCACGGCACGTGCCGGCGGGCCCGCAGGGCCAGACTCAGGGCCAGGACCGTCTGCGGGTCGTCGAGGTCGGTGCCCAGCAACTCCCCGATCCGGGCCAGGCGGTTGTAGAGCGTCTGCCGGTTCAGGTGCAGCTCGCGGGCGGTCTCCGCCTTGCGGCCCGCGTGCGCCAGATACGTCTGAAGGGTGGGCAGCAGCGGCGGCTTCGAGCGCAGGTCGTGGTCCCGCAGCGGGCCGATCGCGCGGTCCACGAAGGCCGCCAGGTCGGGGTGGTCGCGCAGCCGCCACAGCAGCAGGTCGATGTCCAGGCGGCGGGCGTCGTACCAGGGCCGGTCCGGCAGCCCCTGCGCCGCCGTCGCCGCCTCCGCCGCGTGCCGCAGGCCCGCCGAGGCGGCCGCCCAGCCGCCCGCCACACCGACGACCACCACCTCCGGCTGCCCGCCCGGCCGCCGCATCCCGGCCCGCTCCACACCCGCCCGCAGGGCCGCCGCGACCCGGTCCGCGACGGTGGGCCGCTCCTTCTCCGAGCGCAGGCCGATCAGCAGCGGCACCCGGCCCTCGACCGGCCGCACGCCCAGCAGCACCGGCACGCCCACCGAGGCGAGTTCCTCGGCGACCGCGCGGGCCAGTACCGCCCAGCCCCCGCCGCCGGCGGCCGCGCTCGGCCGGGCGGTGTCCCCGGTGGACGCGAGCGCGTCGCCGAGCCGCATCACCACGGGCAGCAGCGGGCTGTTGCCCGGCTTGAAGCCGAGGACCCGGGCCTGCGCGGGAGCGTCCTCCGCGGCGATACGCCCCTCGGCGAGGTCGGTGAGGAAGTCGCCGCGGCCGCGCGCCGCCAGCTCCTCCTCCTGGCGGGCCTGCATCAGCACCACGGCGAGGAGACCCGCCGCCCGCTCGGCGGCCATGCGGTGCACCGGGGCCAGCGGCGAGCGGACCGGCAGCAGCACGAGCCGGGCGCGCACCGAGCCGGTGCCCGGTCCGCCGCCGGGCACGTCCACGACGACCGAACCGGCCGGCGGCGCCGCGTCCTTGCGCTGGTCGCGCAGTCCCTCCCAGACCTGGAGCGGATCGGCGCCCTCGGGGCCGGAGCCGGCCGCGTACAACAACTGTCCGTCCGGGGTCTCCAGGAAGACCGGGTTGCCGCCGAAGTCGGCCAGGATGCCGAGCACCTGCGGCACTCCGCCGCCGCCGAGCAGTGCCTGAGTGCAGCGGCGGTGCACCTCCTCGGCCCGCTGGAGCAGCGCGTAGTGACCGTTGACGATCTCCGTGTGGATCTCCTCGGTGACCGCCACGAACGGCACCTCGCGGTGCAGCTGGACGAGGGGGAGGCCGGCGGACCGCGCAGTCTCGACGAGGGCGGTGGGCAGGCGGGTGAAGCGCGGGCCCAGCTCCACCACCAGGGCCGCGATGCCGCGGTCGGCGAGGGTGCGCACGAAGGCCCGCTGGTCGGCGGGGCGGGTGCCGAGTCCGTAGCCGGTGGTCAGCAGGAGTTCGCCGCCCTTGAGCAGGGAGGCGATGTTGGGGACCTCGCCGGCGTGCACCCAGCGGACGGTGCGGGTCAGCTTGTCGGCGCCGGCGAGGACCTCGGGGAGGCCGCTGCGCAGGCCGGGCAGTTCGAGGGCGCGCCGGACGGTGATGCCGGTGCCCTCGGTGTCGAATCTGCGGTCCATGAAGCGGACGCTACCTCTGCCCGCGACGCGGCGGCAGCGTCGGGTGGCCGGAGCGGTCCGACCACCCTGAGCTGGGCCGACCGCCGGGCGCGCGCGTTCGCCCGCCCGGCGCCGGGTCAGCCTCCGTACGCGCCGCTCGCCGTCAGGCGCAGGGCCGTGTCGATCAGCGGCACATGGCTGAAGGCCTGGGGGAAGTTGCCCACCTGGCGCTGGCGGCGCGGGTCCCACTCCTCGGCGAGGAGGCCCAGGTCGTTGCGGAGCGAGAGGAGCTTGTCGAAGAGCTTGCGCGCCTCGTCCACGCGGCCGATCATCGCCAGGTCGTCGGCCATCCAGAAGGAGCAGGCGAGGAAGGCGCCCTCGTCGCCGGGCAGGCCGTCGACGCCCGCGTGGTCGCCGTCGGTGGGGTAGCGCAGGATGAACCCGTCCGCGGTGGACAGCTCGCGCTGGATCGCCTCGATGGTGCCGATGACCCGCTTGTCGTCCGGCGGCAGGAAGCCCATCTGCGGGATGAGCAGCAAGGACGCGTCCAGCTCCCGCGAACCGTAGGACTGCGTGAAGGTGTTGCGCTCCTTGTCGTAGCCCTTCTCGCACACCTCGCGGTGGATGTCGTCCCGCAGCACCTTCCAACGCTCCAGCGGGCCGTCGGCCTCCCCGGACTCGATGAGCTTGATGGTGCGGTCGACGGCGACCCAGGCCATGACCTTGGAGTGCACGAAGTGGCGGCGTGGCCCGCGCACCTCCCAGATGCCCTCGTCCGGCTCCTGCCAGTGCTTCTCCAGGTACTGGATCAGCTTGAGCTGGAGCAGGGAGGCGTAGTCGTTGCGGGCCAGGCCCGTCATGTGGGCCAGGTGCAGGGCCTCGGTGACCTCGCCGTAGACGTCCAGCTGGAGCTGGTGCGCGGCGCCGTTGCCCACCCGGACCGGCGCGGAGTTCTCGTAGCCGGGCAGCCAGTCGAGCTCCGCCTCGCCCAGCTCGCGCTCGCCGGCGATGCCGTACATGATCTGGAGGTTGTCCGGATCGCCGGCGACGGCCCGCAGCAGCCACTCGCGCCAGGCGCGGGCCTCCTCGCGGTAGCCGGTGCGCAGCAGCGAGGACAGGGTGATCGCCGCGTCGCGCAGCCAGGTGTAGCGGTAGTCCCAGTTGCGTACGCCGCCGATGTCCTCGGGCAGCGACGTGGTGGGGGCCGCCACGATGCCGCCGGTCGGGGCGTAGGTCAGGGCCTTGAGCGTGATCAGGCTGCGGACCACGGCCTCGCGGTAGGGCCCGTGGTACGTGCAGTGCCCGACCCAATCGCGCCAGAACTCATCCGTCGCCTCCAGCGACTGCTCCGGCTCCGGCAGCGGCGGCGGCTCCTTGTGCGACGCCTGCCAGGAGATGGTGAACGCGATCCGGTCACCGGGAGCGACGGTGAAGTCCGCGTACGTGGTCAGCGACTTGCCGTAGGTCTTCACCGATGTGTCGAACCACACGGAGTCCGGACCCGCCACCGCCACCGTGCGGCCCTCGTGCCGGTGCACCCACGGCACGACCCGGCCGTAGGAGAAGCGCATGCGCAGCGTGGAGCGCATCGGCACCCGGCCGGTGACGCCCTCCACGATGCGGATCACCTGCGGGGCGCCGTCGCGCGGGGGCATGAAATCCGTCACGCGGACCGTGCCGCGCGGGGTGTCCCACTCGGATTCCAGGATCAGCGAGTCACCGCGGTAACTGCGCCGGGCCGCCGTGGGCGGCTGTGTGCCGGCCGCGAACGCCGGCCCGATCCGCCAGAAACCGTGTTCCTCGGTACCCAGCAGGCCGGCGAAGATGGCATGGGAATCGAAGCGGGGCAGGCACAGCCAGTCGACTGTCCCGTCCCGGCAGACCAGGGCAGCGGTCTGCATGTCTCCGATGAGTGCGTAATCTTCGATGCGCCCGGCCACGTGCAACTCCAGTCGAACGGCCACGTCACACCCCGCGAAGGGGCTGTCGCTAGTGCGGTCAAGGGGTGGTTGTAATGCGTCGTCGAGGGGTGGGGGGACCGCCGGTCGGCCGTGGGGCAGAACGACAACCCTTGCTCAACGAACTGACGAGCTCTTGTTGTTCCGGGTCATACGGACGGGGGTGGTGCCGTGTTGCCGGCGGGGCTCCTCAGCGAGTGTCCGAGCAGGATACGACGCACGTAGATGATCTGCGTGCCGCTCCGGGCAACCCGGGTGCGCCGAACGAGTGAGCCATGGGTGAGGGACCTGTGAGTGGTACGCGCACGTGTCGGAGCGTGCGCGGAGCGTGGCCGGGAGCCATGCCCGTCAGGCGCTGATACCCTGGTAGCCCGTGGACCGGTGGGCTCGAAACCCCCGAACCGCAGCGACGGCGCCTCAGCCGGACACCGGGTTCCCCGGACCGGCCAGCCGTACCGCACGACAGACCGCGACCACGGGAGCCCCCTCTTGGCCATGCCGCCCGCTGCTTTCCGAAACAGCAAAGCCACGACGACCAAGCACATCTTCGTCACCGGGGGTGTCGCCTCCTCGCTCGGCAAGGGCCTCACCGCCTCCAGCCTGGGCATGCTGCTGAAGGCCCGGGGCCTGCGCGTCGTGATGCAGAAGCTGGACCCGTACCTCAACGTCGACCCGGGCACGATGAACCCCTTCCAGCACGGTGAGGTGTTCGTCACCAACGACGGCGCCGAGACCGACCTGGACATCGGCCACTACGAGCGCTTCCTCGACCGGGACCTGGACGGCTCCGCCAACGTCACCACCGGCCAGGTGTACTCCACGGTCATCGCCAAGGAGCGGCGCGGCGAGTACCTGGGCGACACGGTGCAGGTCATCCCGCACATCACCAACGAGATCAAGCACCGCATCCGGCGCATGGCCACCGACGAGGTGGACGTCGTCATCACCGAGGTCGGCGGCACGGTCGGCGACATCGAGTCGCTGCCGTTCCTGGAGACCGTCCGCCAGGTCCGCCACGAGGTCGGCCGGGACAACGTCTTCGTCGTGCACATCTCGCTGCTTCCCTACATCGGTCCCTCCGGGGAGCTGAAGACGAAGCCGACCCAGCACTCGGTCGCCGCGCTGCGCAACATCGGCATCCAGCCGGACGCGATCGTGCTGCGCTGTGACCGCGAGGTGCCCACCGCGATCAAGCGCAAGATCTCCCTGATGTGCGACGTCGACGAGGCGGCCGTGGTCGCCTGCCCCGACGCCCGGTCGATCTACGACATCCCGAAGGTCGTGCACTCCGAGGGCCTGGACGCCTACGTCGTGCGCAAGCTGGACCTGCCCTTCCGCGACGTGGACTGGACGACCTGGGACGACCTGCTGGACCGCGTCCACAAGCCCGAGCACGAGATCACCCTGGCCCTGGTCGGCAAGTACATCGACCTGCCCGACGCCTACCTGTCGGTGACCGAGGCGCTGCGCGCGGGCGGCTTCGCCAACAGGGCCCGGGTGAAGATCAAGTGGGTCACCTCCGACGACTGCAAGACCGCGGCCGGCGCCGAGCAGCAGCTCGCCGGCGTCGACGGCATTTGCATCCCGGGCGGCTTCGGCGACCGCGGCGTGCTCGGCAAGGTCGGCGCCATCCGCTACGCCCGTGAGAACGGCATCCCGCTGCTGGGCCTGTGCCTGGGCCTGCAGTGCATCGTGATCGAGGCCGCCCGCAGCCTCGCCGGCATCGCGGACGCCAACTCCACCGAGTTCGACCCGGCCACCGGCCACCCGGTGATCTCCACCATGGCCGAGCAGATGGACATCGTCGCCGGCGAGGGCGACATGGGCGGCACCATGCGGCTCGGCATGTACCCGGCGAAGCTGGCCGAGGGCTCGATCGTGCGCGAGGTCTACGACGGCAAGGAGTACGTCGAGGAGCGCCACCGCCACCGCTACGAGGTGAACAACGCCTACCGCGCGGAGCTGGAGAAGAAGGCGGGCATCGTCTTCTCCGGCACCTCCCCGGACGGCAAGCTCGTCGAGTACGTGGAGTACCCGCGCGAGGTCCACCCCTACCTGGTCGCCACCCAGGCGCACCCGGAGCTGCGCTCGCGCCCGACGCGTCCGCACCCGCTGTTCGCGGGCCTGGTGAAGGCCGCCGTCGAGCGGAAGAACTCCAAGTAGCACACCCGGTTGTACGGTTGCGGGGGTGCGTACTGTCAAAGGTGCGCACCCCCGTTCTGTTTGCGCACGTCGGAAAGGCCAGGGCATGACGATCAAGGACATCCCGGAGGAGTGGGAGATCCGGGCCACCAGCACCCCGTTCGTCGGCGGCAAGACCTCCGTCCGCACCGACGACGTCGTCATGCCCGACGGCTCCGTGGTCACCCGCGACTACCAGGTGCATCCGGGCTCCGTGGCCGTCCTCGCCCTCGACGAGGAGGACCGGGTGCTGCTGATCCGCCAGTACCGCCACCCGGTGCGGCAGCGGCTGTGGGAGATCCCGGCGGGCCTGCTCGACGTTCCCGGCGAGAACCCGCTGCACGCCGCCCAGCGCGAGCTGTACGAGGAGGCCCACGTCAAGGCCGAGGACTGGCGGGTGCTGACCGACGTCTACACCACCCCGGGCGGCTGCGACGAGTCCGTGCGGATCTTCCTCGCCCGGGGCCTGTCCGAGGCGGTCGGCGAGCGCTTCGCGGCGGAGCACGAGGAGACCGACATGGAGCACGCGCGGATCCCGGTGGACGAACTGGTACGGGGCGTGCTCGCGGGCGAACTGCACAACAACTGCCTGGTGGTGGGCGTCCTGTCGCTGGTCGCCGCGCGCCGGGGGGACGGATTGGACGCACTGCGCCCGGCCGAGGCGCCCTGGCCGGCGCGCCCCTTCGCGTCCTGAACACACCGTCGACCCCTGCGGTGTGACGATCGCCTGATCCGATCGGGCGACGTGTCCGCCGTGCTCCTCACGGTTCGTCGCAGAGCGTGAACTAGGCTCTGGAAACGCCCGAACCGGAGTCCCGGCGGGCTTGCACGTGCGTGGGACGGGAGTGTGGCCCGTGACGGATCAGGCGGTGGACGCAGGTGGCGTGAACCTGTCCGGCGGGGACCGGTTCCCCGCTGCCGCGAAGAGTCTCTTCCTGGGCCGCACACGGGAGTTGAAGGAGCTGCGCGCCGACATCGAGCGCGCCGGCCTCGACACCCTGGCCGGCCGCAAGGAGCCGCGCGCACGCGTCCTGCTGATCGCGGGCAGGCCCGGCTCCGGCCGTACGGCGCTCGCCGAGGAACTGGTGGGGCAGGTCGCGCAGCGTTACCCCGGCGGTGTGCTGCGCGCCGGGCTCACCGAGTCCGACGGCACCCCCGTACCCGTCGAGGCGGTCGCCCGCGACCTGCTCACGGCCCTCGATCTGCCGACCCCGCCCGGCGCCGCCGAGGACGACCTGACCGAGGCCCTGCGCACCGCCCTCGCCGAGCGCCGGGCCCTGCTCCTGCTCGACGACGCGGCCGGCGCGGACCAGGTCGACGCGCTGCTGCCGGAGAACGCCGACTGCCTGCTCGTCGCCGTCTCCCGGGGCCCGCTCACCGGGATCGCCGACGTCCGCCCGTGCACCCTGGGCGGCCTGGACACCAAGTCCGGCGTGGAACTGCTGGCGCAGCGCATCGACCCGGTGCGCATCACCGTCGACCCGCGCGCCGCCGAGAGCCTGATCGAGGTCTGCCAGGGCCAGCCCGCCGCGCTGACCCTGGCCGGCGGCTGGCTCGCCGCCCACCCCCAGGCGGCCGTCGCCGACCTCGCCAAGCAGCTGCGCGCCGACCCCGACGAGCGTTCCGCCCTCGACCGGGTGCTGCGGTTCGTGCACGGCACCCTGTCCGGCCCGGCCGCCCGGCTGCTGCGCCTGCTCTCCCTCGCCCCGGCCGGTGACGTCGACCCGCAGACCGCCTCCGCGCTCGCCGGCTGCTCGGTCGAGGCCGCCCGCGGCTTCCTCGACGACTTCGCCGAACTCGGCGTGCTGCGCGCCGTCCCCTCGCCGCTGCCGTGCTACGAGGTCCCCGGCTGCCTGCACCCGCTGCTGGCGGACCTCGCCCAGCGCCAGGACCGCCCCGCCGAGCTGCGGCTCGCCCGCGCCCGGATGCTGGAGCGGACCGTGCGGCTGCTCCAGTCCTGCCGGGCGATCACCGAGACCGACAGCCCCGAGACCAGGGAGAAGCTGAAGAGCCTGCCTCCCGGGCTGCGCTTCGCCACTCCGCGGGCCGCCGAGAAGTGGCTGCGCGCCCGCAGGCCCGCCCTGCTCGCCGCGGCCCGGCTCGCCGTCGCCGACGGCGAACTGGACACCCTGGCCCGCCGCTTGATGTCCCAGCTGGTGCGGGCCATGGTGGCGCACATCGGCACCCAGGCCGCCGCCGGTGACCTCTACGGCATCCACCGGCTCGTCCTGGACGTGGCCGAGCGGCGCGGGCTGCCCCGGGAGAAGGCCGCCGCCCTGCTGAACCTCGCCGACCTGGACGCCCGCACCGGGCGTACGGCGGCGGCTCTGGCCCGCTACCGGGCCGCGCTGGACGCCGGGCGGGAGGCCGACGACCCGTACGCGATCAGCCGCGCCATGGAATCCGTAGGCAGCGCCCACCAGGAGCTGGGGGACTACGACCGGGCCGCCGACTGGTTCGGCCGTGCCCTGGCGCGGCGGCTCGCGCGCGAGGAGCGCGAGGACGCCGCCCGCCTCTACGGCCGTATCGCCACCGCGCACACCTACACGGGCCGCTACGGCGAGGCCCTGCGCAACTGGCGGGCGGCCGTCGCCGCGCACCGCAAGGCGGGCGATGTCGCCGCCCACGCGCGGGCGTTGAGCGAGCTGGCCCGCGTCCAGGAGTACGCCGGGCGGCCCGAGGACTGTCTGCGCACCTGCCAGGAGGCGGTGGAGTGGGCCCGCCACGCCGAGGACGTACGGCTCCAGGCGGCGCTCCAGTTGCGGCTCGCCGACACCCTGGAGCGGCTGGGCGACACGGCCACGGCGGCCCTGCACCGCGGAACGGCCCGGCGCATGCTCGGCGACGAGGTCCCTGCGGCCGAGGAGGGCGGTCCGGAGGGCCCCTTGACGGCAGGAGACGGCAATGCCTGCGAAATCCGCAGTGCATCCGCTGAAGATTGATGCAATGAAAGGCTAGACAGAGAGAAAGCCTTCATTAGACTGGTTCTGCCGCTCGCTCTCCTGCGGTGTTGCCTGGTATGCCCTCGCATGCCGGGGTACGTCTGATATTGCCCCACATTCTCTGAGCCAAGGACCGTGATCGACGTGAAGGTCGGCATCCCCCGCGAAGTCAAGAACAACGAGTTCCGGGTGGCCATCACCCCCGCCGGCGTGCACGAGCTCGTGCGTAACGGCCACCAGGTCGTCGTCGAGCGGAACGCGGGCGTCGGCTCCTCGATCCCGGACGAGGAGTACGTGGCCGCCGGCGCCCGGATCCTCGAGACCGCGGACGAGGTCTGGGCCGCCGCCGACATGGTGCTGAAGGTCAAGGAGCCCATCGCCGAGGAGTACCACCGCCTCCGCAAGGACCAGATCCTCTTCACCTACCTGCACCTGGCCGCCTCCAAGGAGTGCACCGACGCCCTGCTGGAGTCCGGCACCACGGCGATCGCCTACGAGACCGTCGAGCTCCCGAATCGCGCGCTGCCGCTGCTCGCCCCGATGTCCGAGGTCGCGGGCCGTCTCGCGCCGCAGGTCGGCGCCTACCACCTGATGCGCGCCGCGGGCGGCCGCGGTGTGCTGCCGGGTGGCGTCCCGGGCGTGCCGGCCGGCGAGGCCGTCATCATCGGCGGTGGCGTCTCCGGCTGGAACGCCGCGCAGATCGCCATCGGTCTGGGCTTCCACGTGACCCTCCTGGACAAGGACATCAACAAGCTCAAGGAGGCGGACAAGATCTTCGGCACGAAGATCAAGACCGTCGTCTCCAACGCCTTCGAGCTGGAGAAGGCCTGCGTGGAGGCCGACCTCGTGGTCGGTGCCGTGCTCGTCCCGGGCGCCAAGGCCCCGAAGCTGGTCAGCAACGAGCTGGTGTCCCGGATGAAGGCCGGAAGTGTCCTTGTCGACATCGCGATCGACCAGGGCGGATGCTTCGAGGACTCCCACCCGACCACGCACGCCGAGCCGACCTTCAAGGTCCACGAGTCGGTGTTCTACTGCGTCGCCAACATGCCGGGTGCCGTGCCCAACACCTCCACCTACGCACTGACCAACGCCACGCTGCCGTACATCGTCGAACTCGCCAACCGCGGCTGGGTGGAGGCGCTGCGCCGTGACCCGGCGCTGGCCAAGGGCCTCAACACCCACGAGGGCAAGGTCGTTTACCGCGAGGTCGCCGAGGCCCTCGGCCTGGAGCACGTCGCGCTGGAGTCCCTGCTCGGCTGAGCGGGTCGCCAAGTCGCCAAGGTGTGAAAGGCGATACGTCAACACGTGTCGTCAACCTCGCACGACCGGCCGGACCTTGTCCCACAAGGTCCGGCCGGATGTGTGTATGGTCACTTCGCCGCACTCGGTCAACTCGCCTCGAACGCAACCATTCGACCGATTCACGCACCGGTGAAACCTGCCGTGCGACGGTCGTACGCCCTTGACAGAGGGTTGTTCCATTACCGACACATCGGGCCGGGTCCGGCGGATTGTGTTGCTGCGGACCGCCGACACGCCATAGAGTCGCCAATCGTCGGCATGGTGCCACGCTGACCTGTCTAGAAGTTCCCTGGTCACCAAGGAGGTAAGACGACTTGTGAATGAGTCGACATTTTCTCCCGGGGGTGGTCAACCAGGAATGCCTGCGACGGGCCAGGGCCCCACGCGGCTCGAGGCTGTCGGCTCCGTTGCTGTGCGCACCTTCGCAGCCCACCAGAGTCACCGGACACCAGGGGTGACTCAGCCAGCACACCCAAGCATGGATGGCCATCACGTGAACGCCATGGCCGGCGACGGAAGTGGCGCGCCCCACAACCACTTCGCCGACTACGACGAACTGCCCGAGGGGCACTTCTACGACCCCGACGCCGAGTACGAGCCCGACCCCGAGTACGCGGCCACGCTCGCGCCCGACGCGGCCCGCCAGCGCCGTGAGCGCATCGGCCCGACCGGACGCCCGCTGCCGTACTTCCCGATCCCGGGTCCGCTGACCGACCACGGCCCCGCGAAGATCATCGCGATGTGCAACCAGAAGGGCGGCGTCGGCAAGACCACGTCGACCATCAACCTGGGTGCCGCGCTCGCGGAGTACGGCCGCCGGGTGCTGCTCGTGGACTTCGACCCGCAGGGCGCGCTGTCGGTGGGTCTCGGCGTCAACCCCATGGAGCTCGACCTCACCGTCTACAACCTGCTCATGGAGCGGGGCATGTCCGCGGACGAGGTCCTGCTGAAGACGGCGGTCCCCAACATGGACCTGCTGCCCAGCAACATCGACCTGTCGGCCGCCGAGGTCCAGCTGGTGAGCGAGGTCGCGCGTGAGTCGACACTCCAGCGCGCCCTGAAGCCGCTGATGGACGACTACGACTACATCGTCATCGACTGCCAGCCCTCGCTCGGTCTGCTCACCGTCAACGCCCTCACGGCCGCGCACAAGGTGATCGTGCCGCTGGAGTGCGAGTTCTTCGCGCTGCGCGGTGTGGCTCTGCTGACCGAGACCATCGAGAAGGTCCAGGAGCGCCTCAACCCGGAGCTGGAGCTCGACGGGATCCTGGCCACGATGTACGACTCGCGCACCGTGCACAGCCGTGAGGTGCTCGCGCGTGTCGTCGAGGCGTTCGACGACCACGTCTACCACACGGTCATCGGACGCACGGTCCGCTTCCCGGAGACCACGGTCGCCGGTGAGCCGATCACCACGTACGCCTCCAACTCCGTCGGTGCCGCCGCCTACCGCCAGCTCGCCAGGGAGGTGCTCGCCCGGTGTCACGCCGAGTGAGTCTGCCGGGGGCCGACGAACTGTTCCGTACGACAGGGGGAATGGCGCTCCAGCCGTCCACTCCCCGACGCCAGGCAGGCGGCGAGGCCCGGGTGCCCGCCCCCGCGGCGGAGGGTGACGCGGCCGCCTCGGCGGAGGACGCGCCGCAGTCGGTGCCCGCGCAGGGCGGCGACGGCGAGGGCGCGGAGCACGTGGCGGTGGAGGCGGGACCGACGGACGCGGGCGAGTCCCGCAGCCGGTCCGCGACCGGGGAGCGCCCCGCACGGCGTCCGGCGGCGGCGCCGGAAGGTTCTGCCGCCGCGCAGCCGCGCAAGCGGGGCCGCGGCGCGGCGCGCCGGCCCAGCGGACGGGAACGGCACGACGAGAAGATCACCGTGTACGTGTCCGCCGAGGAGCTCATGGACCTGGAGCACGCCCGGCTGGTGCTCCGCGGCGAGCACGGGCTCGCCGTGGACCGCGGGCGCATCGTCCGCGAGGCGGTCGCCGTGGTGCTGGCCGACCTGGAGTCCCGGGGCGAGGCGAGCATCCTGGTACGGCGGCTGCGCGGCCGTTAGCCGTCCGCGCGGGCGGTAAGCGGTAGCCTGCGACGGCAATGACCTCGAACGACGCTCCCACCCCCACCGGCCGCAGACGCGCCCTCGGCCGCGGCCCGGGAACGGCATCCCCACCCCCGGCTCATCCACCCGAGCCGCCCGCGCCCCAGGACGAGCGCCCCGAACCGCCGGCCGCGCCTCCGGAGCCCATGCCCGCACCCGGGACCGCCGAGCAGCCTTCCGAGCCGCCGGTACGGGCTCCTGAGCCTCCGGTGGACCTCCCGGGAGACGGCCCGGCCGTGGGCCCGGCCGCCGGGCAGCCGGCCGAGCCGGCGATCGGCGTCGCCGAGAGTGCGGCGGCCGGGCCAGGCGGCTCGCCCCTGCCCCGCGCCGGTTCCGGCACGACGTCCGGGCCGGGTGCCGGCGATGTCTCGCAGCCGGGGATCGCGGACGGTTCCCGGGCGGAGGTTCGTGGCGCCCTCGGACAGCAGGCTGACGCGGGCCGCCGGGTGGAGGCCGTGCTGGCGGCGGGGGACGTTTCGGAGCCGGCGGTCGCGGACGGTTCCCGGGCGGAGGCTCGTGCTGCTTCCGGAGCGGAAGCCGACGAGGTGCGCCGGACGGAAGCCGCGTCGAGGCCCGAGGCCGCTTCAGGTGTGGGGGCCGAGGCCGGGCCGTCGTCCGAAGGGGCCGGCGAGGGGGACGGTGCTCTCGGTGACGGGGTGTTCAAGGTTCGGCTGGCCAACTTCGAGGGGCCGTTCGACCTGCTGCTCCAGCTGATCTCGAGGCACAAGCTCGACGTCACCGAGGTGGCCCTGTCCAAGGTCACCGACGAGTTCATGGCGCACATCCGGGCCATGGGACCCGACTGGGACCTGGACCAGACGACCGAGTTCCTGGTCGTGGCCGCCACCCTGCTCGACCTCAAGGCGGCCCGGCTGCTGCCCGCGGCGGAGATCGAGGACGAGGCCGACCTGGCGTTGCTCGAAGCACGCGACCTGCTGTTCGCCCGGCTGCTCCAGTACCGCGCGTACAAGCAGATCGCCGACATCTTCAGCCGCCGGCTGGACGAGGAGGGCCGGCGCCGCCCCCGTACCGTCGGGCTGGAACCCCACCACGCCGAACTGCTGCCCGAGGTCGTCATCAGCATCGGCGCGGCGCGCTTCGCCGAACTCGCCGTCAAGGCGATGCAGCCCAAGCCCAAGCCGCAGGTGTACGTCGACCACATCCACGCGCCGCTGGTCAGCGTGCAGGAGCAGGCGGGGATCGTGATCGCCCGGCTGCGGGAGCTGGGTGAGGCCGGCTTCCGGGAACTGGTGGCCGACACCGACGACACGCTCACCGTCGTGGCCCGCTTCCTCGCCCTGCTGGAGCTGTACCGCGAGAAGGCCGTGGCCCTGGACCAGGAGACCGCCCTCGGCGAGCTGATCGTGCGCTGGACCGGCGGTGACGGGGACGAGACGCCCACCGTGACGGACGAGTTCGACCGTCCGCCCGAGGTGCCCGAGGTGCCCGAGGAGCCCAAGGAGCCCAAGGAGCCCAAGGAGGAGGAGAAGGCGTGAACGAGGAGACCACCGACCCGTCCGCGGCCCCGAGCACCGTCGCCGACCTCGACCTCAGGCCCGCCCTGGAGGCCGTCCTCATGGTCGTGGACGAGCCCGCGACCGAGGAGCACCTCGCGAAGATCCTGCAACGGCCCCGCCGGCAGGTCGCGGACGCGTTGCGCGAACTGGCCGACGAGTACACGGTGCAGGGCCGCGGCTTCGAGCTGCGGCTGATCGCCGGAGGCTGGCGTTTCTACGCCCGCCCCGAGTACGCGGCCGCCGTCGAGGGCTTCGTCCTGGACGGCCAGCAGGCCCGGCTCACCCAGGCCGCCCTGGAGACCCTCGCCGTGGTCGCCTACCGCCAGCCGGTCAGCCGCAGCCGCGTCTCCGCCGTCCGCGGAGTCAACTGCGACGGAGTCATGCGTACGCTGCTCCAACGCGGTCTGGTCGAGGAGGCGGGCGCGGAACCCGAAACAGGTGCGATCCTGTACAGGACGACGAACTACTTCCTGGAGCGGATGGGCCTGCGCGGTCTGGACGAACTCCCGGAACTCGCGCCCTTCCTCCCTGAGGCGGAGGCGATCGAGGCCGAGACCCAGGAGGGCGTACCGTCGTTCGACCCGGACGCTCCCGATGACGCGCCGGGCGCAGACGGCGACCACACGACGAACACGACGACGGAATTTTGATGCGAAGCAGCGGCAGCGGCAGGAACGGCGGGCGCGGCGACTACCGCGGTGCCGGCAACAACAGGGACGAGCGGCAGGGGCAGGGCCGCCCCCGCAAGCCCCGACCCGAGGAGCGCCGCTACGACGTCGGCCCCGGCGCGACCAAGGACGGCCCCAAGTCCGGGCGCGGCGGATCCGCGCGCGGTGGCGCCAAGGGCGGCCCCAGGCAGCCCCAGCAGGGCGGCCGTACGGCTCCGGCCCGCTCCCGCGAGTACGAGACGCGGATGGAGGAGCGCAACCGCGAGCGGTACGCCGGGAAGAAGGACGTCAAGCTGCCCAAGACCTTCCCGGGCGCCGAGCAGGAGGGCGAGCGGCTTCAGAAGGTGCTCGCCCGCGCGGGCTACGGTTCCCGGCGCGCCTGCGAGGAGCTGATCGAGCAGGCCCGGGTCGAGGTCAACGGCGAGATCGTCCTGGAGCAGGGCCGCCGGGTCGACCCGGAGAAGGACGAGGTCAAGGTCGACGGCCTGACCGTGGCCACGCAGTCGTACCAGTTCTTCTCGCTGAACAAGCCCGCCGGTGTCGTCTCCACCATGGAGGACCCGGAGGGCCGCCAGTGCCTCGGTGACTACGTCACCAACCGCGAGACGCGCCTCTTCCACGTCGGCCGCCTCGACACCGAGACCGAGGGTGTGATCCTGCTCACGAACCACGGCGAGCTGGCGCACCGGCTGACCCACCCGAAGTACGGCGTGCGCAAGACCTACCTCGCGCACATCGTCGGCCCGATCCCGCGGGACCTGGGCAAGCAGCTCAAGGACGGCATCCAGCTGGAGGACGGCTACGCGCGCGCGGACCACTTCCGGGTCGTCGAGCAGACCGGCAAGAACTACCTCGTGGAGGTCACCCTCCACGAGGGCCGCAAGCACATCGTCCGCCGCATGCTCGACGCTGCGGGCTTCCCGGTGGACAAGCTCGTCCGCACCGCCTTCGGCCCCATCACCCTGGGCGACCAGAAGTCCGGCTGGCTCCGCCGCCTGTCGAACACCGAGGTCGGCATGCTGATGAACGAGGTCGACCTCTAGGGTCCTCCGTCTGGATCAGGCCTGCTCAGACGTCTCCCCGGCAGGCCGACGCGTGGCGGACACGGCGCAGGAAGTCCGCCACGCGTCGGTGATCGGGCTCCGCGGGGAGCGGGGTGCGGTCGGCGGCCCGTTCGGTCTCGGCGGCCAGGCGGGCCATCCGGGACTCGACCTCGGGCCACGGGACCTCACCCCGCCGCACCTCCAGGAGCGGTTCGCGCCGGTCGCCGACGTCGACCGTCAGCGTGCCGGTGCGCAGCAGGTCGCGGGCGCTGGTCAGCAGGCGCAGCAGATGCATCGCGTGCTTCCAGCGCGGGGCGCCGTGCGTGCGGACATCGGCTTCGAGCTTCCCGCGCTGACTCAGCGCGTAGCGGGTGAATGTCCCGCTCACCTGTCGGGAGAGGAACGCGCCACGCAGGGACAGCAGTTCGCGGCCGGTGTCGTCCACATACTCCACCAGGGGCGAGTGCAGGCACTCCAGGATGTTGGGGTTCGCGCGCAGCGCCAGCGCGCAGAAGCGCTCCAGCTCCCAGCTGAACTGCTCGTCGAGGGGCCCCTCCACATGCGTCGGCGGCTTCTCGAAGCGCCAGAACAGGGGAGTGGGCGCGACGAACACGCCCCTGCGGTCCGTGTCGCTGTCGTCCGTCGCCAGCCCGAAGGCCCGTGACCCCATGACACAGGTGTAGATGGTGTGGTCACGCACCAGGTCCTCGGGCTGCATGCCCGGGAGCGTACGCGGATCCTCACAGCAGGTGGATGGAATTTCCCTCCACCTTGATCTGCTTGGCGTCCAGCGGGCTGACCGCCGGCCCGTTGGCCACCGAGCCGTCGGCGATGCGGAACCTGCTGCCGTGGCAGGGACAGTCGATCATGCCGTTGGAGATTTTGCCCACCGTGCAGCCCTGGTGCGAGCAGATCGCCGAGAAGGCCTTGAACTCGCCCTTCTTCGGCTGGGTGACCACGACCTTCTGCTCGGCGAAGACCTTGCCGCCGCCTTCCGGGATGTCGGCCGTACTCGCCAGTTCCGGTCCGGTGGCGGACCCCTCCGTGGCGCCGGACGCCGCCGAAGGGTGGGACGTCGTCTTGTCCGAGGGGGAGGTCGCCTCCGCGGAAGGTGACGTCTCGGGGTTGCTGCTGGCTTTGGTGCCGCAGCCCGCCGCCACGAGCGCCACCGCACTCGTGGCGAGAACCGTGCGCCGCGTCGAGCCCTGGGTCATGTCGTCACTCCGGGGTTCCGGGGGAAGGAGGGAAGAGCTCCGAGCGGAGCATCAGCATCTTCGCATCGAATACGGTCAAGTCGAAGCACATCGTGACAGCACGTAATAAACCACCCGTTTCCCCGGTCGTCTCAGCGGACGGGCGCCGGCCACCCGGCCCACGTGGTCTGACTAGGCTGGACACGAGACCCGATTCACCTCAGCAAGGAGCAGCGCCGTGGCGGTACGAGCGGTCCGGGGGGCCGTCCAACTCGAGCGGGACGAGGCCGGGCACATGGACGAGCAGGTCGGGGCGCTGCTCACCGCCGTCCTGGAGCGGAACGGCCTGACCGCGGACGACCTGATCAGCATCTGGTTCACGGCCACCCCCGACCTGCACAGCGACTTCCCGGCCGCCGCGGCCCGCAAGCTCGGCATCGTCGACGTACCGCTGATCTGCGCCCAGGAACTGGACATCGAGGGCGCCATGCCCCGCGTCGTCCGCGTCCTCGCGCACATCGAGTCCGACCGGCCGCGCGACGAGATCGCCCATGTCTACCTCGGCGCGGCGGCCGCCCTGCGCAAGGACATCGCCCAGTGAGAAACGCACTCGTGATCGGCACCGGGCTGATCGGCACCTCCGCCGCCCTGGCTCTCGCCCAGCGCGGGGTGGTCGTGCACCTCGCCGACCACGACCCGGAGCAGGCCCGTACGGCCGCGGCGCTCGGCGCCGGCACGGACGAGGCCCCGGACGGGCCGGTCGACCTCGCCATCGTCGCCGCGCCGCCGGCGCACGTGGCGGGAGTGCTCGCCGACGCCATGCGCCGCGGTGCGGCCCGCGGCTACCTGGACGTGGCCAGCGTCAAGGGCGGCCCGCGCCGTGAGCTGGAGTCGATGGGCCTGGACCTGACCGGCTACATCGGCACGCACCCCATGTCGGGCCGCGAGCAGTCGGGTCCGCTGGCGGCGACCGGTGACCTCTTCGAGGGCCGCCCCTGGGTGCTCACGCCCACCCGGGACACCGACACCGAGGTCCTCAACCTGGCCCTGGAGCTCGTCTCGCACTGCCGGGCGGTCCCGGTCGTCATGGACGCCGACGCCCACGACCGTGCCGTGGCCCTCGTCTCCCACATGCCCCACCTGGTCTCCAGCCTGGTCGCCGCGCGTCTGAAGAACGCGGAGGACGCGGCCGTACGGCTGTGCGGGCAGGGCATCAGGGACGTGACCCGGATCGCGGCCTCCGACCCGCGGATGTGGATCGACATCCTGTCCGCCAACCCGGAACCGGTCGCCGACCTGCTCTCCGACATCTCCATCGACCTGGAGGAGGCCGTGCAGGCCCTGCGCGCCCTCCAGTCCTCCGACGAGGCCAAGCGCCGCGAGGGCGCCGCCGGCATCGAGGACGTGCTGCGGCGGGGCAACGCCGGCCAGGTCCGGGTTCCCGGCAAGCACGGGTCCGCGCCGCGGGTGTACGAGGTCGTCGCGGTCCTCATCGACGACCAGCCCGGCCAACTGGCCCGCATCTTCGCGGACGCGGGACTGGCCGGGGTCAACGTCGAGGACGTGCGCATCGAGCACGCCACCGGGCAGCAGGCCGGCCTGGTGCAGCTCATGGTCGAGCCGAAGGCAGCACCGGTCCTCACCTCCGCCCTGCGGGAGCGGGGCTGGGCCATCCGCCAGTAAGAGGGCCTCCGGGAAGCCAGTAACCTTGTGCGGGGCGCTCTCGCGTCCCGCACACCACCCACCACCCTTCACCAGGAAGGTGCCCCGCTGTGGAAAACGGCGCCGCCCGGACCGTCCAGCCTGTGATCGTCGCCATCGACGGTCCTTCCGGCACGGGCAAGTCGAGCACATCGAAGGCCGTGGCCGCACAGCTCGGCCTGAGCTACCTGGACACCGGCGCCCAGTACCGGGCGATCACGTGGTGGATGGTGACCAACGGGATCGACATGGACGACCCCACCGCGATCGCCGCGGTGGCCGGCAAGCCCGAGATCGTCTCCGGCACCGACCCCGCCCACCCGACGATCACCGTCGACGGCGTGGACGTGGCCGGTCCGATCCGCACCCAGGAGGTCACCGCCCAGGTCAGCGCGGTCAGTGCCGTACCGGAGGTGCGGACCCGGATCACCGAGCTCCAGCGCTCGCTGGCCGTGTCCGCCGAGGCCGGGATCGTCGTCGAGGGCCGCGACATCGGCACCACCGTGCTGCCGGACGCCGACCTGAAGATCTTCCTCACCGCCTCCCCGGAGGCCCGCGCCGCCCGGCGCAGCGGTGAACTCAAGGGCGCCGACGTCCACGCCACGCGCGAGGCCCTGATCAAGCGCGACGCGGCCGACTCCAGCCGCAAGACCTCCCCGCTGGCCAAGGCCGGCGACGCGGTCGAGGTGGACACCACCGAGCTGTCGCTGGCACAGGTCATCGAGTGCGTGGTCACCCTCGTCGAGGAGAAGCGGGCCGCGAAGTGAACCGTCCGCCGGAGCGTGCGGCGGGTCCTCCGTCGGAGCGCGGTGCCGACGTCGGCCGGCGGATCGGCGTCGGGCTGATGTACGGGCTGTGGCGCCCGCGCGTGCTGGGCGCCTGGAAGGTGCCCGCCGCCGGCCCGGTGATCCTCGCGGTCAACCACGCGCACAACGTCGACGGCCCGATGGTCATGGGCGTGGCACCCCGGCCGGTGCACTTCCTGATCAAGAAGGAGGCGTTCGTCGGCCCGCTGGGCCCCTTCCTGACCGGCATCGGCCAGCTTCAGGTGGACCGGCACTCCGCCGACCGTTCGGCGATCACACGGGCGCTCGGCGTCCTGAAGCAGGGCGGCGTCCTCGGGATCTTCCCCGAGGGCACCCGGGGCGAGGGCGACTTCGCCTCCCTGCGGGCCGGGCTCGCCTACTTCGCGGTCCGCAGCGGCGCCCCGATCGTCCCGGTGGCCGTGCTGGGAAGTTCCGAGCGGCGCGGACGGTTGATAAAGGGGCTGCCCCCGCTGCGCCACCGGGTCGACGTCGTCTTCGGTGACCCGTTCGAAGCGGGCGACGAGGGCGGGCGGCGTACGCGCCGGGCCCTGGACGAGGCGACCGAGCGCATCCAGAAGCAGCTCACCGACCACCTGGAAAACGCCCGGCGGCTGACCGGGCGCCAGGGCCTGTCCGCCGGACGGGCCCTGGGCGACACTTGAGTAGTGGATCACCGCGAACCGGTGGTGCTCCACCGATCACCACGATGAACGACGAGGTACGGACTTCATGAACGACGACATCCAGCCCGACGGCTCGGCCGAGCACGAGTACGAGCACGGGGCGCTCGGCGAGGCCGAGTACGCGAAGTTCATGGAGCTCGCCGCGGAAGAGGGCTTCGACATCGAGGACGTCGAGGGCGCCATCGAGGCCGCCGGACACGGCCCGCTGCCCGTCCTCGCCGTCGTCGGCCGCCCCAATGTCGGCAAGTCGACTCTGGTGAACCGCATCATCGGCCGCCGTGAGGCGGTCGTCGAGGACAAGCCGGGCGTCACCCGCGACCGCGTCACCTACGATGCCGAGTGGGCGGGACGCCGCTTCAAGGTCGTCGACACCGGCGGCTGGGAGCAGGACGTCCTCGGCATCGACGCCTCCGTGGCCGCGCAGGCCGAGTACGCCATCGAGGCCGCCGACGCGGTGGTGTTCGTCGTGGACGCCAAGGTCGGCGCCACCGACACCGACGAGGCCGTCGTACGGCTCCTGCGCAAGGCGGGCAAGCCGGTGGTGCTGTGCGCCAACAAGGTCGACGGCCCGAGCGGCGAGGCGGACGCCACGTACCTGTGGTCGCTCGGCCTCGGTGAGCCGCACCCGGTCTCGGCCCTGCACGGCCGCGGCACCGGCGACATGCTGGACCGCGTCCTGGAGGCGCTCCCCGAGGCGCCGCGCGAGACGTTCGGCGGGAGCGGCGTCGGCGGCCCCCGCCGGGTGGCCCTCATCGGCCGCCCGAACGTCGGCAAGTCCTCGCTGCTGAACAAGGTGGCGGGCGAGGAGCGCGTCGTTGTCAACGAGCTGGCCGGAACCACCCGCGACCCGGTCGACGAGCTGATCGAACTGGGCGGCAAGACCTGGAAGTTCGTCGACACCGCAGGCATCCGCAAGCGTGTCCACCTCCAGCAGGGTGCCGACTACTACGCCTCGCTGCGCACCGCGGCCGCCGTCGAGAAGGCCGAGGTCGCCGTCATCCTGATCGACGCCTCCGAGTCCGTCTCGGTGCAGGACCAGCGGATCATCACCATGGCCGTGGAGGCGGGCCGCGCGCTCGTCATCGCCTACAACAAGTGGGACACCCTCGACGAGGAGCGCCGCTACTACCTGGAGCGGGAGATCGAGACCGAGCTCGCGCAGATCGCGTGGGCCCCGCGCGTCAACGTCTCGGCGCAGACCGGACGGCACGTGGAGAAGCTGGTCCCGGCGATCGAGACGGCGCTGGCCGGCTGGGAGACCCGGGTGCCGACCGGCCGCCTCAACGCCTTCCTCGGCGAGCTGGTCGCCGCCCACCCGCACCCGATCCGGGGCGGCAAGCAGCCGCGCATCCTGTTCGGCACCCAGGCCGGCACCAAGCCGCCGCGGTTCGTGCTGTTCGCCTCCGGGTTCATCGAGGCCGGCTACCGGCGGTTCATCGAGCGACGGCTGCGTGAGGAGTTCGGCTTCGACGGCACGCCGATCCACATCTCGGTGCGGGTGCGCGAGAAGCGCGGCGCGAAGAAGAAGTAGCGGCGACGACGAAGGGGCGGCCCTGAACGGGGGCCGCCCCTTCGCCGTCGGCGGATCAGATTCCGCGCCGCGGAGCCGGTGGCAGGGCCGCGGGAACGTGGTGCATCCCGGTTTCCTGCCGCCCGATCGTTCCGACCCGCTGCCACTGCGTCTGCTGCCGCACCGTGCCATGGCGGGTGCTGTAGGCCCCCAGGCTGTAGGCGCCGTACACGGTGGAGCCCGTATCGTGCGGCAGGTTCCCGAACGCTACAAAACCCAGATCCTCCTCGCCGCTGCGGTCGCCCGGCAGGGTCCGGTAGGACTTGACGTACTCGGCGTAGAGCGCGTCGTAGATCGGCGTGGCCGATGGGCCGCCGTGATGATCCTGGGGCGTCCGCGCGGAGGGGATGGGCGGGTAGGTCTGGCGGCGGGGAACGTCATATGCGTGCACGTATCTCCAAACGACCCCGAACCGGAAGGGATGCGGCTCAGGTCCCGGCGAGCGGCAGCGTCGCCGCGACCAGCCTTCCGCCCGCCGCGGCCTTGTCCAGCGCGTCCCGCAGCAGGTCCTCCCGCGGCTGCCGCCCGATGGACCCGACCGGCGCGGCAAACATGATCACCTGCTGGTGCTTGTTGGCGGCCGCCCGCCAGCCGTCGGTGACCTGGAGCGGCTGGTGCGCCTGCCACCAGGCCACCGGCTGGCCGCCGTTGGCCTGGGGCTGGAGGACGGCGTGCAGCTGGCCCACGGCGAGCAGCACCGACCAGCCGTGCAGTACCGGCGGCACGGCGGCGAGTTCGGTCACCGGGGCGTAGCCCTGCTCGATGAGCAGCGGCAGGAACTCGTCGGCGCCGCCCAGCGAGCCCGGACGCACGATGGGCGCGGTCGGCTCGACGACCAGGGCGGGGTGCAACTCCCCGGCGATCAGGACGAGTCCGCTGGTGATCCCGAGCACGGCCTGCTCCGGCATCGCCTTCTGGGGCACGGCCTGCTCGGGCGCGCTCCACTGGGGCGGGGTCTGCTCCGGCACCCTGCCGGAGGGGCCCGTGTTTCCGTTGATGGAGCGGACCGCGCCCCGCAGTTGCTCCTCGGTGACCTGGACGACCTGCGAGGGCAGGCAGGTGGCGTGGGCGAAGGCAAGGACGGCGGTCTCGTCCCCGACGAACAGGACGGTGCTGGTGCGCTCCTGTTCGGAGTTGCCGGGGGTGCGGCAGGACGTGCAGTCGTAACTGCCCGGGGCGTTCTGTCCGGCGAGCAGCCGGTCGGCTTCTTCGTCGCCGATCTCGGCGCGTACGGCGTCGCTGACGTCGAGCATGCGCGGCACGGGTGGCTCCCTCGGGATGCTGTGCGTGGCGGAGCCGGGTGGCTCCCGGCCCATGAACCGGGAGGGACCCGGCTCATGAAGAAGACAACGGGTGATCTGTGGCGGGAGTCACGCCCTCCGGCGAACGGAATCGAACCATCCCGTGCGGAGGGTGACGGCAGGTACGGAATCCGGCACTCACGGTCAACTCACCGCAAGTGCAAAGGCGTTGGGTCGGTGAAGTGAGTCACAGATCGAGGGTGCCGGTGGTCGAAAAATCAGGAAATCAGTGAATGAAGTGGGTGTCGGAAAAAAGTCTGTACCGCCGGTAACGGTGAACTGGCCTGCCGGAACGGGCGGTTGGTTGATCCGGGCTCCGTCCGCTCCTTACATTCCTCAGCCGTGTGCAACGAGCACCACTCGGGTACGTCCGCCGACCGCACCGGGCCGAGCACGGCTCGGTACGACCTCGTGCGGCGGACGGGGCGAGCGGGCCGGCCGCGTCCATGCGCGGCGGGCACGCCCGCCTTGGGGGACCCCGAGTGCTTCGAGAGGGATCCACATGTCCGAATGTGCCGACAAGAGCCACGACACCACGCGCGACAACGCCCGCAGGGCACGGACGACGGCGGCTCTCGCCGGGGCGGCCCTGCTCGCCCCGCTCGGGCTGCTGGCCGCCACCGGCAACGCCCACGCGGCGGACGCCGGCGTGTGGGACCGCATCGCCCGGTGCGAGAGCGGCGGCAACTGGCACATCAACACCGGCAACGGCTACTACGGCGGGCTCCAGTTCGCCGCCGGCACCTGGCGCGCCTACGGCGGCACGGCCTACGCGCCCACCGCCGACCGGGCCTCCAGGGCCCAGCAGATCGCCGTCGCCACCAGGGTCCAGCAGACCCAGGGCTGGGGCGCGTGGCCGGTCTGTTCGGCCCGGGCCGGGGCGTACGGCAGCGCACCCGCGGCCGGATCCGGGGCGGGGACGACGACCGAATCGGCGCACAGCACACCCAAGTCGGCGGACAAGCCGGTCCAGGAGGGCGGCCGGCAGAAGACACGGGACGCGGTCCCGCCGCGGCGGCCGTCGACGGCGCCGGCGCGCGAGGCGGGCCACCCGAACCGCGGCGCCTCCCGCGGCGCGTACACCGTGCGCGCGGGCGACACGCTGAGCGGCATCGCCGCCCGGCACGGGACCACCTGGCAGTGGCTCCACTCCGTCAACAGGTCCGTCATCGGAGGCGATCCCGATCTGATCGTGCCCGGTCAGCGCCTCGAACTCTGAGCCGCTCCGGCTCCCGCCACGGGCCCAGGGCCCGTCCGGTCCACCGACCGGGCGGGGCCTTCCGCCGTCCGGCGGGGCGCTCGCTCCGGCAGCGGAACGGGTGGAATTCCCCTGCCGTGTCAGCTTCCGGGAACGGCCGCGGATTCGGAATGCGAGGGCGTCCCGGTGCGGTTCGCGGAACGCTTCTCGCGGCGCATTCGGCCGGGCTTATCCGGGCGCTGTCCCGGCCGGTGGGAATTGCGTTCGCGGGACTGCGGAAGAGGGGCGGAACCGCCCGTACGTGTGACGGAGTGAGACCGTTCCGGAGGCTGGGGCTTGTGACACAAGTGTGACAGGAGAGGATCGAGTGACCCGCGTGCCGGGGTGGGCTTTCCCCGGCGCGAGCGGGCACCTAGCGTGGCGGTATGGCACCGATTCCCACTCCGCCGGCGGAACCCCAGGACAACCCCGACGCATATGTCGGCCTCGAGGCCGGACAGGCCGAACGGCTCGCGCGTGAACGGGGCTGGAGCACGGTGCGGTCACTGCCGCCGGGCGCGATCATCACCATGGAGTACCGGTTCGGACGGCTGAACTTCGAGGTCCGGGACGGCCGCGTGGCACGGGCCTGGAAGGGCTGAACCGCCGCCGGCGCTCCCGGATCCCGCGGCGGTCCGTCGTCAACTGCCCGTCAGGGGGCGGGCCGCCGAGGCCGTGCCGCGGGGGACGCGGTCGGGGTGCGGCGGCCTGCGGCTGCCGGCCGGGGTGACCGTCGTGCGCTCGGAGCGGCCCGTGTGCCGGCCCGGGGCGAGGTGGGCCGGTGGCCGGGGCGTGCGTCCGGCGCCGACCGTCTCGTGGGCCACCGGGGTCTCGTCCGAGGCGGGGGCGCGTGGGGTGAACACGACGGGCGCGCCGACGGGTGCGGCGGGCGCGGGCACGGGTGCCGGGCGGCCGGGACGGGCACGCCAGCGGTCGCGCAGGTCGAACAGGGCGACCTCGGTCCTGGCGATCAGCGGCTCGAACCACGGCAGCGCCAGCAGGATCAGCAGCCCCGCGGCCCAGCCGAGGAGCACGTCGCTCAGCCAGTGCGTCCCCAGGTAGACCGTGGTCAGGCCGACGCCGAGCGCTGTCACCGCGGACAGTGCCGACAGCCAGCGGCGCGCTCTCGGGGTGGAGGCCAGATAGGCCAGGATGCCCCAGGTCACCACGGCGTTGGCGGTGTGGCCGCTGGGGAATATATCGCCGCCCAGGCCCATCTCGTTCGAGCCGATGACGGTCGCGTAGTGGGGTCCCAGACGTCCCATGCCGATCTTCGCGGCGCCGACCGTGGCGTTGAGCAGCAGCAGCGAGGCGGCGAGGGTCAGCAGCGGGCGCAGCGTGTGCTGCCGCCAGGAGCGCCAGCCCAGCCATGCGCAGACCATCACGGCGGTGGGGCCCCGCTGGCCGAGCACCACGTAGTAGTCGAGGAACGCGTGGATCTGCGGCCACTGCTGGTACGGCCGGAAGAACATGACCTGCCAGTCGAGCCGGACCAGCCACGAGGTGGTGACCACGGCCCAGACGATGGCCAGGTAGAAGGCGAGCGTCGCCGAGAAGAGCACGAACCGGTGGCGGCTCATTCGCGGCATGTCGATGTGCGCCGGCCGTTGCGGCTCACGGTCCAGCCTGGCGAACACCCGGTCCAGGCGGGTGAGGGTTCGTTCGGTACGCACCCAATCGACGTTACAGCGAGTGAGGTGTGTTCCCTGACGAAGCACGTGATTTGTGATGACCACGTGATGTGGGATTGCTCTCAACGGGGCTTTATATCCACGGAATCCGCAATCACGAACGAACCCGTCCCGCATTTCCTTTGATCATTCCGGTGGGACGCTTATGCGGCGCTTATGAATGCGTTGACCGAACGTCCGGATGAAATGCCGTGCGCCCTCGGCCGGTCGGAGCCGTCCGGTCACGGGGGACCGGAGCCGTTCAGCCAGAACGCCCCGTAGACCGCCGAGGCCACCGCGACGCCGCCCACGATCAGCGCCGACCGGGCCACGCGCGTCCGGGCGAGCGCCGACGCGAGCGGCAGCAGCAGCGGGAAGGCGGGCAGCAACAGGCGCGGCTTGGAACCGAAGTAGCTCGACGCGCACAGGGCGAGTGCGGTCACGACACCCGAGTACACCAGCAGCGCGAGCGGCTGCCGCTGCCGTACGCCGGTGACGTACAGCCAGATGACCCCGGCGACCCCGAGGATCAGCCCGGCCCCGGCGAGGGCCGAGGGGAAGGTCGTGAACTTGTCGGCGACGAAGCGGGCGAAGGCGTACCCGCCGTCGAAGCCGTTGCGCCAGCCGGCCTGGACGTGGAGGTAGCCGAAAAGGCCCTTGCCGGTGCGGTGGCCGACCCACAGGACGTATCCGGCGGCGCCGAGCGGGGCGAGCGCCATGCCGAGCAGGCGGCGGGCGGTGGCGTGCCCGGTGGCGGCCGGGGCGCGGTGCGCGTCTGGCGCGCCGTCCGCCGCCGTGGCGCTCCGGTCTTCCACGAACGAGGCGAGCGCCGCCGCCCACACCGCCGCGACCACCGCGAGACCCACCGGCCGCGTCAGTCCCGCCAGCAGGGCCAGGGTGCCCGCCGTCACCCAGCGGCCGGTGAGCACGGCGTACAGCGCCCAGGCGGCGAGGGCCGTGAACAGCGACTCGCTGTAGGCCATGGACTGCACGATCCCGACCGGCAGCACCGCCCACAGCAGCACGGCCGCGACGCCGGTCCCGCGGCCGTACACGTGATCGGCGACCGCGAAGATCCCCCAGGCCGCGGCGAGGGAGGCCGCCAGGCTGACCGCGAAGCCCGCGTCGGCGTACGACAGCGGGCTCACCGCGGCGAGCAGCCGCTCCAGCCAGGGCAGCAGCGGGAAGAAGGCCAGGTTCGAGTGCACGTCCCCGTTCGGCAGGCGTACCTCGTAGCCGTAGCCGAGCCCGGCCACCCCGGCGTACCAGAGCGAGTCCCAGCGGGCGGTCAGCAGCGTGTACGCGCTCTTGCCGCGCTCGGCACTCCACAGCGCCAGGGCGACCAGACCCAGAGCACGCACGGCGGCGTACCCGAGGAGGGCCGGGGCGGCCCTGCGCAGGGCCCCGGCGCGGACCACTGCCACGCGCGTCGCAAGATCGCTCACGGACTCGATTATCGGTGCTGCCGGTAACCGGAGCGGCCACCGGGGCACGCCCACGGGGCGCTCACCGGGAACTTACGGGGCATTCACGGGGAAGCGGAGTGGCGCACGCCACACGGGTTGAGCGCCTGCTCTGAGAGGTGAGCCACGCGCCATCCGGGCGAATGAGCGTAGTCTGACGTGTCACTCGCACGTCGTCGCGCAGGTCGGGGGCCCACTCCGCTCCGGCCGAGCCACGGGGAGTCCCCACCCCGCGGGCCGCCGAACGCGAGGGCTCATCTGGGAGGTACGTACATGTCCGGGACGACCGCGGCCGCCGACCGGCTGCGCCGTCGGGCGGCGGGTGCCGGTGCCAACCGCTGGGTCGTCCTGGTCGTCCTCTGCGCCAGCCTGCTGCTGGTGGCGGTGGACGCGACCGTGCTGCACGTGGCGGTGCCCGCGGTCACCGAGGATCTCAAGCCCGGCGCCATGCAACTGCTCTGGATCGTCGACACCTATCCCCTTGTCTGCGCCTCGCTGCTGATCCTGTTCGGCACGCTGGGCGACCGGGTCGGCCGCAGACGGATCCTGCTGCTGGGCTATGCACTCTTCGGCATCGCCTCCGGTGTGGCGGCCTTCGCCCCCAACCCCCAGATGCTGATCTTCGCGCGGGCGCTGCTCGGCGTCGGCGGCGCCATGATCATGCCGGCCACGCTGTCACTTCTGCGGCAGGTGTTCCCGGACCGGCGCGAGCGGGCGCTGGCGATCGGGATCTGGAGCGCGGTCGCCGCGGTGGGCGCGGCGGTCGGGCCGCTGCTCGGCGGCTTCCTGCTCGAGCACTTCTGGTGGGGGTCGGTCTTCCTCGTCAACATCCCGCTGATGCTGGTCAGCCTGCCCGTGGGCCGGCTGCTGCTGCCCGAGTCGACCGGCGGCCGCAACGGGCCCTGGGACGTGGTCGGCGCGTTGCTGGCGGCGGCCGGACTGTTCGGTGTGGTGCTGGGCGTGAAGCGGCTCGGCGGCGGGGAGACGGCGCTGAGCGCGCTCACCGTGGGGCCGCTGGTGGTCGGCGCGGCGCTACTGGTGACGTTCGTACGGCGGCAGCGGCGGCGGACGCAGCCGCTGGTGGACCTCAGGATGTTCGCGCGCCCGGCGTTCAGCACGTCGGTGGGCTGCATCGTGCTGGCCATGCTGGCGCTGGTCGGGCTCGAACTGATCGCGGCGCAGTACCTGCAACTGGTGCTCGGGCTCTCGCCGCTCGCCACGGGGCTGCGGCTGCTGCCGCTGACGTTCGCCGCGATGGCGGCCGGACTCGCCGGGGCGCGGCTGCTGCGGCGGCTCGGGCCGCGGCGGATGGTGTCCTTCGGGTTCTGTGTGACCGCCGCCGCGGTGGTGGTGCTCACGGCGATGGGCGGCCGGGACAACCCGGGACTGCTCCTCGCCGGCTTCGCGCTGCTCGGCTTCGGCCTGGAGATGACGCTGTTCGGGGCGTACGAGTCGATGCTGAGCGAGGCGCCGCCGGCGCAGGCGGGCGGAGCGGCGGCGATCGGGGAGACGTCCTACCAGTTGGGCGCGGGGATGGGCATCGCCCTGCTGGGCACGGTGATGAACGCGGCGTACGCGCCCGGGCTCGCCGATGTGCCGGGGGTGCCGGCGAAGGACTCCGGAGCCGCGGCGCACTCGCTGGGGGAGGCGTACGAGGTCGCCGAACAGCTCGGCGGGCCGGTCGGTGCCGCCCTGCGGCGGGCGGCCCGGGACGCCTTCGTGCACGGGCTGCATGTGACGCTGCTGGTGAGCGCGGGGCTGTTGCTGCTGGGGGCGGTGATGGCGCTGCGGCTGCCGCGGGTGATGCACTGTGAGGAGCCGGCGGTCGAACTGCCCGCGCAGCGGGAGGCCGAGAGGTCCCGCGTCTCGGCATGAGCGCCCTCCCTTTCCGGCGGTCGGCGCCGCGGCGGGGGAGGAGCACGCTGGACGTGCGCGGCTCCGCGTCGTAACGTCGGGCCGGAGTCGCACAACTAGCGGTGCTAGGTTTCAGTTGCCGGAGGGTGTCCCCATGTCCTCGCAGTCGTCCCCGTTGTCCTCGTCGTCCCCGGTGCCCTCGTTCGACCCCGCAGACCCGCTCGGGATCGACGACCTGCTGGACCCGGAGGACCTGGCCGTCCGCGACACCATGCGGCAGTGGGCCGCCGACCGTGTCCTGCCCCGGGTCGCCGAGTGGTACGAGAAGGGCGAGCTGCCCGTCATCCGGGAACTGTCCCGCGAGCTCGGCAGCATCGGCGCCCTCGGCATGTCCCTGACCGGATACGGCTGCGCGGGCGCCACCGCCGTCCAGTACGGGCTCGCCTGCCTCGAGCTCGAGGCCGCCGACTCCGGCATCCGGTCCCTGGTCTCGGTGCAGGGCTCGCTCGCCATGTACGCCATCCACCGGTTCGGAAACGAGGAGCAGAAGCAGAGGTGGCTGCCTCCCATGGCCGCCGGCGAGGTGATCGGCTGCTTCGGGCTCACCGAGCCCGACCACGGCTCCGACCCCGGCTCCATGCGCACCCACGCCAAGCGTGACGGCACCGACTGGATCCTCAACGGCCGCAAGATGTGGATCACCAACGGCTCCGTGGCCGGCGTCGCCGTCGTCTGGGCGCAGACCGAGGACGGCATCCGCGGCTTCCTCGTGCCGGCCGGCACCCCCGGGTTCTCCGCCCCGGAGATCAAGCACAAGTGGTCCCTGCGGGCGAGCGTCACCAGCGAGCTGGTCCTGGACGACGTACGGCTGCCCGCCGACGCCGTACTGCCGGAGGCCACCGGGCTGCGCGGACCGCTCGGCTGTCTCTCGCACGCCCGCTACGGCATCGTCTGGGGTGCCATGGGCGCGGCCCGCTCCAGCTTCGAGGCCGCCCTCGACTACGCCAAGTCGCGCGAGCAGTTCGGCAGGCCCATCGGAGGCTTCCAGCTCACCCAGGCCAAGCTCGCCGACATGGCGGTCGAACTGCACAAGGGGATTCTGCTCGCCCACCATCTGGGGCGGCGCATGGACGCCGGCCGCCTGCGTCCCGAGCAGGTCAGCTTCGGCAAGCTCAACAACGTACGAGAGGCGATCGAGATCTGCCGTACCGCGCGGACGATTCTCGGGGCGAACGGGATCTCCCTGGAGTACCCCGTGATGCGGCACGCGACCAACCTCGAGTCGGTGCTCACCTACGAGGGCACCGTCGAGATGCACCAGCTCGTGCTGGGCAAGGCGCTCACCGGGTTCGACGCCTTCCGGTGAGCCCCGAACGGGGCAGGGCCGGTGTACGGCCCTGCCTCAGCTCTGGTTGAAGAACCCGTCCGCGCGGTGCACCGCCGGGTCCCCGTTGACGATCTCGGTGTCGGCGGGGGACAGCAGGAACACCCGGGTGGACACGCGGTCGATGGAGCCGCGCAGCCCGAAGACGAGCCCGGCCGCGAAGTCGACCACGCGCTTGGCGTCGGAGGCTTCCATGGCCGTCAGGTTCATGATGACGGGCACGCCCTCCCGGAACAGCTCGCCGATGGCGCGGGCGTCCCGGAAGCTGTCCGGTGTCACCGTGCCGATCCGGCGGCCCTTGTCCTCTGCCGTGTCCGCAGCCACCTTCACCCGGGGGTCGGTGACCCAGGCGTCCCCGGACTCGGTCCCTTCCGTGTAGTCGTCGTCGTAGTAGCGCTCGTCATCGTTGTCGTCGACGAGGCCGAGCCACGCACTCGCCTTGCGTACCGATCCCATGGACGCCTCCTCTCACAGCGGTCTTTTCTGCATTCCGCATCCCTATGGTCATCCATGATGCTGACAACGCGCCAAGTGAACAGGCGGCGCACGGGGGGTTTGTGACGGTACTGGTGCACGACCAATACGTCGAGAGCCCGTATGCCCCAAGGATTTTGACCCACACAACTGCTGACTGAGAGTGAAATATTATTGTTCTCGGCATATGGGTGACGGTCGGGGCGTACGGGTGAACGAAGGGGTCGGTACGATGCCGCGACTCAACGTCCTGCACACCAAGGGGGATGGTCGTGTTCGGAATCGTCAGGCCCTGCCGTCACCGGCTCGGGGAAGGACTCGGCGCCGAGTGGATGGCCCACTTGTGCGGGCTGTGTCTGGCCCTGCGCGGTGACCACGGGCAGTTCGCGCGGATCGTGACGAACTACGACGGGCTGCTCGTCTCGGTCCTGACGGAGGCTCAGGCGGAGAGGGCCGGGCGGGCCGGCGGCCTGCGGCGTACCGCCGGGCCGTGCCCGCTGCGCGGAATGCGCACCGCGTCCGTCGCCCTCGGCGAGGGGCCGCGACTGGCGGCGGCCGTCTCACTGGTGCTGGCCTCGGCCAAGGTGCGCGACCACGTCGCCGACGGCGACGGACTGCTGGCGCGCCGGCCGGTGGCGCTCGCCGCGCGCCGGGTCGCCGACAACTGGAGCCGGGCGGGCGCCCGTACGGGGGCCGGTGTCGGATTCGACACCGCGGTGCTCCTGGACGCGGTGGACCGTCAGTCGGGCCTTGAGGCGCTCGCCGGTCCCGGGACGCCGCTCCTGGCCGTCACCGAGCCCACCGAGACCGCGACCGCCGCGGCCTTCGCGCACACCGCGCTCCTCGCCGGGCGGCCGGGCAACGCCGCCCCGCTCGCCGAGGCCGGGCGCCTGTTCGGACGGCTGGCGCACCTCCTGGACGCCGTGGAGGACCGTGAGTCCGACGCCGCCACCGGCGCCTGGAATCCGCTCACCGCCACCGGGACGCCGCTCGGCGAGGCGCGCCGGCTCGCGGACGACGCGGTGCACGGCATCCGGCTCGCCCTGAGCGAGGTGGAGTTCGGCGACGGACGGCTCGCCCATCGGCTGCTCGTGCACGAGCTCCGGCGCTCCGTCGACCGCGCCTTCGGCACCGAGTCCTGCGGGCACGCGCCCGAGGGGGCCTTCGGCCCGCCGCAGGGACCGTACGCCCCGCAGGCTCCGTACGACCCGAACCATCCGAATCACCCGTACGCCGGGGGCGGTGAGCCGCCGCGGCCCGGCGGGCGCGGGTTCTGGGCCGCGTGCGCGGTGGCCGTCGGGCTGTGCTGCACCTGCAAGGTGTGCTGCGCCGACGAGTTCGAGGGTCCGTGGTCGGGCAAGAAGCGCTCGGGCTGCTGCAACAACTGCGACTGCTCGTGCTGCGAAGGGTGCGACTGCTGCTGTGACGGCTGCGACTGCTGTGACGGCTGCTCGTGCTGCGACTGCTGACCACCGCCGGCCGTACACCCCGTCCACCAGCTGCCCCGTCCACGAGCCCCGGGCCCGGACGATGGGCGGCGGCGGGGTTTGGCCGCCGGGCCGCGTATGGAAGGGCTCATCTCATGATGGACCTGTCCGACCCGTGGAAGCAGGGTCGCGCGCGCCGTTCCGAGACGGCGCCGGCGCCCCGCGACCCCCTCACTCGGATCCGCGCGTCCGGGCCCGGGGGCTATCCGGAGCATCGAGTTCCGGACATCCCCCGAGCCCGGACGGCCGAGGGCGAAGCGGTCGCGGTCACCGCTGCCGGGGCGGACGAACCGGCCTTCGGCGGACGGCCCTTCGGCGGCCGGGTGCGGCTCGCCGCCGGCGCCGGACCGGAGCGGGCCTCCCGGGCCGACCTGCGCGAGCGTCCGGCCGGACGGCGCCGTGAGGGCATATGGGGTGCGGGGGCCACGACGGCGTGACAGCGGCGAGGGGACACGGGCCCGACCCGGGGTCGCCTTCCCGCTGTTGACCGCATGTCAATTCCGCCTGATCGCACATAGTTCACTCGAATCGCACATGGTCGCGCGGCCGAAAGGCGCCCTTGCGCCGACCGGTCGTTCGGCCGAATACTCCCCCACAGCGCTTGTCAGGGGCACGGCGTGTTCGGAATCCGAACATCCGTCCGCTGACTGCGCCTCACGGGCCCCGACCCCACGCGGGCCCCCGACTTCCTTTGTGGAGGAACGAAAAGTGAGGATCAAGCGCACCACTCCCCGCAGCGGCGTGACGAGACGGACCCGGCTGATCGCCGTCGCCTCCGGCTTCGTGGCCGCAGCCGCGTTCGCGGTCCCCAGTGCGAACGCGTCCGACACTCCCACCACCTTCAGTGCGTCCCAGCTCACCACCGCGAGCGACTCCGTGCTCAAGGCCGACATCCCGGGCACCGCCTGGACCGTCGACAGCAAGACCAACCGGGTCGTCGTCACCGTCGACAGCACGGTCTCCCAGGCCGACATCGCCCGGATCAAGCAGCAGGCGGGGGGCAACTCCGGCGCCCTGACCATCAAGCACACCGCCGGCAAGTTCAACAAGCTGATCTCCGGCGGCGACGCCATCTATGCGAGTAGCTGGCGCTGCTCGCTGGGCTTCAACGTCAAGGACAACAGCGGCAACTCCTACTTCCTGACCGCCGGTCACTGCACCGACGGCGCGGGCACCTGGTGGTCGAACTCCTCCCACACCACCACGCTCGGCACCACCGCCGGCTCCTCCTTCCCCGGTCACGACTACGGCATCGTGCGCTACACCAACACCTCGGTCGCCAAGCCGAGCGCCGTGGGCAGCGTGACCATCACCAGCGCGGCCACGCCGTCCGTGGGTACCACCGTCTACCGGCGCGGCTCGACGACCGGCATTCACAGCGGCAGGGTCACGGCGCTCAACGCGACGGTCAACTACGGCAACGGCGAGATCGTCAACGGTCTCATCCAGACCACCGTCTGCGCCGAGCCCGGTGACTCCGGCGGCTCGCTGTACTCCAACAGCGGCATCGCCTACGGCCTGACCTCCGGCGGCAGTGGCAACTGCACCTCCGGCGGTACGACCTTCTTCCAGCCGGTCACCGCCGCGCTGAGCGCCTACGGGGTCCACATCGGCTGACGTCCCTCTGTGCCGGGCCGCGGAGTGCGCGGCCCGGCGCCCCCCGCGCTCCACAGCGAAGAGCCCCCGTACGCAACCGGCGTGCGGGGGCTCGCCCTTGGGCGCGGCGCGGGTTACGGTCGAAGGACCGTGAGCCTGCGCGCCCGTGCCGGATTGGGGGGACCGTGATGGTCGAGGAACTGGTGACGGCGGGGGTGGCGCTCGCGTCCGCCGGAGCGGTGGGCCTGATGGCGGCGGCGCGGGTCGTCAAGCAGTACGAGCGGGGCGTGGTGTTCCGCCTCGGCAGGCTGCGCCCACAGGTGCGCGGACCCGGGCTCACGCTGATCGTCCCGTTCGTGGACCGGCTCCAGAAGGTCAGCATGCAGATCGTGACGATGCCCGTGCCGGCGCAGGAGGGCATCACCCGGGACAACGTGACGGTGCGTGTGGACGCCGTCGTCTACTTCAAGGTGACCTCGCCGGCCGAGGCGCTGGTCCAGGTGGAGGACTACCGCTTCGCGGTCTCGCAGATGGCGCAGACCTCGCTGAGGTCCATCATCGGCAAGAGTGAACTGGACAATCTGCTGTCCGACCGCGAGAAGCTCAACCAGGGGCTGGAGCTGATGATCGACAGCCCGGCCGTGGAGTGGGGCGTCACGATCGACCGGGTGGAGATCAAGGACGTGTCGCTGCCCGAGACGATGAAGCGGTCCATGGCCCGGCAGGCGGAGGCCGACCGTGAGCGCCGGGCGCGGGTCATCAACGCGGATGCGGAGCTCCAGGCGTCGAAGAAGCTGGCCGAGGCGGCCCAGCAGATGGCGGACACGCCCGCCGCGCTGCAACTGCGGCTCCTCCAGACCGTGACGGCGGTCGCCGCCGAGAAGAACTCCACCCTGGTCCTGCCCTTCCCGGTCGAGCTGCTGCGGTTCCTGGAGAAGGCGCAGCAGCAACTTCCCGCGGCGGCTCCGGCGCCCGCGCCCCGGGTGGAACCCGCACCCGAGAGGCCGAATTCGAGCCAGGGCTAGACCTCGCGGAATGCGGACCGGTCATCCGCACGTGGTGTTTGCGCTGTGAATGTTGCGTGAACGCCCCAGCGGTGATCTCGGGGGACAGGCCGATACGCAGGGGACATACGCCCGTTGACGTACACGCGTCCAGAACACGACCTTGTGTGCGCGCTGGGGGCATCGGAATAGTGGGCGCCGTTCAACCGCCTTCCGGCTCGTCGGGTCCCCACTACCTCACGGGCCGGTCCCCCACAGGAGGACGTCAGTTGAAGCATCGACGCATACCCGGACGCCGTGCGGCCGTGGCGGGTGCGGGCATCGCCGCCCTGCTCGTCGCGGGAGTCACCTTCCAGAGTGCGAACGCCAGTGAACCTGCGAAGGCCCCCGAGGTCCGGACCCTTTCGTCCGCGGCGGCCGGAAAGCTCGCCTCGACGCTCGTGCGGGACCTCGGCGCCGACGCCGCGGGCACGTACTACGACGCCACGACGAAGAGCCTCGTGGTGAACGTGCTCGACGCGAGTACCGCCGAGACCGTCGAGCGGGCGGGTGCCAAGGCCAGAGTCGTACGGAACTCCCTCGCCGAACTGACCGGTGCCCGCACCACGCTGGAGAAGGACGCGACCATCCCCGGCACCTCGTGGGCGACGGACCCCGTGACCAACAAGGTCGTCGTCACCGCCGACAGCACGGTCTCCGGTGCCGAGTGGACCACGCTGAGCGAGGTCGTCGACGGGCTCGGCGCCAAGGCCGAACTCAGGCGTTCGAAGGGGAAGTTCAAGCCCTTCGTCGCGGGCGGTGACGCGATCACCGGCTCCGGCGGCCGCTGCTCGCTCGGCTTCAACGTGGTCAAGGGCGGCCAGCCGTACTTCCTCACCGCCGGCCACTGCACGGAGGCGATCTCCACCTGGTCGGACGCCGGTGGCACGGTGATCGGCCAGAACGAACGGTCCAGCTTCCCGGGCGACGACTTCGGTCTGGTCAGGTACACCGCGAGCGTGGACCACCCGAGCGCGGTGAACCTCTACAACGGCTCGACGCAGGCGATCACCAGGGCGGGCGAGGCGACCGTCGGCGAGAAGGTGACCCGCAGCGGCTCGACGACCCAGGTGCACAGCGGCACGGTCACCGGTCTGAACGCCACCGTGAACTACGCCGAGGGCACGGTCAGCGGTCTGATCCAGACCGATGTGTGTGCCGAGCCCGGTGACAGCGGTGGCTCTCTGTTCGACGGCGAGACCGCGATCGGCCTCACCTCCGGTGGCAGCGGCGACTGCACCTCGGGCGGTGTGACCTTCTTCCAGCCGGTCACCGAGGCCCTCTCGGCGACCGGCGCCCAGATCGGCTGATCCTGGCCCCGGCCTCCACACAGCCGGCGAAGGCCCCGCCCTCACGAAGGCGGGGCTTTCGCATGGCCGTCACGTCCCTCGCGCTCCGGGCGCCGGGCGTTTGCGCAGGTGAGACACGCTCGAACGGATGTCGCACAGACGTTCGGAAATTGGTTTATGGTGGGGGTGAGAGAGATGGGAACTGATGTTCGAGGGCGGTCATGGCTCACGAGTGCGGGAGGTGCGGATGCCGGACTTCACGCATCTGCACACCGCCTCCGGGTTCTCCCTGCGCTACGGCGCCTCGCACCCGGAGCGGCTGGCCGAGCGCGCCGCGGAACGCGGCATGGACGCGCTCGCGCTCACCGACCGCGACACCCTGGCCGGCTCGGTCCGCTTCGCCAAGGCCTGCGCCGCGGCGGGCGTCCGCCCCCTGTTCGGTGTGGAACTGGCGGTCGAGACCGCGGAGCCCGTACGGCGGGAGCGGCGTCGCACCCCCGTACGCGGAGGCGCCTTCGTCGACGAGTCGGCCCCCCGGGCCACCTACCTCGCCCGCGCCGGTGCCCGCGGCTGGGCCGATCTGTGCCGCCTGGTCACCGCCGCCCACTCCGGGCTCACGGCTGCGCGCGAACAGGGCGGACCCCCGTCTCCGGGCACCCCGCTGCTGCCCTGGCCCGGCAACCACGCCGACGGCCTGACCGTCCTGCTCGGGCCCGACTCCGACGTCGGCCGCGCCCTCGCCGCCGGCCGCCCCGACCGGGCCGCGAGACTCCTCGTGCCCTGGCGTGAGACCTACGGCGACGCCCTGCGCCTGGAGGCCGTCTGGCACGGCCGCACGGGCACCGGACCCGGCTCGCTGCGCCTGGCCGCCCGCACCGTCGGCTTCGCCGCCGAGCAGCGGATCCGGCCCGTGCTCAGCAACGCCGTCCGGTACGCCGACCCGGGCCAGGGCCCGGTCGCCGACGTGCTGGACGCCGCTCGCCGGCTCGTCCCCATCGACCCGGCCAAGGAGCTGGACTCCGGCGAGGCCTGGCTGAAGGAACCGGACGCCATGCTGCGCGCTGCCGAGCGGATCGTGGAGGCCGCCGGCTTCCGCACCGAGGCCGCCCACCGCCTGCTGGAGCAGACCCGGGCGACGGCCGCCGAGTGCCTGGTCGACCCCGAGGACGACCTCGGCCTGGGCACCGTCCACTTCCCCGAGCCGCACCTCGTCGGCGCCGGCCGCCGCACCGCCCAGCGCGTACTCGCCTCCTGGGCGGCGGCGGGCATGGTGCTGCGCGGCTACGCCGGCCGCCGGGACTACTGGGAGCGGATGCACCGGGAGCTGGACATCATCGCCCACCACGGCTTCGCCACCTACTTCCTCACCGTCGCCCAAGTCGTCGACGACGTGCGGAAGATGGGCATCCGGGTCGCCGCCCGCGGCTCCGGCGCCGGCTCCCTCGTCAACCACCTCCTCGGCATCGCCCACGCCGACCCGGTCGAGCACGGGCTGCTGATGGAGCGCTTCCTGTCCAAGCGGCGCACGGCCCTGCCCGACATCGACATCGATGTGGAGTCCGCGCGCCGGCTGGAGGTCTACCGCGAGATCATCGGCCGGTTCGGCACCGAACGGGTCGCGACCGTCGCCATGCCGGAGACGTACCGCGTACGGCACGCCATCCGCGATGTCGGGGCCGCCCTGTCCATGGATCCCGCCGACATCGACCGCATCGCCAAGTCCTTCCCGCACATCCGTGCCCGCGACGCCCGCGCGGCGCTCGACGAGCTGCCCGAGCTCAGGGAGCTGGCGGGGGAACGGGACAGGTACGGCAGGCTGTGGGAGCTGGTCGAGGCCCTGGACGCCCTTCCCCGCGGGGTCGCCATGCACCCCTGCGGTGTCCTGCTCTCCGACGCCTCCCTGCCGTCCCGCACACCGGTCGTGCCCACCAGCGGCGAGGGCTTCCCCATGTCCCAGTTCGACAAGGACGACGTGGAGGACCTCGGGCTGCTCAAGCTGGACGTGCTGGGGGTGCGGATGCAGTCGGCGATGGCGCACGCGGTCGCGGAGGTGGAGCGGACCACGGGGGAGCGGATCGACCTGGACTCCCTGCCGGACGGCGACCCGGCGACGTACCGGCTCATCCGCTCCGCCGAGACCCTCGGCTGCTTCCAGATCGAGTCCCCGGGCCAGCGCGACCTGGTCGGACGTCTCCAGCCGGCCGGCTTCCACGACCTGGTCGTCGACATCTCCCTGTTCCGGCCCGGTCCGGTCGCCGCCGACATGGTGCGGCCGTTCATCGAGGCCCGGCACGGGCGGGCGCCGGTGCGCTATCCGCACCCCGACCTCCGGGAACCGCTGGAGGAGACGTACGGGGTCGTCGTCTTCCACGAGCAGATCATCCACATCCTGCACCTCATGACCGGCTGCGGACGCGACGAGGCCGACCGGGTGCGGCGCGGGCTGTCCGACCTGGAGTCGCAGGGGCGGATCAAGGTGTGGTTCGCGCAGCACGCGGCGGCGAAGGGGTACGACGCGGAAACGATTCACCACACCTGGGAGATCGTCGAGGCGTTCGGCTCCTACGGCTTCTGCAAGGCGCACGCGGTCGCCTTCGCCGTGCCGACGTACCAGTCGGCGTGGCTGAAGGCCCATCACCCGGCCGCCTTCTACGCCGGGCTGCTCACGCACGACCCCGGGATGTACCCGAAGCGGCTGCTGCTGGCGGACGCGCGGCGGCGCGGGGTGCCGATCCTGCCGCTGGACGTGAACAGGTCGGGAGTCGCCCACCGTATCGAACTGGTGTCTGAACAGAAGCCCGGTTCTTCCGGTATGTGGGGACTCCGGCTGGCCCTCTCCGATGTGCACGGCATCAGCGAGGCCGAGGCGGCGCGGATCGCGGACGGACAGCCCTACGCCTCGCTGCTCGACTTCTGGGAACGGGCCCGGCCCAGCCGCCCGGTCGCCGCCCGGCTCGCCCAGGTGGGCGCGCTGGACGCGTTCGGCGCCAACCGCCGCGACCTGCAACTGCACCTGACCGAGCTGCACCGCGGCGCCCGCGGCGCGGGCGGCGGCCAACTGCCGCTGGCCGGCGGGAGGAGGACGGCCGCGGCCGGGCTCCCCGACCTGTCCGACGCCGAACGGCTCAGCGCCGAACTGGGCGTGCTCTCCATGGACGTCTCGCGGAACCTGATGGACGACCACCGGAAGTTCCTCGACGAGCTGGGCGTGGTCCCGGCGCGCCGGCTGCGCGAGGCCCGGCACGGTGAGACGGTACTGGTCGCGGGCGCCAAGGCGGCCACCCAGACCCCGCCGGTCCGGTCCGGCAAAAGGGTCATCTTCACCACGCTGGACGACGGCACCGGCCTGGTCGACCTCGCCTTCTTCGACGACTCCCACGACGCCTGCGCGCGCACCGTCTTCCACTCCTGGCTGCTGCTGGTGCGCGGCGTGGTGCAGCGGCGCGGCCCGCGCAGCCTCAGCGTGGTGGGCGCCGCGGCCTGGAACCTGGCCGAACTCGTCGAACTGCGTGCCGAGGGCGGACTCGACGAAGTGGCGGCGCGCCTGGCCGGACCGGCACCGGAGGAGCCCGGTGACGGCGTCCCCGCGCGCGGCCGGACGATCCGCATGTCCACGGGGTACGAGATGCACCCCTGGGCCGATCTGCGTCCCGCGGGCGAAGGCCCGCCGGGTGGAAGGAAGTTGTGGCACCAGAGTCCAGGGAGTGCGGGATGACGGTTCTCTGCGTACGTTTCCAGCTGCCGCCGATGTACGAGGCCGCCCTGCCGGGGCTGCTCGGGCTCCTCGGGGAGTTCACCCCGGTCGTCGAGGCGCTGCCGCCGGACGGGGCGCTGGCCGATCTGCGGGGCGCCGAACGGTACTTCGGGCGCGACGCGGTCGAGCTGGCGTCGGTGATCCGGGTCCGCGCCCTCGCGCTGCACGGCGTGGACTGCGTGATCGGCGCCGGGCCGGGCCCGATGCTGGCCCGCATGGCCCTGCGCGACGCCCGGCCCGGACTCACGTGCGCGGTGCCCGGCGAACCGGACGCCGTGGCGGGGTTCCTGGCCGAGCGGCCCGTCACCGCGCTGCCCGGCGTCGGCGCGGTGACGGCCCGCACCCTGGACGAGTACGGCCTCGACACCCTGGGCCGGGTCGCCGCCGCGCCCCTGTCGACCCTCCAGCGCCTGGTCGGCGCCAAGTCCGGCCGCGAACTCCATGAGAAGGCGAACGGCGTCGACCGGAGCCGGGTCGTACCGAACGCCGTCTCCCTCCCCCAAGCTCTCGGCCGCGTTCGAGGAGGGGGGAACCCCGTGCTCGCGGCGGAACGCCCCTTCGACCGGGACGAACTGGACCCCGACCGGCACCGCAGGGCGCTGTTGTCGGCCGCCGGGGAACTGGGCTCCCGGCTGCGCGCCCTGGGCAAGGTCTGCCGCACCCTGACCCTCACCGTGCGCTACGCCGACCGGACCCCGGTCGGTACCACCCGCAGCCGCACGCTGGCCGAACCGACCGCGCACTCGGCCGCGTTGACCGGAGTCGCGTACGCCCTGTACGAGACCCTGGGACTCCAGCGCGCCCGGGTCCGCGCGCTCGTTCTGCGCGCCGAGGGCCTCGGGCCCGCCGAACAGGCCTTCCACCAGCTCGCCTTCGACCCCGTCGACGAGAAGGTCCGCCGTATCGAGGAGGTCGCGGACCGCGCGCGAGCCCGGTTCGGCCCGCGGGCGGTGATGCCGGGCACGCTGGCCGCGTGACTCCCCTCGGATCGGGGTCAGTTGGCCCACGGCGGAGTGAGCACCGTGCCGTTCGCCATGTGGGCCTGAAGGCCGATGGACGTGGTGACCCAGGAGACCGCGGTGCGGTCCGCCGGGTTCTCCACGGTGAGCGTCGCACCGGCGTTGATGATCACCGTGTCGCCCGCGGCGACGCGCTCGGTGCGGCCGTCGAGCGTGATCAGGAGTTCGCCGTCGAGCAGGTGGAGGATCTCCTCGTGGGTGACGGTGTGGGCCGGGGCCCTGGTGCCGGCGGGGATCTCGCCGCGCCAGGCGCACAGCTGCCTGGACCCGGTCCGCGGGGTGGCGTACGAGACGAAGCGGGCGCCGTGGATCTCGTGGGTCACGGCGTCGGACGGGCGGACGACGGGCATGGGTGTCTCCTCGGAAGTGATGGTCAAGTTGCTTGACTAAATGGCCCGCAATCATAGTCAAGCTGCTTGACTGTCTCGTCAAGGGTGTTTCAATGCCTCCGTGCAGAACTCCGAGGCCATGGCCCTGTCCGCCACCCTGCTGGCCGTCGCCGGCGAGCTGACCCGGCGCATCCACGACGGAGTCGTCGCCCGCGGCTTCGAGGGGCTCCGGCCGGCGCACGGCTTCGCGTTCGCGCGGCTGGCCCCGGACGGGGCGACGGTCACCGAGCTGGCCGCCCATCTGGGGGTCACCAAGCAGGCCGCCAGTCAGCTCGTCGACGAGATCGTGCGCAAGGGATACGCGGAGCGTCTGCCACATCCCCAGGACGCGCGGGCCCGTCTGATCGTGCTGACCGAGCACGGCCGGGCCTGCACCCGCGCGGCGGAGGAGTCGGCCGCCGATGTCGTGCGGGCGTGGGGTGAGGTGATCGGTGAGGGTGAAGTGCGCACGCTGTGGGGGCAGTTGGCGCATCTCGCGCCGTACGGTCCGATCCGGCCCGCTTGGTGACGGTTCGTCAAGGGCGTTACATCACGGCCCTCGGTCGTATCCGGGCGTCGCCCGAAGTTTTTACTGGCGCGTAACTTCACAGTTCTACTACTCGTCCGTAACTTGACGAGTGAACAGCATCCCGTGATCCGGATCACAGGGCGTAGTGCCGTCGCACCTCCCTTGAGCCGCAAGGAGATCACCCGATGCTGCCCTTCAAGCGCGTCCTCAGGCCACTGGCCGCCCTGCTGCTGGCCGCCGCCCTCGCCACCGCCCCCGCCGCCACCGCTCACGCGGCCACTGCTCCGAGCAGCGGCTGGAACAACTACAGCTGCAAGCCCTCCGCCGCCCATCCCCGTCCGGTCGTCCTCGTCCACGGCACCTTCGGCAACTCCGTCGACAACTGGCTGTCTCTCGCGCCGTATCTGAAGGACCGCGGCTACTGCGTCTTCTCCCTCGACTACGGCCAGTTGCCGGGCGTCCCGCTCTTCTACGGCCTCGGCCCCATCGACAAGTCGGCCGAGCAGCTGTCCGCCTTCGTCGACAAGGTGCTCGCCGCGACCGGCGCCCCCAAGGCCGATCTCGTCGGCCACTCACAGGGCGGGATGATGCCCCGCTACTACCTGAAGTTCCTCGGCGGAGCCGCCAAGGTGAACGCCCTCGTCGGCATCGCGCCCGACAACCACGGCACCACCCTCAGCGGCCTCACCAACCTCCTGCCCTACTTCCCGGGCGCGAGCGACCTGCTCAAGGCCGCCACCCCCGGCCTCGCCGACCAGATCGCCGGGTCCGCCTTCCTCACCAAGCTCAACGAGGGCGGCGACACCGTGCCCGGCGTGCACTACACGGTCATCGCCACCAAGTACGACGAGGTGGCCACGCCGTGGCGCACCCAGTACCTGACCGGCCCCGACGTGCGCAACGTCCTGTTGCAGGACCTGTGCGCGGTCGACCTGTCCGAGCATGTGACGATCGGCACGATCGACCGCATCGCCTTCCACGAGGTGGCCAACGCGCTCGACCCGGCGCACGCCGGCGCCACCACCTGCGCGTCGGTCTTCAGCTGACGTGGCTCGGGGCCTGCCCGGCCTGAGCCGCCGGACAGGCCCCGCGTTCGACGGGCCGCGTCAGCGGCCCCGCCCGCCGCCCGCCGCGGCGCGACGGCGGACCGAGGCGAACAGCGCCGCCGAGCCGAGCGCCAGGGCGGCCGCGCCGCCGACCGCGAGGTACGCCGTGCGGCCGTCGCCTCCGGTCTCGGCCAGGTTCACCGGGCTGCCGGCGGCCCGCGGCCGGTTCGGCTCGTCGGCGGCGGCCTGTGCGGCGCGGTCCGCAGCGGCCGTGTCCCCGGCCGACCGCACGGCCGGGTCCGACGCCGGATGCGACGCCGGGCTCGCGGCCGGCTCCGCCGACGCGGGCGCCACCGGATCCGTCGTGGTCCGGGCGTCGTCGTCCCCGTGGCCGTGGTGCTCGACCGACGACCTGCCGGCGCCGTCCTCGATCTGCCGCTCGGTCGGCGCGGAGGCGGCCGGCGCCGGGGCGGAGCCGCCGGACGCGCCGCCGCTCCCGCCACCGTAGGTGACGTCCGAGCAGGAGTAGAACGCCTCCGGGCTGTCCGAGCGCTGCCACACCGCGTACAGCAGGTGCCTGCCCGAGCGTTCGGGCAGCGTGCCGGAGAAGGTGTAGAAGCCGTCCGCGGCGACCGGGTCGGTGGCCGTCGCCACCGGATGCGCCAGATCGAGGTCGTCCCAGGCCGGCGACTTGGCCGGGTCGTAGCCGGGCTTGGTGAGGTAGACCGTGAAGGTGCCCTTGTGCGGGGCGGTCACGCGATACCTGAAGGTGTACGCGCCGCTGTGCACGCCCGTCGCGGGCCAGTCCGCGCGGGGCAGGTCCAGGCCCTTGAACTCCTCGTTGCCGGCGCTGCACAGCCTGCCGTCCGGTATCAGCTCCCGGTGGCGGCCGTCCGCGTCGCCGATCCGGATGCCGTTCCAGTCGTACAGCGCCTGGGTGCCGCCGGCCTCGACGGCCGCCTTGCAAGCCGCCGACTTCGGGCTCTCCGGCCCCTCCGCGTAGCACTGGGCCACCCGGCTGACCGGGTCCCCCATGGAGCCGTGCGCGGCCGCGGGCGCCGCGGCGAGCGCGGTCAGGGCCAGCGGGGCCAGGCCGAGGACGGCGGAAGCGGCGGCCGTGCGGCGTGCGGGCATCAGGGGGACTCCTCGGGGCGGTTGTTCTGACACGGCGGGACGGATCCCGTGGGCGGGACGGATCCCGTTGAGTGGGACGGATCCCGTGGGGGTGATCAGAAGCTAGCCGCAACGCACCGCGAAAACGCCGGTTGGAGGCGGTGCGGGGAGATCCTTATGCTCGCGTTAAGGCAGGGCTAACTGAGGGCTGAGGAAGAGGGGTTCGGAGGCCCCGGCTCACCTGCGCCTGTGCGGCTTCACCGTCCGCGGCAGTCCGTGTTCGTCCGCAGCCAGACGCCACGATTGGCTCCCAGAATGGCTCCCCGCGCCGACGGCATGCGCCCTCCAGGCCCTGGCGCTTCTTGCGGAGGAAGAGACGCGGGTCGGGGGCGACCTCACGCGATCAAGGCCGACGCAGCGCAGACCGGTAGCCGAACGGTCGTCGTTGGTCGCTGTGGGCCACCCTCGGACGGCCCAGAGACGGCCCGACGCGTGCGACCCAGCAGATTTACAGTGGGCTTTACCCATGGCGTCTAATCGGGCGATTTACGGTGTGCGTGGTTCGCCGGGGAACGGCTGGGGGTGAGGATGTGGCTACGTGATCCCGTTGCTGGGCCCTGGACCTCGCTTGGTGAGAACTACAACCTCGTGGCTCATACCAATGACAATGTCGTGGCCGTTCACAGCCACCGCATCGGTTGGTGCAGGAAGCTGTATGGTCTCCACGAGCCGGTGGCGTTCAAGGTCCCACGTGCCGAGAGTCTTGTCATCGCTGCCGGTGAAGGCGTGGGGCCGACCGTCGATCACCGTGCAGGCGATGGCGCTTACAAACGCGGTGTGGCCGGTGAGAGTGGCACGTTCGGCGCCATCTGTGAGGTCCCACACCCGAACGGTGCCGTCATCACCTCCCGTGATGGCGTGGGGCCGGCCGTCGATCGCCGTGCCGGCGACGGCCCGGACCCAACCAGCGTGGCCGGTGAGAGTGGCGCGTTCGGCGCCATCTGTGAGGTCCCACACCCGAACGGTGCCGTCAGTGCCGCCCGTGATGGCGTGGGGCCGACCGTCGATCACCGTGCAGGCGATGGCATTTACGGACTTGCTGTGGCCGGTGAGAGTGGCGCGTTCGGCGCCGTCGGTGAGGTTCCACAGCCGAACGGTGCCGTCATGGCCGCCCGTGACGGCATGGGGCCGACCGTCGATCACCGTGCAGGCGACGGCCCAGACCTGACCGGTGTGGCCGGTGAGAGTGGCGCGTTCGGCGCCGTCGGTGAGGTTCCAGAGCCGAACGGTGCTGTCAGAGCCGCCCGTGATGGCGTGGGGCCGACCGTCGATCACCGTGCAGGCGATGGCATTTACGGACTCGCTGTGGCCGGTGAGAGTGGCACGTTTGGCGCCGTCGGTGAGGTCCCACACCCGAACGGTGCCGTCGGAGCTTACCGTGATGGCGTGGGGTCGGCCGTCGATCGCTGTGCAGGCGACGGCCTGGACCCAACCAGTGTGGCCGGTGAGAGTGGCGCGTTCGGCGCGATCCGTGAGGTCCCACAGTCGAACGGTGCCGTCAGAGCCTCCCGTGATGGCGTGGGGCCGACCGTCGATCACCGTGCAGGCGACGGCGCTTACGGCAAAGATGTGGCCGGTGAGAGTGGCGCGTTCGGCGCCATCTGTGAGGTTCCACAGCCGAACGGTGCTGTCAGTGCCGCCCGTGATGGCGTGGGGCCGGCCGTCGATCACCGTGCAGGCGACGGCCTGGACCCGACCGGTGTGGCCGGTGAGAGTGGCGCGTTCGGCGCCGTCGGTGAGGTCCCACACCCGAACGGTGCCGTCAGTGCCGCCCGTGATGGCGTGGGGCCGACCGTCGATCACCGTGCAGGCGATGGCATTTACGGACTTGCTGTGGCCGGTGAGAGTGGCGCGTTCGGCGCCATCTGTGAGGTCCCACACCCGAACGGTGCCGTCATCACCTCCCGTGATGGCGTGGGGCCGACCGTCGATCACCGTGCAGGCGACGGCATTTACGGACTTGCTGTGGCCGGTGAGAGTGGCGCGTTCGGCGCCGTCGGTGAGGTCCCACACCCGAACGGTGCCGTCAAAGCCGCGCGTGATGGCGTGGGGCCGGCCGTCGATCGCTGTGCAGGCGATGGCCCAGACCCAACCAGTGTGGCCGGTGAGAGTGGCGCGTTCGGCGCCATCGGTGAGGTCCCACACCCGAACGATGCTGTCAGAGCCGCCCGTGATGGCGTGGGGCCGACCGTCGATCACCGTGCAGGCGACGGTCCAGACCTGACCGGTGTGGCCGGTGAGAGTGGCGCGTTCGGCGCCATCGGTGAGGTCCCACACCCGAACGGTGCCGTCAGTGCCTCCCGTGATGGCGTGGGGCCGACCGTCGATCACCGTGCAGACGACGGCCTGGACCCAACCGGTGTGGCCGGTGAAGGTGCTGAGGAGGGCGGGGTGTACCTGGGATCCGGTCGCCCAGCGAGGGCGCCAAGACCATCCCCGCGACAGTTCTTGGGCGAGGGCGTGTTCTGCGTACCGGGCGGCGTCGATGGCGAGGATGCCACGTCGCTCCTGCGGGCCAGCCGCGGAATGGACACCGGCTGAGGCCCGGTAGATGGAGCAGCGCAATCGGCACTCGTCGGAGTTGGCCGCGTGAAACGAGTGGAGCAGGTGTGCCGGTGTCGCGTGCACGAGGAACTCGCTGTCGCGCAGCACCGTGTCGAGGCAGTGGCCTGCTGCGGCGTGTGTGGCGAGGTGGTCGCGCAGATACAGGTGTGCGGCTGGCCAGTCCTGGCGGCCGGTGCTCGGATCCTGGGGGACCTGCGCCAGAAGGGTTGAGGTGATCGCTTTGTGTGCGGTGAGGTCGTCGCCACGCTCACGAAGGTGTTCGGCCATGGTTTCGTGGAAGAGGCGGTATGCCGAGCCAGCCGGAGTCAAGGTTTCGACCAGGTAGGCCCCTGCGTGCTCGTGCAGCCAGCGCAAGTCTTCCTGCGGGCAGGGAATGCCGGAGAGTGCTTCGGCGACTGGTGCCCACACGGTGGACCAGGGCAGCCCTGCCCCCTGGGCGTATGCCAGTGGCCGCATGAGACGCTCGACTTTCTGCCGGTCGGAGCCGAATCGTGCGAGGTAGGCGGCGAAGGCTTGTCCCGCCTCGCTCGGAAGTTCTCGCTCCCAGTCTGGGCGGCTGGTGTCGACAGTGATTTGGCCGTAGACCAGGGCTCGTGCCGTCATCCGGGCGACGAGGAACGATTTACCGGCCCGTGATGCGATGCCTTGAGCGACCCTGGCCGCTTCGTCGGGAAGCCCTTTGTACGGGGAGCAACTGTCCGGGTCTTGTGCATCGAGGAGGAGTGCTCTGGCGTAGTTGATCACATCCTGGTCGGCAATGTGTTCGGGCATGTCAAGGTCGAGGGTGATGACGGCCCGGCCGAGTGCCGGAATCTGCGGGCGCCTGGTGCCGATGACGAGGCGTACCGAGGGCAGCGTGCTCAAAGGCTGTAGAAAATCTCGGGCGATACGGTTGCCCTCGGCCGCGTCACCCGCCGTGCCGGCCTCGTCGAGAGCGTCGACCACGATGACGACCGGCTGTGTGCGGTCGCCCAGCGCATCAAGGAGGTCCTCGCGGTCGCAGCCGTTGGGTAGGCCCATCGCGGCAGCCAGATCGGCGGCCAGCTCCTCGAGTACGGCGCGCCGAGCGTGAAGCCGCACCACCGCCAGCCCTACCGGGGGCAAGGCTGGTTCAGGAGTGGTGGCACGCGCTGGGTGGTCGGCATCGGTGAGCATCAGGAAGCGGCCCAGCAGCGAGGACTTGCCCGACCCTGGGTCGCCGGTGATCACTCGTGCTTTGCGGTCGTGTCGCTGTGCAGTCAGCCAGGATGCCAGGGCGGTAAGGGCGGCTGTCCGGCCTGTGAAGTAGTCGCCGCGGTCACTGATGTGTTCTACGCCCCGGCCTCGTGCCTCGAAGTGGCCGCGAGTCTGCTTGCGCAATCGGGTGAGCGTGTCGACGTCCAGGTCGTCTGTTGGCAGGCCCGGGATGTGGGCCCGGTTGTGGAAGAACGGGGCATGGCCGTCGCTGTCGATGGTGGAGTGGCGCGCATGCTGCGCAGGGTGTTTGCTCCGGAAGTACTCGTTGACGCGTTCGGTGACCTCCCGTACGCCCAGATGCTCCTGCCGGGCGCCCGCCTGCGGCTGTTCCAGAACATGAGCCAGAGCATCAACGAAGGCGTTCTCGCGGGCCCGTTCCTTGCCCCGAGCCGCTGCCATCATCCAGCGGCCAGCAGCGCCTCGCTGCGAGGCCGCCAGCTCGGCGGCCAGCTTCGCGATCTCCTCGGTGCCGGCCCCCGCGTAGCACGTGTCGAGGATGACCAGGAGATGTCCGACCGGACTTGTCATCAAGGGACGGCAGAGGTCTTCGCTGGCCAATGCTGTCGTATAGCGGCCTGCCCTGCTGCCGGCACACTGCAGGTAGTGTCGGTCTGTTGCCTTCACCCCGTGACCGGCGAAATAGACGACGACCACGTCCTGTGGACCTAGATCGGTCTCCAGCACCCAGTCCTCGATGCGCTCCACCAGGTCCCTGTCAGGGTCGGAGGTCAGTTCGGGCAGGGCCAGCGTGTAGTCCATCGGCTCCAGCAATGCGCGCACGCGGGCGACGTCTTGCGGCACTCCCGGCAGGTCGTTGATCCCCGGGTCCGTGTAGGTCCCGACGCCCATTGCGATCAGGAACCTGCGGCCTTGCGCTGCCATGTACTCAGCCCCCCAGTCCCCGAGCCACGGCTCTGCCCGTGCTCGGCGCAGTGAGGTAGCGAAGCAGATCGTGCATCTGCATGCCGTTGCTTATCGAGACGTCCTGGACCCGGTCTCCGAATCGCGGTGCCAGCCGGTCGGCAAGGGCCACAATGTCGCCACGGTCGGCGATATTCGTCCACCGTTCGACCCCACCAGGCCAACTACCGGCCCCATCCACCGGAGGCGGCCGCAGCCGGTCGAAGACCACACTGCGCATGCCGAGTGGCGACCCCAGCGTGATGAAATCAGTGATCGGCCAATCCGGATGGGCACACAGCGCCTCGTATGCAACGACCGAGCCGAGCGAGTGCGCGACCAGCACCCGCGTCTCGTCAGTGATCACCTCGGCGATACAGGCCCGGGCCTGCTGCTTCAGCTCAGGTTCCGTCATGTAGCGACGTACCTGCTTCAGCGCGAAGATGAGGAGTCGGTCGGACACCTTGGCAAAGAATCGGGAACCGCTGAGCGCGTCGAGTGCTGCTCGTACCCGCTCCGAGAGCAGCAGCCGGGATGCGCCGAAACCGAGCGGGCCGCGAGAACCGGCCGCATCGGGCCCAAGGACCTCAGGGTCGGCTTGAGCAGCCTGCTCCCACCATGCCTCCAGCAGCTCGGCTTCAAGCCCGTCCTCTACGTCCGTCTCGTCCCAGGGAGGCAGGTCCAGGGAGCGGGTCCCCTTCTCGAAGTACAAGTTTCCGTAGAACGCGCACGTCACGTCCTCTGGCTCCAGCCGCAGCCCACCCGCTAGACGTACGCCGTCCCGGAGCGCCGGCCCCACCTGCACTGCCATCAGTTCGGGTCCCAAGAATTCCTGCCCGATGCCGTGGACGACGACCACCCTTGCCATGGCGAGACTCCCCCGTTGTTCCAACGCCAGCGTGCGTCCCACCGGTTTACAACACAACCGACAGCAGAGACAGCTCAGTTCGACTAATCCGTGACGGCGCGGCAGCCCACTCCACCCTCACGGTCGTCCTTGGTCGTTAGGGGCTGCGCTGGCTACTCTGGGCCAACGGGTAATCACTGACTGGAGGGGGCGCGTTCGTGGATCCGGAGATGGCCATGCTGGCGGGTACGGCAGGGACAACCCTGGTCACCCTATTGACGACCGAGGCGTGGCAACGTGCCAGGGACGGCGTTGCCTCGTTGTGGCGCCGTGCTGAGCCAGAGCGGGCCGAGGCGATTTCCGGCGAACTCGACGTGACCCGAAGAGACCTGCTGGCTGCACAGGCTGGTGGCGACCCCGAATCCCGCAGCGAACTGGGTGCGGAGTGGCAGGGCCGCATACGGCGACTGCTCGCAGCGCATCCCGAGGAAACAGAGGCGCTGCGGATGCTGCTCAACGAACTGGCCCCGTACACGCCCGCAGACTCGTCGGTGACGCAGCACGCCACCGCCTCCGGTCATGCTCGGGTCTACCAGGCCGGCCGGGACCAGAACTTCGGCCACCGATGAGCGGCCGCAACGATGCTCGGGCCGATGGCCAGGGCCGCATCTACCAAACCTCCGGCGACCAGCACATCACTGAGCACCATCACCACGCCCCCGATTGGTCGGGGCCGGACTCCGTGCGCCGTCCAGCGGTCGGCCGCACCCCCGTGGTACTCCGCGACCGCGTCGGAGAGATGGACCGTCTGCGCGCCGCCGTCGAGCCCGGCGTCGGGAACCGCGTCTACGTCCTTCACGGCCTGGGCGGCTGCGGCAAAACCGCTGTCGCCTACACGCTCTTCCACCACGCCACCAACCAGGCCGGTCGACTCGGGCTGTGGGTCAACGCTTCCGACTCGACCTCTCTACGTGCCGGCATGCTCGCCGTCGCAGCCGACCGCGGAGCCACCGACGGCGAACTGATGGGAGCACGCAGCGGACTACGTCCCGCCGCCGATCTCGTTTGGCACTACCTCGACCGCTCCGACCAACCCTGGCTACTGGTCCTCGACAACGCCGACAACCCCGCCATCCTTCGCGACGGCGGCTGGCTGCGTACCAGCCCCACCGGCACCGTCGTCGTCACGACCCGGCAAGCGGCGGCTCATTGGTGGCCCGGGGCGGAACTGCTCCAATTCGGTGTACTTCCACGTGAAGAAGCCGCCCTGGTTCTACGCGACCTCGCACCGCATGCCGGGTCGATCGAAGATGCTGCGGAGGTTGCTGACCGCCTCGGGCGACTGCCTCTGGCGCTTACCCTCGCCGGCGGATTCCTCGCCCACCAGGTGATCGACCCATGGAGCCTTGCCGACTACGGCCGCCGACTCGACGGCAGCGCAGGTCTCGACCCCATCGAGTTCATCGAACAAGGCGCCACAGCCATCGGTGGCGATTCTCGACACCTGCCCAGCCGCACTTGGCAGCTTTCCCTCGATGCCCTCGCCGCACAAGGCCTATCCGAAGCAGGTCACCTTCTGCGCCTACTCGCCTGCTGGTCCGGTGATCCATTGCCGCTGTCAGTTCTGCTCGGGGCCGAACTCGGCCCGGCGCTCCCGGCATCTCACGTCGAATCGGCTCTGCGCGGGCTCATTGATCACTCCCTCACCGAGCTGGCGCCTGGGGAGACGCGCTGCCTACGCACCCACGGCGTGCTCCTCGACAGCGTGGCCCGAGCCATACCCGCTGACCAGCACGAGCAGCTCTCCTCCACTGCGGCCCGCCTATGTCTCGCTCTATTGCCAGAGGTGCCTGACCGAGGGACGCAGGACCCCCGGGTGAACCTGCTCGCACCGCATGTGGTCGCGCTATTGCGCAGAACGGCGAGTTGGGCGACCAGCCAACCAACAACAGAAGCTGCGGCAGAATGCGCTCTCCGGCTTGTCAGCGCAGTCCATAGGGCTGGCGACTACGCCTCAGCACTCAACTTGGGCAGAGACGCTGTGGAGCTGCTGAAACCCCGGCTCGACGAAGACAACATTTGGCTCATCAGGCTGCGCCAACGTGTAGGACGGGCTCTATTTCGACTTGGACGGTTTGAGGAGTCCGAGGCTCTTTTACGGCAAGTCTTGGAGGACTGCGAACGGACGCTAGGCCCAGAAGCACCGGACACTCTAGCGGCTTGCAGAAGGCTAGCCAGTCCACTCGTCAACCTTGACCGAAGGCCGGATGGCATCTCACTGTATCGGCGAGCAGCAGAGGGGTGCGTTCGAGCACTCGGCCCTGTGCACCCCCTCACGCTTCTCACGCGGTCGGGCCTCCTAGAAATATCCACACAGCCGGTAGACGTAGACGCAGGGCCGGACTTGGTCATGGAATGCCGTCGCGAACTCGGGGAAGACCACACCCTCACACTTACCGCAGAACTCAACTGCGCCTTTACACTCCACCGCGTAGGGCGACCGGCGGATGCCCTACCGTACATTCGCTCCGCCTCTGCGAAGTTTACGCGACGTTTCGGCTCCGATTACCCCCTCACATTTAACGCTCGGCAAACATTGGGCGCGGTTCTGCATGCGCTCGACCAAAACGCTGAAGCAATCGAGCATCTAGAAGAAGTTACAGAAGGCCGGACCAGGACACTCGGACCGAACCATCCATGGACGATCCACGCCATGGAACTCCTGAAGCAATATCGAGACTCACAGAGAGAATCTTGACATTGCACGGCCTACCCAGTTCCTCAGCAAGGTGGGTGGTTCGGATCAACGGCCAGCGGCACGGAGGCAGGCAGTAATGTGCGAAGCGACTGCCTCCGAACCCGATCGCGGGTGTCTGTAACGCGCTTCCGAAGCTCGACGTCAGACATGGCAGGATTTCTCGCGCAGAGTAGTGGCGTCAGGGGGAGGCTCTCGGTGGGAAGTCATCTGCGTGTCGGTGAGGTCCTGCGCTCCGCGCGGAACAGAGACCCTTCGGTCCCAGTCATCGGTGGGTACCGGAACATCCATTACGTCACGGCTTCCGATACGTTGCCTAAGATCCAGTTGAGCAAGGGCATCAATCCGATCGCCAGGTCCAAGAACGGGAAGCGTCGGCCGGCGATCCTGATTCGTTCCAGCCCGTGGAAGGCCGGGACCGCTGAGACTCCCTGGCACGACGTGTTCGATCTGGACAACGGCCGCGTGCGCTACTTCGGAGACCACAGGGTCGACCACACGGTGCCTGTGGGCAGTACCCAGGGCAATGCGGTGCTGCTGGAAGCCTTCGCAGAGCATCAAGCCCCTACTCCCGAGCAGCGGGCCCGGGCCGTGCCGCTACTTGTGTTCGCAGCCGTATCGCGAAACAAGACGCCCAAGGGGTATGTGCAGTTCTGCGGCCTGGCGGTCATCGAGCGCGCCGAGCTGATCGAGCAGGAGACCAACGGCAAGCCATTCCCCAACTACCGCTATGACATGACGCTGCTGGATCTCAGTGCAGAGGGCGATCAAGTCGACTGGGCCTGGATCGAGCGCCGAGGCAACCCCCGGCTCGTGGCAGTCGACGTGCTTAGTCGCGCTCCACGTTCCTGGATTGAGTGGGTGGGGCACGGGCATGGGGCGTTGCCGGACCTACGCCGGCGGACTCCCTTCCCTTCTGAGGAGGACAAGCCTTCACCCCCACGCTTGACCGAGGGTGGCCGCGAGTCGCTCGGATTGTTTCCAGCGCCCCGCCGGCCAGACGGCACCGCCCCGGCTTCCTCTGACCCGACCGGATCACGGGAGAAGCTGACCGCGAGCATGCTGATGGACAGGCTCAGGCACCTCAGGGTTCATCAGAGGAACGACCAGCCGAGTAGGCACAAGCCACTGGCTCTGCTATGGGCTATCTCCAGGATCGCCGCAGGAAATCCCCGCCTCGCGCCCTGGCGGCAGTTCCGTGACGAGGTGGGAGAGCTCCTGGCCGAGTTCGGCCTTCCGGACTCTTCCGCGACCCCCGAGTATCCGTTCTGGCACCTGCAGACGAGCCGACTGTGGGACGTGCAAGGTCTACCGCCCGAGCAGTCCGCGAAGCCCCATGCCGCAAGGTTCGACAGGTTCAACCCTGCAGCGGGACTGTCGGAACAGGTAGCGCACCTGCTGGACGACCCCTTCGTCCGCTCCCAGGCGGTCGCTGTCCTGCGGGAGACCCATCTTGCCGATGTTCCTCAGCATGCACTGATGGAACGGCTGGGGTTGGCCGGCTACGACAGCGCGAGCGGCGTCACCGACGACGGAGAAGAGCAGGAGACGGAATCGGGTCCAACCTCACGGCGCACGGTCACCCTCTCTCGAGTCGTCCGTGATTCCGAGCTGACTACCACGGTGAAAAGACTGCACGGCGACCGCTGCCAGGTCTGCAGCCTGCAACTGTCGACCCGATTCAGCGCCTACCGCGAAGCTGCCCACATCCGCGGCCTCGGTCGCCCCCACAACGGCCCGGACAAGCTGTCCAACCTGCTCGTCCTCTGCCCTAATCACCACGTCCAGTTCGACGCACTCGCCATCTACGTCGACATCGACGACACCGTGCGCATGACCACCGACGACACCCCCATAGGCCAACTCCGCCGGCACCCCGCCCACCAGATCAACGAAGCACACCTCCGGTACCACCGCGCACTGTGCGGCAGGGACCACGAGTAACCGTGCGGGCCTACTGGCCTCCTCAGACAACGGCGCAGCAGCTTCCCAACACCCCCTCTGGCCTTGCACTTTCCCCAAGGGGAGCCACCAGTGGGCCGTTCCCGTCCACAGCTTGTCCGCAACCGGCCGCACGCACTGTGGGTTGGAAGTGGATGAAACGAGTGCGCCATGAGGCTTCCGTGACTCAAAATGCCATGGTGACTCGAACGCAACAGATCATCCTGGTCTGCACGACAGCAGCGGGCTTGGCTCTGCTCGCCACCGGCCTCTACCTGGGGTTGGACCGCGCAGAAAAGCTCGCCAGCGTCGTAAGCGCTGCCGCCGGGCTGGGCTCATTGGCGGTAGCCGCATACCAAATCACACAAACTAGGCAAAATGGATCGAACCGAGAGGCACCCCGCCAAATGCAACGAAGCGGAGATAATTCCACAAACATTCAAAGCGGCGGAAACATCACTTTCGGCGACAATAACAAGGTAGGCGGCGACCGTTGATCTGGCGACAGAAGCAGCGGAGCGGTGACGGGTCAACGAACATTCAGGCCCATGTAGTGCAATACGGTGTCAGCTATGACGACGCCAAGGCCATCGCCATGGACGTCTTTAAGGAGAATTTTTCCAAACTCTCACAGGGCGCCCATCGGGTGGCAATCGAGAGGGCCGACGAGTTCACTATGAACTACTTGTCCGAACTCCATGACAGGCAGCCACAGGCAATTGGGAATATCGAGGATCCTGGCGTCCAGTCAGACATCCTGGAAGCGCAAGCTGGCTTTGCGAAGAGTGGGGACCAAGACCTCGGTGAGGTGCTTGTAGATGTCCTGGTGGACAGGACGGCCCGAACGGATAGAACTACAGCCACACTTGCCTTGAGCGCCGCAATTACCACCGCTCAAAAACTGACGAGCAGCCACTTTGCAGCCCTCAGTGCACTATTTGTTTTCAAACAACTTAAGCTCTTCGGGATGATCCATCACGAGCAGCTATACCTGATGATCACGCAGTTGTTGGGGTCAGCCAAGGACGCGATGATGCGTCTATCTGACTCGGACATCCAGTACCTTGCAGCACTGGGCTGTCTCACCATCTCCATAGGAGCGGCACCGATCCATCAGGGACTGCAGCAGGCCTATCCGGGCCTCTTTTCCGACGGATTCGACATCAGCTCGGCGCCCGCAACTTTAAGTGGCGCGCCTGAAGACGGCCCAGAAAGCGTGGTCAGGAAACTCAAAGACACGCCAGCTGTAGCCGCGAGCCCTCGCGATCCGACAAAGTTTCAGGTTGCGGCAGCCGACAATGAAAGCCTCCATAAAATCCTAGAGGCGAACGGACTGCTTGAGTATGAGACTGTCTTGCGGCAGACGCTTACAGCCAGGCCATTGCACGGAGATGCAATAGTTGCAGAGATGCGGGAACACAATCCTGCCCTAGGAGAGATCGCAGACGCATACGACGCGGCCTCCCTCCCGAACTGCACCAACACTGCCATCGGGACCGCTATCGCGCACGCAAATCTGCGCAAGGCGACCGGTGGAGCATTCGTATCCCCTCTAGATATTTGGATTTCTTGAGTTATTCCCGTTTTCGGAATCCTCTCGATGAGGAAATCTGAAACCTGACGGAGGGCTACGTGGCTTCTACCCGGTACGCTGGTACGCACCACGGCAGAACGGAGAGTGCTCCGCGGATGGGACCGAAGACGACCAAGGTTTACGAGACGCTTCGAGAGCGACTGGCGTCCGGCGTGTACGCCCCCGGCGACAAGATTCCGTCGGAACGCGCGCTGGTCGAAGAACTCGGCATCGGCCGGACGGCACTGCGGCAAGTGCTCGCCCGCCTGCTGGCCGAGGGAGCGTTGGAAGTGCGGGGCCGGAGTTCCTACCGGGTGCCGGGCGCGGTGAGCGTCGAACGGCCCAAAGATGTGGAGCCGTGGCGCATCCACGGTGAGCGCGACCTGTACGACAACCGATGGGTGAAGCTTCAGCTCTGGGACGTGGAACCGCCAGGAGTGGAGCGGTTCGAGCACCATGTGGTGCGGCTGCACCGCGTGGCCGTCACGGCGGTGCTGGACGACCAAGACCGCGCGCTCATGATGTGGCGATACCGCTTCGTACCGCAGCAGTTCGGTTGGGAACTCCCAGGCGGCATCGTTGACGCCGGAGAGGACCCAGCGGCCACGGCACTGCGGGAAGTCGTCGAAGAGACCGGGTGGCGCCCGAAGTCGCTGGAACACGTCGTGACCTATCAGCCCATGGTCGGCATGGTCGACTCGCCACACGAGATCTTCGTGGGCCACGGGGCGGAAAAGGTCGGCGAGCCGAGCGACCTTGAGGAGGCGGGCCACATCGAGTGGGTCCCCCTGGCCGACATTCCGGGGCTCATGGCCCGCGGGGAGCTGATGGGGTCCGGCACCCTCGTTGCCCTGCTGCACATCCTGGCGAGCCAGCGCCAGCAGGGAGTCACAGCCGCGCGCTGAGCATGTCGACACGACGGCGCTGCCGCACCGAACCGGTGCGGCTCGCCAACAGCCGGGCCTGCCTCAGATGGGTGTGGGCATCGTCGTACTCGGCTCGGGTGAGGTGCGCTTGCGCCAAGTCGGTGTGCAGTCCGGCTCGCGCCCGTACAAAGGTCGGGTCCATCCCTTCCAGTGCTCCGTACAAACTCGCGACCGCGTCGCCATCACCGAGCAAGGCGAGCACGTTGCCGTGCCATCGGGCGAGATGCACGCCGTTCAGGAAGATGCTCAGCATGTCGGGGTCCCGGTCCTCCGGGCCCGGCGGGATGCTGGCCATGGCAGCATCGAGCGCTCGTCGGCAGTCGTCCGGCATGCCTGCGTGAGCGCACATTTCCGCCTCTGCGGCGTACAGCCATGCCCGGAGCCGAGCCGAAGCGGCCTGGCCGACCGTGCACCGGGCGTCCCGAACGAGGTCGACGCCGAGCGCCGGCCGTCCGGCTTCACAGAGCACGTACGCCTGTTCCGCCATGGCGTGGGCGAGGTACATCGGAGCCTCAGCGTCTCGCGCGGCCCGCTTCGCAAGTTCGTAATGACGCCACGCTCGCTCCACCGCTCCGGAGTCGATTGCCTGCCACGCTGCGAGGGTCGATGCACCCGCGAGCGCCAGTGCCACGGGCCGACGCGCGGTAGGCAGTACGGCGAAACTGAGTGCGTCTTCCAGCGCGGCAAGGTGGCCCGTCATCTGGTCGACCAGTCCGGCCGCGCCCATCTGACGGTCCATGGTTCGGAGCAACTCGGTTTGGTCGTTGAACGCCTTCACCATGGACTCACTGACGCTACTGGCCGCATCAATTCGGCTGAGCAGTTCGTCGTAACCGTCGGCCAACAGCACCACCGGCGCTGGCGTGGTGCCTCTCAACTCCGCGTCAGTAACTCCGAGAAGCTGCCGCAGAACCGCCGCGTAGCGGTCTGAGATGGTGCGCTTGCCGTTCTCCCACTCGGACACATACACCCGCAAACTTGCGGTCGAAGCAACGTCCGTGACGTTCCGTCGGGCGCACTGCTCAATCTCGCGAACCAGTCGCTCCTGAGACCAGCCGCGCGCCATCCGCGCGCTTCGAAGTCCTGCGCTCACAGGCCACCGTCCGGTGGTAGATGCCCTCAACTGACGGCCCCAGCATGCCGCACATTGCCCCAGGTCAACAGGGGTTAACAGGACGGATGTTAAGCCCTGTTGGCTACCGGCCGCCCTGTCTGAAGCGGTCTTCTGGAGAGGCACCGCAACGAGGTGAACGCCACCCGATTCGGCGAACCACCTTGACTCTGGTGCGCACCAGTTGTCTACTGGTGCGCACCAGATTTCGGGCTCGCGTCCGGTCTGCGGTGTGTACGCGATGGGCGCCGCGTTTACGAACGCGGCGCCAAGGGGCCCGGGACAGAGCGGGCCGAGGGGCCCGGATCCCTGGTCAACCGGAGGGCTGAGACCGAAAGGTCACGTCTCCATACGCCTGAAACGGGAGCCCGTGTTCCCGGAGGAGACACCAGCACGATCTCGACTGCCGCCGCACTGCGGTGCGGCGGCCGCTTGCCTCCGCTGCTCGTCTCGTACGAGCAGCGCTGAGGGGAGCCGGACGTTCCGACCCCAACGGCGCGCGCCCCCGGAGTTGCCGCTCCGGGGGCGCGGTTCGGGCCGTTGCCACCTGCAAGGGAGAACACGACCCAATGGACAACATCGTCACTGTTCAGGAAGCTGTTACCGCGTTCGCCGACTTCATGGAGCCGACGAACGCGGAACTGGACGCCATCGAAGCGGAGATGCCCGCGATCCTCGCCGACGTCGACCTGCTCGACGCGCAGATCACCACGCTGGACCGCACCCCGACCGAGCTGGACACCCGTCGCATCCGCCGTGCTCGCCGCCGGGTGCTCGCCGAGCGCCGCGCGCTGGCCAACCGCACGGCCGGCGCGATGGTGCCCGGCGGTGCCGCGTGAGCGCTACCGGCCGGAACCTGAGTGCCGCGCACGCCGAGGTGAAGGCGGAGATCGCGCGAACGGACAGCAAGACCGCGCTGCTGCTGGCGTTCGTCGGCGCGGTGCTGGCCGGCGCCTGGTCGGTCGCCCGAACCCTTCCCCTGACCCTGCCGGCCGCCATCGTCGGCGGGGGCGGCCTGGTGGTGCTGGTCGCCGCTGCCGGGATGCTGCTGCGCTCGGTGCGCCCGAACCTGGGCAGTCGGCGCGAGCGCTTCGGCTTCCCGCTGTGGGCCACCCTCACCCCGGACGAGATCAGCGGCGCCGTCTCGCGCGACCTCGCGGCGGACATCGCCGGCCTGTCCCGGCTGGCCGTCGCCAAGTTCACCTGCCTGCGCCGCGCGGTCGACCTCACCTACACCGGGGGCGCCCTGCTCATCCTCGCCGCCCTGCTCACGCTGGGGGGTGCGGCATGAGTGCCAAGACCGTGCTGCCGGCGGTCGCGATGACGGCGGTGTCCATGGTCCTCACCCTGGCCGTGGTCGTGATGTGGCTGGGCACGGCGGTGCCGTGGCCGGTCGCCCTGGTCGTCGGTCTCGGCATTGACGGCGGATGGCTGGCCACCCTCGCCTACGAACGCCGCCTGGCCGCGCAGGGCGACCATAGCCGCACGGTCACCGCCGTCGGCTGGTGCTTCGGCCTGATCGCCGCCGGCGTCCTGATCGCGCACGCGCTCACCGCTGAGGAGTCCGCCGGCGCGTGGCTGGCCGTGGCGTGGCTGCCGATCGCGGCCAAGGCCCTGTGGCTGGTCCACGGACTGTGGGAACGCACCGCACTCACCCCGACCGCGCTCGGGGCGATCCGCGGCATCCAGCAAGAGGCCCGCGACGAAGCGGCCGTGGCCCGCGCCCGGCTGCGAGCGGAGGCCACCACCGAGGAGACCCGGCTGACGGCCGTGACGGAGGCCGGCGCCCGCGTCGCACGCGTCCAGGCCAAGACCGCCGACACCCTTTCGCGGGCGTGGTCGACGCTGGAGATGGCCCGGGACGGCGAGGAGACCGGAAGGGCGCTGACCAGCGTGACGACCCGCGTCACGCCCGGTGTCACGCCCCGCTGGGAACTGCCCGTCTGGGGCCCGACGGAGCCGGTGGCGGCACTCCCGCTGGAGGCCGGACCCGCGCTCACCGACGAGGCGTTGGACGCGCTGGTCGACGAGATCCGTCACAGCGAAACCCCGGCCCTGTCCTACCGAGAGATGGCCACCCGCTTCCGCGCCGCCGGACACTCCGCATCCGAGGTCCGCCTGCGGGCCGCATGGAAGCGCGTGGCCGCGTGATGGCGGCGCTGCCGGTGTTCCGGTGGCGCCTGGCCCCGGACGGATACGCCACCCGCCGACAACTCCGGGCGCGCGGTCTGCGCCCGGGTGGTCAGGGCGTGGCCGCTCAGCTCGAACGGCCACGCCGCCGCCGTGAGCCGCTGGTCGCCTACCTCTACCGGGTCGACCTGGCCAAGCCGGTCCGGCCCATGACGCCGGCCAGGTGGGCGGCGCTGGCCAAGGCCAACGCCGCTCGCCGCACCTGCCCCGCCTGCCGATGCGACGCCGGCTACGTCATTCCCGCCTCGCTCGGCATGTGCGTGCCGTGCGCGTATCCCGAAGGAACCTCGCATGGAATCGCTGCCTGACGTGCCCCGGGTCGTGCAACTCCCCGATGGCACCTACGCCTACACCGATCGCCTGCCCGCCCCGCCGCAGCAGTACAGCGGACCGCAGGTCATCCACCAGCACGTTCACCAGGCGCCGCCGGACCGCACCGTGCAGCGCATCGCGCTCGGCTCCGGCGTCGGGGCCGGCGCGGTCGCGGCCGGGGTGTACTTCGGCCCGCTGCTGGTCGGCGTGCTGACCGCCATGGCCGCCAACCTCGCGCTGCTCGCGTTCCTCGCGGCCGTGTGCGCGTGGGGTGTCGTCACCGTCGTCCGCTCGGTGGGCGGCGGGGACGGCAAGCGCGCTGCTGACACCGTCCGCCGCGCCCGTCGGCGCTGACGGTTCCCCGCGGTTCCGGGACCCCCGTGGTCCGGGGCCGTCGGGAGCCGGACAGTCCGGCCCGGAACGGAGAAACCGTCGTGAGCAGCGAACAGCTTCGCTTCACCGCTGGTGAGAAGACTCGGATCGCGTTGTTGGTCGCCCGGATGGCCAAGCGCGGGCTCGCCGACGACCGCCAGTCCGGCGGCCGGGTCGACCAGAGCGACCTTCAGCGCCGGGTCGCCCGGATCGAGGACCAGGCCCGCAAGCGCGCCGAACAGGCCCGCACCAGCAAGAACGGCAAGTAGCAGCGCCCCGGGGGCGGTCGTCCCGGCCAAGGAAACAGACCGCCCCCGGGCCACCCACCACCCATTTTTGAGCAGCAGGGAGTACCCAGAATGACGGACAGCACCATGGGCCCGCACCTGCGCCCCGTGCCCGACCCGGTCGCCGACGACGACACCCCGACCGTGCCCGTCGCGGTCGACAACCCGGCGTTGCCGGACCCGAAGGTGAGCATCACCAAGCGCAAGCCGGTCCTTGCCGGTTGGCTCACCAACCGGCGTGACTTCCTGGCCACCGCCCGCCACGCCGGCGCGAACGTGGGCTACGCCGCGCTCTATCACGGGGTTCGCGTCCCGGTGTATGCCGGGCGCCTCGCCCTGATGTCGCCCCGGGGCGCGTGCCGGTTCGTGGCGTCCACGAACCGGTGGGTGTGGGACCGCGAGGCCGCCCCGTTGCGGGAGTTCGCCGTCCGTACCGAGGACGTCGAGGAGTACATGCGTCTGGCCCGGCTGCGCGCGGGCCGTATCCGGCTGCGTGGCCTGGTGACCCTGGTCGCGGCCGTGTTCGGTGTCGGGTTCGCCCTGTACCTGTACGTCCTGGCCCCCGCCTACCTGTACGCGTTCGCCGCCGGCGGCGTGCTCCTGCTCGGTCTCGGTGGCCAGCAGCCCGACGCGCCCGTGGTGGGTCCGGCGGTGCTGAAGACCGAGGTACAGAAGCTCACCGGCTCCATCGTCCTGCGCGGACTCGACTCCATCGGGAACGCGAAGATCACCGCCGCCATCAAGAAGGGCGCCGACATGAACGGCCTGCGGTTCGTCTCGGAGATCGTCCGTGACGGGCCCGGCTACCGCGCCGACCTGGACCTTCCCTACGGCGTCACGCCCGAGGACATCATGGAGGCCCGCAAGCCGCTGGCCTCCGGTCTGCGCCGCAAGACCGGCTGCGTGTGGCCCGCCCCCGACCCCGAACAGCACGAAGGACGTCTGGTGCTGTGGGTCGGCGACAAGCCGATGAACGAGACCACCAAGCCCGCTTGGCCGCTGGCCAAGTCCGGGACGGTGGACCTGTTCAAGCCGGTGGTGTTCGGCAACGACCAGCGCATGCGCGACGTCGCCGTGACGCTCATGTTCGCCTCCGTCGTCGTCGGCTCCATCCCCCGCATGGGCAAGACCTTCCTCATGCGGCTACTCCTACTGATCGCCGCCCTCGACCCCCGGGCCGAGATCTACGCGTTCGACTTCAAGGGCACCGGCGACTTCGGAGCCCTGGAACCGGTCTGCCACCGCTACCGCGCCGGCGAGGAAGACGACGACATCGAGTACGTCGTCCACGCCCTGCGGGAGCTGAAGGAGGAACTGCGCCGCCGGGCGAAGGTCATCAAGTCCCTGCCCCGCTCGCGCTGCCCGGAGTCCAAGGTCACCCCCGAACTGGCCAGTGACAAGAGCCTGGGCCTGCACCCGATCGTGGCCGGCTTCGACGAATGCCAAGTGCCGTTCGAGCACGAGGAGTACGGCAAGGAGATCGAGGCGATCTGCACCGACTTGACCAAGCGCGGCCCCGCCCTGGGGATCGTGGCCATGTTCGGCACCCAGCGCCCCGACGCGAAGTCCCTGCCCACCGGCATCAGCGCCAACGCCGTCCTGCGGTTCTGCCTCAAGGTCATGGGACAGCCCGCCGACGACATGGTGCTCGGCACGTCGATGTACAAGTCCGGCTACCGGGCCACGATGTTCTCCCGCTCCGACCGGGGGATTTGCTGGATGGCCGGCGAGGGCGACGACCCCCGCATCGTCGCCTCCGCGTTCGTGGACGCCGTCGCCGCCGAACGCATCGTCGCCCGCGCCCGCCAGGCCCGGGAGGCGTACGGCAACGTCACCGGCCACGCCATCGGCAAGGAACACCGGCACCGGATCCGACATCCTCGCCGACGTCCTCGACGTCATCGCCGACGACGAGAAGGCCGTGTGGTGCGAGCGCATCGCCGTCCGCCTCACCTCCGCCCATCCCGACGCCTACGCCGGATGGGCCGGTGAGAACGTCACCGCCGCTCTCAAGCCGTGGGGCATCAAGCCGGGACAGGTCTGGGGCACCACCGACGACGGCGAGGGCGCCAACCGGCGCGGCATCAAGCGCGCCGATGTCGCCGCCGCGATTACACGGCGTAATGCCGATCGGGCCGCCGCCTGACCGAGCAGAGGTGCTAGACCTAGCAGCCGCCACCGCTAGGTCTAGCACCTCCACTAGCGCCCCGCAGGGCCGCTGATCAGCTCACTAGCGTCTAGCGGCCCACCTGCGGAAACACCCCGAAACCGCCCTGAGAAGGGATGTGAGCCCCCGTGGCTCTCGCTAGCTGTGCCCTCCTGCTGATCCTCGCTGGCTACGCAGTGTTATGTGCAGTCCAGCCGTTCGCCCCGTGCCGGAAGTGCACCGGTACCGGCATCCGGCTGGCCGGCCGCAAGGTCAAGTTGTGCCGCCGCTGCCACGGACATCGCTACCGGCTCCGCGCCGGCCGCCGGCTGCTCAACACCGGCCGCGACATCCATCACGCCGGCACCCGACGCCCTCACTACGACCGCCGCACCGACCGGGAGTTCACCGAATGGCCGTGACCGTCTCGCTCGTCTTCCTGTTCGGACTCGTCCTGTTCTTCCTGCTCCGCAGCCACAGCCTCAGCTTCGGCGCCGCGTTCGCCGCCGTCATGTTCGGCTTCTTCCTCGCCTCCACCGGCGCCGCCGAACCCATCACCAACCTCACCACCGCCGTCGTCCACGCCATCCCCAACCCGTGAACAGGAGCAGCGTGTTCGAGATCCGCGTCATCTGCGACCCGGCCGACACCGACCGCGTCACCGCCGCACTCAGCGGCGCGTTCGCCACCGGCGGCGTCCGGCAGTACCCCGCCCGCGACGGCGAGCGCCGTCGTCTGTACGTCACGGCCGACCACCGCCCCGCGCCGGAGCCCTTCCCGACCCCGGAAGCGGCGTACGCGCTCGCACCCAGCATCGTCAGCGAGATCGGCTGGACCGCCCGCACCCTCGCCACGGCCGAGTGCTTCACCGAACTGGACCGGGACTACTACCTGCGCAAAGCCGCGCTGCTGGACCGCATCGCCCTGCTGGACGAGCCCGACGTGCCGTACGGCGAAGCCACAGCAACCGCACACGCGGCGGCCGTGATGCTGCTCGACACCGACCGGCCGCACACCGCCCCGGACCTCGCCGTGCAGGCCGAGAAGGACCCGCGCGGCTACGTCCGCCAGCAGTACACCCACTGGGCGACGCACCACTAGCTACGCCAAGGGCGGCCCCCACCATCTCGCCAAAGATCCGGGGCCGCCCTTGCCAACCAGCATCCATCCGAGGAACTGGAGACACCCAGCATGACCCAACCCACCAGCATCCGGCGACTGCCGGACCCACGGCCGCGCTTACTGGACCTGTTCTCCTGCGCCGGCGGGGCAGGTAAGGGCTACGAGGACGCGGGATTCGCCGTGGACGGCTGCGACATCGCCGACCGGCCGAACTACCCCTTCCCCTACCACCAGGGCGACGCGCTGGAGTACCTGGCCGCGCTGATCGCGTCGGGCGAGATCCGCCGGTACGTGTTCGTGCACGCCTCGCCGCCGTGCCAGCACGGATGCGCCCTGACCGTGGGCACCAACGCCTCCCAGGGCTGGGGGCGCCCCCACGTCGACCTGGTGGGCGCCACCCGCACCCTGCTCGACCGCACGGGCGTGCCGTACGTCATCGAGCAGCCCAACGGCCGCGCGAAGATCAGCAAAGACCTCACCCTGTGCGGGGAGATGTTCGGGCTCGGCGTGATCCGCCACCGCAACTTCGAGTTGGGCGGCTGGACCACCCAGCGGCCCGCGCACCGCCCGCACCGGGGTCGCGTGCGCGGGTGGCGGCACGGCCGCTTCTACGACGGCCCCTACGTCGCCGCCTACGGCAACGGCGGCGGCAAGCCCACCGTCCCGGAGCTGCAGACCGCCATGGGCATCGACTGGACCGACGTGCGCGAGGAACTGACCGAAGCCATCCCACCCGCCTACACCGAGCACATCGGCCGCGCCTACCTCGCCACGGCCGCGCTGGGGGTGGCGGCATGAACAAGCACCTGATGCACGCCGCGCTGGACGCCGTGCTGCACGGCTGGCACGTCTTCCCCCTGCGCCCCGGCACGAAGCGGCCCGCCCTCCACGGCGAGACCACCTGCACCGGAACCGGACCCTGCGCCGACGGGCACCGCAAGTGGGAGGACCGGGCGACCAACGACCCGGACCGCATCCAGGCCGCGTGGTCGCACGCGCCGTACAACGTCGGCATCGCCACCGGCCCCTCACGGCTGGTCGTCGTCGACCTCGACATGCCCAAGGACAAGAGCAGTTCGGACGCGCCTTGCGGCGCGACAACCTTTCAAGCGCTCTGCGAGCGCGCCGGGCACACCGTCCCCGACACCTACCGCACCCGGACCGCGAGCGGCGGCGAGCACCTGTACTTCACCGCACCGCACGGCATCCGGCTGGGCAACACCGCAGGCACCATCGCCCCGTTGATCGACACCCGCGCGTGGGGCGGCTACGTCGTCGCCGCCGGCAGCATCACCCCCGCCGGACTCTACGAAGCGCCGTACGACCGTCTCGCGGCCCCTCTGCCCGCATGGCTGCAAGCCATCCTGCAACCGGCCCCCAAGGCGTCTGAGACGCCGCCTGGGGCTGTAGCGGGGCAATCTCGTCGATACGCGGATGTAGCGCTCGCCAATGAGGTGCGAAACGTGGCCGCGGCTCAAGTCGGCGAGCGGGAAGGGACGTTGTTCCGCGCGGCGCGCGCCCTGGGGCGGTTCGTCGCGTGGGGCGACCTCCCCCGCAGTGTGGTTGAGCAGGCTCTTCAGGAGGGAGGGGAGGCGGCTGGACTGTCCGCGTCCGAGTGCCGCTCCACCCTCCGCAGCGCCCTGGACTGGTCCATCGCCCACAACCAGAGCAGGCGGGATGCGGCATGAGCACCCCTCCTCGCCCTCGCCTGAAGAGCATCACCACCGCCCCGGACGGCCCGGACGTCGCCGAACCGGCCGCGCCCCCGGCGGCCGTGGGCGAGCCGGAAGGCGTCGCCCGTCAGGGCGTCCGAACTGCTCTTCGTTCTGACCGGTACCGGACCGACGAGGCCCGCCACGGCACGGACGACGCGACACCGGACCGGCCCGGTATCCGCATCTACGCCCCGCCGGTCTACCGCGATCACTGGGACGGCGCCCGCTGGTCCAAGCGCTACGGCGACACCCCCACTGCCGCCTACGCCTGCGCCTGCGGGCAGACCGGCACCGCCACCGGTCCCCGCGCCGTGGCCGCTCTGGTCACCGAGTACGCCGCTCACAAGTCCGCCTGCACCGGAAAGCCTGCCGTACCCGCCGAAGGGAGGGCCGCCGCATGAACGCCATTGACGGGGCCGCGCTGCTCAACGAGGTGGAAGCCTTCCACCGTCGCTTCAACGTCTTCCCGCACGAGGCCGCCTACATCGCCGTGGCGTTGTGGGACGCACACGCTCACCTGCTCGACTGCTTCGACTCCACCCCCCGCCTGGCCTTCCTGTCCCCGGAGCCGGGGTCTGGGAAGTCGCGGGCGCTGGAGATCGTGGAAACCCTTGTGCCGCACCCGATGGTCGCGGTCAACGCGTCCGCCGCCGCCCTCTTCCGGGCCGTGTCCGGAGCCGACGGGCGGCCCACGATCCTGTTCGACGAGATCGACACCATCTTTGGGCCCAAGGCGGGGGACAACGAGGAACTGCGCGGCTTCTTGAACGCCGGACACCGCCGTACCGGCGTCACCTACCGGTGCATCGGCGACGGCGGCAACCAGACCGTGCAGGCCTTCCCCTCGTACTGCGCGGTCGCGGTCGCCGGACTCGGAGCGCTGCCGGACACGATCATGACCCGCTCCGTCGTCATCCGCATGCGCCGGCGGGCCCGCAACGAACGCGTGGAACCCTTCCGTGCACGCATGCACGAGGCGGAAGGCCACAAACTGCGTGACCGGCTCGCCGAATGGGCGGAGCAAGTGCGCGGGTTCGTGCTCGGGGCCTGGCCGGAGATGCCCGACGGCGTCACCGACCGCCCCGCCGACGTGTGGGAGCCGCTACTGGCCATCGCGGACGCCGTCGGCGGCCAGTGGCCCGTGCGGGCTCGCGAAGCGTGCGTGACGCTCGTCAAAGCCGCGCAGACGACTGACAAACACAGCCTGGGAGTCCGGCTGTTGACCGACTTGCGCGACCACGTCCTGATTGGCGTGGACAAGCTGCCGACCATTGCCATCCTCGACCGGCTCAACGCTCTCGACGACGCCCCCTGGGCCGACCTCGACGGCAAGCCCCTCGACAACCGGCGCCTTGCCCGGATGCTCGGCGAGTACATGACCGCCGACAACACCCCCATCCGATCCCGGAACATCCGCACCGCCGGCGGAGTCCTCAAGGGCTTCCACGCCGAGGATCTGGCGGACGCGTGGGCACGCTACTGCCCGCCCCCTCCCCAGGACCCCGCTACAGCCGCTACACCGCTACAGCCCAGTTCAGAGCCCCTGAATCTGTAGCGGCACCGAAGCGTGTAGCGGCTATGCCCGCTACCTCGTGGCGCGTGCGTAGCCGCTACATGCCACCCGTCCGCTACAAAAACACCCGCGCTGACCTGCGATGTAGCGATGTAGCGGATGTAGCGGACTTCCCAGAAGGGCCCCCAGGACACCAGCCGAGGAGCAACCCCGGATGAGCATCACGCTTGCCTCCCCCGCTGAGCGGGTTCTGTACCGACCGGAAGAAGCAGCAGCAGCCTTGGGTATCGGTCGCTCGCTGGTCTACGAGGAGATCCGCCTTGGACGTCTCCAGACGGTTCGTATCGGCCGTCGGCGCCTCATCCCACCCGAGTACATCGCGCAGTACGTCGAACTGCTCAAGCGCGAGGCTGAAGCCGCCGCTTAGCTCCAGCAACAACGCAGGGCCACACCCTCAGGTGTGGCCCTGCTTCTCTTGGAAGGCGAGAGCACATGACTGAGACGTCCAAGAGGCGTACCAGGGCCGGGCACGGCGACGACTCGATCTACTGGGATAGGTCCAAGAACAGGTACATCGGCGCCGTATCTCTGGGCTACACCCCAGCTGGCAAACGCAATCGACCCAAGGTGTCGGGCAAGACGAAAGCCGAAGTTCGTCAGAAGCTCCGCGAGCTGAGAAAGGAGCTGGCTGCTGGCGTCAAGACGCCGGCCAACTACACCGTTGCTCAAGCTGTGACCGACTGGCTTGCCCAAGGACTCAAGGGCAGGGAAGTAACCAGCGTCGACACGTACAAGAGCCTCGCCGAGAACCACATCATCCCTCATCTGGGCAAGGGCAAGCTGTGCGGCCTCGAAGCTGACCATCTGGATGAGTGGTTGGAGGCTGAGGCCGAGGTTCTCGCAACCCAGTCCTTGAAGATGGTGCACTCGATCCTTCGACGCTCGATCAGCCACGCTCAGAGGAGAGGTAGGGCTGTGCGCAACGTCGCTGAATTGGTCGAGGTACCGGAAGGGCGAGCCGGGCGGCCGAGTAAGTCGCTCTCCTTGGACCAGGGTGCGGCTGTTCTTCGCGCGAAGCAAGGCACCTGGATCCACGCCTATGTGGTTCTATCGCTGCTCGTGGGTGTCCGGCCGGAGGAAGCACGGCCCCTGACCTGGTCGCATGTTCACCTGACAGGCGCAGGGAAGGAGAAGCCGCACGTGGACGTGTGGCGTTCGGTACGGAGGCACGGCGACACGAAGACCCGCAGGAGTCGACGCTCGCTGGCCATGCCGCAGCAAACCGTCGCCGTCATGAAGGCTCACAAGCGTCGTGAGCAGGCGGCATGCTCCGCAGCCGGCATGGAATGGACCGATGAGGGACTGGTCTTCCCGACGGAGACGGGTGAACTCCGCAGCGCCCTCAACGTGCGCCGCAACTTCAGGTCGCTTCTCAAGGACGCTGGCTTCGAGAACCCGAAGGAGTGGACCCCGCGCGAGCTGCGGACAAGCTTCGTGTCTGTGCTGTCGGACTACGGGATTCCGATCGAAGTGATCTCGCGTCTCGTTGGACACAATGGGAGCGGGACGACTGAGCAGGTCTATCGCAAGCAGTTGCGTCCCGTCATCGCTGAGGGAGCGGAAGCCATGGATGACATCTTCGGCGACGATGACGACGCAGCCGAGGATGAGGCCTTGGAAGAGGTCTGATTTTCCGGCCGTGGCTCCCTGTTTGGCTCCCCAAGGCTAGAAGAGCCCCCAAAGGCCCGTCTCTGAACTGCGGAAACGCTGTTCCGAGGGGCCTTTGGGCCCTTATGCTCGCGTTAAGGGAGCGCTGAGGCTGCGCTCAGGTGGGGATGGGACAGGGGCTGAGCGGTGGGCGCGCAGGGCATGGCGGGCGAGGGGATCAGGGCGGCGTCCGCCGCCGAGGTGCCGGCCGTGAAGGCGGTGACCGACGCGGCCTACCGCCCCTACATCGAGCGCATCGGAGTCGTCCCGGCGCCCATGGAGGCGGACCACGCGGCGAACGTGGCGGCGGGGAAGGTGTTCGTCGTCCGGGAGCCCGAAGGGGGCCGGGTGACGGGACTCGTCGTGATCGAGGCGCGCGCGGACCACCTCTTCCTCGACAGCATCGCCGTCCACCCCGACGCGCACGGCACGGGGGTGGGGCGGCGGCTGCTGGAGTTCGTGGACACGCGCGCGCGTGCGCTGGGCCTGCCCGAGGTCAGGCTCTACACGAACGCGCTGATGTGGGAGAACCAGCGGATCTATCCGCGCTTCGGCTACGAGGTCGTCGAGCGCCGTGTGGACGGGCCCTACGACCGTGTCCACTACCGCAAGCGGCTGGTCTGACGTCTCATCGCCCGGCCGCCGGTCATGTGTCCGGCCACCACGTGCGCGCGATGTCCTTGCGGACCTCGGGCCGTCCGGCGGGACGCTGGTCCGCTTCCTCGCGGACGCGGCGGGCGTCCGTCTTCCTCAGGGGCTTCTGCACTGTCACTCGGCGCATGGCTGCCTCCTTCGAGGCCTACCGGGTCCGTCTTCGTACGGAGGTAGGACCTTTCGGGCGAGAGTCGCTTATCGGTGCGGGTCTGTCTGTGGCGGCTGTCACGATTCGGTTGTCAGTGGTCGGTGTCACTCTGGGGTGCATGAGTGCGCATACGACGACCGAAGGTGACGGGGCGGGCTGGGCCGGGATGGACTGGGACGCCCAGGCCGCCGTCTTCGACGAGGAGCCGGATCACGGGCTGCGCGACCCGGGGGTGCGCGCCGCCTGGGCCGAACGGCTGCGCGGCTGGCTTCCCGGGCGCCCCGCCGAGATCCTCGACCTCGGCTGCGGCACCGGCAGCCTGTCGCTCCTCGCGGCCGAGCAGGGGCACCGGGTGACCGGCGTCGACCTGTCCCCGGCGATGGTGGAGCGGGCCCGGGCGAAGCTCGCCGGCCACGACGCGGTGTTCCTGGCCGGCGATGCGGCGAACCCGCCGGTGGGCGGGCAGCGCTTCGACGCCGTCCTGGTCCGGCACGTCCTGTGGACACTGCCCGACCCCGCCCGCGCGCTGCGGCACTGGCAGGGGCTGCTGCGGCCGGACGGACGGCTCGTCCTGATCGAGGGTGTCTGGGGCACGCTCACCCCCGTCGGCATACCCCCGGACCGGCTGACCATGCTTCTTCGGCCACTCGTCTCCCACATCCACCTGGAGTCACTGTCGGCCGACGCGCGGCTGTGGGGCCGTGAGGTGGACGACGAGCGGTACGCGGTGGTGGCCTCGGACTGAGCCCGCGCGAGCCGGTGCGGCAATCAGGACAGCAGCGCCTCGAAGCCGCCCTCGCGGGCCAGTCCCTCCAGTTCGTCGAGGGCGGCCAGGGCGGCGGCCGCCGCCCCGGGGTCGGTGCGCGCCAGGCCGCTCGCCGCGAACTCGTCCTCGTCCAGCCGTCGTACGTCCGTGCCGTCGGCGGAGCGCCACAGGTCCAGGTCGAGGTCCTCGACGACGAGGTCCGTGCCGGAGCGGGTGGCGGGGCGGGTGACGTCGCAGTACCAGCCCTTCAGCGCGCCTGAGGCGTCGCGGACCTCCTTCACCGAGTACCAGCGGTCCCGCCAGTAGTGCTCGGTGAAGACGTCGCCCGGCTCGAAGCGTACGAAGCCGAAGTCGCGGGCGCCCTCGCCCGCCCACGCGGCCCGGACGGTGAGGCGCGTGCCGTCGTCGGACACGAGCACGCCCCGGTAGCGGATCTTGGTGCGGCCGCCCTTGACGAGGACGACGTCCACCTCCGTCGGCGCCGGCGGCCGGCCGCCGGCCTCAGCCGAGTTCGCGGACATGGCGCACCTCCGTCCCGCAGACCGCGTACCCGAACCACTCGTTGATCGCGATCATCGGCGCGTTGCCGGTGTCGTTGCCCGTGAACGCCTCCGTGTACCCGGCGGCCCGGGCGCGGTGCAGCGAGTCGTTCTTGGCGAGCTTGGCCAGGCCCCGGCCGCGGAAGGCGCGGGCGGTGCCCGTCATGGCGGTGGAGTAGCGGGTGCCGCCGTCCGTACGGGCCGCGGTGAAGGCCGCGGGACGGCCGTCCACCACCGCCACCGACGTCAGTTCGGGGCTGAACAGCGGGTGCCGCCAGGTCTCCGCCAGCCAGGCCGCGTAGTCGGTGAACTCGTAGTCCACGTCGCTGGGTTCGTCCGCCGTGGTCTCCGCGTCCAGCTCGAACAGGGGGCGCGGGTCGTCGGCGAAGTCCGTGCCCCGGCGCAGTTCCACACCAGGCGGCGGGTCCTGCCGCGGCGGCAGGGTGCCGCCCGCCAGGTCCAGGCGGAGGAAGTGCGCGCTCCGGCTCGCGCGGTAGCCGTGCCGCTCGGCGAAGGCGCGGTTGCCCGGCTCGTCCAGGACCCAGGAGTGCAGCCTGGCCGCCCCGTGCGCGGCCAGATGTTCCTCGGCGGCCCGTACGAGGAGCGTGCCGGCGCCGCGGCGGGTGTGCTCGGGATGCACGTACACGTTGATGTTGCCCTGGCCGGGCTCGGTGCTCTCGTGGGACAGGTGCACCTGCGCGGTGCCGATCACCTCGCCGTCCGCCACGGCGACCAGCGGCCGGTAGTGGGCGTCGGGGTGCAGATGGGTGAGGTCGTGGACGAGTGAGCCGGGAGTGAACAGTATGAACGGCAACGCGAGGTGCCGGACACGGGCGAAGCCCTCGAGGTCGGCCGGCGCGTCGGGGCGGAGGTCGCGGATGATCACGGTCATGGAGGGGCACGCTACGGCGGAGACCGGGCGGGGTGCCTCCCATTTTCCGCTGGGCCGTACGCGCGCGGTGCGGGACAATCACCCCGTGACCTTGAAGATCCACATCGAGGACGGCGCACCTCCCTACGAGCAGGTGCGGGCGCAGATCTCCGAGCAGGCGCGGTCGGGGGTGCTGCCGGTGGGGTACCGGCTGCCCACGGTGCGCGGGCTGGCCGAGTCGCTCGGGCTCGCGGCGAACACGGTCGCCAAGGCCTACCGGGCGCTGGAGGCGGACGGCGTGATCGAGACGCGCGGGCGCAACGGCACGTTCGTCGCCGCCGCGGACTCGGCGGCGGCGCGGGAGACCGCGGCCGCCGCCCAGGCGTACGCCGAGCGGGTGCGACGGCTCGGGCTCACCGAGGACGACGCGCTCACCGCCGTGCGGGACGCCCTGCGGGCGGCCTACGGGGAGCGGTAGGGGAGCGGCGGCCCCGCAACAGAGTCACCGGCCCGGGACCTTCTGCCGGTCACCCGTGAGCGCCGGAGTGCGGGTCACCGCCAGGCCCGCGCTCCTGGCCGCCCGTGCGAACACCACCGCGTCCTGGACCGCCGCCCCCGTCGGGTCGTTGTTGAAGTAGGCGTACACGTCCCGCGTGTCCGGCCAGGTCGTGGCGATCCGGTCGACCCAGGTCTCCAGCGACCGCCGGCCGTAGTGCGGCCAGGCCCGGGCGCGGCCCACGTGGAAGCGGACGTACCCCCAGCCGGCCGTCCGCCACAGCGGCGTGACCGGGCGGGCGTAGGCGTCGGCCCAGCACAGGGCGGCGCCCCGGGACCGGAGGACCTCGCGCACCTCCGGCGTCCACCACGACTCGTGGCGCGGCTCGACCGCGACCCGGGTGCCGGACGGGAAGCACGCCAGGCAGGCGTCCAGCAGTCCCGGATCCGCGCGCAGGGTCGGCGGGAGCTGGAGCAGCACCGGGCCCAGCCGGTCGCCGAGGCCCGCCGCGTGCGTCATCAGGCGGTGCACCGGCTCCCCGGGGTCCTTCAGCCGCTTGATGTGGGTGAGGAACCGGCTCGCCTTCACCGCGACCACGAAGTCCGCCGGGACCCGCTCCCGCCAGGCCTCGAAGGTCTCCCGCGCGGGCAGCCGGTAGAAGGCGTTGTTGACCTCCAGGGTGGCGAAGGCGGCGGCGTACTCCTCCAGCCACAGCCGTGTGGGGCACCCCTGCGGGTACAGCACGCCCCGCCAGTCCTTGTACTGCCAGCCCGACGTCCCGACGAACAGGGTCATACGCCCATCAAAGCACCGGTGCTCGCCCAGGACCCGTCACAGGTACAGACCCGCGTCGGCCCCCTCGCGTGGCTCCGGCAGCGCCGTCGGCGACGTGCCCCGCCGCAGCGCGTACAGCTCGGCGAGGGTCGCCCCGTCGCGGCCCACCCCCTCCTCGGTGCCCAGCCAGTTCACCGCCTCCCGGCGGGTCAGCCGGCCCACCTCGATGCGGGCCAGGCACCGGCCCGGGCGGACCACGGCCGGGTGCAGGCGCTCCAGGTCCTCGTTGGTCGTCACCCCGACCAGCACGTTGCGCCCCTGGCCGAGCAGTCCGTCGGTGAGGTTCAGCAGCCGGGACAGCGCCTGGCCCGCGGTGTGCTTGGCCTCGCCGCGGATCAGCTCGTCGCAGTCCTCCAGCAGGAGCAGCCGCCAGCGCCCCTTGCCCGCCGTGTCCTCCTCGCCGATGGCGATGTCCATGAGGTAGCCGACGTCGCTGAACAGCCGCTCCGGGTCCAGCACGCAGTCCACCTGGCACCAGTCGCGCCAGGACCGGGCCAGGGTCCGCAGCGCCGAGGTCTTGCCCGTGCCCGGCGGGCCGTGCAGCAGGAGCAGCCGGCCCGCGATGTCCTCGGGGGTCGTCTTCATCAGCCGGTCCATGGCGTCCGCGACCGGGGCGGTGTAGTTCGGCCGCAGCTCGTCCCAGGTGCCCGCCGAGATCTGCCGGGTGGTGCGGTGCGGGCCGCGCCGGGGCGAGACGTACCAGAAGCCCATCGTCACGTTCTCCGGCTGCGGCTCCGGCTCGTCCGCGGCGCCGTCCGTCGCCTGCTCCAGCACCTTCGCGGCCAGCTCGGCGCTGGTCGCGGTGACCGTGACGTCGGCTCCCCGGTTCCACCGGGAGATCAGCAGCGTCCAGCCCTCGCCCTCGGCGAGGGTCGCGCTGCGGTCGTCGTCGAGGGCCGCGCGCAGCACCCGGGCGTCCTTGGGCAGCAGGGTGGCGCCGGGGCGCACGCGGTCGATGTTCGCCGCGTGCGAGTACGGCTGCTCGCCCGTCGCGAAGCGGCCGAGGAACAGCGCGTCGACGACGTCGGACGGAGAGTCGGAGTCGTCGACGGTGAGCCGGATCGGCAGAGCGTCGTGCGGGTTCGCGGGCATGCCGCCATGATCCGTCACGCGGGCGCCGCGCGCACCCGGTTTCCCCCGCGCGTCCCGTGCCGGCGCCCGGACGGAGCCCGTCGCGGGCCGAGCCTGCCGGAACCCTGTCCCGCGGATGATTTCCGCCCTTACTGTTGTCCTTGATGAGACGTCATGGGGGGAATCCGGAGGCGGGGCGGTGGCGGCTCACCGCGCTGCTCGGCGTGGGAGTGACGGCGGTGGCCCTGGTCGTGGCCCTGCTCAGCACGCTGCCCGGCGGCGCGAGCACCGAGGGCACCACACGCGACGGCGGCAAGGTGCACGGGACACCGGCGACCCCGCGGAACGTGGACGAGCCGGACGTCGGCTGGGGCTTCACCCACACCCAGTTCAGCGCCGACGAGGGCAGCGCGGCCGCGACCGGCCGGGCCGAGGCACTGCTGTCGAAGGACGGCGGCCTGCCGCAGAACCAGGCGATCATGGGCTGGGGCGCCGACAACCCCGAGCCGGTCAAGGGGCGTTACGACTTCGAGGCGCTGGACCGGCGGATCGACTTCGTCCGCGCCTCGGGCGGCACTCCGGTGATCACGCTGTGCTGCGCGCCCGACTGGATGAAGGGTGGCCGGGCCGGCGTGGACAGCACCGACTGGAGCCAGGACGCCCTGGAGACCGCGCCGACCCGCGACCACTACAAGGACTACGCCGCACTCGCCGCGACCGTCGCCGAACGCTATCCGGACGTACGCCACTTCATCGTCTGGAACGAGTTCAAGGGCTTCTGGAACAACGCCGAGGGCCGCTGGGACTACGAGGGCTACACCGAGCTGTACAACCTGGTTCACAAGGCGCTCAAAAAGGTCGACCCCAAGATCATGGTGGGGGGACCGTACCTGGTCATGGACAGCGTCGACCCGCGGCAGAAGCAGGACGCCTCCACCGTTCTGAGGGGCCCCTGGGGAGCCTTGGACCAGCGGGTCCTGGACGCCTTCGCCTACTGGAACCAGCACAAGGCGGGCGCCGACTTCGTCGTCGTGGACGGCTCCAGCTACACCAAGGACGACGACCTGCTGCCCGACGAGTTCCGCGCCACCGACAAGCTGACGGACGTCGGCCGGTGGGTGCGGTCGCAGACGGGCGGCCTGCCGCTGTGGTGGGCCGAGTACTACGTCGAGCCCGCCGACCGCAACGACGACCGCAAGGACTGGTCCGAACCGCACCGCGTCGCCGTCCAGGCCGCCGGCCTGATCGCCATGGCCAAGGGCGGCGCCTCCACCGGCTTCTACTGGAACCCGGAGAACCGCACGGGCGACTGCCCCGGCTGCCTGTGGACCCCGACCGACTCCTCCGGCGGCGGCCGGGCGCTTCCCATGTACGACCTGGTCTCCCGGTTCAACCGGGCGTTCCCGCCGGGGACCGGGTACCGGACGGTGTCCGTCGCCCCGGACGACGTGCCCAACGTGCGCGTGCTGGCCGACGACCGGACGGTCCTGGTGGTCAACACCCTGAACCGCACGATCAGCGCGCGGATCGACGGCAGGCGCTTCGACATGAAGGCGTACGAGGTGAAGTGGCTCCAGCGGTGACCCGCCGGAGCCGCTCCACCCGCCGTCCGCTCAGCCGCCCCCCATGGTCAGGAACCGCTGCACCAGCGAGGCGAACAGCACCGCCAGCAGCGGCAGCGAGAACCAGAAGCTGCCCTGGAGCCACCGCAGCCGGCGCCCACTGGGCCGCATCGCGACCCGGACGACCTCCCGCGCCGTCAGCAGCACGGTCAGCGCCAGCGCCGCGGCTCCGCCGACCACCGACCACGGTGTCCACGTCACCCTCGGCCCGATCGGCCCCGGATTCGGCTCGGGCACGGGACCGGAGGGCTGCTCGCGCAGCTCGTACAGGGTCACGTCGTCGTTGCCGAGGACCTTGCTCAGCTCCTGCCGGTCGTCGAGGTGGCGCACCAGCCGCGACTCCCAGGTGGCCGAGTAGCCCACGTCCATCCGCAGATACGTCACCTGACTGCGGTTGATCATCAGGTACGCGTTCGGACCCGCGTCCCTGAGCGACTTGACCAGGCCGGAGACCAGCACCGGGTCGGCCGGTGCCAGGGTGGGCACGTAGTCGACGCGTTCCATGTCCCGCGCGCCCCACGGCATGGCCGGAGTGACGTTGACGGCCGGGTCGTTGCTCAGCCACAGCAGCCGTACCGTCGGTCTGTCGTGGGCGTACACGTAGTCCATGGCCGCGACCTCGCCGGGCCGGATCCGCTCGAAGGTCTCGTTGCCCCACCGGGCGACCAGGAAGCCGCCCATGAGCAGCAGGCCCGCCAGCAGCGCGGCCAGCGGCGCCAGGCTCACCCGGTCCTTGTCCCGTTCCTCCGCGGTGGCGCCGGTGCGTGGGAAGAGCGCGAGCGCGGCGAGCAGGGCGGCCCCGGGCAGGGCGAACATGAAGACCCGCAGCGCCATCTCACCGCCGTAGGACTGCATCCCGAAGCCGAGGAACGGCACGAAGGTGAGCACCGGCAGGGAGCGCTCACGGTACTTGTGCTCGCGTCGCCGCCACCAGCCCCAGCAGGCGAAGGTCATCACGGAGCCGGCCAGCAGCACGCGTGCGTACAGCACCAGTTGGTGGGTCGAGTCGCCGCCCTGGATCCGGCCCGAGACGGACGTCGAGACATTGCTGCCGACGCCGCCGACCCCGCCGAACAGCTCGTCGAAGTGGCCTGACCAGTACGGCTCGGCCATGAAGCCCAGCCAGAACGCCGCCAGTACCGCGAACAGCACGGGCAGGCCGCGCAGTTCGGACCTCCGGACCAGGACCAGCACGGCCAGCACGCCCAGCATCACGAACGGGGTGAGCTGGTGCGCCGGGACGCTGGCGGCGAACAGGCCGATCACCACCAGGAGCAGCACCGCCCGCTGCCGCCGGTCGGCCGGCTCCACCTCCGCCTCGCCCGGCCGGGCCTTGGTCCACGGCATCCGCGGCGCCCGGAACCAGACGAGGAGGATCGCCACGAAGGCCAGGTACAGCAGATAGGTGAAGCCCTGCGGGGAGAAGTAGTCCTGGCCCACCCAGCCGCTGAGCACGAAGATCCACACGCCGGTCCATCTGGCCCGCCAGCTCGCCCGCAGCGAGCGGGTCAGCAGGAACATGGGGGGCAGGTAGAGCAGCTGGATGGTCAGCGGCCACCAGCGGATGACCTCGGTGAAGTCGCTCAGACCGCACGCGCGGGCGATGAAGGCGGCCACCGCGAAGAACCCGGGCCAGCTCCACCGCGCGTCGAGGTCCGGCACGGCCGATCCGGTGCGGTCGATGAAGTCGATGAAGCCGAGGTGCTGCCAGGCGGTGGCGAAGCGCGGCTCGCTCTCGATCACCGCGGGCAGCGCGTGCAGGGAGACGACGGTGGCGACCAGGGTGACCAGCAGCAGTGCCCGGTGTTCGCGGCGCAGCCACAGCAGCGCGGCGAACACCCCGATCAGCAGCGCGGCGCCGGCCAGGGTCGGCAGCGGCAGCACCGAGACGAGGCCGAGGCCGCCCATCCGGTCCAGGTCGGAGTCGTCCAGGCGCAGCGCGGGCACCCAGTACAGCAGCAGTGCCGCGGCCAGCAGACAACCGAGCAGGACGCCGGCCCGGGTGGGGGCGAGACGCTCCCACCAGGACGGGTCGGGCCCGCTCCGGGCGAGGAGGTCCTCCTCCGGGGCGGCCTCCCGCGGCGAGGTCCCCACCTTCGGCACGGTGGCCCGGTCCCCGGCCGCGAAGTGCGTCTCCGGTACGACGGCCCGCTCGCCGGCGGTGTACGGACCGCCGGGTACTGCGGCTTGCTCTCCGGTGGAGTAGGGGGCGTCCGGTACTGCGGTCCGCTCTCCGGTGGAGTTGGGGCCGCCGGGTACTGCGGCTCGCACTTCGGTGGGGAAGGGGCTGTCCGGTACTGCGGTCTGCTCTTCGGTGGAGTACGGCCCGTCCGGCACGACGACTCGGTCCTCCGGCCCGAACGGGGCGTCCACCTCGCGCTCGGCCGGTCCCGGCGAGACCGGCGAGACCGGCTTCAGCTCCTCCACCGTCAGCTCCTCCACCGGCAGCCCCAGCGCCTCGGGTCCGTGCGGCCCGGCCGGCGGCCGGTCGGGGTCCACCGCGGCGGTGCCGGCGGGCGGGGTGCCCGGTCCGGGCCGTACGTCCGGCCGGCGCTCCACGTGGTCGAAGTCGATGTGGATGCCCAGGGCGAGGGTGTCGGACTCCGCTGCCCAGGCGGGCCGCCGGTGCGGTGCGGTCCCGGCGGGGTCCTCGCGCGCCCCCAGGTCGGCGAGGTCCCCGTCAGGTGCGGCGTCGTCGGGGACCTCGGCGGCGGGCACGGCCCTGACGGTCCGGTACAGCTTCGGCGCGGCGATCGCGACGATCACGGCGAGGCTGGAGATCTCCGCGACGCCGGCGCCGGTCAGCCCCATCCGGGGGAGCAGCAGCAGCGTCAGACCGAGCACCAGGGCGCACAACAGGCCCTGGAGCCAGGCCAGTCCGGCGGTACGGCTCTGGGCGCGCAGCACCGCGAAGTACGTCTCCATCACGACCCGCAGCAGGGCGCCGACGGCGAACCAGCGCAGCAGCGGGGTGGCCGCGTGCGCGTAGCCCTCGCCGAAGACGTGCAGGATGTACGGCGCCAGCAGGAACAGCAGCCCGCAGATGGGCAGCATGATGCGGGCCATCCGCTTCAGCGCCGCGCGGGTGTTGGCGGCCAGCCGGGCCGGGTCGTGCGACCCCTCGACGGTCAGTGAGGCACCCATGTTGATGGCGAGCAGGTTGACCGTGCCGCCGATGGTGGTCGTGATGTAGAAGTACGCGTTGTCCGCGGAGCTGACCTGCGCGGCGATGATCACCGGCACCAGGTAGACGACCGCGAGGGAGAACAGCGAGCCGGTGTAGTCGCCCGCCAGGAACCGCCCGAGTTCCTTCGCCGTCGGCGGCCTGGCGTGGTCCTCGGTCGCCCGTACGTGCCGGGGCACCAGGCGCCGGAACACCAGCCAGCCCAGCGGCACGATGGAGAAGGCGATCGCCGCGACCCAGGAGACGAAGACGCCGGTCGTCGGGATCGCGACGGCGAGCCCCACCAGCAGGGCCAGCTTCACCCCCGAGAACACGGTGTTGCCCACCGGGACCCAGGGCGCGCTGCGCAGCCCGGTCAGCACCCCGTCCTGGAGGGTGAGCAGGTTCCACGCCATGACGGCGACGACGAAGCCGAGGCCGTGGGCGAGCCCGTGCAGGAAGCGGTACGACGGCCCCCACACGTCGAGGGTGAGCAGGAACATCCCGGCCGCGCACGCCACGATCAGCGAACTGCCCACGTACGTACGGGCGATGAGCCGTCCGGTGGCGCGGCCGGAGATCGGGATGAAGCGGGCCAGGGCCCCGGTGAGCGTCACCGCGGTCAGCCCGGCGAGGAGCTTCATGGCGGCGATGGCGGCCGAGCCCTGGCCGACCGCGTCGTCGGAGTAGTAGCGGGCCGCGACCAGCCAGTAGCCGAGGCCCAGCACCGCGGAGATCCCGGTGTTGAGCATCAGCGCGTAGGCGTTGCGGAACAGCGGGTTGCCGCCGGGGGACCGGCTCCGTCCGGGCAGCCGCAGACGGCGCCCCGGCTGCTCGGGCGCCTCGGGCCCGGTGGCCGATGCCTCGGTGGTGGTGGTCGTGTCAGACACGGGTACGGATGGCCTTCCGGCGGACCTGTCGGGCTCTGCGGACCATGGCGTAGCCCTTGGTGAGGGCACGGTCCCTGGCGAAGTTCCGGGTGATCGCGCGGCCCTGGACGATCCGCTCGAACTCCTCGGTGGACGTGCTGCGGCGCACCGTGAGCCGGTGCAGCGCGTACGGGCCCTGCCGTCGGCGGGCCAGGGCGTTGCCGACGGCGAGGGCCTGGGTGAAGCCCGCCGCCCGCACCAGGGCCCGCACCCGGCGGCTGGAGTAGCCGTAGGGGTAGGCGAACGAGGCGGGCACGGTGCCCAGTTCACCGGCGACGATCTCCCTGCAGCGGATCAGCTCCGACCACAGGGTGTCGTCGTCGAGCTGGTCGAGCTGCGGGTGGGTGTGGCTGTGCCCGCCGATCTCGACCCCGCCGGCCGCGAGTTCGCGCACCTGGTCCCAGTCGAGCATGGTGTCCAGGCCCCCGCCGGTGTGGTGGGCGCCGCGGATCCAGCCCGTGGAGACGAACAGCGTGGCGGGGAAGCCGTAGTGGTCCAGCGCCGGCAGGGCGTAGCGGTGCACGCCCTCGTAGCCGTCGTCGAAGGTGATCAGGACGGGGTTCGCGGGCAGCGGCGGCAGGCTCCTGCCACGCCAGTGCCCGGCCAGCCGGGCCGTGGTGACCGGCTGGAAGCCCCGGTCCTTGAGTACGGCCATCTGCTCCGCGAACGCCTCGGGCGTCACGGACAGTTCGCGGGTGGCCTCGTTGGGCTCCGGCGCGACCGCGTGGTACATGAGCACCGGCACGGGCGCGCTGGTACGGCCGTTCATGTGGTGCGTCCCCCCTCGTCCTGCCCGGTCCCCCCGGTCTGCGGGGTCTGCCCGGTCCTCCCGTCCCGCGGGGCGTGCGCGATCCCGGCCACCGATGACACCGATGACACCGAGACCACCGAGAACGCCGTGCCGCCCCGCCGGGCCCTGACACTGCCGACGGCGTAGCCGCCCGCTGCCGTGAGCACCCCGGCGACGATCGCGCCGGCCCGGCCCGCGCCGCCCGGCCGGGCCAGCAGCGCGTCCCGCAGCCCGCGGGCCACCCCCGAGGGCAGCACCCGGGTGGTGTACCGGCGTTCGGACTCGAGGCCCTTCTGCGCGCCGACGCTCCGCGCGACCAGCGCCTTCGACAGGCCCTCCGCGTAGACCCGGGTGCGGAAGTAGCGGAAGTGCTCGCGCGTCTCCGGCACCCGGTGGTGGATGACCGCCCGGTCGTCGATCAGGAGGACCGCGTCCGGGCGGGCCCGGGTGAGCCGGATGCACAGCTCCGTCTCCTCGCACCCCAGCGGGCGCTTGTCGCCGTCGCGGCCGATGCCGGTGGCGAAGCCGCCCGCCGCGTCGAACGCCGTGCGCCGGAAGGAGGCGTTGCCGCCGAGCACGTTGCGCACCCGGACCCGGCCCGGCGGCAGGCCGCGGTAGGTGCAGCCCACCACCCAGTCGAACTCCTCCGGGAACCAGGCCGGCCGGCGGCCCGACGCCCAGACCGGGACCGTGCGGCCGCCGACGGCCATGACCCGCGGGTCCGCGTACCCCTCGGCGAAGTGCCGCAGCCAGTCCCGCTCGGCCACGGCGTCGTCGTCGAGGAAGGCGACGATCTCACCGCGGGAGGCGGCGATGCCCGTGTTGCGGCCGGCGGACAGGCCGCGCGGGCCCGCGTTGGCGAGCACCCGCACCTCGCCGCCGTCCGGGTACTCCTTGTACTCCTTGGCCAGCCTCCCCAGCAGCGCCGGGTTGTGGTCCACCACCAGGAGGGTCTCCAGGGCCGGCCGGGACTGCGCCCGCACCGAGGAGACCGCCGCGAGGATGTCCTCCCAGCGGTCCTCGGTGTAGACGCAGATCACGACGGAGATGCCGAGACCGCTCAAGACGCCTCTCCCCGCACCGCGTCGAGCATCGGCGACCGGCGGGCCTGGCGGCCCTGGCGGCGCAGTTCACGCCGGTTGGAGCGCTCCTTGAGGATCACCTTCAGCACCCGCAGTCCGTCCCGCACGGCGCGCAGATTGCTGGCCCCGTGGATGCGCAGGTACTCGTGGCTGGGGATCTCCTGCACCTTCAATCCGGCCTTGACCACTCTGATGTTCATCAGCGTCTCGACCTCGAAGCCGGTGCAGTCCAGCTCGATCTTGTCCAGGCAGTGCCGCCAGAACGCGTTGTACCCGTAGCACAGGTCGGTGTAGCGGGCGCCGAACTTGCGGTTGACCACGGCGCACAGGGCCCGGTTGCCGAGCTTGCGGATGAAGGTCATGTCGTCGGTGCCGCCGCCGTTGGCGAACCGGGAGCCCTTGGCGAAGTCCGCGCCCGAGACCAGGGCCGAGACGTACGAGACGATCTCGCCGCCGTCGGCCGAGCCGTCCGCGTCGACCATCACGATGATGTCGCCGGTGCACTCCTCGAAACCGGTGATCAGGGCATCCCCCTTGCCCTTGCCGCGCTGGTCGACGACCTTCACCTTGGGCCACAGTTCCCGGGCCACCTCGACGGTGTCGTCGGTGGAATTGCCGTCCACGAGGACCACTTCGTGAATCCAGTCCGGAAGTGTCTTGAAGACGTAGGGCAGGTTCTCGGCCTCGTTCATGGCGGGAATCACCACGCTCACCGGCGGTGTGATGGCCAAGTGCGAGGAAATGGGCCGGTATTCCGCGGCGAGCGTCGGATCCTGTTCCGACGAAGGCGAGCGCAGAACGGAGCTCATGAGTCGTGTTCCCTCTCGTCCGGCGGACCGCCCGCCCCTCGGGCGGCCCGGCTGTGTATCCGGTTCGAAAGGGGGGTTGATCACCCGGGGCGCGCCGGAAAGGCTCTCCGAACACACCGGGTGAGCTGGCAAAGCTGTCCGGCCTGCCGGAAGAACGGCAGCCGGTCGCGCGGCACGGCTCGGTCACACCTGCGGTCACCGAGCACGGCACCCCCCTACCGCGCTCCGCGCCGGAACGTCCCGGCCCCGAGCCCTCCCCTTGAGCCGCTTGCAGACGGACCGATGCGGGTGAGATGTACGACGGTATTGATGATTGAACCAGTATGGCAAGACCTGGAACGAGGCCTCACGTTTTTGTTGGTTTTGCCGTAACGCAACCCTGTACGTACTGCTCAGCGCCTGGAACGGATTTGTCCCATGCGTTTGAGGATCCTGTCCGCGGGCTCGAACAGTTCCGGCCGCGACAGCACCGCGTTGCGCAGCGCCCGGACCGGGGCGCGGCGCGCCCGATGCCCGACCGCCACCGGGTGACGTCGTGTCACCCACCCTTCGCACACGCTGAGTTCGCGTGTCTTCAGGGAGTCCTTGTACTCCTTCTGGCCCCGGCCGAGATCCAGGTACGCGATGCCGTCGGCGGCGGCCGCCTCGGCCATGCGCAGATGCAGGATCAGCCCCGGGGAGAACTTCGCGAACGCCGGGTCGTAGGCCGGGAACCAGCAGGCCAGCACCCGTTCGGAGCGCAGCCCGAAGTGGGCGGCGACCGGCCGGCCGTCCGTGTACAGCACCGACAGGATCCCCGCGAAGGAGTCGGAGCGGGTGTGGAACAGCTGTGTCACCAGGCGGGTGATCCACTCGTGCGCGAAGCGGTCGCTGCGCCCGGTCCGCCGGTACTGGGCGGACTTCCAGGCCATCAGCCTGCGCAGCGCGGCGGGGTCGCGCTCGTCGTGGACGTAGCGCACCGGGCCCGTGTCACGGCCCAGCCTGCGCTCCTTGGCGAGTGTGGTCCGGGTGAACTTGGGCGACCGGGCGCGCAGTTCGCGCACATACGTGTCGTAGCCCTGGTCGACGTCCATGACCGGGGACGGGAAGCTGCCGGAGGCTCCCGCCTCGAACGGCTCCTGGCCCGTCACCAGGTGGTCGAACTCCCAGACGGCCAGTGAGCAGGCCCGCAGCAGCTCACGGGCGTCCCAGGTGAAGCCGGGCCGGTGCACCAGGCCCTGGCAGTCGGAGACGCCGAGCCCGACGGCCCGGCCGACGCCGGTGGCCGATCTCTGGAACGGGAAGAACGCGGCGGGCTCGCCGTCCTCGCGGACCACCGCGATCCGCACCCCGCGTCTGCACCGGCCCACCGCGAGTGTGAACTCGGGGGAGAGGAAGGGGTTCCCCAGTTCCTCCGCACCGTGCAGATGAGCCTTGGACTGCATCGCGGTCCACGCCGCCCGGTCGGCGGCGCTCAGCTCGCCGGGGCGGTACACGCTGATGTCCACGTCAGGAGCCCTGTCTTCTCGCCGTACGGCCGCGCTGCCGCCGCACCAGAACCAGCAGGAGAACGAGGGAGCTGAACGCGGTGACGGCCAGCAGTCCGCCGCTGACGGACCATCGGTGCACGGCCAGCATCCCCTGGGCCACCAGCATGTCGAGGACGACCGCGCCCGCCACCGAGACGAGGACGCGGCCGAAAGGATCCAGTCCGCGCAGCGCGGCGGCGATGGCCGCGGCCGGCGCCGCGAGCAGGAAGAACAGCGTCAACGGGCCGCGCAGGGGGGAGTTGGAGCCGGTGAGCGCGAGCAGCGCACCGATCCCCCCGATTGCCGTCGCGGCGCCCGCGAGCAGCGGTGACAGGTCCCTCCCCGGCCCTGACCGCGCCCGCTGTGTGCCCGGTGTTGAAGCTGTCTTGATGCGTATGGTCTGCATTGGCGACTTTGCCCCCCGAAGCGCCGGATGCCGGGCTTCAATGTCGCGCAGCCCGCGGCGCCCGTCAAGATGCGGAAGCCGCTCGTACGGGTGCTCGCCTGCTTGCGGACCTCCTTCGAGTGGCCGGTTCCCAACCTCCCAAGCCTCTTGCGCCACAACGGATTTCGTTGATCGCTAAAAAGTTTTGACATGGACACTTCCCTGTCAACACGCGTAGCTGCTACCACGGTTACGGCAGAGATCCTGCTAAAGGGAGGTTCCATGAGACGAAGTTCCCGAATTTCCGCCTATGTCGGCTCCCTCCTCCTGACCCTCGGCCTCGCCCTGACCGGGGCGACGATGGCGCAGGCGGCCCAACTGGCTGCGAACGGCCCGTACGTGGCCCTCGGCGACTCCTACTCATCCGGGGTGGGCGCCGGCAGCTACATCAGCTCCAGCGGCAGCTGCAACCGCAGCACGAACGCGTACCCCTACCTGTGGAATGCAGCCAACTCCCCGTCGTCGTTCTCCTTCACCGCCTGCTCGGGTGCCAGGACCGACGACGTACTGGCCAACCAGCTCGGCCCGCTCAACTCCACCACCGCCCTCGTCTCGATCACCGTCGGCGGCAACGACGCCGGTTTCTCCGACGTCATGACGACCTGTGTGCTCCAGTCCGACAGCGACTGCATCTCGCGCATCAACACCGCCAGGGCGTACATCGACTCGACGCTGCCCGGCAAGCTGAACAACCTCTACTCGACGATCCGCACCAAGGCTCCCAACGCGCGCGTGGTCGTCATCGGCTACCCCCGCTTCTACCTGCTCGGACAGCTCTGCCTGGGCCTCAGCGAGGCCAAGCGCTCCGCCATCAACGGCGCCGCCGACTACATCGACGCCGCCACCGCCAAGATCGTCGCCAACCACGGCTTCGTCTTCGGCGACGTCCGCACCACCTTCACCGGCCACGAGATCTGCTCCGGAAGCTCCTGGCTGCACAGCGTCAACTGGCTCAGCATCGGCGAGTCGTACCACCCGACGGCGGCCGGCCACTCCGGTGGCTACCTCCCGGTGTTCACCAAGGCGGCCTGACCCACCGTCACCACGAGGCACCACCAGGCCCTCTCCGCGCCCGAAGCGGAGACCCCGCGCGTCGGGGTCTCCGCCGCGCCGGCCCGCCCCTCGGGCCGATCCTGCGGGACCTCTCGGTCATCGCTCAGCCCAGCGCCGCTGCCGCCCCCTTGAGCATCAGCCCGGCCCCCAGAGCGACGACCACGCACGCCGACCCGAGCGGCGCGGTCCTGCGCACCAGGGCCGCCACCGGGCCCGCGGTCCAGCGGGGGCGCCCGTCCAGCAGCCGGTGCACGCCGCTGCCCAGCTTCACCACGGCGATCCCGGCCGCGGTGAGGGTCAGGGCGAGTCCGACGCCGTACGCCACCACGAGCAGCAGCCCGAACCAGGCCTGCCCCAGCGCCACCGCGCCCACCAGGACCACCACCGCGGACGGACTGGGCACGAGCCCGCCGGCGAACCCCAGGAGCAGGGTGCCGCGGAGGGTGGGTGCCGCGGGGTGGGTGTGGGTGTGGCCGCCGTGAGTGTGTTCCAGGCCGTGGTCGTGATGGTGATCGTGGCTGTGCGCATGCCCGTGCTCGTGCCCATGGCTGTGACCGTGCCCGTGCGCGTGGCTGTGACCGTGCCCGTGGTCGCGGTTGCGCCAGGCGCGGCGTACGAGGCCGGCGCCCGCCAGGGTGACCAGGACGCCGCCGGCGACTCCCAGCCAGGCGATCACCGAGGGCGCGGCCGCGGAGCCGGCCGCGACCAGCAGCCCGAGGGCGACCACGCCGAGCGTGTGGGTGACCGTCACCGAGGCGGCCAGCGGCAGGACGTCCCTGGGGCGGGCCCGGCCGCCGCGCGCCGCCGCCATCGCCGCCATGACGGTCTTGCCGTGGCCCGGGGCCAGGGCGTGCAGCGCGCCGAGCCCGACGGCGACGACCAGGGCGAGGGCGGCGAAGCCGAGGGTGAGGTCGTGCCGGGCGACCAGGTCGTCCAGAGCCCGTGTCCAGCGGTCGGCGCCGCGGGGCAGCACGGAGGCGGCGGGCGCGTCGCGCCGCTCGTCGGCGAGCGCGGGGCCGCCCGGCCGCACCCGCAGGGACGCGGCGGAGGTGTCGGCGGGGGAGGTCAGCAACCGCGCTGGATAGACGGTCAGTTCGCGGGACACGGAGGTGTTCGGCACATCGGACGCGGTGAGCGTCATCCGGTCGCCGCGCGCCGTGATCTCCCGCCAGCCGGGCCCGGAGGACGCCTCCGCGCCGCGGAAACCGACGGTGGCGGTGGCTCCCTCGGGCAGCGGCGTGCTCAGCCCGCACTCCACCCGGAGGGTGTCGAGGCCCGCCTGGCCCGGGCGCACGCGCGCGTGGCTGCCGTGCGCGGTGAGCGCGACCGTGCGTCCGTCGACCGTGACGGCGCTGTCCCGCGCGGCCTTCTCGCACCGCTGCCGGGCCCACGCCGCCAGGCCGCTCCGCTCGATGTCCGGCTTGGCCAGGGTCGCCGGGATCTCGGCGAGGTCCTCGACGTGGTCCACACGGAGCACGCCGGGGGAGGCGACCAGCCCGTCGTAGCGGTTGACGGTGAAGTTCCCGAGCGGATGCGCGCTCGCGACGCCGGCCGGGACGAGGACGAGAGCGCAGGCCGCGGCGAGGACGGCCCCGGTGGCGCGGAGGGGGTGGAGGTGTTTCATCGGGCTGCCTCCGGGGACTTCAGGGTCGTGCGTGCCGTGCGGGCGGTGAGGGGGGAGAAGCCGGGGTTCGGTTTCAGGGCGGCCTTGCGGTAGCCGGTGGCCGTGGCCTGTCGGGCGTGGGGGAAGGCCTCCCGGGCGCGGCCGTTCCTGTGCGGCGCCCTGGCGGGGGCGGCCGGGGTGGCGTGGAGTGGGTGGAGGTGTTTCATCGGGCTGTCTCCAGGGACTTCAGGGTCGTGCGTGCCGTGCGGGCGGCGAGGGGGGAGAAGCCGGGGTTCAGTTTCAAGGCGGCGGTGAGGTGGGTGCGGGCGGCGTCGGTGTGGCCGGTGGCGTGCTCGATCATGCCGCGGTGGTAGAGGAACGCGGCGTTGCGGTAGCCGGTGGCCGTGGCCTGCCGGGCGTAGGGGAGGGCCTCCCGGGCGCGGCCGTTCCTGAGCAGCGCCCAGGCGAGCGCGTCCGCGGTGTGCACGGTGTGCCGGCGGGCCCATTCGGCGCGGGCCGCGCGCAGCGCCGCCCCGGCGTCGCCGTGGTCGGCGGCGGCGAGCGCGGTGTCCAGGTCGGCGTTGACGCCGCCCGCGCGGGCGAGCGCGATCCAGGCGTCGACCAGGGCGTACTGGTTCCGCGCCTTCGCCCGGTCACCGGCGGCGCCGCGGGCCTCGTACAGCTCCCCGAGCGCGACGAGCGGTCCGGGCAGCGGGGAGCGGGAGACGACGTCCTCCAGGTCTCCGACGGCGGCGGCGAGGTCACCGCTCGCCGCCCGGGCGCGGGCGCGGCCCTCCAGAGCGGGCAGGTAGCCGTCGTCGGCGGCCAGGGCCCGCGCGTAGTGGCCGAGGGCCTCCTTGTACTCACCCTGGTTCCAGGCGAGTTGGCCGAGCTGGGTGGCGACGTAGGCGATGTCGCCGCGGGCGGTGGCGGCGGCGAGGGCCTGCTCGAGGACGCGGTGGGCGGTGGTGACGTCGCCGCGCAGTTCGCGCACGTAGGCGTAGCGCGTGAAGACCGGTACGCCCGGGCGCCGGGCGTCGGCGGTGTCGGCTGCGTCGGACGCCTCGTCGTACCGGCCGAGTTCGACGAGGGCGTCGATCCGGGAGGACAGGGCGCGCTCGCTGTAGGGGTTCCGCTCCAGGGCCTGGTCCGCGTGGGCCAGGGCACCGGCGAAGTCGTGCCGGGCGGCGGCGAGCGCGGCCCGGCCGGCGAGGGCCGGATCGTTTCCGGGCGCCAGCTTCAGCGACCGCGCCAGCGCCCTCTCGGCCTGCGGGTACCGCGAGGGGTCGCCCTTGGTCCGCGCCTCCTCGACCTGGGCGAGCCCGAGGGCGGCCCAGGCGGCGTGGTCCTTCGGCGTCGCCCGCAGACGCGCCTGGAGCGACGTGACGTCGGTGCCCGGACTTCCCCCGGCGAGCAGCTCCGGAGCCACGGTCCCGCCCGCGAGGCCGGCCGCCTCATGGCCGTCCCGCCCCGCCCCCACGGCCAGGGCGGCCCCGGTCATGACCACGGCCAGCAGCACCACGAACCCGGCTAGCGGCCCCCGCCGCCGACGGCGCCCCGTCGCGGCGACGCGCCCGTCCGCGACGGCTCGGTCGCCAGGCCCGCGGGACACCGGCGGCCCCACCTCCGGGGCACTGCCCTCCGCCTCGCGCTCCCCGGGGGAGGTGGGGGTGCCGTCCTGCGGGCCTTCGGCCTCGCGCTCCGCCGGGGCCGTGGGGGAGACGTCGTGCGGGTGCTCGCGGTGGTGTTCCCTCGGCGGGCCGGCCGGGCCGTGGTCGGGCTCGGCGGGCCGGTTCTCCGAAGGCGTCGCGGGACCGGTGGTGCGGGGTCCGCGGTCAGGTGGGGTGGGGTCGTCGCGCCGGGCCATGCCCTCTCCTTGGTCGCCTGGGTGTTCGGGCCGAACCGCCGGTACGGCCGTGGTCGCGTGGGGTGGCGCGGCCCGCGCCGTGGGGGATGTGTGGAGCGCGGGCCGCGCCGGCCGGTGGGGGCGTGGGTCAGTACGGGCGCTGCGAACGGCGGCGCCACCAGGACAGGCCCGTGCCGATCAGCAGGACCCCGGCCGCTCCCGCGGCGGCCGAACCAGCCATCAGCATCGTGTCCCCGGAGGCCCCCGCCGGCCGCAACGCGTCGCCCAGCCCGCTGCGCACGTCCGCGCTCGTGCTCTCGGCGACCCGCCCGCGCGAACCCGACGTCGGCTCGGCCACGTACGGGAACGAGCTCTCGAACTTTTTGTCGTTCGCGTCGACCGCGTCGCCCAGGTCGTTCTTCGCGCCGAGCAGCGCGCCCTCCATCACCTGGAGCGCCGCGTCGATCACGTCGTCGGTGAGCCTGCGGCCGTTCGGGAAGCCCGCGTTGTCGCCGTCGAGGACGCCCAGCCGCTTCGGATGCGGGCTCGGCTCGATCGAGGTGTTCAGCCGCAGCTGCTCCGACGGCCGCACGTACGGCGGCTGGTTGAGGTCCTTCACGCCCTTGAGGAACACCTCCACGAGATCGGCGCGCGGCTCGGCGGGCGCCTTGATCTTGTAGATCTGCTCGATGAGCTTCGGCAGTTCGGGATGGGTGACGTTCCGGAGGAACCGCGCGTCGTCGTGGGGCGAGGAGGCGTTGAACCCGTCCTTGTCCTTCTGCGGGTTGACGACCTCGTTGACGAGCGGGTTGCCCAGACGCGAGACCTGCGTGAAGCCGCCTCGGGCGTTCCTGCGCTGCGTGGTCGACCAGATGCCCACGACGGGCTGCCCGGCCGACTCGCGGATCAGGTCGTTCGGCACCTGGAGGGCGATCGTGTTGACGTTGTAGCCCTTGAGCGTGTCGTTGCCGACCTCCGAGAGGTCACCGCCGTACAGCAGGTCGAAGACGCGGAGGTCCGCGAAGAACGGGTCGTCGGCCTGCCCGGCGAACGTCGCCGCACCGCTCGCCGTCCGGTGGACGGCCTGCTTCCGCAGCGCGCCGTAGTCCGGCATCGACGCCTTGCCGACGTTCGACGGCGCCACCGGCACACCGTCCGCGAGCCGCGTCGTGGACACCGGCCGCTCGTGGCGCAGCCTGATCAGATCGACGTCGTACGTCTGGGTCACGTTCAGGTTCGGGTCGTCCAGGCTGTGCACCGGACCCGTGTTGTAGAGGAACGTGTGCTTGTCCTTGACGTGCGTCCTGAACGTGAACCGGAAGACCAGGTCGCTCCGCGCGTCACCGTCGTTGTCGATGTGCAGGTCGTACTGGGCGTCGTCCGCGAACGTGTAGAAGTTCGGACCCCCGGCCGGCTCCTCGAACGGTATCCAGTTCGCCACGAGGGTCGTGGTGTCGGGCTTGTCCGGGCTGACGAACGCGTACAGGTCCGTGTTGTCGTACTGCGGGGTGCCCGAGATGAGCGGCGCCTCCCGGTGGCTGGAGGCGGCGGCTCGCCCGGGTTCGAGCACGGCCGTGCCGGTGGCCGCGAGCCCCCCGGCGGCCAGCGCGCCGCAGACGAGGGAGGCGAGGCCTCTGCGTCCCTCCCCGGGAGCCGAACGCCTGGGGGTGCCCCCGCCGCGCCTGGAGAGACTGGGGAAACTTGTCATGCCGATCCGTCCTCAGTGCCGACTTGCCTGTCGTACGGGGATTCGGAGACCGGGCCGGTCGGGATGGGTCCGTCGCCGGATTTCTTTTCTTCCTGCCCGACCCGCGTTTTCGGCCCGCCGATCCGTACCTCATCCGAGGGGCACGCAGTTGGCGCGCCCCGCGTGCGTGAGGACGGGCCCACGGCGGCCGGCGGAGAGGGGGCGGCGGGTGGAGGCGGACGAGCTTCTGGTGCTCGTGGCGGGGGGCGACCACAAGGCGTTCGAGGAGCTGTACGGGCTGGTGTCCGGACCCATCTACGGGCTGGTGCGGCGCGTGGTGCGCGACCCGGCCCAGTCCGAGGAGGTCGCTCAGGAGGTACTGCTCGAACTGTGGCGCTCCGCCCCGAGGTTCGACCCCGGGCGGGGCAGCGCCCTGTCCTGGGTGCTCACCCTCGCCCACCGCCGCGCCGTCGACCGGGTGCGCAGCGTCCGCGCCGCCGGCGAGCGGGAGCGGCGCGAGGCGGTGCGCGCCGCCTCGCCGGCCTTCGACCACGTCGCCGAGGAGGTCGAGGCCGGCCTGGAACGCGAGTGGGTACGGCGCTGCCTGGACCGCCTCACCGCCCTGCAACGCCAGTCGGTCACCCTCGCCTACTACGACGGTTACACCTACCGTGAAGTGGCCGAGCGGCTGTCCCTGCCGCTGGGCACGGTCAAGACGCGGATGCGCGACGGGCTCATCCGGCTGCGCGAGTGCCTGGGATGTGCCGCATGAGCCTGCTCGACCGCCTGCTGCGCCGCGAGGATCCGCACTCCCTCGCCGCGCCCTACGCCCTCCACGCCCTGGAGCCCGCCGAACGGGTCCGCTTCGACAAGCACCTGAAGAACTGTTCCGCGTGCGCCGCCCAGGTGCGTGCCCTGTCCGAGGACGTGGTGCGTCTGGCCTGGTCCGCCGCCACCCCGGCGCCCGCCGCGCTGCGCGAGCGGGTGCTGGCCGCGATACGCGACACCCCTCAGGATCCCGCGCCGGCGCGTGAGCACACGCCCCAACTGCCCCCGCACGTCTGGGGGACCCGGCCGCCGCCCGCGCGCACCCGTGCGCCCCGGCCGCGCCCCCTGTTCGTGCCGTTCGCCACCGTGACCGCCGCCGCGGCCCTCGTGGTCGCCGCGCTCTTCGCCGTGCAGGCGAACCGGACCCAGGACGAGCTGGCGGCCCAGCGGGACCGGGCACGTGAGATCGCCCACGTTCTCGCCGCCCCGGACACCCGGGCCGCCACCGGCCGGGACGCGGAGGGCCGCAGTATCGGAGTGATCGCTTCCGCTTCGCGGGAGCGGGCCGTGGTGACCCTGGGCGGGTACGCGGATCCGCCCAGTGGCCGGGTGCGCCAGCTGTGGCTCATGCGCCCCGGCGCACCACCGCGCTCCCTCGGCCTGTTCGAGGGTGACGCGCCCCTGGTCGTCTCGGGCCTCACTCGGTCGGCGACATCACTCGCCGTGACCGTCGAACCCGACGGGGGGTCACCCGGGCCCACTACACGGCCAATTGTTCAACTCGCCTTGAAAACGGTCGGATTCGGAGAGTAATCGTCAACACCCCTCCAGGGAAGGTGAATCCTGCCACCGCGATACACGAGTGCCCCAACGGGGCGATAGGGTTACTCTGCCCGGGCCGGGTGGACTCGTACGGGTGGGGAGTGACATGGAGCAGATAACAGTGCGCAGCAGGGCCAGGGTCCCTGCGATCACCTGCGGGAGCAGCGCGACCAGCTCGCGTCTCGACCGCCATCTGTCGGTGCTGGCCGGCCCCGCCGTGCCACAGCGGGAGACGGCCGAGGCGACGTCGCTGATGCGCGAGCTGACCGCACGTGGTCCGCACGACCGCACGGGCAGGCGAGCCAGGGTCCACCGCGTGTCGCTGTTCGCGCCGCTGCGCAGGCTGCGCCGCTCGCTGTTCGGCGCGCGCTGAGTCCCGTCCCGCGTCTCCTCGGCCCGTTCACCCGACCCGCGCTCAGGCCACCACGCCGACCGGGCGCAGCGCCGCGATCTCGCCGTCCGTCATTCCCACGGCACGCGACAGCGCCCCGGTGTGCTGTCCGAGCGCGGGAACATCCCCCGCGCGAAGCCACCTCCGTCCACCCGCTCGACCCGATGACCCGGGCCCCGAGGCCGGCGAGCTGCCGGGCGGCGCACGGCGCCGACACGGCCTGCTCGACTGGGGCCACGGTGACGTCCTCCAGGGGCGGCGGAAGCTGATCCGCGCCCCGGATCATGACCCGCGTCCACCCCTTTGTCACCGGAGCGGATCACCCGCCCGGGCGGCCGGATCGCCTCCGGGCGCCCGTCCATACCCGCCGGCAGCCCCTCAGATCAGGGCGAACTGACCCTCGGGGCCTTCCTCGCGGTGGTCGAGGACCGAGGCCGGTCGGCGGGCCGCGTCCGGCACCGGCAGGATCCCCGCGGACCGCAGGCCGGTCGCGGTGATCGCGTCCGTCACCTCCAACGCCTCCCGGCGCGGCCCCAGTTCAGCCAGCAGGGCGAGGACCGTGATCAGCTCCAGGAGCTCGGACGTCCACGCCTGCGGCCAGGCCGCCGGGCGGACGGCCGCCAGGGTGCCCGGTTCGCCCTGCGCGGTCCGCGCGGCGAACCACTGCTCCAGGACCCGCACCGAGCCGGCCTCGAAGTCCCAGGCCTGCGGCGGGACGGGGGAGACACGGCCCTCGTCGAGGTGCAGGGTCTCCTCGTCGTGGTCGTAGCGCACGGTCAGCGGGCGTGCAGGCAGCGGGGCGCGGACGTAGGGGCGGCGCCCGCCGGGGAGCTTGGGGCGCTCGCCGTCGCGGCGCATCAGCCACAGCGTCCGGCGGCCCAGTTCCACTCCGGCCGCCCAGGCCCCGGCGTTTCCGGTGAGCGGGACCACCGGGCCGTCCGGACCGGGGCGGGCTGCCGCGAGCGTCCAGGCGAGGACGTCCTCCGGGGCCGGGCGGTGCCCGAGGCGGGCGGCCAGGTGGTCCAGCAGGCCGGGCGCCAGGTTCGGCTCCGCCGCCGCCGGACGGCGGTACAGCGGCCGGATGCGTCCCGGACGCAGGACGGGCAGCAGGGACGTCGCCAGCAGGGGCGGTCCGGTGCCGGGCGCGGCGGCCGTCTCCGCCACGAAGACCTGCCGGGCGTCCGCCACCCGCCACAACTCGGGGCGGGCCGCGTCGATCAGACGGTGGTCGGGAATCAGCCACTGCTCGTCGAACGGCGCCGCGAGCACACGCACCGGCTCCGGGCAGGGGCCCGAGGCGCGGATCAGCCTCCCGGTGCCGCCGGTCCGGCCCGGCAGCTGCCCGACGGCCGTGTACGGCGTGCGCGAGCGCGTCGGCTCGAACAGGGCCTCCCGGTCGGGGCCCTCGGCCTTCAGCAGGGCCTCCCAGCGGGCCCTGAGACAGCCCGCGTCGGGAGCCACCGGCCACCCCCGGCCCAGCCGCGGCGGTGCGACGGACCACGGCATGAGGTCGGCCAGCGGCGGAGCGTCGTCGTGCGTCACGCCGGGCATCGTACGACCTGACCGGACGGCCGGGTCAGGTGGCGTCGAGGGTGACCGTGAAGGAGAAACGGTCCCCCCGGTAGTGGATCACCGCCACGTCCAGCGGCCGCCCCGCCGCGTCGTAGGTGACCCCCGTGTAGTGCAGGATCGGGCTGAGCAGCGGGACTTGCAGCAGCCGCGCCGTCTCCGGATCGGCCAGCCGGGCCTGGACGGTGTCCGTGATCCGGCTGATGTCGGCGCCCACCACGTCCCGCAGCACCTTGGTCATCGGCCAGCGCACCAGATCCTCCGGCGTCATCCGGCGGGCCAGCTCCGGACGGACGTAGTTGCGGGCGTGGTTGGTCGGCTCACCGGTCTTCTCGTCGCCGCGCAGCCGGTGGTACGTCGCCACCTCGCCCAGATCCGGGAAGAACTCGGCCAGTTCGGCGGGCACCGCCTCCGTACCGTGGGCCAGCAGCTCGGTGGTCATACCGGACTGCTGGGCCACGATGGCGTCCACCGAGCCCAGCAGCCGCACCGGGGCGCCCCGCCGGGCACCGGGCTCGATGAACGTGCCGCGCCGCCGGTGTCGGGTGATCAGCCCCTCGTCCTCCAGCTCCTTCAGCGCCTGCCGCATGGTCAGCACGCTCACGCCGTAGTGCCCCGCCAGTTGCTCCTCGGTGGGCAGGCGCAGCGGGTCCTGGGGCGAGCGGCCGAGGATCGAGGCGCGCAACGACTGCGACACCTGGTACCACAGCGGCAACTTGCGGTTCAGGACGATCGAATCCGGGGCGAAGGAGGTCACGGTTCATCCGTACCGGTAGGGAATCGATCAGGGCAAGGGGCGGAAGTGACGCTCGAGCCCCTGCCAGACGTCGTCGTACCGCCGCTGACGGTGCTCGGCCCCGGCCGCGTGCGGCGTGAGCGTCAGCGGCCAGCGCGTCTCGAACATGAACGCCAGCCCGTCGTCCACCTTGTGCGGCTGCAACTCCGCCGCGCTCGCCCTGTCGAAGGTCTCCCGGTCCGGGCCGTGCGCCGACATCATGTTGTGCAGCGAGCCGCCGCCCGGCACGAAGCCCTCCGCCTTGGCGTCGTAGGCGCCCTCGATCAGGCCCATGTACTCGCTCATCACGTTCCGGTGGAAGTACGGCGGCCGGAAGGTGTCCTCGCCGACCAGCCAGCGCGGCGCGAAGACGACGAAGTCCACGCCGGCCAGGCCCGGGGTGTCGGAGGGCGAGGTCAGCACCGTGAAGATCGACGGGTCCGGGTGGTCGTACGAGATCGTGCCGATCACGTTGAAGCGGCGCAGGTCGTAGACGTACGGCACGAGGTTGCCGTGCCAGGCCACCACGTCGAGCGGGGAGTGGTCGTAGGTGGCGGTCCACAGGTTGCCGCAGAACTTGTTCACCACCTCCACCGGGCCCTCGGTGTCCTCGTAGGCGGCGACCGGAGCGTGGAAGTCGCGGGCGTTGGCGAGGCCGTTGGCGCCGATGGGGCCGAGGTCGGGGAGGCGGAAGGGGGCGCCGTAGTTCTCGCAGACGTAGCCGCGGGCGGTGGCGTCGAGAAGCTCCACGCGGAAGCGCACCCCGCGGGGGATGAGCGCCACGTCGCCCGGCTCGGCGTGCAGCAGCCCGAACTCGGTGCGCAGCAGCAGCCCGCCGTGCTCCGGCACGATCAGCAGCTCGCCGTCCGCGTCGCTGAAGACGCGCTCCATCGAGGAGTCGGCGTGGTAGAGGTGCACGGCCACTCCGGTGCGCTGGGTGGCGTCGCCGTTGCCGCCCAGCGTCCACAGTCCGGCGAGGAAGTCCGTCCCGCGGGCGGGCTCCGGCAGCGGGTTCCAGCGCAGCCGGTTCGGGTCGGGCACCGTCTCGGTGAACGGAGCCGTGCGGATCGCGCCGTTGCCGGTCCGGGTGAACGCCGGGTGCGCGGCCGACGGGCGGATCCGGTACAGCCACGAGCGGCGGTTGTGGGCCCGCGGCTCGGTGAAGGCGGTACCGCTGAGCTGCTCCGCGTACAGCCCGAGCGGGGCGCGCTGCGGGGAGTTGCGGCCCTCGGGCAGTGCGCCCGGAACCGCCTCGGAACCGTGCTCGTTGCCGAACCCGGAGAGGTAGGTCAGTTTCTCGGCGGTCTTGCGTGCGTCCCCGCTCATGATCGCTCCCTTGCAACCTGATTCCTATGGAACACCGTAGGATTGGCCTTTCCGGGGCGCAAGACCCCCTACTCCGGGCGGAGGGCAGAACCCGACCTCAGGGGGATCCGGTGGGTCCGGCCGCTGCTCTAGGCTCCCCAGTCATGTCGTCGTGGACGCGGGGATCACTCGCTGCGCTCGCGGTCTGTGCCCTGCTCCTGGCCGGGCCGGCGGGCTGTGGACCGGAGGGCGCGCACGGGCCGGTGGACGGGAAGCCGCCCGAGCCCGTGGGCAAGCTCCTCGACCACACCGACGAGGAGGGCCGGCGCTACCGCGAGGTGGACCGGAAGACCGCCCCCGAGGTCCGTGTCGAGGTGCGGCCGGACACCGACGGCGACTGGGACGTACGGCTGGCCGTGCGCCGCTTCCACTTCTCCCCGGACGGCACGGCCGCCCGGGCGACGGCCGGGCGCGGCCTCGCCCAACTGCTGGTGGACGGCCGGCTCGTCGTCCGCCTGCGCGCCACGGAGTACCGCCTCTCCGGCCGGTTCGTCCCCCACGGCACCCATCACGTCACCGTCCGCCTCTACGCCGACGACGGCACGGTCTGGGCGGTCGCGGGCCGTCCGGTCCAGAGCACGGCCGATATCACGGCCGCGCCCCCGGAAGCGCCGGAGTCGCCGGAGCCGTCCCGGTCCGTGTCTGCGAAGGCACCCGCCCCGGCCGCGTTTCCGAAGCCGTAGCGGGGTCGCGGTCCGGCCTGCCGGGGGCGCGCTTCACCCGCTCGTCGGGGGAGGGCATGATGAAGCCGTGTCCCACCCGACCCCGCTTCGCCGTGCGCCCGTGCAGCGGCGCAGCGCCGAACGGCTGACCAGGATCCTCGACGCCTGCGCCGATCTCCTCGACGAGGTCGGCTACGACGCGCTGACCACGCGTGCCGTCGCGGAGCGCGCCGGTGTGCCCATCGGCTCGGTCTACCGGTTCTTCGGCAACAAGCGGGCGATGGCGGACGCGCTCGCCCAGCGCAACCTCGACCGGTACACCGAGCGCGTCGCCGAGCGGCTGAAGAAGGCGGAGAAGGCGGAGAAGGCGGAGAAGGCGAAGAAGGAAGGGACGGAGGGGAAGGCGGGGAGCGGCGGATGGCGTGCCGCCATGGACGCCGTCCTGGACGAGTACCTGGCCATGAAGCGGACCGCCCCCGGGTTCTCCCTCGTCGACTTCGGCAACCAGATCCCTGTCGGCGCCCGCTACGCCGAACCCAACCACCGCGTCGCCGACCGGCTCACGGACCTCCTGTCCGGCTATCTGCGCCGCCCGCCCGACGACGACCTGCGGCGCACCTTCCTGATCGCCGTCGAGACCGCCGACACCCTGGTCCAACTCGCCTTCCGTGTCGACGCCCAGGGCGACGAGCGGATCATCGAGGAGATGCGGCGGATGCTGCGTCCCTACCTGGCGCGGGTGCTGGACTGAGACCGATTTCCCGGTGCCGCGAGGTCCCGGCGGGGAGGGGCGGGAAACGGTTGCGCCGGGCGGGGGAAAGCTGACGGCGCGTCGGGTGCCGGTCGCCTCACGACGCGAACGCATGTGAAAGACAGTCAGATGAAAGAGCGATTTGTATGAAAATCGTCTGACTCGGAGGAACACGCATGCCCACCCTGACAAACCCACGCACCTTCGGCTCCCGCGTCGGCGCCGTCGCCCTGACGGCCCTGACCGCGGCCGGTGCCACGTGGCTGGCGGCACCGTCCGCCATGGCCCAGGGGGAAGCCGGCGACATCAAGATCCATCGGGTGGGCGTGCCCTTCGGAGTCTCGAAGGACGACCCCGTGGTCTGCCGGTTCTACCTGGACGCCGCCAACTTCGACGTCCTGCCCAGCATCGGCTACAGCATCCAGCCGCAGCCACCGCTGCCCAACAGCGCCACCGTCACCGGCACCATCGCCCTGGGCGGCGGCGCGGGCCACACCGACCCGCTGGGGCTCGCTGACGGGCAGTACAAGATCACCTGGACCGGCGCCGGCACTCCCAAGGAGAAGATCTTCCGCGTCCACTGCCGCGGGGACAACGGCCCACACGCGGGGGCGCATGGTCCGGGCGGCCGGATCGAGGACCCGGGCCGCAACGAGGTCGCGGGCTACGGGCGCGGCGACCTCGGCGGTCCGCTGGGCGGCGTCCAGGCGGGCGGCGGCGGTCTCGCCTCGTCGGTCGCGGCCTTCTCGCCGGTGACCGGGGCGGCGGCCGTGGGTCTGGTCGCGGTCAGCGGGGTCGTGTACACGCGGCTGGCCCGCCGGCGCCCGCATGGTGCCGCGTAGGCGCAGACGCAGGCCCTGGTACCGGACCCGCGCCTACCGCCTGGCCAGGACGACCGTGCTCGCGGTCGTCCTGGCCACGGCCGGGAACCGGTGCGGTGGGCAGCACGACGGCACCGCGCCGGAGCGAGCGGCCGGGCCGGGCGCCGTGGCCCCGGCCCACCCGGGTCCCTCCGGCGGGGAGGGCGACGGGGCGGACGGAGGCAGGGCGGACGGAGGCAGGGCGGACGGCCGCGCCCCGGCACGCGGCGATGCCGGCACGGACGGTTCGAACGGCGGCGGCCCGGACCGCGGCAGGTCCGCCTCGCCACGGCCCGGATCCTCCTCGCGCCCGCCCGCGCCGCTGCCCCGGTCCCGTGCGACCACCCTGCGCATCCCCTCCCTCGGCATCGACGCGCCCATCATCGGGGTCGGCCTCGACGGCGACCGGGAACTCCGGACACCACCGGTCGACAAGCCCAAGCTCGTCGGCTGGTACGACGGCGGCCCCACGCCCGGGGAGCCCGGCACGGCGGTCGCGGTCGGGCACCGCGACACCAGGACCGGCGCCGCCGTCTTCGCCGGGCTCGGCCGGCTCGGGCCGGGCCACCGCATCGAGGTCCGGCGCGAGGACGGCCGCACCGCCGTCTACACCGTCGACAAGGTACGGGTCTTCGACAAGGCCCGCTTCCCGGACAAGGAGGTGTACGGCACGTCCCGCCGCTCCGAACTCCGCGTGATCACCTGCGGCGGCCTCTACACCCACAGGGCCGGCTACTCCAGCAACGTCGTCGTCTTCGCCCACCTGACCTCGACGACCTGACACCGGGCGGCGCGGCGGGCGGGTGGCCCACGGCCGGCCGCCCGCCCTGAACATGATCGTCCGCTTTCTCGCCTGGCGGACGGCGGCGTCCGATCCTGCCCGGTCTCTTCCCCCCGGTGCGCACATTCCGTTAACTTCCGTGACTCATACGCCCCGTACGACCCGCACGAGGCGTTCGACCCGCGGAGCCTCAGTGCTCTGGTGAGTCCCGGGGGAATGCCTCATGACACGCGCCATCTCTCTGCACGACGTGAGCAAGACCTACGCCAAGGGCGTCCGCGTGGTGGACCGCCTCTCGCTCGACATCGCGCCCGGCGAGTTCCTGGTGCTGCTCGGGCCCTCCGGCTGCGGGAAGTCCACCGTGCTCAGGATGATCGCCGGGCTGGAGGAGATCACCGAGGGGCAGTTGCTGCTCGACGGCGAGTACGGCAACGATCTGCCGCCCTCCGGCCGGGACATGGCGATGGTCTTCCAGAACTTCGCGCTCTACCCGAACATGACCAGCCGCGACAACATCGGCTTCCCGCTGCGCATCGAGTCGCCCGGCGCGGACCCCGCCGGCCGCGTCGACGCCACCGCCCGGATGCTGGGCATCGAGGACCTCCTCGACCGCTTCCCCAGCCAGCTCTCCGGCGGCGAACGCCAGCGCGTCGCCATGGGCCGCGCGATCTCCCGGCACCCCTCCGCCTTCCTGATGGACGAGCCGCTGTCCAACCTCGACGCCAAGCTCCGCAACCATCTGCGCGCCGAAATATCCAAGCTGACCAGGGAGTTGGGCGTCACCACGGTCTACGTCACCCATGACCAGTCCGAGGCCATGTCCCTGGGCGACCGGGTCGCCGTCCTGCGCGGCGGCGTCCTCCAGCAGGTGGACACCCCACGCGCGGTGTACGCGCTGCCGCGCAACGTCTTCGTGGCCGCCTTCATCGGCACCCCGCGCATCAACCTGCTGCGCGGCCTGGTCCGCGCCCCGCTCGACGGCGCCATGACCATCAGCCTGGGCAAGCAGTTCCTGCGCCTGCCCGAACCCCTGTCCCTGGACCACCAGTTGCTGCGCGTGCAGCAGGGCCGCGAAGTGATCGTGGGGCTGCGCTCGGAGGCCGTTCGGATCGCCCCCAAGTTCTCGGCCTCGTCCCGGCGCACGGGAGCCCCCGCGCCCGTCGCCCGGCCCGGGGAGGTGACGATCACGGGGCTGGTGGAGCACATGGAGTTCCAGGGCCACGAGGTCCTCGTCCACTTCAACACCGGCTCCCGCCCCGCCGTCGTGCCCGATCTGGAGGCCCCGCGTCCCACCCGGCGCCCGACCCGGCGGCGCCGGCGCGAGGGCACGGTCCTGAACCGGCTGCGGGACCGGGCGGGCGCCCTGCGCGCGGGACCCGTGGTGGTGCTGGAGCACCCCGCCGGACCCGCGCCGGACCCGGTCGCCGCGCCGGAGCCCCGCCTGCCCGGCGACCTGGTCGTGCGGACCACGCCGGACATCGAACTGCGGCACGGGATGCAGGTGCCGCTCCTGGTCGACCTCGCCCGCCTGTTCGTCTTCGACCAGCGCGGCGAGCGCATCTGCCCGGCCCCGGACCGGCTGCCCGACCTGGAGGAGTGAAGGGCCCCGGCAGGGCGGGGACCGGCAGGGTGAGGGGCGTGCGGCCAATGGAAAGCTACCGGCGCTAGTTTATGGGCTGCCAGTAGCTTGTTCACGCGGATGCTTGTGCGCGCGGACGAGACCGACGACGGCCCCCGCCCCGGAGGAGCACGATGAAGGCACACGACGGCATGTACATCGACGGCGCCTGGCGTCCCGCCGCGGGCCGGGACGTCATCGAGGTGGTGAACCCGGCCGACGAGCAGGTGATCGGCACCGTGCCCGCGGGCACCGCCGAGGACGTCGACGCGGCCGTACGCGCGGCCCGCGCCGCCCTGCCCGGCTGGTCCGCGACTCCGCCCGCAGAGCGGGCCGCCCGCCTGGCCGCACTGCGGGACGCGCTGGCGGCCCGCGAGGAGGAGATCGCCGGGACCGTCACCGCCGAACTCGGTTCGCCGCTCGCCTTCTCCCGGACGGTCCACGTGGGCATGCCGATCGCGGTCGCCGGTTTCTACGCCGGCCTCGCGGCGACGTACGCCTTCGAGGAGAAGGTCGGCAACTCCACCGTGTACCACGAGCCGGTCGGCGTCGTCGGCGCGATCACCCCCTGGAACTACCCGCTGCACCAGATCGTCGCCAAGGCCGCCCCCGCGCTGGCCGCGGGCTGCACCGTCGTCCTCAAGCCCGCCGAGGACACCCCGCTCACCGCCCGGCTGTTCGCCGGGGCGGTCGACGAGGCCGGGCTGCCGGCGGGCGTGTTCAACCTGGTCACCGGAGTCGGCCCGGTCGCGGGACAGGCGCTCGCCGAGCACCCGGACGTGGACCTGGTCTCCTTCACCGGATCCACGGCCGTCGGCAGGCGGATCGGCGCGATCGCGGGCGCCGCCGTCAAGAAGGTCGCCCTGGAACTGGGCGGCAAGTCCGCCAACGTCATCCTGCCCAGCGCCGACCTGGCCAGGGCGGTGAACGTCGGCGTCGCCAACGTCATGTCCAACTCCGGCCAGACGTGCAGCGCCTGGACCCGCATGCTGGTCCACCACGACCAGTACGAGGAGGCGGTCGCCCTGGCCGCGACGGCCGCCGCCAAGTACGGCGAGCGCATCGGTCCCGTGGTGAACGCCAAGCAGTGGGCACGGGTGCGCGGTTACATCGAGAAGGGCGTCGCCGAGGGGGCCCGCGTCGTCGCGGGCGGCCCCGGATCCCCGCGCGAACGGGGCTACTTCGTCAGCCCCACCGTCCTCGCCGACGTCACCCCCGGGATGACCGTCGCCCAGGAGGAGATCTTCGGCCCGGTCCTCTCCATCCTCCGCTACGACGACGAGGAGGACGCCCTGCGCATCGCCAACGGCACGGTCTACGGTCTCGCCGGCGCCGTCTGGGCGGGCGACGAGGCGGAGGCGGTGGCCTTCGCCCGCCGGCTGGACACCGGCCAGGTCGACATCAACGGCGGCCGCTTCAACCCCCTCGCCCCCTTCGGCGGTTACAAGCAGTCCGGCGTGGGCCGCGAACTCGGCACGTACGGCCTCACCGAATACCTCCAGACCAAGTCCCTCCAGTTCTAAGGGAGTCACGCCTCATGGCCGTACGTGCCGCCGTCCTGCCCGCTGTCGGCTCGCCGTTGGAGATCACCGGGATCGAGTTGCCGGAGCCGGGGCCCGGACGGGTTCGTGTCCGGCTCGCTGCCGCCGGGGTCTGCCACTCCGATCTGTCCCTGACGAACGGCACCCTGCGGGTGCCGGTGCCCGCCGTTCTCGGTCATGAGGGCGCCGGGACCGTCGTCGCGGTCGGCGAGGGCGTCACCCACGTCGCGCCGGGGGACACGGTGGTGCTCAACTGGGCGCCGTCCTGCGGGAACTGCCACGCCTGCTCGCTCGGCGAGGTCTGGCTGTGCGCCAACGCGATGAACGGCGCCGCCGACGTCCACGCCCGCACCGCCGACGGCACCGAACTGCACCCCGGCCTGAACGTCGCCGCCTTCGCCGGGGAGACGGTGGTCGCCGCCTCCTGCGTGCTGCCCCTCCCGGACGGCGTCCCGGTCACCGACGCCGCGCTCCTCGGCTGCGCCGTCCTCACCGGTTACGGCGCCGTCCACCACGCGGCGAAGGTGCGCCCCGGTGAGACGGTCGCGGTGTTCGGCGTCGGCGGAGTGGGCCTCGCCACCCTCCAGGCCGCCCGGATCGCCGGCGCCGGGAGGATCGTCGCCGTGGACGTCTCCCCGGAGAAGGAGGAACTCGCCCGCCGGGCGGGCGCCACCGACTTCCTCCCGGCCACCGGGGACACCCCCCGCGAGATCCGCGCCCTCACCGGGAAACAGGGGGTCGACGCCGCCGTGGAGTGCGTGGGCCGCGCGGTCACGATCCGCGCCGCCTGGGAGTCCACCCGCCGTGGCGGCCGCACGACGGTCGTCGGCATCGGCGACAAGGACGAGCAGGTCACCTTCAACGCCCTGGAACTCTTCCACTGGGGCCGTACCCTGACCGGCTGCGTCTACGGCAACTCGGATCCGGCCAGGGACCTGCCCGTGCTCGCCGAACACGTCCGCTCCGGCCGGCTCGACCTGGCCGCCCTGGTCACCGACCGGATCTCCCTGGACGACATCCCGGCCGCCTTCGAGAACATGCTGGCCGGCAAAGGCGGCCGGGCGCTGGTGGTGTTCTGAGGCCCGCCGGTCGTCCCGGGGTCAGGACACGTGTTCCGGCCGGGGCTCCTCGCGCGCCGTCCGGGAGGTCCGGCGGTGCGGACGGGAGCGGGAGACCGCCACTCCGGCCAGGCACAGGGCCCCGCCCACCAGGGTCACCGGACCCGGCACCTCACCCAGCGCCAGCCACGACATCAGCACGACCAGGGCCGGCACGGCGTACGTCGTCGCGCCCATCCGGCTCGCGGTCGTGCGGGACAGCGCGTAGGCCCAGGTCGTGAACGCGAGCGCGGTCGGGAACACGCCCAGGTAGACCATGTTGAGCGTGGCCGGCAGCGGGGCGCGGGCGGCCTCGTGGAGGAGCTGGCCGGTGAAGGGGAGGCAGACGACCGCGCCGACCAGGCACCCGAACGTCGTCACCTGCAACACGCTCGCCCGGCCCAGCGCCGGCTTCTGGGCGACGACCCCGGAGGCGTACGCGACCGCCGCCAGCAGGCACAGCACCACGCCCAGCACCGAGGATCCGCCGCCGCCCGACATCGACAGGCCCACGGTCACCGCCCCCGCGAACGACACCGCCATGCCCGCCAGCAGCCGCGGCGGCATCGGATCCCCCAGCAGCCGCGCCCCGAGCAGCGCGATCAGCAGCGGGCCGACATTGACCACCAGCGCCGCGGTCCCGGCGTCCACCTGTTGCTCGCCCCAGTTCAGGGCCACCATGTAGAAGCCGAACCACAGCAGCCCGGATATCGCGATTCCGCGCCAGGCAGCCCGCGGCGGCCACCCCTCCCGCCGCACCAGGCAGATCGCGCCCAGCGTCAGGGCTCCGGCCAGCAGCCGCCCGAGGGCCAGCGCGCCCGGCGAGTACGCGGCACCCGCGCTGCGGATCGAGACGAAGGCGGAGGCCCACAGCACCACGGTGACCGTGGCGGCCGCGGCGGCCAGGCGGGACGGGGAGACGTTCATCATGCTTCCTGAGGTTAGGTGGGCAGGGGTGGGCGGGGCTCGCGGATTTCGGACGGCGGGACCGGCCGGCGGCGCGCTCAGCGCAGCGCCGCCGTCTCGATCCCCAGCAGGTCGGACAGGGCGCGCTCGCCGGCCGGGGTGACCCCGACGGCGCGCTCCGAGCCGATGCGCACGCACCAGCCCGCGTCGAAGGCGTGCCGGCACAGGGCCGCGCCGGCGGCCCCCGCGAGATGGGGGCGCCGTTCCGTCCAGTCGAGGCAGGCCCGGACCAGCGGGCGCCGTCCCGTGCGGTCCAGGCCGATGCCCGTCGTGCCGAACCAGGTCAGCCCGGCGTCCGTCAGCGCGAAGCCGAGGTCCTGGCGCAGCAGTCCGCGCGCGGTGAGCGCGTCGGTGAGCGCGATGCCGAGCCGCCCGGCGAGATGGTCGTAGCAGGTGCGCCCGCGGGCCATCGCCGACCCGGCGCTCGACTCCCGCAGCGTGCGCGGCCGGCGCGCGGCCCGCGGGGCGGCCTGGGCGGCCAGGTCCTCCACGAGCTGGGCGACCCGCGCGTCGGCCAGGCGCACGTACCGGTGCCGGCCCTGCCGCTCCTCGGTGAGCAGCCCGCCCGCGACGAGCTTGCCCAGGTGCTCGCTGAGCGTGGACGCGGCGACGCCCGCGTGCCGGGCCAGTTCGCCGGCCGTCCACGCCCGCCCGTCGAGCAGCGCCAGCAGGCACGCGGCCCGCGTCTCGTCGGCGATCAGCCCGGCGAGCGCGGCCAGGGGTGGTGCCACGGGGTCCTGGCGCCGGGTTCGTATCCGTTCTCCGGTGCTCATGAGGCCAGCATGGGACACGGACGCTTCGGCGCGCGCCGAAGTGTGCTCACGTGCTCCGCCCCACCTGCTCGTACTGCCGAGTCAGCCCGTCCAGCAGCGCCGCAAGACCGGTCTCGAAGGCCCGTTCGTCGATCTTCTCCTGCTGCTCGGCCAGCAGATGGGCCTGCCCGAGACGCGGGTAGTCGGCCGGGTCGTAGGCCCCGGCGTCGTCCACGAAGCCCCCGGCGAAGGAGCCGAGCGCGGAGCCCATGACGAAGTACCGCATCAGCGCGCCGATGGAGGTCGCCTGCGCCGGTGGCCAGCCCGCGTCGACCATCGCGCCGTAGACCGCGTCGGCCAGCCGCAGCGCGGCGGGACGGCGGCCGGGGCCGCCGGCGAGGACCGGAACGATGTTCGGGTGGTCGCGCAGGGCGGCCCGGTAGGACACGGCCCAGTCGCGCAGCGCGGTCCGCCAGTCCCGGCCGTCCTCGAACATCGACAGGTCGACCTGGGCGCTCACCGAGTCCGCGACCGCCTCCAGGATCTCGTCCTTGGTCCGGAAGTGGTGATAGAGCGAGGGCCCGCTCACCCCCAGCTCGGCGGCGAGCCGGCGGGTGGAGACGGCCGCCAGGCCCTCCGCGTCCACGAGCTCCCGCGCCGTCGCGACGATGCGGGCGGTGCTGAGGAGCGGGGTGCGGGGTCGGGCCATGGGGCACATCGTAGAGCCGCGGGATCGAACAGGCGGCGCCCGCGCGGGCGGGCGTTCCGGGCCCCGGCCCCGGCAGCCGGAATTCTGAGTACGCGAGCTGAGTATCCCGGCGGATGCGGCGGCGGGCCCCCGGGCCGACGCTGGTCGCCATGAGTGACACACCGGTCAAGCAGCAGAGCACCGCCGCCTTCTACGGCCAGGCGGTCGCCTCCTTCGGCATCGCCATGGCGGCCACCGCCATCGGCATCTTCAGACTGAACGCCGACGCCTGGGTGCGCGCCTTCCTCGCCATCGCCGTCCTGTACCTTGTCACCTCCGCGTTCACGCTCGCCAAGGTGGTCAGGGACCGCCAGGAGGCCGGCCGGATCGTCAGCCGGGTCGACCAGGCACGGCTGGAGAAGCTGCTCTCCGAACATGATCCCTTCGAGAAGCTGTGAGGCCGCGGTCCGTCCCACACCGCCGGCCCAGCATCCGTCCCACACCACCGGCGCAGCAGGCTAAGCGAGCGCTCACCCTCGGCGGTATGGTGGACCCCCTGACGCGAAAGAGGGGCGAGCGATGACTACGGCGCAGGAGACGGCCGGCGGTGACCCGCAGCCGTGGGGCGAGGTCACCCCGGACGCGGCCCGGCGGCTACTCGTGGCCGCCGTGGAGGCCTTCGCCGAACGGGGCTACCACGCGACGACGACCCGCGACATCGCCGGCCGCGCCGGAATGAGCCCGGCCGCCCTCTACATCCACTACCGGACCAAGGAAGAACTGCTCCACCGCATCAGCCGGATCGGCCACGAGAAGGCGCTGGAGATCCTGCGCACCGCCGCCCGGCGCGAGGGCGGCGCGACCGAGAGGCTCGCCGACGCCGTCAGCTCCTTCGTGCGCTGGCACGCGGGCGGGCGCACCACCGCCCGGGTCGTGCAGTACGAACTGGACTCGCTCGGTCCGGACGCCCGCGCGGAGATCCTCGCACTGCGCCGCCAGGTCGACGCAGAGGTGCGCGGGATCATCGAGGACGGCGTCGCCTCGGGCGAGTTCGACGTGCCGGACGTGCGCGGCACCACGCTTGCCGTGCTCTCCCTGTGCATCGACGTCGCCCGCTGGTTCAACCTCGACGGCCCCCGCACCCCCGAGGAGGTCGGCGCGCTGTACGCCGACCTCGTGCTGCGGATGGTCGGGGCCGGCGGGCACCGACCCGAGAGGCCCTAGAAGTAGTACCGCACCACCGACTCCGCCACGCACACCGGCTTGTCGCCGCCCTCGCGCTCCACGGTGAAGGCGACGGTCACCTGCACCCCGCCCGGCACGTCGTCCACGCCGGTGATCACGGCGGTGGACCGCAGCCGTGAGCCGACCGGGACGGGGGCGGGGAAGCGGACCTTGTTGGTGCCGTAGTTGACGCCCATCCGCACGCCCTCTACCGCGATCAGCCGCGGCCCGAAGAGCGGGAGCAGCGACAGGGTCAGATAGCCGTGGGCGATGGTCGTGCCGAAGGGGCCCACGGCGGCCTTCTCCGGGTCCACGTGGATCCACTGGTGGTCGCCGGTCGCGTCGGCGAACAGGTCGATCCGCTTCTGGTCGATCTCCAGCCAGTCGGTGTACCCCAGCCGCTCGCCCACCGCCGCCCTGAGTTCGTCGGGGGACGTGAAGATCCTCGGCTCCGCCATGTGTCCGGCCTCCCGCCTCGCGGTCGAAGTCTAAGCAACTGCTTAGCATGGCCGGGTCCGGAGCCCCTGTCAACGGACCGGGCGGGTGACGCGGTGGGTAGGCTCTGAGGGGTGCCCCAGATCCCCGAGAAGATCCACGAGCTGACCGTCGGCCAGCTGTCGGCCCGCAGCGGCGCCGCCGTCTCGGCCCTGCACTTCTACGAGTCCAAGGGTCTGATCAGCAGCCGCCGCACATCGGGCAACCAGCGCCGCTACTCCCGCGACGCGCTGCGCCGGGTCGCCTTCGTCCGGGCGGCGCAGCGCGTGGGCATCCCGCTCGCCACGATCCGTGAGGCGCTCGCCCGGCTCCCCGAGGAGCGCACCCCCACCCGGGAGGACTGGGCCCGGCTCTCCGAGGCCTGGCGCTCCGAACTCGACGAGCGCATCAGGCAGCTCAACCGCCTGCGCGACCACCTCACCGACTGCATCGGCTGCGGCTGCCTGTCCCTGGACACCTGTGTGCTGTCCAACCCGGACGACGTCTTCGGCGAACGCCTGACGGGCTCGCGCCTGATGGCGGAGCGAAGGAGCGGCGCCGGCCGCGCGTAGTCCCCCCACGGCCGGCGGCAACGCATCCTGGCGGAACCGGCCGCCGCCGCGCCGGACCCCCCGGACCGCCCCGCGAGACGCGCCGGTCCGCCCCGTGCCGACGGGCGCCGGTGGTCCCGGCCGCCGGGCGGACTCCGAGGTGCCCCGTCATCCGTCCGGCAGGACCGGCGCACCTCACCTCAAGGGCCTGCCGTCGTGGTCAGGCGGACATCAGCAGCCGCCCCCGCCTGGCGTACGCCAGGGCCTCGGGCGTGAGAACGGGCAGCGGGACCAGGATCCCGCAGTCCGCGCAGACCGGGCCGGACGACGGCTCGTGATCCAGGTCGTACGTCCAGGCCAGCCGCTCGCCGCCGCACACCGGGCACGCCGCGCCCGGTTCGCGCTCCAGCGCGGCGATCAGCCGGCTCAGCACCTCGGCCAGCGGTTCCCTCGGGTGCACCCGGGGGTCGTCGCACCAGGCGACCCCGAAGCCGCCCCAGGTCATCCGGTGCCAGTCGTCCACGCTGCCCGGCCTGCGCAGCCCGTCGTGCTTCTCCTGCTTACGGCGCCTGGCGAACCCGGCCTCGTAGTCGAGCCACACCGAACGCGCTTGTTCCAGTTCGTCCAGTGCGGCCACGAGCCGCACTGGATCGGGGGACCTGTCCTCGGGACCGAACCCGGCCCGGGAGCACAGATGATCCCAGGTCGCCCTGTGCCCATAGGGAGCGAACCGCTCGAGGCACTTGCGCAGCGAGTAACGCCGCAGCGCCAGATCGCACCGCGGGTCCCTCACCTGTCTCGCCAGACTCCGGAAACCGGCCATCGCCCTGCACCTCCGTCACACCTGCATCCGCACTTCGGTCACTGCGGCGTCGTCGTACGGAGCCGTCGTGACGGCTCCGCCGGATAGACGTGCCGACACCCGATCCGGCTCCATCCGTTTTCCGATGCCCGCCATAACGCCGCCCTGGTTGACCCTCACGAGGTGCCCCCAAAAAGTGACGCATGTTCATCTTCCCCTTGAGGGATACCGGCGGTAACGTCCCGGCACCACCCCCGTCGGGAGGAGCTGCCATGCACCGGCGCACCCCACATTTCGCGCTTGACAGACTGAGAACTCCCCGCAGATTCCCCGGGTTCCTGAAGACCGCATCGGTATGCGTCCTCATTGCCGGTCTTTTGTCACCCTTTTCCCAAGCGGTCGCGGCCGGGACGCCGGCCGGCGCCGCCGCCGGTGCGACCGCCGCGGCCTCGAACGACTACTGCGGCGGCCAGTGCTCGGACATCCTGCCGCCCGGCGAGAACGGCAACGCCACCCTGGCGCAGATCCTCCTCAACCAGGCCTTCGGTACCCAGCCGAGCCACGCCGAGGACCAGCTCGGCCCGTACGCCAACCTGGCCACGGGCTACCCGGCGCTCACCGACGCGAAGATCAACTCGTTCTTCAACGACGCCTCGTTCGGCGTCCCCTCCGGGCAGGTCGCCTCCACCGAGAAGCCCGCGGGCCGCAGTGACGTGACGATCGTCCGCGACAAGAAGACCGGTGTGCCGCACATCACGGGCACCACCCGCTACGGCACCGAGTTCGGCGCCGGGTACGCCGCCGCCCAGGACCGGCTGTGGCTCATGGACGTCTTCCGGCACGTCGGCCGCGGGCAGCTGACCTCCTTCGCCGGCGGCGCGGCCGCCAACCAGGGACTGGAGCAGGAGTTCTGGCGCAATGCCCCGTACACCGAGGCCGACCTCCAGGCGCAGATCGACCGCGCCGTGGCCGGGAACGGCGCCCGCGGGCAGCAGGCCCTCGCCGACGTGAACGCCTACCTCGACGGCATCAACGCCTACATCGAAGCCTCCGACTCCGGTCGCTACTTCCCCGGCGAGTACGTCCTGACCGGCCACAAGGACTCGATCACCAACGCCGGCACCATCGCCCGCTTCAAGGTCACCGACATGGTCGCGCTGGGCTCCGTGGTCGGCGCCCTGTTCGGCTCGGGCGGCGGCGGCGAGGTGAACAACGCGCTGTCCCTGCTGGCCGCCCAGTCCAAGTTCGGCGTCGAGGAGGGCACCAGGATCTGGGAGTCCTTCCGTGAGCGCAACGACCCCGAGGCCGTCCTGACCGTGCACGACGGCAGGAGCTACCCGTACGCGACGAAGCCCGACGACCCCAGGGGCCGGGCCCTGCCCGACGCCGGCTCGGTGGCCCAGGAGCCGCTGGTGTACGGCCGCACCGGCAGCGCGGCGACCGCGGCCGCGCGGGGCGCCACCTCCTCGGCCGCGAAGAGCGCCCTGACCTCCGCCCGGCGCGGCATGTCCAACGCCCTCGTCGTCGGCGGCGAGCACACCGCGAGCGGTCACCCGGTCGCCGTCTTCGGTCCGCAGACCGGCTACTTCGCGCCCCAGCTGCTGATGCTCCAGGAGATCCAGGGTCCGGGCATCAGCGCCCGCGGCGCCTCCTTCGCCGGCCTGAGCATGTACGTCGAACTCGGCCGCGGTCAGGACTACTCGTGGAGCGCCACGACCTCCGGCCAGGACATCATCGACACCTACGCCGTCGAACTGTGCCAGGACGACTTCCACTACCTGTACCGCGGCACCTGCACGGCCATGGACAAGGTCGAGCAGACCAACTCCTGGAAGCCCACCGTCGCCGACGGAACGGCGGCCGGCTCCTACACCATGCGCGTGTGGCGCACGAAGTACGGCCCGGTCGAGTACCGCGCCACCGTCGGCGGCAAGAAGGTCGCCTACACCACCCTGCGCTCCTCCTTCCTGCACGAGGCCGACTCGATCATCGGCTTCCAGATGCTCAACGACCCCGACTTCGTCAAGGGCCCCGAGGACTTCCAGAGGGCCGCGCAGCACATCAACTACACGTTCAACTGGTTCTACGCCGACTCCCGGCACACCGCGTACTACAACAGCGGCGACAACCCGGTGCGGGCGAACGCCGTGGACGCCGAGTTCCCGGTGTGGGCGCAGCCGGCGTACGAGTGGCGGAACTGGGACCCGGCGGTCAACACCGCGGACTACACCCCGTCCTCCGCCCACCCCGCCTCCGTCGACCAGGACTACTACGTCTCCTGGAACAACAAGCAGGCCCTGGACTACTCCGCGGCCTCCTGGGGCAACGGCTCCGTGCACCGCGGCGACCTGCTGGAGGACCGGGTGCGGAAGCTGGTCGCGGCCGGCGGGGTGACCCGTGCCTCGCTGGTGAAGGCGATGGCGGACGCGGCCGTGGCCGATCTCAGGGCCGAGGACGTGCTGCCGAACCTGCTGAAGGTGATCGACAGCTCGCCGGTCACCGACTCCACGGCCGCGGCCGCGGTGGGCAAGCTCCGGACATGGCTGTCCGCGGGCGCCAGGCGCACCGAGACCTCGGCGGGCTCCAAGACCTACGCCAACGCCGAGGCCATCCGGATCCTGGACGCCTGGTGGCCGCTGCTGGTGAAGGCCGAGTTCGAGCCGGGACTGGGCAGCGACCTGTACGGCGCCTTCACCGCCAACCTGCCGCTCGACGAGTCCCCGTCGGCCGGGCACGGCCCGACCGGCTCGCACGCCGGAAGCGCCTTCCAGTACGGCTGGTGGAGCTATGTCGACAAGGACATCCGGGCGGTGCTCGGTGAGCCGGTGCGGGGTCCGCTGGCACGGACGTTCTGCGGCGGCGGCAGCCTGAACGCCTGCCGGGACACCCTGATCGGCACGCTGAAGCAGGCGGCCGGAGCCACCGCGGCCCAGGTCTACCCTGGCGACGACCAGTGCTCCGCGGGTGACCAGTGGTGCGCCGACTCGATCGTCCAGCGCGTCCTGGGCGGCATCAAGCACGGGAAGATCAGCTGGCAGAACCGCCCGACCTTCCAGCAGGTCGTGGAGTACACCGGTCACCGCTAGTGCTGTGGCCGGGAAGGTTTGCCGGGAAGCTCGCGGCGTCCGGTGCTGGGGGCACCTCCCACGCCGTTCAGGCAGTGGGGGAGCATCGCAAGGCGGAGCATTGCCCGCGTACTGGATGTACTCGGGTGATGCGACTACGCGGCGTGGGGGTACCCCCGGCCGAAGGCTGGGGGAGTGCCGTGCCGGGCGCCGCGAGCCGGTGAACCTTTCCGGTCACAGCACTAGACCCTCCGAACGGGCGGCGGGCCGGTGTCAGCGGACGCGGCCCGCCGCCAGCACCACCCGCGCCAGCTCCGGGTGCACGATGTCGCTGTGCGCGCCGGCCGGAGGACCGCCGCGCCTGACCACCTCGGCCGCGTCCACGTTCACGCATCCCGACGCCGGGAACGGCGCGGCCAGGGCCTCGGAGAGGGTGCACGCGCGCGTGCCGGGCACCGCCTGCACGCCGTCGTGCCCCATCGCACCCCAGGCGGCCCCGAGCAGGGCGCCGACGTCGAGGCCGAGCACCGACCGGTCGTCGTCCGCCATCCGCGAGGCCAGCGGATACAGCGTGCCGAGGGCCGTGTCGAAGCGGGAGTGGCAGCACACCAGGGGGCCGTCGACACGGCGCTCCCGGCCCCGCAGCACCCCGCCCGCGCGCGGATCGCCGGGCAGCCGGGGCGCGAACGCGTAGTGGGAGAAGGCCCCTTGGAGCAGCGTCACGGACTTCACCGTCCGCACCCCCTCGGGCAGCCCGCTCAGCGCGAACGACACCAGCCGCCCGCCGAAGCTGTGGCCCACCAGATGGACCCGCACCCCGGGCGCCGCCTGCGCGAGCCGTCCGACCACCGGGCCGAGCCCCCGCTCGCCGACCGTGCCCGCGCGCCGCTTCATCGTGTAGTACGTCGCCTGCCGCAGCAGCTCCTTCGCGCCGTCCCACGGGTTCGGCAGCGTGAACGGCCGCTGCCCGCCCGGGTCCCCGAGCCCGGCGAGGGCGTCGGCGAACTCGGCGCAGACCTCCGCCGCGGGCCGTGCGAACATCGCCGGCTCGCGCTGCGGCACGCCATCCGTCACGGTGTCCGCCGCGAACCGGGCCCACGGCCCCGGCGACACGTCCCCGGCCAGCCGCCGCACCAGCCGTCCGAACTCCTCCAGCGCGGCCGGTTCGCGCGCGGGGCCGTCCAGCATCCCCGCGAGCGCGTCGACCAGCGAGGCCCGCCCGGGGAAGGTGTCCCGCAGCGCCTTCCGGGTGTCCTTGTCGAGCGCGGCCGACGGCACCGGCCCGGCGGCGGTGGACCGGGGGAAGTCGGGGATGGGCTCGTCGCAGAACCGCATCGACGGCCACATCACCCCGACGTACCCGATCCGGGCCGCCGGGGCGAGCCGCGGGACCGGTTCGAAGAAGCTGCTGCAGAGCCGGGTCGCGCCCGAACGGTCGTTGTTCCAGCCGTGCGCGAAGACGATCAGGTCGCGCACCGCCCGCCGTTCGACTCCGGCGAGCAGCCGGTCCCGCTCGACGCCGTCCACGTCCCCGTCGGCGTCGAAGGTCAGTTCCCAGTAGGGAGCCACGCTGATGTCCGGTACCGCCATGACCGACCCCCTCGTCCCCGGAAGCGGAGCGATGTGTCGCGCATCGTCCTGCCAACGGGCCGGGCCGGCCAGGGGTCACGGCCCATCAGTAGAGGAGGTATTCCTTCCGGGTCTTCCGGAACGCGGCCAGCTCCTGCCGCCAGGCCGTCACCACCTCGTCGGTGCCCGCACCGGCGTCGATCATCGTGCGCACCTGAGTGGATCCGGTGAGCTTGTCGATCCAGTTGTCCGAGCGCCAGGCGAACCCGCTCCAGACCCGCTTGGCGGTCACGAGCAGCGCGATCCCGGTCCGTACCGGATCGAAGGCGTCCCGGTTGTGCACGTGGATCTGCACCCCGCCGACGGTCGTGTCCTGGAACTTGGAGAAGGTGGGCGTGAAGTACGCCTCCCGGAAGTGCACGCCCGGCAGGCGCAGCGCGTTGGCCGCGGCCGCCCAGCGCCCGTCGACGCCCGCCGCGCCCAGCAGCTCGAAGGGGCGGGTGGTGCCCCGTCCCTCCGACAGGTTGGTGCCCTCGAACAGGCACGTTCCGGAGTAGACCAGGGCGGTCTCGGGAGTCGGCATGTTCGGGCTCGGCGGCACCCAGGGCAGCCCGGAGGCGTCGTAGAAGTCCGACCGCCTCCAGCCGGTCATCAGGACGGTCTCCAGCGGAACCGGCGTGGTGAGGAACTCGCCGTTGAACAGCCGCGCCAGCTCGGCGACGGTCATGCCGTGGGCCTGCGCGATCGGCCGGCGCCCGACGAAGGTCGCGAACTCCTCGTGCAGCACCGGCCCCAGTGCCTCCCGGCCGGTCACCGGGTTGGGCCGGTCGAGCACCACGAACCGCTTGCCGGCGAGGGCCGCGGCCTCCATGCAGTCGTAGAGCGTCCAGATGTAGGTGTAGAAGCGGGCGCCCGCGTCCTGGATGTCGAAGACGACCGTGTCCACGCCGGAGGCCGTGAAGACGTCGGCGAGCGGACGCCCGCTCTTGAGGTACGTGTCGTACACCGGCAGCCCGGTGGCCGGGTCGTCGTAGCGGCCCTCCGAGCCGCCCGCCTGCGCGGTGCCGCGGAAGCCGTGCTCGGGGCCGAAGACGGCCACCAGGTTCACCCGGCGGTCGGCGTGCATCACGTCCACGATGTGCCGCACGTCCCGGGTGACGCCCGTCGGGTTGGTGACGATTCCGACCCGCTGCCCGCGCAGGGAGGCGTAGCCCTCGGCGTCGAGGCGCTCGAAACCGGTGCGCAGCGGGCGGTTGCCACCGGGGGCGGCCTGGGCCGGGGCCGCCACGGCTCCGGAGGTCGCGGCGGCGGCGGTGGTGGCGAGCAGGCTCCGTCTGGACAGCTTCATACAGTGACCTCCGTGATCGCTGCGGGTGTCATGCCCACGCACGCTAGCGTGCGCCCGTCCGCCAGGGAACGAAGCGGACGGCGCCTCCTGCGGAACATCCCTTCCGGCACCACATACCGACTGGTTAGTCTGATGCGGCGGAGTCGAGTCGAGTCGATCCGTGTCGTGTCGGAGCCAGGCCGAAGGAGACCGATGGTGCAAGCCGTGCAGGGTGCGGGAGTGGTCGTCACCGGGGCCGGGGGCGGTATCGGCGCCGCGCTGGCCCGCCGGTTCGCCGCCGAGGGCGCCCGGGTCGTCGTCAACGACCTCGACGCCGACCGGGCCGCGTCCGTCGCCGGGGAGATCGGCGGCATCGCGGTCCCGGGCGACGCCTCCGAGATCGTCGCCGCGGCCCGTGACGCGCTCGGCGGCACGGTCGACGTCTACTGTGCCAACGCGGGCCTCGGCTCGGGCGGTTCGGAGGCGGCCGGGGAGAAGGTGTGGGCACAGGCCTGGGACGTCAACGTCATGGCCCACGTCCGCGCCGCCGAGACGCTGCTCCCCGCCTGGCTGGAACGCGGCAGCGGCCGGTTCGTCTCCACCGTGTCCGCGGCCGGGCTGCTCACCATGATCGGCGCGGCTCCGTACAGCGTCACCAAGCACGGCGCCTACGCCTTCGCCGAGTGGCTGTCGCTGACCTACCGCCACCGCGGGATCAAGGTGCACGCGATCTGCCCGCAGGGCGTGCGCACCGACATGCTGGCCGCCACCGGCAGCGCCGGCGACCTGGTGCTCCAGCCCACCGCGATCGAGCCGGAGGACGTGGCCGACGCCCTGCTCGACGGTATCGCCCAGGACCGCTTCCTGATCCTGCCGCACCCCGAGGTCGCCGGTTTCTACCGGGCCCGGGCCGCCGACCCCGACCGCTGGCTGACGAACATGAACCACATCCAGCGGAAATGGGAGGAGACCGGCTGACACCTGGGCGCGGGCGACCGGGGCCGACCGAGATCCTGCCGGACTTGCCGAGGACGGCAAATGGGAAGATCCTCCGTCGGGAACTGCGTTCCCGTAGGCAGTGCAGCGAGCAGGAACACGGAAGGCAGGTGGCGGCAGGTGCCCAGGACGACGGACTCAGGCGGCACTCCGGTGCCGCAGCGGCTCCTGGCCGCCGCCACCCGGCTCTTCGCCGAGCAGGGCTACGACCGCACCTCGGTGCAGGAGATCGTCGAGGCGGCCGGCGTCACCAAAGGGGCGCTCTACCACTACTTCGGCTCCAAGGACGACCTCCTGCACGAGGTGTACGCGCGCGTGCTGCGCGTCCAGCAGGAGCGCCTGGACGCCTTCGCGGACGCCGACGAACCGGTCGAGAAGCGGCTGCGGGACGCGGCGGCGGACGTGGTGGTCACCACCATCGAGAACCTCGACGACGCCATGATCTTCTTCCGCTCGATGCACCACCTGAGCCCGGAGAAGAACAAGCAGGTGCGCGCCGAGCGCCGGCGCTACCACGAACGCTTCCGCGCGCTCATCGAGGAGGGCCAGCGGGCCGGCGTCTTCTCCACGGCGACCCCGGCGGACCTCGTGGTCGACTACCACTTCGGCTCCGTGCACCACCTGTCGACCTGGTACCGGCCCGACGGCCCGCTCGGCCCCCAGGAGGTCGCCGACCACCTGGCCGACCTGCTGCTGCGGGCACTGCGGCCGTAGCCGGCGCCCGTACGGCCGGCCTTCGCACGAGCGGGAGCGAGGGGGCGGCCGCAGCCGTGCCGCCCCCATGGCCGGTTCACCCCCGTGACCGGTGGGCCTTCAGCCGTTCGTAGGCGGCCAGCCCGTCCGGTACCCACTCCCACTCGGCCAGGCGGTGTTCCACCTCGTCCTCGGGCAGGAAGTCGTGCCAGGCGACCTCCTCGGCCTGCGGCCGTACCGGCAGGTCGCAGCGGACCTGGTAGACCGCCGACCACCAGGTGCGGCCGGCGCCGTCGTCGTACAGGAACTTGAAGAGGTACTCGGGGCGGGGCAGCCCCGTGACCCCCAGTTCCTCCTCGGCCTCGCGCAGGGCCGCGTCGTCGTAGGCCTCGCCGGCGCCGACCACACCGCCGACGAACATGTCGTGGAGGGAGGGGAAGACCAGCTTGGTGGAGGTGCGCCGGTGGACGAAGAGGCGGCCCTCCGCGTCCCGGGCCTGGACGAAGACGCAGCGGTGGCGCAGCCCCTTGGCGTACGCCTCGCCGCGCGGGGACCGCCCGACGACCCGGTCCTGTTCGTCGACGATGTCGAGGATCTCGTCTTCAGCGCTCATGCCGCCATCCAAGCAGGCCGCGATCCAAGCAGGCCGCCGTGCAAGCAGGCCGCCGTCCGGGTGGGCGGCCGTCACCGTCCGCGTGGCCGCGGGCCGGGCCCGGCTCAGCGTGCCTGCAGGTCGTGCTTCTGCTCGGGCACCGCCGCCCCGTACGGCATCGCCGGATGCAGGCCGAGCAGGACGATGCCCGTCACGATCGCCGCGAGGCCAGACGCCTCCCAGGCCAGTGCCCCGGTGTCGGTGCGCAGCCGGTCACCGAGGAAGCCCACCCCGCAGGCGATTCCGGCCAGCGGCTCGGCCGCGGTCAGGGCCGGCAGGGACATGCGCAGCGGCGCCGTCTCGAAGGCGCTCTGCATGAGGATCAGCCCGGTGACGCCGATCACCAGCAGACCGTACGGCTGCCAGCCGGTGAACAGTTCCGTCCAGCCGCCCGCCGAGAACCGCTGCCCGCTCACCCGGGTCAGCGCGTCCTGCACGCCGTAGAGGAGCCCGGCGGCCACCGCCAGCAGGACCGGTCCCCAGCTCAGCCGTGAGCGCTTGGCGTAGGCCGTCAGCAGCAGGGCCACACCCACCATCACGCCGATGATCAACCAGTGCCGCAGCGGGTCGGTGACGGCGCTGCCGCCACGTGGCCGCCCCGCCACGATGAACGCGGTCACACCACCGGCCAGCAGGGCGAGCCCCGCCCAGCCCTGGCCGCCCAGGGGCTGCCTGGTCTGCCGCCGGGACAGGGCCAGGGCGAACAGCAGGTTCGTGGCCAGCAGCGGTTCCACCAGCGAGATCTCGCCCCGGCCCAGGGCGAAGGCACCCAGCACCATGCCGCCGATCATCAGCCCCAGACCGCCCAGCCAGCGCGGCACCTTCATCAGGTCCAGCAGCAGCCGGGGCGAGAGGAAGTCGCCGAGCGGTGCCCGCTGGGCCGCGTTCTGCTGGAGCACGAAACCGAAGCCCAGGCAGCAGGCGGCGCTCACGGCGAGAATCACAACCAGAACCGACACGCTGCGTACCTCGATCATCCGGCCGGGCCACGGGGTGCGTAGTGGCCGACTGTAGCGTTCCTGGGCCCGGCCCGCTGCCGGGATGACCCGGATTCGGGCGGTCCGCCCGGTCACGACGCCCCGTGGTCGGGGGCGATGGCGCGGCCCTGGACCATGGTGGGACCCCCGGCACCGCCGTGCCACGGTGTACGCCAGAGGAGTGACCCTCCTGCGGGGCGGCCCGTCGTCACGGCCCGGCGATCGGGCGTCTTCGCAAGTACCGCTTGTGTGAGGGCAGTTGACGCGTGTAACGCGAGGGTGACCCTTGACGGAGCGCATTGGCTGGGGGTTTGCTGTCCGTGATCAGCCGATGGCAAGCCGATGAGCGACGAGCAAGCCGAGGCCGGTGGGCCGAACGGGGGGCCGCTCCCGGGGCGTACCGGGCCACGAACAAAGAGCGCGTGAGGAAGTTCCGCGGTGTCCCCACCCCCGCCTCCCCTCGGACGCGGCCGCAAGCGAGCGGCCCAGGCTTTTGACACCGCTCTCGACGACACCGAACTCCGTGACGCGCGTGCGGCGTTGGCGCAGGGCCGGTGGCAGACGGTGCGCTCGCTGCTCGTGCGCACCAAGGACGACTGGGACCGCCGGGGACACCGCGTCACCGTCCTCGCCGAGGAGTCCCACACCGCGGCCTGGACCCGTGACTGGCTGCTCGCCGAACCCGAGTCCGCCGACGCCTCCGTCCTGCTCGGCATGTCCCTGGTGCAGGGTGCCCTGTGCGGCAGGGAGAAGCCCGACCGGGCCCGCGAGGCCTGCCGGGCGGCGGCCGAGCTGGCACCCGAGGACCCCACGCCGTGGCTCGGCCTGCTCCTGCTGGAGCGTGGCCTGGGCGACGAGGAGGAGGTGGTCCGCCTCTTCGACAAGGTCCGCCACCGCCACCCCGACCACCACCACGCCCACCACCTGATGGTGGCCCAGCTGGCCGAGCGGCGCGCCGAAGCCGGCCCGGACCCGCTGCACGAGGTCTACGACTTCGCCAACTGGGCCGCCGAGCAGGCGCCCGCCGACTCGCCGCTGGCCATGCTCCCGGTGGTCGCGCACGCCGAGCGCTACCGCGTCCTGGCCGGCGTCGGCCACGCACAGGCCGACCCGGCCGCCTCCGGGCACTGGACGGGCCGCCGGGCCCGCCAGGTGATGAAGGCGGCCTTCGACTGGTGGCTGGAGTGGGAGCAGGAGGGCCATCCCCGCCGTCTGGTCGATCTGAACTTCCTCGCCCACGCCAAGCACTGCGAGGGCCGGGGTGCCGAGGCCGCCGCCCTGTTCCACCGCATCGGCGACCATCCCAGCCAGGTGCCGTGGGCGTACCCCGACCGAGATCCGTACACCGCCTTCCGCATCGCGCGCGCCGGCGCGCTCGGTGCGGTGTAGTGCCCCGCAACCCCGTACGCACCACGACCCCGACGCCCGAAAGGACGAACCCCCGATGACGACGGGCAGTTCGAGCACGAGCAGAACCACCGCCGACGGTGGCGCCATCAGCACCTTCAAGGGGCAGGAGCGCGCCCTGCGCGCCGACCGGCTCGGCACGGGGGGCCTGCTGCTCTCCGTGCTCGCGGCGACCGCCCCGCTCATGGTGGTCGCGGGTGTCATGCCCACCACATTCGCGGTGATGGGGATCGTCGGACAGCCGCTGCTCTTCGTGGTCCTCGGCACCGTGCTGATCCTCTTCAGCTTCGGATACGCCGAGATGAGCCGCCACGTCCACAACGCGGGCGCCTTCTACGCCTACATCTCCCGGGGCCTCGGCGGCACGGCGGGCGCCGGCGCGGCGCTCGTCGCCCTCGTCGCCTACAACGCGCTCCAGGCCGGCATCTACGGGATCTTCGGCTTCGAGGTCTCCAACCTGTTCGCCACCTACGCCGACGTCACCGTCGCCTGGTGGATCCCCGCGCTCGCGGCCGCGGCCGTCGTCGGCGTGCTCGGCTGGCTGAAGATCGACGTCAACGCGCGCGTGCTCGGCGTGCTGCTGGTCATCGAGGTCGTACTCGTCGTGATCTTCGACGTGGCGGCGATCGCCGACCCCGCCAAGGAGGGCCTGTCCCTGCACGCCTTCAACCCGGACACCCTCGCCGGCGCCGGCATCGGCACCGCGCTGTGCTTCTGCATCGCGGCCTTCCTCGGCTTCGAGCAGGCCCCGGTGTACGCGGAGGAGACCAGCCGCCCGCACGTCCTGGTCCCGCGCGTGATGTTCCTCGCCGTCGCCGGCGTCGCCGTCTTCTTCGCGGTCAGCAGCTGGGCCCTCACCGTCGCCACCGGCCCCTCGGCGATCATCGGCACGGCGCAGAAGGAGAGCGCCGGGCTGCTGTTCACCCTGACCGAGTCGCGGCTCGGCGGCACCTTCACCGACGTCCTGCACGTCCTGTTCGTCACCGGCATGTTCGCGGCCATGCTGAGCTTCCACAACGTCGTCGCCCGGTACGCCTTCGCCATGGGCCGCGAGGGCCTGCTGCCGGCCGCCTTCGGGCGCACGTCCAGCTCCAGCGGCGCGCCCGCGACCGGATCCCTCTCGCAGACCGTCGTCTCGCTGGTCATCGTGATCGCCTTCGCCGTCACCGACGACAAGCCGACCGGCGACCCGACCGCGCCCGTGCTGCACCTGTTCACCTGGTTCGGCAACCTCGGCGCGCTCGGCGTGATCGTGCTGATGGCCGCCGCCAGCGTCTCGGTGATCGTCTTCTTCGTACGGCGCGGCGCGGCGGCCGCGCAGGCCTGGCGGCTGGTCACCTCCGCCGTGGCCGGCCTGGCCCTGCTGGTGATCGCCACCTACACCGTCAAGGACTTCGACGTCCTGGTCGACGCCGGCCCCGGCTCGGCCCTGAGCCGGGTGCTGCCCGGCATCATCGGCCTCGCCCTCGTCGTCGGCCTGGTCCAGGGCGCCGTACTGCGCTCCCGCCGACCGGAGGCACACGCCCGCATCGGGCTGGGCAACGAGGCCTTCCAGCTGGAGAAGGCCGCGGAGGCGGCGGAGACCGCGGAGGCGGCGCCCTGAGCCCCGGGTACGGGAAACAGTGACGGAAGTCTGACGAACACCCGCGACCCCTGGTCCGCCGGGGGCGCGGGTGCTCGAATGAAGAGGTGAACTCCGAACTCCCCGATGAGGAGGGACGGCCCGAGGAGGAAGGCCGTCCCGTGGGCCGCCGCATCTTCCTCGCCACCGTCGGCCTGGGCGCCCTCGGCGTGGCCACCGCGCCCACACTGCAACGCGGCATGGAGGGCCTCCTCGGTGCGGTGTCCGGCAAGGACCCCACCGGTCTGACCGGCCTGCTGCCGAACGGCGGCGGCTTCCGCTACTACTCGGTCGCCGCCTCGGTCCCGCACAAGGACGCCGCGGACTACCGCCTCACCGTCGACGGCCTCGTCGACCACCCCGCCACCTACACGCTGGCCGACCTCAGGGCCCTGCCCCGGACCCGCATGGTCCGCGACGTCCAGTGCGTCACCGGCTGGCGGGTGCCCGGCACACCCTTCGAGGGCGTACGGCTCTCCCGGCTGCTCGACGCGGCCGGAGTGCGGGCGGGCGCCAGAGCCGTCCGGTTCACCTGCTTCGACGGCACCTACACCGAGAGCCTCACCCTCGACCAGGCCCGCCGTCCCGACGTGCTGGTCGCGCTGCGCATGCAGGACAAGGACCTGACCCACGCGCACGGCGGGCCGGTCCGCCTCTACGTGGCCCCCATGTACTTCTACAAGTCGGCCAAGTGGCTCTCCGGCATCACCGTCACCGACCGCGTCGAGCCCGGCTACTGGGAGCACCTCGGCTACGACGTCGACGCCTGGGTCGGCCGTTCGAACGGACGCTCCGATGTCCCTACGAGCTGACGCCCCGGCCCCGCCCGGCACCCGCGTCCGCCGCTTCACCCGGGCCGAGCGGTGGGTGCACCGGACCACGGCCGCGCTCATGGGCGTGTGCGTGGTGACGGCGGCCTGCCTCTACATCCCCCAGCTCGCCGAACTGGTCGGCCGGCGCGAACTGGTCGTCCGCGTCCACGAGTGCGCGGGCCTCGCCCTGCCCGTACCGGTCCTGCTGGGCCTGGCCTCCCGCGCCTTCCGCGCCGACCTGCGCCTCCTCAACCGCTTCGGCCGGCACGACCGGGTCTGGCTGCGCGCCGCCCTGCGCCGCGACCGCCGGCCCGCCTCCCGCCCGGCCGGAAAGTTCAACGCCGGCCAGAAGATCTACGCCGCCTGGATCGCCGGCGCCTGCCTGGTCATGCTCGGCACCGGCCTGCTGATGTGGTTCACCCATCTCACCCCGGTGGCCTGGCGCACCAGCGCGACCTTCGTCCACGACTGGCTCGCCCTGACCATCGGCGTCGTCCTGGCCGGCCACATCGGCATGGCACTCGGCGACCCGGAGGCCCGCCGCGGCCTGCGCACCGGCCTGGTGACCCGCGAGTGGGCGACCGGGGAACACCCGCTGTGGCGCCCGTAGACCCACCGGCGGAAAGGCACGTACGGCCGCGGCGGCCGTGACCGGGCACCACCCGGTCACGGCCGCCGCGGCGTACCGCTGGTGCTGTGGCCGGGAAGGTGTGCCGGGAAGCTCGCGGCGTCCGGTGCTGGGGGCACCTCCCACGCCCTTCAGGCAGTGGGGGAGCCTCGCAAGGCGGAGCATCGCCCGCGTACTGGATGTACTCGGGTGATGCGACAACGCGGCGTGGGGGTACCCCCGGCCGAAGGCTGGGGGAGTGCCGTGCCGGGCGTCGCGAGCCGGTGAACCTTTCCGGTCACAGCACTAGATCACCAGGGACAGCAGCAGGACCAGGGCGCCCGCGACCACCGAGATGATCGTCTCCATGACCGACCAGCTCTTGATCGTCTGGCCGACGCTCAGCCCGAAGTACTCCTTCACCAGCCAGAACCCGGCGTCGTTGACATGGCTGAAGAACAGCGAGCCGGCGCCGATGGCCAGCACCAGCAGGGCGGCGTGGGTGGTCGACATGTCGGCCGCGAGCGGGGCGACCAGACCGGCCGCCGAGATGGTCGCCACGGTCGCCGAACCGGTCGCGAGCCGGATCGTCACCGCGATGAGCCAGGCCAGCAGCAGCGCCGGGATCGACCAGTCCTTGGAGATGTCCAGCACCATCTGGCCCACCCCGGCGTCGATCAGCGTCTGCTTGAAGCCGCCGCCCGCGCCCACGATCAGCAGGATGCCGGCGATGGGCATGAGGCCCTTCTCGACGGTCGAGGAGATCCGCTCCTTGCTGAACCCGGCCGGCCTCCCCAGCGTGAAGACGCCGACGAGCACGGCGGCGAGCAGCGCGATCATCGGGGAGCCGATGACGTCGAAGACACGCTGGGTCATGTTCGCCGGGTCGTCCACGACGATGTCGACCAGGGCCTTGGCCAGCATCAGCACCACCGGGAGCAGCACCGTGGCCAGCGTGGCGCCGAAGCTCGGACGCCGCTGAAGCTCCTCCGACGGGCGCTGGGGCAGCATCCGGTCCGGAACGGGGACGTCCACCCAGCGGGCCGCGACCTTGGCGAACAGCGGACCGGCGATGATCACCGTCGGTATGGCGACGAGGATGCCGAGCGCCAGCGTCACGCCCAGGTTGGCCTTGACCGCGTCGATGGCGACCAGCGGGCCGGGGTGCGGCGGGATCAGGCCGTGCATCACGGACAGACCGGCCAGCGCCGGCACACCGATGCGCATCAGGGAGTAGTTGCCGCGCTTGGCCACCATCAGCACGACCGGGATCAGCAGCACGATGCCGACCTCGAAGAACAGCGGCAGACCGATCACGGAGGCGATCAGCACCATCGCCCACGGCATCGCCCGCCCCTTGGCCTTCGCCAGGATCGTGTCGACGACCTGGTCGGCGCCGCCGGAGTCGGCGAGCAGCTTGCCGAGGATCGCGCCGAGGGCGATCAGCACGCCCACGCCGGCGACGGTGGAGCCGAGGCCGGCGGTGAAGCTCGTGATCGCCTTGTCGAGCGGTGCCCCGGCGACCGCGCCGAGCACCAGCGATCCGATGGTCAGGGACAGGAAGGCGTGCAGCTTGAACCTGGTGATGAGCAGGACGATGACGGCGATGCCCGCGAGGACGGCGATGCCGAGCTGGGCGTGGCCGGCCGAGGTGATCGGCGGGGGCGCGTCCGCTGCCAGCATCTCGACGCTGAGTCTGGTCACGGTGTTCCCTTGCAGGTGAAGAGGGACGGTGGGGAGAGGTGTGCCGCAGTCGGCGAGCGTGGGGGAGAGGCGCCGGGGCTCAGGGCCGCGGCACCTCGGAGGACTGCGTGGAGTTGTCGAGGCCGTCCAGCGCGGCCACCGCGCGTGCGGTGATCTCCTCGGGCGACCCGGAGACGTCGACCGCGACGCCCCGCTCGTCCCGCTGGAGCGGCTCCAGCGTGGCGAACTGGGAGTCCAGCAGCGCCGTCGGCATGAAGTGACCCCGGCGGTGCCCCATCCGGTCCTCGATGAGCTTCCGGTCGCCCGCCAGGTGCACGAAGACGACGCCGGGAGCCGCGGCCCGCAGCCGGTCGCGGTACGACCGCTTCAGCGCCGAACTGCTCACCACCCCGCCCAGCCCCGCCCGCCCGTGGGCCCAGGCGCCGATGGCGTCGAGCCACGGCCACCGGTCCTCGTCGCCGAGCGGGATCCCGGCCGTCATCTTGGCGATGTTGGCCCGCGGGTGGAAGTCGTCGCCCTCGGCGTACGGGACGCCGAGCCGGGCGGCGAGCAGGGGACCGATCGTGGTCTTGCCCGTGCCGGCGACGCCCATCACCACGACGACGTGGGGGGTGCGCATCACTGCCTCGCTGTCTTCCTCGACATGGGACGCCGACATCCGGCGTCCGCCACACTGAAACCCATAGGTACGACTAATTCAAGAGTCTGTGACATATAAGTCTGACTTTTTGGGAGTGTGATCCGCCCCGTACGCTGAGTGCATGAGCACACCGGGCCGAGGGCTGCACGGCCGCGTACTGGACACCCTCGGCCCCGCCATCACCGCGGGCGAGTATCCGCCGGGCAGCGTGCTGCGCACCGACGAACTGGCGCAGCGCTTTGACGTGTCACGCTCCGTGATGCGCGAGGCGGTCCGCGTCCTTGAGTCCATGCACCTGGTGGCTTCGCGCCGCCGCGTCGGCGTGACCGTGCTCCCCCTGACCGAGTGGAACGTCTACGACCCGCAGGTCATCCGCTGGCGCCTGGCCGGCGCCGACCGGACCCGGCAGCTGCGGTCGCTGACCGTGCTGCGCTCCGCCGTCGAACCGGTCGCCGCGGGTCTGGCCGCCCGGCTCGCCACCCCCGAGCAGTGCGCCGAACTCACCGAGTGCGCCCTCGGCATGGTGGCCAACTCACGCGGCCACCACCGGCTTCAGGCGTACCTGGTCCACGACGTCGCCTTCCACCGCGTGATCCTCAGCGCCTCCGGGAACGAGATGTTCGCCCGCCTCGGCGACGTCGTCGCCGAGGTCCTGACGGGCCGCACCCACCACGAGGTCATGTTCGAGGAGCCCGACCCCGCCGCCGTCACCCTCCACGTCCGGCTCGCCGAGGCGGTCCGGGCCCGCGACGCGGACCGCGCCGAGCGGCTGACCCGCGAGATCACCGTCGGGGCCCTCCAGGAACTGGACGTCCTGGCGCCGTAGCGCGGCACTGCCTCACTGCTCGGGGAAGTCCCCGTCCACGTACACCCACGCCCCGTCGACCCGCTCGAACCGGCTGCGTTCGAGCAGCGAGCCACCCCGGTAGGACGCCCGGAACGTCACCGTCCCCGTGCCGTGGAACGCCGAACCGTCCGTCGTGCCGAGGATCTCCAGACCCGTCCAGCGCATCCCGGGATCCAGGTCGAGCCGCGTCGGCCGCGTCCGCGGGTGCCAGGTCCGCAGCAGATACCCCGCGTCCAGCCGCACGAAGGCGCAGTACCGGGACCGCATCAACGCCTCGGCGGTCGGCGCGGCGGCACCACCACCGTGGTAGCGGCCGCAGCACCTCTCATACGGCTCGGGCAGCCCGCACGGGCAGGAACGCATGGTCATGCCCCCCATTCTGCCCGCGGCGGCGCACCCGCCCGCCCCCGGTACGCCCGCTTCCCCCGTCGCGCCCGTGCGGCACGCGCGCGACGGGGGCACAGTGGAAGACGGAGGCCACGCCGGGTCACTCGTCGCCTCGACCGTGTGACCTCGCCTCCCACCGGAGTTGAGGAGACACGGACGATGACTCGACCCGTCGGCATCCGGCCTCCCTCCGTCAAGGAGTGGCGGCTCAATCTGTATCTGTCCGAACACGACCCGGACACCACCGCCCGGATCGTCCTGGACACCGGCGACAACGTCCTGGAGACCCGGGCGGAGGCCCGCCGCAATCCGTACGACATGGCGGTGCCCGAGATCGGGGACGAACTCGCGGCCGGCCGTGCGCTGATCGCGCTCGGCCGCGAGCTGCTGCGCGCCGCCGCGGGCGACATCGACGCGGTGGGAGCGCCGGAGGCGACGCCTCCCGTCCCCCTGTGGACATCCAGGGAGTGAAGGAGCCGAACGGTGCTCTTCACGGACCGTCTCGACGCGGGACGGCGGCTGGCCGCCCGCCTGGAACACCTCACCGGCCAGGACGTCGTGGTGCTCGGCCTGCCCCGCGGCGGCGTCCCCGTGGCCGAGGTCGTCGCGGAGGCCCTCGGCGCCCCGCTGGACGTGTGCCTCGTACGGAAACTGGGCGTGCCCTTCCATCCGGAGCTGGGCATGGGGGCGATCGGCGAGGACGGCGTACGCGTACTCGGCGAGGACGTGCTGCGCGACGCACGCGTCACACCCGGGGAACTCGCGCGCGTGGAGGAGCGCGAACGCGACGAGCTCCGGCGGCGCGGCGAGCGCTACCGGGGCGAACGGCCACCGGTCGCCGTCGCGGGCCGGACCGCGGTGGTCGTCGACGACGGCGTGGCCACCGGCTCGACGGCGCGGGCGGCCTGCCGGACGGTACGCGCCCGCGGGGCCGCGCGGATCGTGCTGGCGGTCCCCGTCGCACCGCCGGACTGGACGCACCGGCTCGGCGGCGAGGCCGACGAACTCGTGTGCCTGGCCACCCCGCCGGACTTCTTCGCGGTCGGCCAGTTCTACGCCGACTTCGCCCAGCTCGACGACGAGGACGTCGTCGCGTGCCTGCGCCGGGCGGCGGGCCGCTCGCACCGGTTCCCCGTCGACCGCGAGGTGGAGGTGGCGGCCGGTGCCGTGCGGCTCGGCGGTCATCTGACGGTGCCCCCCGAGGCCGTCGGCATCGTGGTCTTCGCGCACGGCAGCGGCAGCGGACGGCACAGCCCGCGCAACCGCTTCGTCGCCGAGGGCCTGAACCGGGCCGGCCTCGGCACCCTCCTGTTCGACCTGCTCACCGAGGAGGAGGCGCGGGATCGGGCCAACGTGTTCGACACCACGCTGCTGGCCGCCCGGCTCACCGCCGCCACCGGCTGGCTGCGCGGCCGGCCCGGCGCCGAGCGGATGGCGGTCGGCTACTTCGGCGCCAGCACCGGCGCGGCCGCCGCCCTCTGGGCAGCTGCGGAACCCGGCGCGCACATAGCCGCCGTGGTCTCCCGGGGCGGCCGTCCCGACCTGGCCGGGACGCGCCTGCCGGACGTGACCGCCCCCACCCTGCTGATCGTCGGCGGCGCCGACACCGTCGTCCTCGACCTCAACCGCCAGGCGCAGTCCCGGCTGCGCTGCGAGAGCCACCTCGGCGTCGTCCCCGGCGCCACCCATCTCTTCGAGGAGCCCGGAGCCCTGGAGACGGTGACCGACCTGGCCCGGGACTGGTTCACGGACCACATGGCGGCGGCGCACGTGTAGCCCCGGGGCGGTGTGCGGTGTGCGGGAACGCGAAAACGGTGCCGACCGATACTGGTCGACACCGTTTTCCGGTGGTGTCCGAGGGGGGACTTGAACCCCCACGCCCGATAAAGGGCACTAGCACCTCAAGCTAGCGCGTCTGCCATTCCGCCACCCGGACGGGGTGCTTGTCGTGCAGGCCTTCCCGCGGCGACGAAGGAAACATTACCAGGCTTTCGGGCAGGCCCGATCACCCGCCCGCCCCAGGGGGCCGCCGCGCGGGCGGGCCGGGGCGCGGGCGGCGGCGGGCGGGGCCCGGGGCTCTCTTGGGGTTGGCGCGGGGGAGGGGGAGGATGAGTGGACCACCGGCACACGGGGTGGCCACCAGCACACAGCGGGAGGAAGCAGCGTGAGCGAGACGGGCACGGCCAGGGGCGTCACCGGCGAGGACGAGGTCGTGGACCTCTGCCGCGAGCTGATCCAGATCGACACCAGCAACTACGGCGACCACTCGGGACCGGGTGAGCGCAGGGCGGCCGAGTACGTCGCCGAGAAGCTCGCCGAGGTGGGCCTGGAACCGAAGATCTTCGAGTCGCACCCGGGCCGGGCCTCGACGGTGGCCCGCATCGAGGGCGAGGACCCCTCCCGGCCGGCGCTGCTGATCCACGGCCACACCGACGTCGTACCGGCCAACGCCGACGACTGGACCCACCACCCCTTCTCCGGGGAGGTCGCGGACGGGTGCGTGTGGGGTCGCGGCGCGGTCGACATGAAGGACATGGACGCGATGACGCTGGCGGTCGTGCGCGACCGGCTGCGCAGCGGACGCAGGCCCCCGCGGGACATCGTGCTCGCCTTCCTCGCCGACGAGGAGGCGGGCGGTACGTACGGAGCCCGGTACCTGGTGGACAACCACCCGGACCTGTTCGAGGGGGTCACCGAGGCGATCAGCGAGGTCGGCGGGTTCTCCTTCACCGTCAGCGAACAGCGACGGCTGTACCTGATCCAGACGGCCGAGAAGGGCATGCACTGGATGAAGCTGACCGTGGCCGGCACCGCGGGGCACGGCTCGATGATCCACCGGGACAACGCGATCACCGAGCTGTCGGAGGCCGTCGCCCGGCTCGGGCGGCACAGGTTCCCGGTGCGGGTGACCAAGACCACCCGCGCCTTCCTGGACGAACTGGGCGACGCGCTCGGCACCAAGCTCGACCCGGAGGACATGGACGGCACCATCGCGAAGCTCGGCGGCATCGCCAAGCTCATCGGCGCCACCCTGAGCAACACCGCCAACCCCACGCAGCTGGGCGCCGGTTACAAGGTCAACGTCATCCCGGGCGAGGCCACCGCGCACGTCGACGGGCGGTTCCTGCCCGGCTTCGAGGAGGAGTTCCTCGCCGACCTCGACCGGATCCTGGGACCGAAGGTCAAGCGCGAGGACGTGCACTCCGACAAGGCCGTCGAGACCACCTTCGACGGGGCCCTGGTGGACGCGATGCAGTCCGCGCTGGTGGCCGAGGACCCGGCCGCGAAGGCCATCCCGTACATGCTCTCCGGAGGCACCGACGCCAAGTCCTTCGACGACCTGGGCATCCGGGGCTTCGGCTTCGCGCCGCTGAAGCTGCCGCCGGAGCTGGACTTCGCGGGCATGTTCCACGGCGTGGACGAGCGGGTGCCGGTGGACGGCCTGAAGTTCGGCGTGCGCGTGCTCGACCGGTTCATCGACGCGTCCTGAGTTCCGCCCGGATGCGTCATCAACGGCAGTTCCGCCCGGATGCGTCATCAACGGCTTGACCCCGGTAATCGGCCGCGCGTGCGGGAAAGGCCGGGAAGAGTGAATGCGACCATAAGCTCGTATCCCGATTAGTTCCTCCTCGTTACAGGTGATGCGATCAGCAACATGAGATCGCCTTTGTCAACGAGGAGGAATAATGATCAAGAAGGTCGTCGCTGCCGCGGTCGCCACCGGTGGACTGGTTCTCGCGGGCGCCGGGATGGCCGCCGCCGACTCGGGCGCCCAGGGTGCTGCCGTGCAGTCCCCCGGCGTCGTTTCCGGCAACGTCATCCAGGTGCCCGTTCACGTGCCGGTGAACGTGTGCGGCAACACGATCTCGGTGATCGGGCTGCTGAACCCCGCCTTCGGCAACACCTGTGTCAACCACTGACGTTGTGCCCCGCCCCGTGAGGGTCTGACTCCATCGACTCCGTGGGGGGTCTGAACCCGTCGGCCCCGGAGCGCCCGCCTTGCGCTCGGGGGCCGACCGGTTTATCGGCGCGGTCGCGACGACGGAATTCCGACGGATGCGACCGCGCGTTCCGGAAGGTTCGAGAAGGTCGAAGGCAGGGATTCAGCAAAATGCGACAGGTCACCCGAAAGGGCCTGATGACGGTGGCCGCGGCCACCGGCGTGATCGCCGCGGCGAGCGGCTACGCCCACGCCGACGCGGGCGCGTCCGGCGCCGCGTCCCGGTCACCGGGCGTGCTGTCCGGCAACACGGTGCAGGTGCCGGTGCACGTGCCGGTGAACGTCTGCGGCAACACGATCAACGTCGTCGGACTGCTCAACCCGGCGGCGGGCAACACCTGCGCCCAGCACGGCGGCGGCAGCGCGTCCGGGAACAACGGCGGTGCCCACGCCCAGGGGCGCACCAGCGACTCGCCGGGTGTCGGCTCCGGCAACACGGTGCAGGTGCCGGTCGACGTGCCCGTCAACGTCTGCGGCAACAGCGTCGACGTGATCGGTGTGGCCAACCCGGCCATGGGCAACCACTGTGCCAACGGCGGCGGGAGCCACGCCACGCCTCCGGGCGGCGACCGGGAGAACCCGCCCAGCACACCGAGGCACCCGGGCCACCCGGGCCACCCGGGCCACCCCGGCCACCCGGGACATCCGGGACATCCGGGGACGCCCGGTCACCCGGGTACTCCGGGTCAGCCCGGCACGCCCGGCACACCTGGCACTCCTGCCACCCCCGCTACCCCGGCCACGCCGCCCTCCGAGGGCGGCGGCAGCGGCACTCCCGGTGGTTCGACGCGGGTGAACCAGCCGGAGGCGCAGTCCGTCGCCGCGACCGGCAGCCGGGCGCAGCTCGCCCACACCGGCAGCGAACTGCCGATGGGCGCCGTCCTGCCGGTGGGCGCGGGCGCGCTGCTCGCGGGTGCGGTGCTGTACCGCAAGGCACGGACCTCCGCCAGGTAGCCCGAAAACGGCGATGCCCATGACAAAGCGGGCCCCGCTTCGGCGGGGCCCGCTGTGGCTCGGCCGCCTCAGCTCACCACGTGGCGCGCACCTGGCGGATGATCCGCCGGCGCAACCGCACCCTGCGGCTGCCGTCGCGCAGCAGGCTCAGACGGTACAACTCCCAGTGTCCGTACTCGGCGTGGTCCGTCAGCAGACGTGCCGTCTCCTTGCGGGACACCCCGCGCGGGACGTACACGTCGACAAATTCGTATTCCGGCATCGCATCTATTGTGCGGGCTGGGGCCCGGTACGGATAGCGTCTGCACTATGTCTGATGCTGCGCAGCCCACCGCTGCCGAGGTACGCGCCGCCGCCGAGGCGGTCAAGACCGCGCTCGACCGCCACCTGGCCGCGGTCGAACGCAGGTCGGGTGACGAAGACCCGGCCGTCTACGAGGCGTTCAACCAGCTGGCCGCGGCGGCGGAGACGTACGACGAACTGCTCTACGACCGCTACGACGAGGTCACGCCCTTCGAGATCCCCGGTGACGACTCGCTGCCGCCGTACACGGGTCCCGAGGAGCCGAACGCGATCAGCGTGATCATCCGCCGCGACTACGCCGTGGCCGAGCCGCAGCGGCTGCTGGCGCAGGCCCAGCGGGTGGAGGCCGCGGACTCCGAGGCCGTCCTGGGCACCGCCGAGGGCGCCTCCGGCACGGCGCACGGGGCGATCGGCATCCTGTTCGGCGAGTTCGAACCGGACGAGATCGCCTCCCGGCACAAGGAGTTCGGCCTGGAGGAGGGTGACTCGACTTTGTGGGTCACCGCCGCGGACGAGCCCGCCGACCCGGGCGAATGGCTGGACGCCCCCTTCGAGCACGTCGACCCGGAGCGGGTCGTCTGCCGTTTCGACGTCAGCGCGGTCTTCGACGACGAGGACGACGAGCTGGACGACGACGACCTCGACGAGGACGAGGACGAGGACCTCGACGAGGACGACTTCAGCGCGCCGCTCGACGAAGAGGACCTGGAACCGCTGGACGCGAACGACCGCTGAGGCCCGTGGGCGGACCGGCGGTCGCCGGTCCGCCCCGGTCGCATGCCGGGCGGGTCCCCGACGGCTGAGGCGTGTGTTCCAGGAGCGCTGGGAGTTCCAGGAGTTCCGGGATCTCAGCCGGCCGTTCCCTCCTGTGTCCCGGGATCCTGCGCCGGGGGCTGGAGCAGGGCGGGCAGGCGGGTCGTACGGGGCCTGGCCGGGATCTCGGCGACGGCACGGGGCAGTGCCTGCTCCACTCCGTGCACCACGGACAGATGCCGGGCGGCCCGGCTGAACGCCGTGTAGACCCACGGGCGGCTGAGCCCCTTGGCCGCGTCACCGGGCAGCACGACGACCACCGCGGGCCACCGGCCGCCGACGGCCTGGTGCGCGGTCAGCGCCCAGCCGTGCCGCAGTTGCGACTCCACCCGCTCCTTCGGGACCACCACGTGGGCGTCCGAGCAGGACAGGTGCAGTCCCTCGGCGTCGGCCTTCACCACCTGTCCGGGCAGCGTACGGCCCGGAGCGGGGGAGTAGGCGATCCGGTCGCCGGGGTCGAAACCGCCGAAGCGGCCGGGCCCCGGGTTGAGCCGCTCCTTCAGCGCGGCGTTCAGCGCGCGCGTGCCGGCCGCGCCGCCGTGACCCGGGGTGATCACCACGGTCTGCTCGGCCGGGATGCCGATCGCCCGCGGCACCGCGTCCGCGACGAGTTGCACGGTCCGGTGCACGGCCTCGCCCGCGTCCCGCACCGGGACGATCACCACCTCCTTGCCGGGCGCCGCCACCTGGTTCAGCTCGCCGGCGCCGACGCCGGAAACCAGCTCGCCCAGCGGGCCCGGATCCGGCAGGCGCGAGGCGATCTGCGGGCACACCCGCGCCGCCAGCAGATCCGCGAACACCCGACCCGGGCCCACCGACCACAGCACCGCCGGATCCCCGGCCAGCACCAGCCGCGCCCCGTCCGGCAGCGACTCGACCAGCAGGGCCGCCGTCTCCACGTCCAGTTGGGGCGCGTCGAGCACGACGAGGAGGTCCAGCGCGAGCGAACCGTCCTCGTCCCGGCCGGGGCCCTCGGCGCCGGACAGCAGTCCGGCCACGGTGGCGACGGCGGACTCGGGCGCCTCCGAGGGCTCCTGCGCCTGCGGGAGCCGCCCGAGAAGCTGCCCGAAGCCGTCCCGGCCGAGCGGGCTGTGGGCGGCGGCCCAGGCGCGCAGCCCGAGACGACCCGCCTCGACGAGCAGCCGCGCGGGCTCGACGCGGGACGCCTCCCCGCCGGTGTGCAGCACCAGTCCGTGCCCGGCCACGGCGCGGAGCAACTCGGCGGCGGAGCCCTGCGCGGAGGCGGCGGCCCGCTCCCAGTCCGTGGCCGAACCGCCTTCCTTCGGCGCGGAGTTGATCAGGCGGGCGAGTCCGTCGGCCAGACTCTCCTCGGCGAGCGCGTACCGCTCCAGGCCGACGAGGACGCGCACCGGACGCCCGCCGTCCTCGTCCGCCTCCTCGGTGGCCGGGGCGTCCTCCAGGGCGTCCTGGAACACCAGGGCCTCGCCCTCCGCCAGCGTGCCGTTCAGGGCCGCCTCGGGGTCGGGCACCGCCCGCTGGGCCAGGGCGGCGGTCAGGGCCGGGGCTTCCAGGGCCGTGTGCCCGGCGAGGGCGGCCTGCTCCAGCAGCCACACGGTGAAGGCCCGCCCGCGGCGCTCGTCGTCCGGGCCGCACTCGGCGCCGAGCAGGGCGCGCGCGAACCCGTCGGCCTGCTCCGGCCGTACGCCGGTGACGTGGAGCAACTGCCAGGGGTCGGCGTGCAGCCGCTCCTCCGCGCCCTCGCCGAGGGCGGCGGCGACCTGGGGGGCGAGCGTCTCCGGTGCGCCGCCCTGGGCCAGCACCCGGCGCACCGCCTGGACGGTCTCCGGCGCCGGCCCGGCGGGCGCGGTGGTGGCCTCGGGCGCCACGGTCCTCGGCCGCGGTGCCGGTTCGGGGGCGGAGCGGCGCGGTGCGGGCTCGGGCTCGGCGAAGACGGTGGCCGAGGGCTTCTCACCGCTCTCCACGGCCCGCACGGCGGCCAGCAGGTCGGCCGCCGTGCCGCTGAGCTTGCCGCCGCTCTCGATCTGCCCCTTCCGCTCGGCCTTCCGCTGCTCGATCCGCTCCCGCTCGACCCGCTGAGCCGCCAACTCGGCCTCGGCCTCGGACCTCTTGCCCCCGTCCGAGCCGTCCGAGCCGTCCGATTCGTCCGAGCCGTCCGAGCCGTCCGAGGGCTCCGCCTCCGCGCCGGACCGCCCGTCCTCCGCCGAGTCACCGCCGCCCGCGCTCGCGCCGTCCTCCGGGGCGACGCCCCCGCCCGAGGCCGCACCGGCCTCGGAGGCGCCGTCCTCCGAGTTCGCCCCGCCGTCCGAGGCGCCGCCTTCCCCGGCCCCCTCGGCTTCCGAGGCGCCGCTCCCGGCGCTCGTTCCGGCCCCGGAGGCGTCCCCCTCCGCAGCCGCCCCGCCCTCCGACGCGCTGTTCCCCGACATCCCGCCCCCCGGCGTACCGCCCTCCCCGACCGGGCCGTCGTGGCGGAGGCCGTCGTCCGCCCCGGGGTCCGGGGTGCCAGGCCCCGTCTGTTCCGTGGTCTCCGGCTCCGTGCTCACAGCGTGCTCCAGTCGTGATCGGGATAGCGGTGCACGGGCTCCGACACGTCGTCGAGCGCCCGGCAGATCTCGTCAGGAAGACTAAGCGCCTCCACTGACAACACCGCCGTGAGCTGCTGCGCGTTGCGGGTACCGACGATCGGCGCCGTCACGCCCGGCCGGTCGCGGACCCAGGCGAGGGCCACCTGGAGCGGGGTCACCGCCAGCCCGTCCGCCGCCGTGGACACCGCGTCCACGATGCGGCCCGCCGTGTCGTCCAGGTACGGCTCGACGAACGGCGCCAGGTGTTCCGAGGCGCCCCGCGAGTCCGGCGGCGTCGCGTTGCGGTACTTGCCGGTCAGCACGCCGCGGCCCAGCGGTGAGGACGGCAGCAGGCCGACGCCCAGGTCCAGCGCGGCGGGCAGCACCTCGCGCTCCACGCCGCGTTGCAGCAGCGAGTACTCCATCTGCGTGCTCGCCAGCCGCGTCCGGGTGCCGGGCGCCGCGAGCTGCCAGGTCGCGGCCTTGGCCAGCTGCCAGCCGCAGAAGTTGGAGACGCCCGCGTAGCGCACCCGGCCGCTGCCGACGGCGAGGTCGACCGCGTGGAGGGTCTCCTCCAGCGGTGTGTGCGGGTCGAAGGCGTGGACGTGCCACACGTCGACGTAGTCCGTGCCGAGGCGGGCGAGGGAGGCGTCCAGCGCGGCCAGCAGATGGCCGCGGGAGCCGTCGAAACGCCGGTCCGGGTCCGGCACGCTGCCCGCCTTGGTCGAGAGGACCAGGTCACGGCGGGGCACGAGGCCGTCCATGAGCAGCCCGAGCAGGTACTCGGCCTGTCCGTCGCCGTACACGTCCGCCGTGTCCACGAGGGTGCCGCCCGCCTCCCAGAACACCTTCAGCATGTCCGCGGCGTCGTGCTCGTCGGTGTCCCGGCCCCAGGTGAGGGTGCCGAGGCCGATGCGGGACACGCGCAGGCCCGTACGGCCGAGATGCCTCTGCTCCATGGTCGCGAGATTACTGGCCACGGCTGGTACGTGGGTGACCTGTGGACAACCCGGTCCCCGCCCGTCGGGGCGGCGCCGCGAACCGGCCGTCCCGCAGGTCGTGCACTGCCATGTGCCGTGGCGCCGCGCTAGTGTTCCCCGCACAACGGACGTTACTGATCGGTAAGGGGAACGGCATGCAGCTCGGGATCAACCTCGGCTACTGGGGTGCCGGCATGGACGCGGACAACCTGGCCGTCGCGCAGGAGGCGGACCGGCTCGGATACGCCGTGTGCTGGGCGGCCGAGGCCTACGGCTCGGACGCGGCCACCGTGCTCACCTGGGTCGCAGCGCAGACCGAGCGCATCGACGTGGGCTCGGCCATCTTCCAGATCCCCGCCCGGCAGCCCGCGATGACGGCGATGACGGCCGCCACGCTGGACTCGCTGTCCGGCGGCCGCTTCCGGCTCGGCCTCGGCGTCTCCGGCCCGCAGGTGTCCGAGGGCTGGTACGGCGTGAAGTTCGACAAGCCGCTGGCCCGCACCCGCGAGTACGTCGAGATCGTCCGCAGGGCGATGACGCGGGAACGGCTGACGTACGACGGCGAGCACTGGACGCTGCCGCTGCCGGGCGGTCCCGGCAAGCCGATCAAGCTGACCGTGCACCCGCAGCGTGAGCACATCCCGCTCTACATCGCCGCCATCGGCCCGAGGAACCTGGAGCAGACCGGCGAGATCGCCGACGGCGCGCTGCTCATCTTCCCCTCCGCCGACCACCTCGAGGAGACGGCGGTCAAGCACCTGCGCGCCGGCCGCGAGAAGGCCGGCAAGAGCCTGGACGGCTTCGACGTCTGCCCGACCCTGCCGCTGGCCGTCGGCGACGACAAGGACGTGTCCCGCCTCGCCGACACCTTCCGCCCCTACACCGCGCTGTACGTCGGCGGCATGGGCAGCCGCAAGCAGAACTTCTACAACCAGCTCGCCCGTCGCATGGGCTACGAGAAGGAGGCCGCCGAGATCCAGGAGAAGTACCTGTCCGGCGACAAGCAGGGCGCCGCGGCCGCCGTACCGCAGCAGCTCATCGACCAGACCACACTGCTCGGCTCCGTCGACCGGATCGCGGACCGCATGAAGGCCTACGCCGCGGCGGGGGTGACCACGCTGACCCTCGCCCCCGCGGGCTTCACGCTGGAGGAGCGGCTGGCCTCGCTGCGGGCCGGCACCGAGGCTCTGGAGCGTGCCGGGCTGGCGTGATCGCCCGCCGCGACACGGCAGGCGGCGGGGCGGTATGTCGGTGGCTTTTCGCGGCCGTGGTGGGGGCTCGGGGGTCTTCCCCGCCACGGCCGTCATGGAGAACAACGCGCCCGCCGCCGCGCGGTTACGCCCGTGTCCGGCCCCGTTCCGGTCGCCCCGCCGCCCGCCGCACGCTCCTCCGTTCGGCGTAGTGCGCCCTCACCCCTGTTGCGGCACCCCCGCGGTCGCATTCGACTCGAGCTGCGCGGCAGTCGGGCAGGGAGGCGGCCCGCGGTGCTTTGGCCCGGAAGCCTGTTCCAGGAGATCCTCGACCACGACGAGTCCTTCCGGCTGTTCCGCTCCATGGCGGCCGGCGGGGAGGCGCGGGGCGGCCGGGAGAACGGCCGGATCGCGGCGCTCGTACCGTCCGGCGAGCGCGGCCTCGCCCCGAAGATCGCCCGCCACGGGGCGGACGAGGACAAGCCCGGCCGGATCCGCGCCCTGCCGTGCAAGCGCGGTGAGTGCGCCTCGCCGCCGGGTACCGCCGGACCATCCGGCGGACGCTGCACGCGTACGCGCTCGCCGGGATCCGCGTCCACCGCGACGTCAGCCTGGCCGTCATGTCCCGTATGGGCCGCAACCTCGGCCGGTCCGCGGCCAGGTCGGCGCTCCTCGCGGCCGGCATCCACGCCGTGTACGCCTACGAGCGGCTGGAGGGCCGGCGCCGGATGACGACCCCGCGCATGCCCGAGCGCCGCGACGCCCTCGGCGGACCCGCTGCCCAGGCGCCCGCGTTCGCCTGACGGGTGACACGGGACCTACAGCCAGCCCTGCCGTTTGAACAGCCGGTACAGCAGCATCTCCAGAGCGGCCATCAGCAGGATCACCGCCGGGTAGGACCAGAGCCAGTGCAGCTCCGGCATGTGCGCGAAGTTCATGCCGTAGATACCGGCGATCATCGTGGGCACCGCGGCCATGGCCGCCCACGCGGAGATCTTCCGCATGTCGTCGTTCTGCTGGACGCCGGTCTGCGCGAGGTGCGCCGACAGGATGTCCGAGACCAGCCGGTCCAGGCTCTCCACCGAGTCGTTGACCCGGGTCAGATGGTCGCTGACGTCCCGGAAGAACGGCCGCGCCTTGTCGTCCACGAAGGGCACGGCCGGGGTGAACAGGCTCGTGCCGGTGCCGCCCAGGCGGGACATCGGCAGCGCCAGCGGGCCCGTCGCCCGCCGGAACTCCGTGATCCGGCGTTTGAAGGCGTAGATGCGTGAGGCGGAGTGCCGCGAGCCGCCGTCCGGCGAGAAGACCTCCGCCTCCAGCTCCTCCAGGTCCGTCTGGAGCTCGGCGGCCACGTCCAGGTAGTGGTCGACGGTGGTGTCGGCGATGGCGTACAGCACGGCGGTCGGGCCGTGGCCGAGCGTCTCCGGCTCCTGTTCGAGACGGCGCCGTACGGCGGCAAGCCCGTCGCCCTCGCCGTGGCGGACCGTCACCACGAACGAGTCGCCCAGGAAGATCATGATCTCGCCGGTGGAGACGGCGTCGCTGCGCGGCTCGTACACCACGGGCTTGAGCACCGCGAACAGGGAGTCGTCGTAGACCTCCAGCTTGGGCCGCTGATGCGCCTTCAGGGCGTCCTCGACCGCCAGGGGATGCAACGCGAACTCCTCGGTGACCAGGCCGAACTCGTCCTCGCCCGGCTCGTGCAGCCCCACCCACACGAAACCCCCGGCGGCCCGCGCCGCGGCCAGGGCGTCGGCGAGGTCGGCGAAGCCCGGTGTGCGGTGGCCGTCACGGTAGACGGCGCAGTCGACGATCACAGAGCGTGTTCTCCCTTCGTCCGGTCGCCACCCGAAGCGTTCGTACGCCTACCCTGGCCGCATGCCCACGCTGATCCTCGTCAGGCACGGACGTTCCACCGCCAACACCGCCGGACTGCTCGCCGGCTGGACCCCCGGGGTCGCCCTGGACGAACGCGGCACCGCGCAGGCCGCGGCGCTGCCGGGGCGGCTCGGCGGACTGCCGATCGCCGAAGTCGTCACCAGTCCGCTGCAGCGCTGCCGGGAAACCGTACGACCGCTGCTGGACGCCCGGCCGGAACTGACCGCGCACACGGACGAGCGGATCGGCGAGTGCCACTACGGTGACTGGTCCGGCCGCAAGCTCGCCGAGCTCAAGGACGAGCCGCTGATGGAGGTGGTGCAGGCGCATCCCTCGGCGGCCGCGTTCCCCGGGGGCGAGTCCATGCGCGCGATGCAGACCCGTGCCGCCGAGGCGGTGCGCGAGTGGAACGCGCGCGTGGAGCGCGACCACGGCGCCGACGCCGTCTACCTGATGTGCTCCCACGGTGACATCATCAAGTCCCTCGTGGCGGACGCGCTCGGCCTTCATCTGGACCTCTTCCAGAGGATCTCCGTCGAACCCTGTTCCGTCACCGCGATCCGCTACACCAGGTTGCGGCCCTTCCTGGTACGGCTCGGCGACACCGGGGACTTCGCGTCCCTGGCACCGCGTGAGGAGCCGGAGGGCGACGACGCACCGGTCGGGGGCGGCGCGGGCGCACCGTGATCGTCGGCCGCAGTAGGGTGAAGCGGTCGCCCTCGACTTCCCGATTCAGACGTTCTCACGATTCCCATGGAGACAGGACGTGTCCCGTCAGGTGTTCCTCTACGACCCCCCGGACCGCTTCGTGGCCGGCACGGTCGGACTGCCCGGGCGCCGTACGTTCTTCCTCCAGGCCACCGCAGGCCCCCGGGTGACCAGCGTGGCCCTGGAGAAGACCCAGGTCGCCGCGCTCGCCGAGCGCATGGACGAACTGCTGGACGAGGTGCTGCGCCGCAGCGGCGGCAGCGCCGCCGTGCCCGCCATGGCGCCCAGCGAGATCGCCGACACCGGCCCGCTGGACACTCCCATCGAGGAGGAGTTCCGGGTGGGCACCATGGCGCTCGCCTGGGACGGTGAGGAACAGCGCATGATCGTCGAGGCGCAGGCCCTCGTCGAGCTCGACGCGGAGTCCGAGGAGGACCTCGCCGAGGCCGAGGAGCGGCTGCTGCAGGACGAGGAGAACGGTCCCCCGATGCTGCGGGTCCGGCTCACCGGCGCGCAGGCGAGGGCCTTCGCCAAGCGCGCCCTCGACGTCGTCAACGCCGGGCGGCCGCCGTGCCCGCTGTGCAGCCTCCCGCTCGACCCGGAAGGACACGTATGTCCGCGCCAGAACGGATACCGCCGCGGAGCGTGACGCCCGGCGCCGAGCCCGCGGAACTGCTCGCCCAGGGTGAGCTGACCGTGCGCGGCCGCATCCGCGAGGCCTCCAACGCGGCACTGTTCTGCACGGTCGCGTACGACGGCCGGGAGGCGTCCTGCGTGTACAAGCCGGTCGCCGGGGAGCGGCCGCTGTGGGACTTCCCCGACGGCACCCTCGCCGCCCGCGAGGTGGCGGCGTACGAGGTCTCCGAGGCGACCGGCTGGTCCCTGGTGCCGCCCACCGTGCTGCGCGACGGCCCGTACGGCGAGGGCATGGTCCAGCTGTGGATCGAGGCGACCCCGGAAGCCGAACTGCTCGCGCTGCTGGACGCCGAGGAACCCGGACCGGGCTGGAAGGCGATCGGCTTCGCCGAGGTCGGCGAGGGGCGCACGGCGCTGCTGGTGCACGCCGACGACGAGCGGCTGCGACGGATGGCCGTGCTGGACGCCGTGATCAACAACGCCGACCGCAAGGGCGGCCACCTGCTGCCGACCCCGGAGGGACACCTCTACGGCATCGACCACGGCGTCACCTTCAACGTCGAGAACAAGCTGCGCACCCTCCTGTGGGGCTGGGCGGGCGAACCGCTCCCGCCGGAGGTCCTGGCCGTCCTCAAGGCCCTGGAGGACACGCTCCGCGACGGCGCCCCCCTCGCGACCCGGCTGGCCGCCCTGATCACCCCGGCCGAACTCGACGCCACCCGCGCACGCGTGACCGCGCTGCTCACCTCCGGCGCACACCCCGAGCCGAGCGGCGAGTGGCCGGCGATCCCATGGCCGCCGGTCTGAGAGAACAGGGGTCAACCAGCCCTCCGGGGTGGTCCGGTTCGTAGATGGGACCGCGGTCCGGTTACGCTCATGACATGCATGCCTGGCCCGCTTCCGAAGTCCCCGCCCTGCCTGGTGAGGGCCGCGACCTCAGGATCCACGACACCGCGACCGGTGGCCTGGTCACACTCGACCCCGGTCCCGTCGCCCGTATCTATGTCTGCGGCATCACGCCGTACGACGCCACCCACATGGGGCACGCGGCGACCTACAACGCGTTCGACCTCGTGCAGCGCGTGTGGCTCGACACCAAGCGGCAGGTTCACTACGTCCAGAATGTGACCGACGTCGACGATCCCCTGCTGGAGCGGGCGCAGCGCGACGACGTCGACTGGGTGGAGCTGGCCGAGCAGGAGACGGCCCTGTTCCGTGAGGACATGACGGCCCTGCGGATGCTGCCGCCCCGGCACTACATCGGCGCCGTGGAGGCCATACCCGGCATCGTCCCGCTGGTCGAACGACTGCGCGACCTGGGGGCGGCGTACGAGCTCGACGGGGACGTGTACTTCTCCGTCGAGTCCGACCCCCACTTCGGCGAGGTCTCCCGCCTCGACGCGGCGGCCATGCGGCTGCTTTCGGCCGAGCGCGGCGGCGACCCGGACCGCCCGGGCAAGAAGAACCCGCTCGACCCGATGCTGTGGATGGCCGCCCGGGACGGCGAGCCGAGCTGGGACGGGGGCTCCCTCGGCCGTGGCCGGCCCGGCTGGCACATCGAGTGCGTGGCCATCGCCCTGGACCACCTCGGCATGGGCTTCGAGGTGCAGGGCGGCGGCTCCGACCTCGCCTTCCCGCACCACGAGATGGGCGCCTCGCACGCCCAGGTGCTCACCGGCGAGTTCCCCATGGCCAAGGCGTACGTCCACGCCGGCATGGTCGCGCTCGACGGCGAGAAGATGTCCAAGTCCAAGGGCAACCTGGTCTTCGTCTCGCAGCTCAGGCGCGACGGCGTCGACCCCGCCGCCATCCGCCTCGCGCTCCTCGCCCACCACTACCGCTCCGACTGGGAGTGGACCGACCGGGTGCTCCAGGAAGCCGGCGAGCGTCTGGACCGCTGGCGCGCGGCCGTCTCCCGGCCCGACGGCCCGTCCGCGGACGCGCTGGTCGAGGAGATCCGCGACGCCCTCGCCGACGACCTGAACGCCCCGGCGGCCCTCGCCGCGGTCGACCGCTGGGTGGCCCTCCAGCAGGAGCACGGCGGCGAGGACACCGGCGCCCCCGGCCTCGTCTCGCGCGCCGTGGACGCCCTGCTGGGCGTGGCTCTCTGACCCGACCGGCCGGACACGGCATCAGGGGCGGTGCGCGTCACGCGCACCGCCCCTGATCCGTTCACTCCTCCGACGCGTCGTCCCCGTCGTCCGGCTCCGCCTTCGGCGGTCGTGGCGGTCGTGACCGTCCGCCGGGGCCGTCCCGCAGATACGAGCCGCCGTCGCCGCCGTCCGCCGTGGCGTGGCCGCCCGACGACGGGCCGCCGTCCCGGCGCCGCAGATACCGCTCGAACTCACGGGCGATCGCCTCGCCCGACGCCTCCGGCAGCTCGGCGGTGTCCCGGGCCTCCTCCAGCGTCTGGACGTACTCCGCGACCTCGCTGTCCTCGGCGGCCAGCTGGTCCACGCCCACCTGCCAGGCACGCGCGTCCTCCGGCAGCTCGCCCAGCGGAATGCGCAGGTCCAGCAGGTCCTCCAGACGGTTGAGGAGGGCCAGCGTGGCCTTCGGATTCGGCGGCTGCGACACGTAGTGCGGAACCGCCGCCCACAGCGAGACGGCCGGGACACCCGCGTGCGTGCAGGCCTCCTGGAGGATCCCGACGATGCCCGTCGGCCCCTCGTACTTGGTCTCCTCCAGGTCCATGCGGCGGGCCAGATCCGTGTCCGACGTGGTCCCGCTGATGGGGACCGGACGCGTGTGCGGGGTGTCACCGAGCAGCGCGCCCAGGATGACCACCAGCTCCACACCCAGCTCGTGCGCGAAGCCGAGCAGTTCGTTGCAGAACGAGCGCCAGCGCATGGACGGTTCGATGCCGCGGACCAGCACCAGGTCGCGCGGCTTGTCGCCGCCGACCCGGACCACCGACAACCTGGTCGTCGGCCAGGTGATCTTACGCACGCCGCCGTCCATGAACACGGTCGGGCGGTTGACCTGGAAGTCGTAGTAGTCCTCGGCGTCCAGTGCCGCGAACACCTCGCCCTTCCACTCCTTCTCCAGATGCGCGACCGCGGTGGAGGCGGCGTCGCCGGCATCGTTCCAGCCCTCGAACGCGGCCACCATGACCGGGTCGATCAGCTCGGGAACCCCCTCGAGCTCGATCACCCAGCGCCTCCTTCCGACGTGCCCTCGCCTGACCCACCAACCTTACGGCGTTCGGCGGGGGCGTCCGCAGCCCCCTTGCACGGGGGAGTGAACGGATCACTGCCCCGTCCGAGTCCTTCGAACACCCATGATCGCCGCCCCCGGCGGCCCCGCCCGTCCTCCGGTCCGCACCTCCGATGGATCACCGGGCCGAGCGCAGCCACTGCTCCACGCTCGCGATGTGCACCGTCGCCCACGAACGAGCCGCCTCCGCGTCCCGGTCGCGCAGCGCGCCGAGGATCGCGCGGTGCTCGCGCAGCGTGCGGCCGACCGCGTCCCGCCGGTCCAGTCCGCGCCAGACGCGGGCCCGGGTGGCGGGCCCGGACAACCCGTCGAGCAGGGAGCACAGGACCGAGTTGCCGCAGCCCCGCCCGATGCCCCGGTGGAACTCCAGATCGCAGGCGACCAGCTCCTCCACCGAGGGATCGCCGCCGAGCGCGTCCAACCGGGCTTCGAGCACGTCCAGTTGCTCCTCGCTGATGCGGGACGCCGCCATCGCGGTCGCGGCCGGCTCCAGGATGCGGCGCACCGCCAGGAATTCCAGCATCGTGTCGTCGCGGTGGAAGTCGACGACGAACCCCAGTGCCTCCAGAAGCAGTTGAGGATCCAGGCTGGTGACGTACGTGCCGTCGCCCTGCCGCACGTCCAGGATCCGGATCAGGGACAGCGCCCGCACGGCCTCCCGCAGGGAGTTGCGCGACAGCCCCAGTTCGGCGGCGAGTTCGCTCTCCTTGGGCAGCCGGTCGCCGGGTCGCAGCGCACCGGAGACGATCATCCCCTTGATCTTCTCGATCGCCTCGTCGGTCACCGCCATGACCGGCCTCCCCAGGGCGCTCAGACATCGGATGTCTCGGCCCATTATGGAGGTTCCCCGGACCGGCCCGGGAGGAAAACGCACAGCTCGGCGCCGCAGTCGGCACCCCTTGCGGGGGAGCCGGCCGCGGCGCCGGCCCGGCGGCTTTGCTCACTGCCCGTCGGGCCGCCTCCGGCCGAGCAGGTCCCGCACCTTCGCCCGTACCTCGTCCGTGGCCAGGCCGCGGATCGTCAGCGTCGTACGCCGGCGCAGCACGTCGTCCGCCGTCCGGGCCCACTCGTGGTCCCGGGCCCAGACGACCTGCGCCCAGATCTCCGGGGCGTCCGGGTGGACCCGCTCGCCCAGCTCCGGGTTCTCGTTGGCCAGCCGGGCGATGTCGAAGGCCAGCGAACCGTAGTGCGTGGCCAGGTGCTTGGCGGTGTCGGCCGCCATGCGCGGACCGGGCGCCGGACGGTCCACCAGGAGCCGGTGGGCGACCGCCCGCGGGTTGGCGATGCCCGGCAGCGGCAGCCGCTTCGGCAGGGAGGAGATCGGCTCGAAGTCCTCGCCCAGCGGGGCGCTCGGCAGGGACTCCAGCTTCCTCATCACCGTCCGGCCGATGTGCCGGAAGGTGGTCCACTTGCCGCCGGCCACGGACAGCATGCCGCCCCTGCCCTCCGTCACCACCGTCTCGCGCCTGGCCTTGGCGGTGTCCCCGGGGCCGCCCGGCAGCACCCGCAGCCCGGCGAACGCGTACGTGATCAGGTCGCGGTCGAGCTGCCGGTCGCGTACGGAGAACGCGGCCTCGTCGAGTATCTGGGCGATGTCCTTGTCGTCGACCGCCACATCGGCCGGGTCGCCCTCGTACTCCTGGTCGGTCGTGCCGAGCAGCAGCATGTCCTCCCAGGGGAGGGCGAAGGTGATGCGGTACTTGTCGATCGGCGTGGCCAGCGCGGCCTTCCACGGGGAGGTGCGCTTCAGCACCAGGTGGGCGCCCTTGGACAGGCGGATCGACGGCGCCGCGTTCGGATCCTCCATCCTGCGCAGGTGGTCCACCCAGGGGCCGGTCGCGTTCAGCACCAGGCGGGCGTCCACCCCGAACTCCTCGCCGGACAGCCGGTCCCTCAGCTCGGCGCCGGTGACCCGGCCCCGGGTGAAGCGCAGACCGGTCACCTCGGCGTGGTTGAGGACGACCGCGCCCGACTCGACGGCGGCGCGGACCGTCATCAGCGCCATGCGCGCGTCGTTCATCTGGTCGTCGCCGTAGACGGCCACCGCCCTGAGGTCCTCGGTGCGCAGCTCCGGCACGTCCTGCGCGGCCCTCGCCGGGCTGAGCAGGTGGCCCACACCGTCGCCGAAGGCGGACAGCGCGGAGTAGGCGAACACACCCGCCCCGAGCTTCGCCGCGCCGTGCGGCCCGCCCTTGTACACGGGGAGGTAGAAGGTGAGCGGGTTCGCCAGATGGGGAGCCACCTGGCGGGAGACCGCACGGCGCTCGAAGTGGTTCTCCGCCACCAGCTTCACCGCGCCGGTCTGCAGATAGCGCAGGCCCCCGTGGAGCAGCTTGGAGGAGGCGGAGGAGGTGGCGCCGGCGAAGTCGCCGGCGTCGACCAGGGCCACCCTGAGACCGGACTGCGCGGCGTGCCAGGCGGTGGAGATGCCCAGGATGCCGCCGCCGATCACGAGGAGGTCGTAGGCCGCCCTCGAGAGCTGCTCCCGGGTCTCGGCACGGCTCGGGTTCGGACCGAAGGACGGAACCGTTCCCAGGGCGGGCACGGACTGCAGGGTGGACTGACCGGTCATCGCTTGTTCTTGCTCCTCGTCAGCTTTCGTCAGCTTTCATCGGTTTTCATCAGCTCTCGTCGTCGAGCCAGCCCATGGTCCTCTCGACGGCCTTGAGCCAGTTCTTGTACTCACGGTCGCGGATGTCCGCGTCCATGCGGGGGGTCCATTCGGCGGCCCGGCGCCAGTTGGCGCGCAGGTCGTCGGTGCTGCTCCAGAAACCGACGGCGAGACCGGCGGCGTAGGCGGCACCGAGGCAGGTGGTCTCGGCGACCATCGGGCGCACCACGGGGGCGTCCAGGAAGTCCGCGAGCATCTGCATCAGCAGGTTGTTGGAGGTCATGCCGCCGTCGACCTTCAGCGCCGTCAGCTCGACACCGGAGTCCTTGGTCATGGCGTCCGCGATCTCCCGCGTCTGCCAGGCGGTGGCCTCCAGGACGGCGCGCGCGAGGTGCGCCTTGGTCACGTACCGCGTCAGGCCGGCGATCACCCCGCGGGCGTCGGAGCGCCAGTACGGGGCGAACAGGCCGGAGAAGGCGGGCACGAAGTAGGCGCCGCCGTTGTCCTCGACCGACAGCGCGAGCGTCTCGATCTCGGCGGCGGTGGAGATCAGGCCCATCTGGTCGCGCATCCACTGCACCAGGGAGCCGGTGACCGCGATCGAGCCCTCCAGGGCGTAGACCGGCTTGTCGTCGCCGATCCGGTAGCCGACGGTGGTCAGCAGTCCGCTGTACGAGTTGATGATCTTGTCGCCGGTGTTCATCACCATGAAGGTGCCGGTGCCGTACGTCGACTTGGTCTCGCCCTCGGAGAAGCAGGTCTGGCCGAACAGGGCCGCCTGCTGGTCACCGAGCGCCGAGGCGACCGGGATGCCGCCGAGCAGGTCGCCCAGCTTGCCGCCCTTGATCTCGCCGTAGACCTCGGCGGAGGAACGGATCTCGGGCAGCATCCGCGTCGGTACGCCGATCGACTCGGCGATCTTCTGGTCCCACTCCATGGTGTGCAGGTTCATCAGGAGGGTCCGGGAGGCGTTGGTGACGTCCGTGACGTGCTTGCCGCCGTCCGTGCCACCGGTCAGGTTCCAGATGACCCAGGTGTCCATGGTCCCGAACAGCAGGTCGCCCGCCTCGGCGCGCTCGCGCAGTCCCTCGACGTTGTCGAGCAGCCAGCGGGCCTTGGGACCGGCGAAGTAGGAGGCGAGGGGGAGGCCGGTCTCGCGGCGGAAGCGGTCCTGGCCGACGTTGCGGCCCAGTTCCTTGCACAGGGCGTCGGTGCGGGTGTCCTGCCAGACGATGGCGTTGTGGACGGGCTCACCGGTGTTCCGGTCCCACAGCACGGTGGTCTCGCGCTGGTTGGTGATGCCGATGGCCTTGATGTCGTCGCGGGTGATGCCGGCCTTCGCGATGGCTCCGGCGACGACCTCCTGCACGTTGGTCCAGATCTCGGTGGCGTTGTGTTCGACCCAGCCCGGCTTGGGGAAGATCTGTTCGTGTTCCTTCTGGTCGACCGAGACGATCCGGCCGTCCCGGTCGAAGACGATGCAGCGGCTCGAGGTGGTGCCCTGGTCGATGGCGGCGATGAAGGGCCCTTGGCCGTGGGATGCGAGGCCGGCGGTGTGGGCGTCCGTCACTGTCTGCTCCTGGGGTCCGTGGTCGATGGGGCGGGGGTACGGCGTTCGGGGTGCGGCGCGGTGCGCGGTGCGCGAGGGCTCGGAGAGCGGTGCCCGTCAGGCGAAGGCGGCGTTGTAGATGCCGGCGCCGATGGCGCCGCCGATGAGCGGGCCGACCACCGGGATCCAGGCGTAGCCCCAGTCGGATCCGCCCTTGTTGGGCAGCGGCAGCAGGGCGTGGACGATGCGGGGGCCGAGGTCACGGGCGGGGTTGATGGCGTAGCCCGTGGGACCGCCGAGGGAGAGACCGATCGAGACGACGACGAGGGCGGTGATCAGGCCGCCGAGGACGCCGAGGCCGTTGCCCTGGTCGTTCAGGCCCTGGGTGAGGACCGCGAGGATCAGCACGACGGTGCCGACGATCTCCGTGGCGAGGTTCTGCGCCGCGTGCCGGATCTCGGGGCCGGTGGAGAAGATGCCGAGGACGGGGCCCGCGCCCTTCTCCTGGGCCTCGACCGCCTTGGCGGCGGTGGTCTGGGCGCCGGGGCCGCCGACGATCTCCCGGTCGGTGAGGTGGGCGTGGAACTGGCCGTAGTAGGCCACCCAGACCAGGGTCGCGCCGATCATGGCGCCGAGCATCTGGCCGCCGAGGTAGGTCGGCACGTTGGTCCAGTCGCCGTTCTTGATGGCCAGGGCGACGGTCACGGCCGGGTTGAGGTGGGCACCGGAGAGCGGGCCCGAGATGTACACGGCCGTCATCACGGCGAAACCCCACCCGAAGGCGATGGCGAGCCAGCCGGCGTTGCGGGCCTTGGAGGCCTTCAGCGTCACCGCGGCGCAGACGCCGCCGCCGAGCAGGATGAGTACGGCGGTACCGATGGTCTCGCCGATGAAGATGTCGGAGCTGGACACCCGCGACTCCTTTGTCCTTCGTCCAGAGGTAGCCGAACCCCGGGTCCCTCCGTCCGGGAGCTCGCGCCCTCGTGGGTGAGGGCGATGCCGGCCCTTGGCGTTGTCACACTCTAGCGCGTATTACCGCAAGGTGTTCGACAATGCCGACCGTTGGACGGGAGTCTCGCCTCGCACCACGCGGCCGTCAAGGCCCCCGGTACCGAAACCGCGATCGTTACTGATCGCGAAGGGTCCGGGGGGCGGCGCCCGGCGTGAGCGGGCGCGGTGACGAGCCGCGTGGGTGCGACGGCGGGCCGTGCAGGTGTGACGGCAGGCCCGCGAGGGAGTGATGGCGGGCCGCGTGGGTGCGACGGCGGGCCACATGGGTGCGGAGGCTGACTGCGCGGGTGGCGGGTCGCGAGGGCACGGCGGCCGGCCTAGCGGGCATGGTGAAGGCAGTCGCGCCCAGAGGCGTACCGACCCGGTCGTACGGGCGGGGCGCAGGGGCTCCGCCCCTGGTCGTACGGGACGTGAGCAGGGCCCCGCGCCCGGTTGCGCGGGACGCGGCCCGCGGCTTCCTGCGGCGGTCAGAAACGCCCGGCGCCCAGGTCGCGGGAGACCGCGCGGGCGCAGTCCCGGACCGCCGCGACGAGTTCGTGGCGCAGGTCGCCCTCGCGGCACACCCGCTCCACGGCGCCGGTGATGCCGACCGCGCCGACCGGCATCCGCCGCCGGTCGTGAATGGGCGCGGCGATGGAGGCGACGCCCTCCCAGGTCTCCTCGACGTCGGCGGCGTAGCCACGCGCGCGCGTGAGGTCGAGGATGTGCTCGAAGTCGTCGATCCCGCACACGGTGCGGTCCGTGAACGCCTTGCGGTCGGTCTCGACCGCCTCACTGTGCGCCACCGGGTCGTACGCCGCCAGCACCTTGCCCAGAGCCGTGCAGTGCAGCGGCTGCATCGCCCCGATCTCCAGCACCTGCCGACTGTCGTCCGGGCGGAAGACGTGGTGCACGATCAGCACGCCGTGCTGGTGCAGCACGCCCAGGTACACGCTCTCCCCGCTGGACCGGGCCAGGTCGTCCGTCCACACCAGCGCGCGGGCCCGCAGTTCGTGGACGTCGAGGTAGGTGGTGCCCAGGCGCAGCAGCTCCGCGCCCAGCTGGTACCGGCCGGAGGCCTCGTCCTGTTCGACGAAGCCCTCGTGCTGGAGGGTGCGCAGGATGCCGTGGGCGGTGCCCTTGGCGAGGCCCAGTGAGGAGGCGATGTCCGACAGGCCCAGCCGCCGCTCACCGCCCGCCAGCAACCGCAGCATCGCGGCCGCCCGCTCGAGCGACTGGATGTTCCGTGCCATCGCCGTCCTGCCTCCGTCCCCTTCGACCGCCGGCGGACGACTCTCGTCGTGGCGCCCGTTCGGCAATGCCGAACACTACCGGTCCGTGCCGATCCCCCGCCAATGGTCGGCCGTCACCTGTCGCGCGACCCCGCCACCCGGGGTGTTCCGACCGTCATCCTCGTCCGCTTGGTGGACGCCGTGACCGTCAGGGGCCGGTCCCGGCTACCCTGGCGGCGTGCGCCTCGCCCGGGCAGCGCTGTGCTCGCTCCCGGGAACGCGCAAAGCCGACAGCCGTCGCACCCCAAGGGAGCCCCTTCATGGCCGCGTTGCCGCCGACCCCTTCCGCCGACAGCCGGACCCGTGCGTCCGCCCTGCGTGAGGCACTCGCCACCCGTGTGGTGGTCGCCGACGGAGCGATGGGCACCATGCTTCAGGCCCAGGAGCCCTCGCTGGACGACTTCCAGCAGCTGGAGGGCTGCAACGAGGTCCTGAACGTCACCCGCCCCGACATCGTCCGTTCGGTCCACGCCGCCTACTTCGAGGCCGGCGTGGACTGCGTGGAGACCAACACGTTCGGGGCCAACCTGACCGCCCTGGGCGAGTACGACATCGCCGAGCGGGTCGCCGAGCTGTCCGAGGCGGGCGCCCGTATCGCCCGTGAGGCGGCGGACGTGTTCACCGCCGCGGACGGCCGCCCCCGCTGGGTGCTGGGCTCCATGGGCCCGGGTACGAAGCTGCCGACGCTCGGCCACACCACCTTCGCCGCCATCCGCGACGCCTACCGGCAGAACGCCGAGGGCCTGCTCGCCGGAGGCGCGGACGCGCTGCTGGTGGAGACCACCCAGGACCTGCTCCAGACCAAGGCCTCCGTCATCGCGGCCCGCCGCGCGATGGAGACCGCCGGGTACGAGGTCCCGCTGATCGTGTCGGTGACGGTGGAGACGACCGGCACCATGCTGCTGGGCTCGGAGATCGGCGCCGCGCTGACGGCGCTGGAGCCGCTGGGCGTCGACATGATCGGCCTGAACTGCGCCACCGGCCCCGCCGAGATGAGCGAGCACCTGCGCTACCTGTCCCGGCACGCGCGCGTCCCGCTGTCGTGCATGCCGAACGCCGGTCTCCCCGTGCTGACCAAGGACGGCGCGCACTACCCGCTGACGGCGCCGGAGCTGGCCGACGCGCAGGGCCACTTCGTCCGCGACTACGGACTGTCCCTGGTGGGCGGCTGCTGCGGCACCACGCCGGAGCACCTGCGCCAGGTGGTCGAGCGGGTGCGGGACCTGTCCCCGGTGGAGCGCAGCCCGCGCCCGGAGCCGGGCGCGGCCTCCCTGTACCAGACCGTGCCCTTCCGCCAGGACACGTCCTACCTGGCGATCGGCGAGCGGACGAACGCCAACGGGTCGAAGAAGTTCCGTGAGGCCATGCTCGAGGGCCGCTGGGACGACTGCGTGGAGCTGGCGCGCGAGCAGATCCGCGAGGGCGCGCACATGCTGGACCTGTGCGTGGACTACGTCGGCCGGGACGGGGTCGCGGACATGCGGGAGCTGGCGGGCCGGTTCGCCACGGCCTCGACGCTGCCGATCGTGCTGGACTCCACCGAGGTGGACGTGATCCGGGCCGGGCTGGAGCAGCTGGGCGGCCGCGCGGTGATCAACTCGGTGAACTACGAGGACGGCGACGGACCCGAGTCGCGGTTCGCGCGGGTGACGGCCCTGGCGCGGGAGCACGGGGCGGCGCTGATCGCGCTGACCATCGACGAGGAGGGCCAGGCCCGTACCGCCGAGAAGAAGGTGGAGATCGCCGAGCGGCTGATCGCGGACCTGACCGGCAACTGGGGCATCCGTGAGGAGGACATCCTCGTCGACTGCCTGACCTTCACCATCTGCACCGGCCAGGAGGAGTCCCGGGGCGACGGTGTGGCCACCATCGAGGGCATCCGGGAGCTGAAGCGGCGGCACCCGGAGGTGCAGACCACGCTGGGCCTGTCGAACATCTCCTTCGGTCTGAACCCGGCCGCCCGGATCCTGCTGAACAGCGTGTTCCTGGACGAGTGCGTCAAGGCGGGCCTGGACTCGGCGATCGTGCACGCCAGCAAGATCCTGCCGATCGCCCGCTTCGACGAGGAGCAGGTCACCACCGCGCTCGACCTGATCCACGACCGCCGCCGCGAGGGCTACGACCCGCTGCAGAAGCTCATGCAGCTGTTCGAGGGCGCCACGGCGAAGTCGCTGAAGGCCGGCAAGGCCGAGGAACTGGCCGCGCTGCCGCTGGAGGAGCGCCTGAAGCGGCGGATCATCGACGGCGAGAAGAACGGCCTGGAGCAGGACCTGGACGAGGCCCTGGAGACGCGCAAGGCCCTGGACATCGTCAACGACACCCTGCTGGACGGCATGAAGGTGGTCGGTGAGCTGTTCGGCTCCGGGCAGATGCAGCTGCCGTTCGTGCTCCAGTCGGCCGAGGTGATGAAGAACGCGGTCGCCCACCTGGAGCCGCACATGGAGAAGACCGACGAGGCGGGCAAGGGCACGATCGTGCTGGCGACCGTACGCGGTGACGTGCACGACATCGGCAAGAACCTCGTCGACATCATCCTGTCCAACAACGGCTACAACGTGGTCAACCTGGGCATCAAGCAGCCGGTCTCGGCGATCCTGGAGGCGGCCGAGGAGCACCGGGCCGACGTGATCGGCATGTCCGGGCTGCTGGTGAAGTCCACGGTGATCATGAAGGAGAACCTGGAGGAGCTCAACGCCCGCGGCCTGGCGACCGGCTACCCGGTCATCCTCGGCGGCGCCGCCCTGACCCGCGCCTATGTCGAACAGGACCTGCACGAGCTGTACGACGGGGAGGTCCGCTACGCCCGCGACGCGTTCGAGGGCCTGCGCCTGATGGACGCCCTGATCGGGGTCAAGCGGGGCGTGCCCGGGGCGAAGCTGCCCGAACTCCGGCAGCGCCGGGTGCGGGCCGCCACCGCCCAGGCGGTCGAGGAGCAGCGGCCGGAGGAGGGGCACGTCCGCTCCGACGTGGCCACCGACAACCCGGTGCCCGAGCCGCCGTTCTGGGGCACGCGGGTGATCAAGGGCATCCAGCTCAAGGAGTACGCGTCCTGGCTGGACGAGGGCGCCCTGTTCAAGGGCCAGTGGGGGCTCAAGCAGGCCCGCACCGGCTCCGGGCCCACCTACGAGGAACTCGTCGAGAGCGAGGGCCGGCCCCGGCTGCGCGGCCTGCTGGAGAGGCTTCAGACGGACGGCCTGCTGGAGGCCGCCGTGGTCCACGGCTACTTCCCCTGCGTGTCCAAGGACGACGACCTGATCATCCTGGACGACCAGGGCAACGAGCGCACCCGCTTCACCTTCCCCCGCCAGCGCCGCGGCCGCCGGCTGTGCCTGGCGGACTTCTTCCGCCCGGAGGAGTCGGGGGAGAGGGACGTGGTCGGCTTCCAGGTCGTCACCGTCGGCTCCAGGATCGGCGAGGAGACCGCCCGGCTGTTCGCCGCCGACTCCTACCGCGACTATCTGGAGCTGCACGGGCTGTCCGTGCAGCTGGCCGAGGCCCTCGCCGAGTACTGGCACGCCCGGGTGCGCGCCGAGCTGGGCTTCGCCGGTGAGGACCCCGCCGACATCGAGGACATGTTCGCCCTGAAGTACCGGGGCGCCCGGTTCTCGCTCGGCTACGGCGCCTGCCCCGACCTGGAGGACCGTGCCAAGATCGCCGACCTCCTCCGCCCCGAGCGGATCGGCGTCCACCTGTCCGAGGAGTTCCAGCTCCATCCCGAACAGTCCACCGACGCCATCGTGATCCACCACCCGGAGGCCAAGTACTTCAACGCCCGCTGACCCGGGGTTTCCCCTGGTCACCGGCGCGGTCGAGAGGTCCTGCGGGACGGTGCGGAGGGCAGCGGACCGCGGACCGGCCGTCCTCGCGCGCCACCCCGGTGCCGTCGTGCGCCGATGCCGTTGCGGGCGGTTCGTGCGGGCATTTCGGTTGTGGGCGTCGTACAATTGTCGGTCCATCGCAGGCCGGTTCCCCGTGTGGGAACCGGCCTGATCGTCCCTCAAGGAGGTATGCGCGGATGACCAGCACGGTACCGGCGCTCGGAACCCGTACGGCCGAAGGCTCAGCCTTGCAGGCCGTGCTCCTGGACATGGACGGAACCCTGGTGGACACCGAGGGCTTCTGGTGGGACGTCGAGGTGGAGGTGTTCGCCGCCCTCGGACACAGGCTCGACGACTCCTGGAGACACGTCGTCGTCGGTGGTCCCATGACCCGCAGCGCGGGCTTCCTCATCGAGGCCACCGGCGCCGCCGTCACCCTCGCCGAGGTCACCACCCTGCTGAACGAGGGCTTCGAGGCCCGTATCGACGGCGCGCTGCCCCTGATGCCGGGTGCCGCACGGCTGCTGGCCGAACTGTCCGAGCAGCGGATCCCCACCGCCCTGGTCTCCGCCTCCCACCGCCGCATCATCGACCGGGTCCTGACCTCGCTCGGCCCCCAGCACTTCGCCCTGTCCGTGGCCGGCGACGAGGTCCTGCGCACCAAGCCGCACCCCGACCCCTACCTGCTGGCCGCCGCGGGCCTCGGCGCGGACCCCACCCGGTGCGCCGTGATCGAGGACACCGTCACCGGAGTCGCCGCGGCGGAGGCCGCCGGCTGCCGGGTCGTCGCCGTCCCCTCGGTCGCCCCCATCCCCCCGGCCTTCCGGCGGACCGTCGTCCCCACCCTCGAAGACGTGGACCTGTCATTTCTGCGCGGTCTGATGACAGAAATGCGCTAACCGTTCACCCAGCGTGCCAAGTCCCGCGGAAAAGGCCCACGAACCGGATGTCCGAGCGAATTCAAAGCTCGCCGTATGGCCGAATTCCGGCACTCGTTCCCCTACTTGTGCGTGTGACGTTCCCCACTCCCCGGGGGGTCGACAACGGGTCCGGGGCGTGCTGTCCGCCCCCTCTCGGGTGCCGTGCGCGCGCCCTTGTGTCCCGTTTGGTGGAACGCTGCACGAATCCTTCCGGCGACGGGTTTCCGGTCCGTCCGCACCCGGTTCCGCTGCGTGATGGGAGTTCAACTCCGGTGGCCGCGAACGGTCCTGCGGGGGAGGACTAATCTCGTCGCGAGAACATCGACCCTGCCCCCGTGATCCGTCGCAACACCTTGCATGCCGGATACACGGACAAGACAGCTCTGGAGAAACTCGAGCATGAACCGCAAGACTTTGGTGCTGCCGGCCGTGGTCGGTCTGCTCGCGCCGGTACTCGCCGCGTGCGGCGGTTCCGACAGCGGCAGCAAGAGCGGCGACGCCATCGTCGTCGGCACCACGGACCGGTTCACCGCTTCGCAGGACGCCCCGGCGCCCGTCGACCCGGCGTACGCCTACGACGTCGGTACCTGGAACATCCTGCGCCAGACCGTGCAGACCCTGATGATCCAGCCCAAGGGCGACGGTGACCCCGTCCCGGAGGCGGCCGAGAAGTGCGGCTTCACGGACAGCGGCAACGAGCGCTACGCCTGCACCCTGCGTGAGGGCCTGAAGTTCGCCAGCGGCGAGCCCATCACCGCGGCCGACGTGAAGTTCTCCGTCGACCGCGCCATCTCCATCAACGCCGACAGCGGTGTGTCCGGCCTGCTCTCCACCGTGGACACCGTGGAGACCCAGGGCGACCGTGAGGTCATCTTCCACCTCAACACGGCTGACGCCATCTTCCCGTACAAGCTGTCGACGCCCGTCGCGGGCATCGTCAACCCCAAGGACTACGAGAAGGACAAGCTCCGCGACGGCTTCGCCGTGGACGGCTCCGGCCCGTACACCCTGAAGGCCAACGTCAAGAACGGCGAGATGGTCGACGGGGTCTTCACCAAGAACCCCAACTACCAGGGGACGTTGAAGCTCAACAACGACAAGGTGCAGATCCGCTCCTTCGCGGACGCCGACACCATGGGCGACGCGCTCGACAAGGGCGACATCGACGTCATGACCCGCAACATGTCGCCCGAGCAGATCCGCACGCTGTCGGCCGCCAAGGACAGCAAGGTCGGCATCGTCGAGACGGCCGGCCTGGAGATCCGCTACCTGGCCTTCAACACCGACGCCCCGACGGTGAAGACCAAGGCCGTGCGTGAGGCCATGGCCCAGATCATCAACCGCAGCGAACTCGTCTCCGAGGTCTACGGCACCCAGGCCGAGCCGCTGTACTCGATGGTCCCGGCCACCATCACCGGTCACTCCAACTCCTTCTTCAACCGGTACGGCGACCCCAGCGTGGCCAAGGCCCGTTCGCTGCTGGAGAAGGCCGGTGTCACCACCCCGGTGAAGCTGACGATGCACTACACGACGGACCACTACGGGCCTGCCACCAAGAAGGAGTTCGAGATCCTTCGGCAGCAGCTCAACGGCAGCGGTCTGTTCGAGGTCGACATCCAGGGCACCCCCTGGGACACCTTCCGCCCGGCGGAGAAGAAGGGCCAGTACGACGTCTACGGCATGGGCTGGTTCCCTGACTTCCCGGACGCCGACAACTACCTGGCGCCGTTCCTCGACAAGGGCAACACCCTCAACACCCCCTACGCCAACAGCGAGATCCGCAACACCCTGATCCCGCAGTCCCGTCGCCAGGCCGACCGGCTCTCCGCGTCCGCCAGCCTGACGGACATTCAGGACATCGTCGCCAGCGAGGTCCCGCTGATCCCGCTCTGGCAGGGCAAGCAGTACGTCGCCGCCCGCGACAACATCACGGGCACCGCGTACGCCCTCAACTCCTCGGCGACGCTTCAGCTGTGGGAGCTCGGCCGCGGTGTGGGCGGCTGATCCGCCACCGTCCCTACGGCGAAGGGCGCCCCTCCCGATCTTCCGGGAGGGGCGCCCTTCGCCGTTGCCTCGCGTTGCGCCGCGGGGGCCGCCGCTACTGCGCGCCGGGGCGCACCAGTCCGCTCTCGTACGCGTACACCGCGGCCTGCACGCGGTCGCGCAGCCCCAGCTTCGTCAGTACATGCCCCACATGCGTCTTGACCGTCGTCTCGCTGACGAACAGATCGGCGGCGATCTCCGCGTTGGACAAGCCGCGCGCCACCAGCTTCAGCACCTCCACCTCACGGTCGGTGAGGGTGTGCAGTGTGTCCGGCACCTGCTCCTCCCCGGAGGGCAGATGTGTGGCGTACTTGTCCAGCAGCCGGCGCGTGATGCTCGGCGCCAGCATCGCCTCGCCGGCCGCGACCACCCGGATCGCCTGCACCAGCTCGTTGGCGGGGGCGTCCTTGAGCAGGAAGCCGCTCGCGCCCGCGCGCAGCGCCTCCACCACGTACTCGTCGAGGTCGAAGGTGGTGAGGACCAGCACCTTCGCCGGACCGTTCCGTTCCGGTCCGGTGATCTGCCGGGTCGCCTCCACGCCGTCCATCCGCGGCATGCGGATGTCCATCAGCACCACGTCGGGCTGAAGGGCCCGTACCTGGTCCAGGGCCTGCAGACCGTCTCCGGCCTCGCCCACGACCGCGATGTCCTGCTCGGCCTCCAGGATCATCCGGAACCCGGTGCGCAGCAGCGGCTGGTCGTCGACCAGTAGGACGCGGATGGCCACGTGAGTCTCCTTCGCTAGTCCGGCCCCATTCTGCCCTGCGCCGCCGTGCCGGACTCCGCCGCCCTCACCGGCAGCGGGTAGGGCGGCGGAGTGCCGCCGAACTCCGGGCAGTGGGCCTGGTGGTCGCACCAGCCGCACAGCTTGGTGGGGCGCGGCCGCCAGTCACCGGTCTCGGTGGCCAGCCGGATCGCCTCCCACAGCGCCAGCAGCTTGCGCTCCACCCACTCCAGGTCGGCGGGGACCGGGTCGTAGGTCAGTACGTCGCCGCTGCCCAGGTACACCAGTTGCAGCCGCCGCGGGAGGACCCTCTTCAGCCGCCACACCACCAGGGCGTAGAACTTCATCTGGAACAGCGCGCCCTCGGCGTACTCGGGGCGGGGCGCCTTGCCCGTCTTGTAGTCGACGATCCGCACCTCGCCCGTGGGCGCCACGTCCACCCGGTCGATGATCCCGCGCAGCGTCAGCCCCGAGTCCAGCTCCGCCTCGACGAACAGCTCCCGCTCGGCGGGCTCCAGCCGGGTCGGGTCCTCCAGCGTGAACCAGCGCTCCACCAGCCGCTCCGCCTCCGCCAGCCAGCGCGCCAGCCGCTCGCCGTCGGTGTCGTCCGCGAACAGCTCCACCAGCTCGGGCCGCGCCTCGCGCAGCCGCTGCCACTGGCCCGGGACCAGTTCCTTGGCCCGTGGCGCGGTCCGCTCCCCGGCGGGCGCGTCGAACAGCCGCTCCAGCACGGCGTGCACCAGCGTGCCCCGCGTCGCGGCCTCACTCGGCTTCTCCGGCAACCGGTCGATCACCCGGAACCGGTACAGCAACGGACACTGCATGAAGTCCCCGGCCCGCGAGGGAGACAGCGAACTGGGCGGTGCGACAGCCCGGCGGCCCTCCACGCCCGAGCCCCCGTCGCCGCCCGGCACGTCCGCACCCGGCGCCGCGGCCGCCTCGCGTCCGCCCGGCGCCGCGCCATCCGCCACGGGACGGCCGACGCCCTCCTCGCGCACATCCGCTCCACCACCGTCCGGACCGCCCGCACCGCCCGCGGTCTCAGGGCCCGCGTCGCCCCCGCCGGCCGCCGCAGCGTGCGCCGCGCCGGTCGACGTCTCCTGCCCGGCGGCCGCCTGTGCGGGGACCGTCGTCCGCGCCGCGTCCGGCGGCCGAGCCGTCTCCGGCGCGGGCTGCAACTCGGCGGCCCGCGGCGCGCTGTGGCGTGACCGGGCCGGTCCGACGGCGTCGTGCGGGGTGCCGGGCTCGCCCTCCGTGCTCGTCTCCATGCACCAGACCCTACGGCCCACCACCGACAGTGACCCGGGGACGGTCATGTTGTGTGCGAAGCGGGGAAAACACATGGGGTGCCGGGCGTGACCGGTTGCCACGGCCGCATACCATCGACCCGAGACCTTCCGGCCGTCAGGCACGGAAGACGTGCTTCGAACAAGGGGACACCGTGGACGTGAGCGGCGGGAGCGGACAGCCGCGTTCCGGCAAGGACGAGTCGGCAGAGCGCCGCACGGGCCCGGTGGACCCGGCCCCCGACTCCGTGGGCCCGGGCGCCGAGCCGGCCGACGCGGCCCCGCCCGAGCCGGCCTCGCCGACCGCCACCCCTGCCCCCGCGGCGGAGGGCGGGACGGAGGAGCCGACGGAGACGACGGGGGAGACGGAGGACCGGGACCGTTCCGGCGACACCCCGTCCCAGCCGCCCGTCACCGACGACCTCCGCCCCGACGCCCACCCCGAGCGCGGCTACGCCCACGGCGCTGACCCGGCCGCCGGACGCGAAGCCGGTACCCGTCCCGAGCGTCCCGCCCACGCTCCCGGGGACCGCACGCGTCCCGAGTCCCACCCCGACCGCACTCTCGCCCGTTCCGGGACCGGACAGGAGCCGCCGCGGCGCCCGAGCGACCTCAGGGGCGGGCTCCTCATGGGGCGGCCCTTCGGGGTGCCCGTGTACGTGGCGCCCAGCTGGTTCCTCGTGGCCGCGCTGATCACCTGGGTGTTCGGCGGACAGCTCGACCGGGTGCTGCCCGAACTCGGCGCGGCCCGCTACCTCGTCGCCCTGTTCTTCGCGGTCGCCTTCTACGGCTCCGTCCTCGTCCACGAGCTCGCCCACACCATCGCCGCCCTCCGCTTCAAGCTCCCGGTCCGGCGTATCCAGCTCCAGTTCTTCGGCGGCGTCTCCGAGATCGAGAAGGAGGCCGAGACCCCCGGCCGCGAGTTCGTCCTGGCCTTCGTCGGCCCGCTGCTGTCGCTGATCCTCGCCGGTGTCTTCTACGCCGCCCTGCGGCCCCTCGAGCGCGGCACGGTCGCCGGTGTCCTGCTGGCCGGCCTGATGATCTCGAACCTCATCGTGGCCGCCTTCAACCTGCTGCCCGGTCTGCCTCTCGACGGCGGCCGCATGCTCCGCGCCGTCGTCTGGAAGATCACCGGCAGGCCGATGAGCGGCACCGTCGCCGCCGCCTGGGTCGGCCGCGCGCTCGCGGTCGCCGTCCTGATCGGACTGCCCTTGGTCACCCAGTCCGGCGCCCTCGGCCCCACCGCCGAGGACAGCGTCGGCATGGGCACCGTCACCAACGCCCTGCTCGCCGCCATCCTGGCCGCGATCATCTGGACCGGCGCCGGCAACAGCCTGCGCATGGCCCGGCTGCGCGAGCACCTCCCCGAACTGCGCGCCCGTGCCCTCACCCGCCGTGCCGTACCGGTCGAGGGCAACACCTCCCTGGCCGAGGCCCTGCGCCGCGCCAACACCGCCGGCGCCCGCGCCCTGGTCGTCGTCGACGGCCACGGCGAGCCGCTCTCCCTCGTCCGCGAGTCCGCCATCGTCGGCGTACCCGAACACCGCCGCCCCTGGGTCTACGCCAGCGAACTCGCCCAGGAGCTCACCGACGGCATGCGCGTCTCCGCCGAACTCGCCGGAGAGGACCTCCTCGACGTGCTCCGCGCCACCCCGGCGACCGAGTACCTCGTGGTGGAGGAGACCGGCGAGATCTACGGCGTGCTGTCCGCGGCCGACGTGGAGCGCGCCTTCGTGAAGGCCATGGCCCGCCCGTCGGCCTCCGCGTAGGGCCCGTCAGCGTGGTCGGAGGGCCCGTCGGGGACCGGTAGGCTGGTCACATGTCCGAACCGACCGGTGCCGCCCGCCGCCGCGGGCCCTTCAAGGTCGGGGACCAGGTACAGCTGACCGACCCCAAGGGCCGCCACTACACGTTCACGCTCGAAGCAGGGAAGAACTTCCACACCCACAAGGGTTCCTTCCCGCACGACGAACTGATCGGCGCACCCGAGGGCAGCGTTGTCCGCACCACCGGCAACGTCGCCTACCTCGCGCTGCGCCCCCTGCTCCCCGACTACGTCCTGTCCATGCCCCGCGGGGCAGCCGTTGTCTATCCCAAGGACGCGGGGCAGATCCTCGCCTTCGCCGACATCTTCCCCGGCGCGCGCGTCGTGGAGGCCGGCGTCGGCTCCGGCTCGCTCAGCAGCTTCCTGCTGCGGGCCATCGGCGACCAGGGCATGCTGCACAGCTACGAGCGCCGCGCCGACTTCGCCGAGATCGCGCAGGCGAACGTGGAACGCTACTTCGGCGGCCCCCACCCGGCCTGGCAGCTCACGGTCGGAGACCTCCAGGACAACCTCTCCGACACCGACGTCGACCGTGTCATCCTCGACATGCTCGCCCCCTGGGAGTGCCTGGAGGCCGTCTCCAAGGCGCTCGTCCCCGGCGGCATCCTGTGCTGCTACGTCGCGACGACCACCCAGCTCGCCCGGACCGTGGAGTCCATCCGCGAGATCGGCTGCTTCAACGAGCCGACCGCCTGGGAGACGATGATCCGCAACTGGCACGTCGAGGGCCTGGCCGTCCGCCCGGACCACCGCATGATCGGCCACACCGGCTTCCTGCTCACCGCCCGTCGGCTCGCGGACGGCGTCGAGCCGCCCATGCGCCGCCGCCGCCCCGCGAAGGGCGCCTACGGCGAGGACTACGAGGGCCCCAACGCGGACGGCGGCGCCGCCCGCTGACGCGTCCCGCCGCGCACGCAACACACGGGCGCCGTGACGGAGTTCCCGGCAACCACCGGGAACTCCGCCACGGCGCCCTCACGTTGACCCCCACCCCGCCGTTCCCCCGCACTGTGACGTGTGGCACGATGCTGGCCACCCCCACCGGCACAGCCCTCGCAGGAGATGCTCCTAGTGCAGCAATCCGCCGTTCCGGAACTGGCCCACACGCACACCCGCCCCATCCACTGGATGGCCACCGCCACCGCGGTCGCCGGTGTGGTCGCCCTCTCCTCGTTCGTGCAGCCCGGCTCGGCCACGGCCGCCCAGCCGCAGGGCACCCGCGCGAACTCCGCCCCCGCCACCGCGCCGGCCCCGAGCACCACCGGCGTGACCTTCCCGATCGACTGCGGCCCGGTGCGGGCCGTGGTGGCGAAGAAGGCCTCCGGTGACCTCGACGGGGACGGCAGACCGGAGACCGTGGCCGTCGTGCACTGCGACGCCACCATGGGCACACCGCCCGACGCCGTCTACGTCCTCACCCAGGCCGCCGGAGCCGCCGAGCCCCGCGTGGTCGCCACCCTCGTCGAGGCCAAGGACCGGTACTCGGTCACGGACTTCGCCGTCCGCGACGGCGCCGTCACCGCGACCCTGCTCGGCTACTCCTCGCCCGACGTGCCGAATTGCTGCCCCGACCTCAAGGACAGCGTGAAGTGGCGGTGGCAGAACGGCGCGTTCGTCCGCTCCGCGGACGCCGGGGCTCGCGGTGTCTGACCGCGTTCCCTGAAAATGTGAGAAAACAGACAATGGTGACGCGTCGCGCCGAAGCGGTCACTCCGCGTCAGGTCCGTACACCTCGACCCTGTCCGAGACGCGGCGCACGTGGATGCACTCGCCGGGGCACTCCTTGGCCGAGTCCACCACGTCCGTGAGAAGCGGGAGCGGCACGGGCGTTGCCGCTCCCGCCTCCTGAAGGAGCTCGTCCTCCGGGCTCTTCACATAGGCCAGACCGTCGATGTCCAGCTCGAAGACCTCCGGCGCGTACTGCGCGCAGATGCCGTCGCCGGTACACAGGTCCTGGTCGATCCAGACCTCCAGTGCCTCGCCACCGTCCGAGGTCTGCTGCTGCACGGTCATCTCTCCTGCCGTATCACGTCGAGCCGTACGGGAATCCGGCCAGCTCTGACGGGTGTTGAACGTGTCGACCCTACCTCTGCCCGCTTTCCAATCATGTTCGGTGGGTATTCCCCTGGCGTGAGGGAGAGCGCAAGGGTGAAGATCGGACACACCCCGACAGTCTTTGTGATCTAGGGGTTTCAATCGACACCCACCCAGGTAGGGTCTGGAAGCGTCCAGCTCCCCTTGGAGGAGGTGAGGACCGTGGCAGCCCACGACGACGACATGAACCGCGGCATCCGCCCGGGACGCGGGTCCGACGACCCGGCCGGGCAGATCGCCTACCTTGAGCAGGAGATCGCCGTCCTGCGCCGCAAGCTCGCCGACTCTCCGCGTCACACGAGGATTCTCGAAGAGCGGATCGTCGAGTTGCAGACCAACCTGGCCGGCGTGTCCGCGCAGAACGAACGCCTCGCGAACACGCTCCGCGAGGCCCGCGACCAGATCGTGGCCCTCAAGGAAGAGGTCGACCGGCTCGCCCAGCCGCCGGCCGGCTTCGGGGTCTTCCTTCAGGCCGTCGAGGACGGCACGGCCGACATCTTCACCGGCGGCCGCAAGCTCCGGGTGAACGTCAGTCCCAGCGTCGAGCTCGACGAGCTCAGGCGCGGCCAGGAAGTGATGCTCAACGAGGCGCTCAACGTGGTCGAGGCCATGGAGTTCGAGCGCGTCGGCGACATCGTCACCCTCAAGGAGATCCTCGAGGACGGCGAGCGGGCCCTGGTGCTCGGGCACACCGACGAGGAGCGGGTGGTACGGCTCGCCGAGCCGTTGCTGGACGTCACCATCCGCCCCGGCGACGCGCTCCTGCTCGAACCCAGGTCCGGCTACGTCTACGAGGTCGTGCCCAAGAGCGAGGTCGAGGAACTCGTCCTCGAAGAGGTGCCCGACATCGGCTACGAGCAGATCGGCGGCCTCGGCAACCAGATCGAGGCCATCCGCGACGCCGTGGAGCTGCCATACCTCTACCCGGACCTGTTCAAGGAGCACGAGCTGCGCCCGCCGAAGGGCGTCCTGCTCTACGGGCCTCCCGGATGCGGCAAGACGCTCATCGCCAAGGCCGTCGCGAACTCGCTCGCCAAGAAGGTCGCCGAGGTCACCGGGCAGGCGGCGGGCAAGAGCTTCTTCCTCAACATCAAGGGCCCGGAGCTGCTGAACAAGTACGTCGGCGAGACCGAGCGGCAGATCCGCCTCGTCTTCCAGCGCGCCCGGGAGAAGGCCGGCGAGGGCACCCCCGTGATCGTCTTCTTCGACGAGATGGAGTCCCTCTTCCGCACCCGGGGTTCCGGTGTCAGCTCGGACGTGGAGAACACCATCGTCCCCCAGCTGCTCGCCGAGATCGACGGTGTGGAAGGCCTGCAGAACGTGGTCGTGATCGGCGCCTCCAACCGCGAGGACATGATCGACCCGGCCATCCTGCGGCCCGGCCGCCTCGATGTGAAGATCAAGATCGAGCGTCCGGACGCCGAGGCGGCGAAGGACATCTTCGGGAAGTACCTCACCGAGCGCCTCCCGCTGCACTCGGACGACCTCGCGGAACACGGCGGCGCCAAGGACGCCACGGTCCAGGGCATGATCCAGACCGCGGTGGAACACATGTACGCCGAAACCGAGGAGAACCGCTTCCTGGAGGTCACCTACGCCAACGGTGACAAGGAAGTCCTGTACTTCAAGGACTTCAACTCCGGCGCCATGATCGAGAACATCGTCGGCCGCGCCAAGAAGATGGCGATCAAGGACTTCCTCGAGAAGAGCCAGAAGGGTCTCCGCGTCTCCCACCTGCTCCAGGCCTGCGTGGACGAGTTCAAGGAGAACGAGGACCTGCCCAACACCACCAACCCGGACGACTGGGCCCGGATCTCCGGAAAGAAGGGCGAGCGGATCGTCTACATCCGCACCCTCATCACCGGAAAGCAGGGCGCGGACACCGGACGCTCCATCGACACGGTGGCGAACACCGGTCAGTACCTGTAAATGCGGGGTGGCTGCGGGTGCCCTCCACGGGGTACCCGCAGTCGGCTGTTTCCGGGCCACGCATGGAGCAGGCAATGACGCAAATGATCTCCCCACCAGCGCAAAGGCGTTCTAGGCTCTTTCGTACCGCCGGGTTGCGCAGTGCGGGGACGGGCACCGCACAGGCACCCGGGCATCAGCGGTACTTGAGCGACGCCCACGACCGAGGGCGCCGCCGGGCAAGGAGGGCCGCATGACCGTACGGCGAGTAATGGGCATCGAGACGGAGTACGGGATCTCCGTCCCCGGCCACCCCAATGCCAATGCCATGCTCACCTCATCCCAGATCGTCAACGCCTACGCGGCGGCCATGCACCGGGCGCGCCGGGCCCGCTGGGACTTCGAGGAGGAGAATCCGCTGCGGGACGCCCGGGGCTTCGACCTCGCCCGCGAGGCGGCCGACGCCAGCCAGCTCACCGACGAGGACATCGGCCTGGCCAACGTCATCCTCACCAATGGCGCACGGCTCTACGTCGACCATGCCCACCCGGAGTACAGCGCGCCCGAGGTCACCAACCCGCGCGACGCCGTCCTGTGGGACAAGGCCGGCGAACGGATCATGGCCGAGGCCGCGGAGCGGGCGGCCCAGCTGCCCGGCGCCCAGCCGATCCACCTCTACAAGAACAACACCGACAACAAGGGCGCCTCCTACGGCACGCACGAGAACTACCTGATGAAGCGGGAGACCGCCTTCTCCGACATCGTGCGCCACCTCACGCCCTTCTTCGTCTCCCGCCAGGTCATCACGGGCGCCGGCCGTGTCGGCGTCGGCCAGGACGGCCACGAGCACGGCTTCCAGCTCAGCCAGCGCGCGGACTACTTCGAGGTCGAGGTCGGTCTGGAGACCACACTCAAGCGGCCGATCATCAACACGCGCGACGAGCCCCACGCCGACGCGGAGAAGTACCGGCGCCTGCATGTGATCATCGGCGACGCCAACCTCTCCGAGATCTCCACCTACCTCAAGCTGGGCACGACCGCCCTGGTCCTGTCCATGATCGAGGACGGCTTCATCGCCGTGGACCTGGCCGTCGACCAGCCCGTACGCACGCTCCACCAGGTCTCGCACGACCCGGGCCTCAAGCGCCTGATCACACTGCGCAGCGGCCGGACACTGACCGCGGTGCAGCTCCAGATGGAGTACTACGAGCTGTCGCGCAAGTACGTGGAGGAGCGGTTCGGCGCGGACGCCGACGAGCAGACCAAGGACGTGCTGTCCCGCTGGGAGGACACGCTCAACCGGCTCGAGAACGACCCCATGAGCCTGGCCGGCGAGCTGGACTGGGTCGCCAAGCGGGAGCTCATGGAGGGCTACCGGCGCCGTGACGGCCTCGACTGGGACGCTGCCCGCCTCCATCTCGTCGACCTCCAGTACGCGGACGTACGCCCCGACAAGGGCCTGTACAACCGTCTGGTGGCCCGGGGCCGCATCAAGCGCCTGCTGGACGAGACCGAGGTGGACCGGGCCCGCAGGAAGCCGCCGGAGGACACGCGCGCGTACTTCCGCGGCCGCTGCCTGGAGCAGTACGCCGACGACGTCGCCGCGGCCTCCTGGGACTCGGTGATCTTCGATCTGCCGGGCAGGGACTCGCTCCAGCGCGTCCCAACCCTGGAACCGCTTCGCGGAACGCGTAATCACGTCAAAGAGCTCCTCGACCGCTGCCGTACCGCGGAAGACCTGGTCAGGGTGCTTTCCGGCGGCTGAGCGGATCCCGGACCGGGCGTGTCCTCCAGGGTGGAAATCCCCGGCGCCGGGAATCATCGAGGTGGCCCTCGTACGTTGGACAAAGTGCGGGGCCGATGTCGGACCCGGCTTGTAGGGTCGGAACATCACCGATCGGCCGTAATGGCGACCATGTCGGGCGAACTGAGCGGGGTGAGGGTTATGGCAACGAAGGACACCGGCGGCGGGCAGCAGAAGGCCACGCGTTCCACCGAGGAGGTCGAGGAGCAGTCCCAGGACGCGCAGGCCGCGGACGACCTCAAGGAACGCCACGAGAAGCTGAGCGACGACGTGGACTCCGTGCTGGACGAGATCGACGACGTACTCGAGGAAAATGCCGAGGATTTCGTGCGCTCCTTCGTGCAAAAAGGTGGAGAGTGAAAGCCATCTAGGTTGTTCGCTTTCGAAATGAAGGTCGGCGCGGGGGGTGAGGGTGGCCGGCGAGCCGAATGCGAAACAGTGCACGAAATGCAAGCGAGAGCTACCTCTTGCCGCATTCGCGCGGGACAAGAATCGACGTGATGGCCTCCAGGTGCACTGCCGGGAGTGCGTGGCGGAGTACAGCGCCGCGCACTACCGGCGCCGCCGGGAAGCCGTGGGCAAGTCGGTTCGGGCGAAGGTGGAGGTCCCGGCCGGGCAAAAGCTCTGCCGGACGTGTGGTGAGGTCAAGCCGCACAGTGAGTGGCATCGCAACGCGACTGCGTCGGACGGTCTGTCGACGCGTTGTAAGGCGTGCCGTGCCATCCAGGGACGGCAGGATCACCTGAAGCGCCGGTACGGCTTGACCGAAGCCGAGCGCGAGGAGTTGATCGCCTCCCAGGGGGGCGTCTGCTGTATATGTCTCTCGGCTCCACCAGAGCATGTGGATCACTGCCATGAGACGGGTAGGGTCCGTGGCGTACTGTGCTTCAGCTGCAATGCTGCACTGGGGCAGTTCAAGGATCGGCCCGATGCCATAAGGCGGGCTGCTGCTTACGTGGAGGGAAACGCGTGGAAGCCAACACTCGTAGCACCGGGCGTCTACCAGGTGCCTTCCTGACGCCCGGGTCCTCCTCGTTCATGGACTTTCTCGCCGAGCACCAGCCGGAGCTGCTCCCGGGGAAGCGGCAGCTGCCCCCCACCCACGGCGTGATCGAGGCGCCGCACGGCACCACCATCGTGGCGACGGCCTTCCCGGGCGGTGTCGTCCTGGCCGGTGACCGGCGGGCGACGATGGGGAACGTGATCGCGCAGCGGGACATCGAGAAGGTGTTCCCGGCGGACGAGTACTCGGCCGTCGGTATCGCCGGCACCGCCGGTCTGGCGGTGGAGATGGTGAAGCTGTTCCAGCTGGAGCTGGAGCACTTCGAGAAGGTCGAGGGGACGCAGCTCTCGCTGGAGGGCAAGGCGAACCGGCTGTCGACCATGATCCGCTCCAACCTGGGCATGGCCATGCAGGGTCTGGCCGTGGTCCCGCTCTTCGCGGGGTACGACCTGGACCGCGAGAAGGGCCGGATCTTCTCCTACGACGTGACGGGGGGCCGTTCCGAGGAGCACGGCTACGCGGCCACGGGCTCCGGCTCGATCTTCGCGCGCGGCGCGATGAAGAAGCTCTTCCGGGAGGACCTGACCGAGGCCGAGGCCACGACGCTGGTGGTCCAGGCCCTGTACGACGCGGCAGACGACGACTCGGCGACCGGTGGTCCCGATGTCGCCCGCCGGATCTATCCGATCGTCACCGTGATCACCGAGGACGGATTCCGCCGGCTCACCGAGGACGAGTCCTCGGAGATCGCCCGCTCGGTGCTCCAGCGGCGCCTGGAGCAGCCGGACGGCCCGCGGGCGGCGCTGCTGTAGCCGGCGCCCGGATCTGTTCGGTGATCCAGTGACTTCTACAGAAAGGGACGGATAGCCGGTGTCGACGCCGTTCTATGTATCACCTCAGCAGGCCATGGCCGACCGGGCGGAGTACGCCCGCAAGGGCATCGCCCGTGGCCGCAGCCTGGTCGTGCTGCAGTACGCCGACGGAATCGTGTTCGTCGGTGAGAACCCGTCCCGCGCGCTGCACAAGTTCAGCGAGATCTACGACCGGATCGCGTTCGCGGCCGCCGGCAAGTACAACGAGTACGAGAACCTGCGCATCGGCGGTGTCCGCTACGCCGACCTGCGCGGTTACACCTACGACCGGGACGACGTGACCGCCCGCGGTCTGGCGAACGTGTACGCCCAGACACTGGGCACGATCTTCTCCAGCGCCGCCGAGAAGCCGTACGAGGTGGAGCTGGTGGTCGCCGAGGTGGGGGAGACCCCGGACGGCGACCAGATCTACCGGCTGCCGCACGACGGCTCGATCGTGGACGAGCACGGCTCGGTCGCGGTCGGCGGCAACGCCGAGCAGATCAGCGGCTACCTGGACCAGCGCCACCGGGACGGCATGTCGCTGGCGGAGGCGCTGAAGCTGGCCGTGCAGGCCCTGTCCCGCGACACCAACGGCAGTGAGCGGGAGATCCCCGCCGAGCGCCTGGAGGTGGCGGTGCTGGACCGTACGCGGCCGCAGAAGCGCAAGTTCAAGCGCATCGTGGGCCGTCAGCTGGGCAGGCTGCTCGAGGCCGACGGCGCGGCGACCGAGGCGGAGAGCGCCGAGGAGGACGGTTCCGAGGAGAAGTAGTCCCGCTCCGCAGCCCCGTTCCCGGGTGCCCCGGCCTGCTGTGGGCCGGGGCACCGGGCGTTTTCAGGGCGCCGGGCGGTTTCAGGAGGGGCCGGGCGGCGCCGTGGAGCCCCGTACCACGAGTTCCACGGGGATGTCCCCGCCGACGGGAGCGCGGCCCTCCAGAACGGCCAGCAGGGCGTGCATGCCCCGCTCGCCGAACAGCTCGGCGTCCAGCCGCACCGTGGTGAGCTCGGGGTCGATGGCGGTGGCCAGGGCGAGGTCGTCGAGGCCGGTGACGGAGACGTCGTCGGGCACGCGCAGGCCGAGGCGTCGCAGGGCCTTGTAGGCACCCGCGGCGAGCTTGTCGTCGTCGCAGACCAGCGCGGTGGGCCGGGGCCCGGGGGCGCTCACGGCGGCCTCGGTGGCGGCCCTGGCGTCCTCGATGGAGATGGGGGCGCGCGCGGTGCGCACCGAGGTGCCGGGCACCGCGCCCACCCGGGCGCCGAGCTCCCTCGCCCGCACCTCGAAGGTCCAGGAGGCCACGTCCGCCGCGAGGTGCAGGAAGCGCCGGTGACCGAGCCCGAGCAGATGGTCGGCGACCTGGCGTACGCCGTCGGCGATGTCCAGGTTGACGGTCGCGGCGCCCAGGCTGCCCGCGGGGTCGCTGTCCAGCATGACCAGCGGCAGCTGGTCGCCGCGGATCGCGGAGAGCGCGTCGGCGGCCATGGAGGAGGCGATCACGCCGTCCAGCGCCGCCTGGGCCGAGGCGAACGGGTTCCGGGCCGGGCCGATGCCCTCGGGGGAGGGGTAGAGGACGACGCCGAAGCCGTGCTCGGCGGCGACGCGCGCGGCGCCGGTGTAGACGCCGGCGAAGAACTCGGTGGTCAGCGCGGGGACGACCAGGAGCACGGTCCGGGTGCGGCCGAGGCGCAGGTTGCGGGCGGCGAGGTTGGGCCGGTAGCCGAGTTCCTCGGCGGCCCGGCGCACCCGTTCGGCGGTCGCCTGCGACACCCGGCCGCGCCACTTGTCGCCGAGGACCAGGGAGACGGCGGCCTGGGACACCCCGGCGGCGTGCGCGACGTCACGGCTGGTGGGGCGCGTGCTGCTTCGTGCCACCGCGGGGACGCTCCTTCGTCTGGACTGGTGAACAGCGCACATGGTACGTATGACCGAGGACGTTATACGTAACACCAGAGGTTGCTCCAGCACCTCGGGCGAACCGGTGGAAGGCAGGCGATGGCCGTGGGATTCGGGGGATACCTGGAGATCCTCAGGGCGAGGCACGCCGCCCGGCTGCTGACCGGCACCCTCGTGGGGCGGCTGCCCAACGCCACCGCGGCGATCGCCATCGTGCTGTTCGTCCGCGCGGAGGGCGGCACGTACAGCCTCGCGGGGGCGCTGGCGGCGGTGTACGGCGTGGCCAACGCGGTGGGCCAGCCCGTGCTCGGGCGCCTGGTGGACATGCACGGACAGCCCCGCGTCCAGCTGCCCGCCGCGCTCGCCGCGGCGCTGGCGATGACGGTCTTCGCCCTGACCGGCACCCAGCCGCCCGCCGTGGCGTACACGGCCGTGGCGGCGGCCGGGCTCTTCACCCCGCCGCTGGAGGGCGGGCTGCGGGCGCTGTGGCCCTCGGTGCTGCGCAGGGACGACCAGGTGCACACGGCCTACGCGATGGACGCCGTCGCACAGGAAGTGATGTTCACCGTCGGCCCGTTGCTCGTGACCCTCTGCGTCTCGCTGTGGTCGGCGCAGGCGGCGCTGGTGGTGCTGAACGCCGTCGGCGTACTGGGCGCGCTGTCCGTGGTCGTCTCGCCGCCCTCGCGGGCCTGGCGTTCGGCGCCCCGGGAGGCGCACTGGCTGGGCGCGCTGCGCTCGCCCGGCCTGCTGGCGCTGCTCGGCGCGTTCCTCTTCGTCGGTGTCGCCATGGGCTCCATCACGGTGGCGGCGGTGCCCTACGCGGACGACCACGGCGGAGACGCGGTCTACGGTTGGCTGATGGCCGCCCTGGGGCTGGGCGCGCTGGTCGGCGGCGCCGTCTACGGCGCGCGCCAGTGGGCCGGCGCGCCCGAGCGGCGACTGCGCCTGCTGGTGGGTCTTCTGGCGGTGTGTTACCTGCCGCTGCTGCTGATGCCCGGAGCGGTGGCCATGGTGGCGCTGACGGTGCTGGCCGGGGTGTTCCTGGCGCCCTGCATCGCCTGCGCGTTCATCATCGTGGACCGGCACGCGCCGGCCGGCACGGTGACGGAGGCCTTCTCCTGGCTGGTGACGACGTTCACCGTGGGCGCGTCCGTCGGAACGGGTGTCGCGGGCCCGGTGGTCGAGGGGGGTGGCGCGCTCTGGGGCTTCGCGGTGCCGGGCGTCGCCGGGGCCGTGTCGCTGCTGGTGTTGCTGGTCACCGGGCGGGTCCTCACAGCTCCCGTTGGGCGGGCGGTGGTTGCTGCTTCATCGGAAAATGATCCAAATCGTGCTGCCGAACCCCGTTTGAGCGCAGAGGATCGGGCGTAATGTTCAGTCATGGACCGCCGCATTTTCGGGCTGGAGAACGAGTACGGCGTCACGTGCACGTTCAGGGGACAGCGCCGCCTGTCGCCTGACGAGGTGGCGCGGTACCTCTTCCGCCGTGTCGTGTCATGGGGCCGCAGCAGCAATGTGTTTCTGCGAAACGGCGCCCGGCTCTATCTCGACGTGGGATCACACCCGGAATACGCGACACCCGAGTGTGACAATGTGATCGAACTGGTCACCCACGACAAGGCCGGCGAGCGCATTCTCGAAGGACTCCTGGTGGACGCGGAACGACGCCTGCACGAGGAGGGAATCGCGGGCGACGTCTACCTTTTCAAGAACAACACCGACTCGGCGGGCAACTCCTACGGCTGCCACGAGAACTATCTGGTGGCACGGCACGGAGAGTTCTCGCGTCTCGCGGACATCCTCATCCCGTTCCTGGTCACCAGGCAGCTGCTCTGCGGGGCGGGCAAGGTGCTGCAGACCCCGCGCGGGGCGGTGTACTGCGTGAGCCAGCGGGCCGAGCACATCTGGGAGGGCGTCTCCTCGGCGACCACCCGTTCGCGGCCCATCATCAACACCCGCGACGAGCCGCACGCGGACGCGGAGCGCTACCGGCGGCTGCACGTCATCGTCGGCGACTCCAACATGTCCGAGACGACGATGCTGCTCAAGGTGGGCGCGACCGACCTGGTGCTGCGCATGATCGAGGCGGGCACGGTGATGCGCGACCTGACCCTGGAGAACCCGATCCGGGCGATCCGCGAGGTCAGCCACGACATCACGGGCCGCCGCAAGGTGCGCCTGGCCAGCGGCCGGGAGGCCTCCGCGCTGGAGGTGCAGCGGGAGTACTACGAGAAGGCCGTGGACTTCTGCGAGCGGCGCGGTATCCGCACCGGCACGGTGGAGCAGGTGCTGGAGCTGTGGGGCCGTACGCTGGACGCGATCGAGACCGAGGACCTCGACCGCATCGGCACCGAGATCGACTGGGTGATGAAGTACAAGCTCATCGAGCGGTACCGGGCCAAGCACAACATGACCATGTCGCACCCGCGGGTCGCCCAGATAGACCTCGCCTACCACGACATCCACCGCCGTCGTGGCCTGTACTACCTGCTGGAGAAGAAGGGTCAAGCCACCCGGATCTGCAACGACATGAAGATCTTCGAGGGCAAGTCGGTTCCCCCGCAGACCACTCGGGCACGGCTGCGCGGCGACTTCATCCGGCGGGCGCAGGAACAGCGCAGGGACTTCACCGTCGACTGGGTGCACCTGAAGCTCAACGACCAGGCACAGCGGACGGTGTTGTGCAAGGACCCGTTCCGTTCGGTGGACGACCGGGTGGAGAAGCTGATCGCCGGAATGTGAGCCCGGCGGGACGAGGGCGCCGGATCAACACGAGAACCGGAACGCCACACGGGCGCCGTACGTTCACCGTACGGCGCCCCGCTCACGACGTAGAGTTGCGCGCACGCCATCAGAAGATCGACCGATTACGAGGCCCCCACCGTGCGCCGACGCTCACTTCTTCTTTCCGTACCCGCGGGACTTGTCACCCTGGCCGCCTGCGGCAACGACAAGGCCGGTTCGAGCAAGGCCAGCGAGAGCGCGTCGCCGTCGCCCTCCGAGCCGTCCGCTGCGACCTCGCCGAAGATCGTCTCCGGGCCGCTGCCGGCGATCACCGCGGGCACGAAGTTCGGCGAGAAGCCGACCGTCGCCAAGGGCAGTGGTGACCCGTCGAAGGACATCGCCGTCAAGACGGTGATCGCGGGCGGTGGCCGCACCATCGCGGAGAACGACTACGTCCAGGCGCACTACCTGGGCCAGATCTGGAACTCGGCGAAGCTCTTCGACAACTCCTACGACCGCAAGGCCCCCCTCGTCATCCAGCTCGCCCAGGGCACGATCATCGACGGCTGGCGCTATGCCCTCGCCGGCAAGAAGGTGGGCAGCCGCGTCCTGTTCTCCGTGCCGCCCACCTGGGGATACGGCACGCAGGGCAACGCCCAGGCCGGGATCAAGGGCACCGACACGCTGGTGTTCGTCGTCGACCTCCAGGACACCTTCAACTCCAAGAGCTCGGCCAAGGGCAAGACGGTCGCCCAGGACAACGCCGACCTGCCCAAGATCGGCACCAACACCGACGGCGCCGCCCCGTCCATCACCGTGCCCAGGACGGCCGCGCCCAAGAAGCTCGTGGCCGACTACGTGATCGAGGGCGACGGTCCCGTGGTCAAGCCGGAGAACACCGTGCTCGTCCAGTACAAGGGCGTGCTGTGGGACGGCGGCAAGGAGTTCGACTCGACGTACAAGCGCGATGCGCTGACCTCGTTCTCCCTCCAGCAGGTCGTCAAGGGCTGGGCCGACGGACTGGCCGGCAAGAAGGTCGGCAGCCGGGTCCTGATCGTCGTTCCGCCGGCCCTGGGCTACGGCGACAACCCGCCCCCCAACAGCGGCATCAAGAAGGACTCGGTGCTGGTCTTCACGGTGGACATCCTGGCGGCGATGTAGCACCGCGCCACGGTCTCCCGGCGCGGGCCGCGCACCCGGCGGGGATGTAAGACTGTGCAGGTTGCCTTGTCGTAGATGAGCAGGAGAAACACGTGAGCATCGAGAAGCCCGAGATCGACTTCCCGGGCGGCGAGCCCCCGGCGGATCTCGAGATCAAGGAGATCTGGGAGGGCGACGGGCCCGTGGCCAAGGCCGGCGACACCGTCGCCGTCCACTACGTCGGCGTGGCCTTCTCCACCGGCGAGGAGTTCGACGCCTCCTGGAACCGTGGCACGCCGCTCCGCTTCCAGCTGGGTATCGGCCAGGTCATCGCCGGCTGGGACCAGGGTGTGCAGGGCATGAAGGTCGGCGGGCGCCGCCAGCTGACCATCCCGCCGCACCTCGCCTACGGCGACCGCGGCGCGGGCGGCCGGATCAAGCCGGGCGAGACGCTGATCTTCGTCTGCGACCTGGTCGCGGTCTGATCGTCGTGCACCGGATCCGTGCTGGATCCGATCATCCGTGGCCCATGCCTGTCCGGGCATGGGCCTCGGCTTTTGTCCGTACGCTGCGGGGCGGTACGGTCATCGGTCGTAAGGACCATACGGAAGGTGAAGGGCGTCGATGGCCATTGCCAAGGCCGAGCGGCTGATGAACCTGGCGCTGTGCCTGCTCGGGACGCGGCGGCCGCTGAGCAAGCGCGAGCTGCGGGAGTCCATCGAGGCCTACGTCGAGGCCTCCGGCCGGGACAGGGGCGCGGCCTCCGGGTCGGAGAAGAGCGGCGTTGCGGCGTCCGACGACTCCTTCAACCGCATGTTCGAGCGGGACAAGGACGACCTGCGTGAGCTCGGGCTGGTCATCGAGACCGTCGAGAGCCTGGACGGCGAGGTCGGCTACCTGGCCCGCCGGGACAGCAACCGGCTGCCGCCCATCACCCTCGACGCCGAGGAGGCCGCCGCGCTCGGTCTGGCAGCCAAGGTCTGGCAGCAGGCCCGGCTGGCCGGGGCGGCCAGCGGCGCCCTGCAGAAGCTGCGCGCGGCCGGGCTGCCCGAGGACGTCGACCCCTACGAGGCGCACGGCGCGCTGGAGCCGCGCATCCCGGTGCACGAGGCCGCCTTCGAGCCGCTGATGCTGGCCTGCCGCGACCGCCGGCCGGTCGTCTTCGACTACCGCAAGGCCAACGCCGCCCAGCCCGGGACCCGGCACGTCGAGCCGTGGGCGCTGGAGTGCTGGCGCGGCCACTGGTACCTGGCCGGGTTCGACCGCGACCGGGGAGCCGAGCGGGTCTTCCGGCTGTCCAGGATCACCGGCAGGGTCCGTTCCCGGGGCAGCGGCTTCACCGCGCCGGTCCCGGACGTCGTCACCGTCCGCGAGACCGTGGCGAGCTGGGCGGGCGAGAGTGCCGACCGCTCCGCGCGGATCCGGCTGCGCGCGGACGCGGGGTACCCCCTCCGGGCGAAGGCCACCGCAGTGCGGGAACTGGGAGACGGCTGGGACGAGTTGGAGATCCCGTACGGACACGGGCTGGACGCCTGGCTGGTCGAGTTCGGACCGGACGTGGTGGTCCTGGAGCCGGCCGAGCTGCGGGCGGACGTGCTGGACCGGCTGCGTGCCGTGGCCGGGGGCTGAGGGGGAGCGGAGCGACACTGTGGCAGGCAAACCGGTCAGGCCCGCGAGCGCCATCGACCAGACCCGGCGGATGCTCTCCCTGGTGACGTATCTCAGGGAGCGCCCCGGCGCCCGGATCGAGGACGTGGCGCGCGCCTTCGGCATCACCGAGGACGAGCTGGTCTCCGACCTCGACGTACTGCCCATGTGCGGTACGAGTTTCCGCGGCGGCGATCTGCTCGACATCGACACCGACGGCGAGCGCATCTGGTGGCACAACCCCGCCGCGCTCGGGGCGGAGGCGGCCGAGCCGCTTCGGCTGGCCGCCGACGAGGCGACCGCGCTGCTGGTGGCGGCGCGCGCGGTGGCCACGCTGCCCGGACTGCGGGAGAGCGACCGGCAGGCCCTGCTGCGGGCCACGGCCAAGGTGGAGGCCGCGGCCGGCGAGGCCGCCGGGGCCAGCTCCCGGCTGTCGGTGACCTTCGAGTCCGAGGGCGGGGTCTTCGCCGACGTGGACCGGGCGATCTCCGAGCGCCGCCGGCTGTGGATCCGCTACTACTCGCCCGCCCGCGACGAGGTCACCGAGCGCGAGATCGACCCCATCCGCCTGGTCAGCGTCGGGCACACCTACGTGGAGGCCTGGTGCCGCCGCTCCGAGGCGCGGCGCACCTTCCGGCTCGACCGGGTCGTCGAGATCAAGATCCTCGACGAGCCCTCGGCACCGCCGGAGATGGAGCTGCGCGACCTGTCGCAGGCCCTGGTCCAGCCGGCCGCTGAGGACCCGGAGGTGGTCGTCGAGGTCGGTCCCGGTGGCCGCTGGGTCGCCGAGTACTACCCGCACGACAGTGCCGATGAGCTTCCCGACGGCGGACTGCGTATCACTCTGCGCACGCCCGATCCGGCGTCGCTCAGGCGGCTGGCGCTGCGCCTGGGCCGGGAAGGCCGGATCGTCGCCCCGCGGGAGCTGGCCGACAGCGCCCGGCGGGCGGCCCGTGAGGCCCTGGCCGCCTACGAGCCGGCGGACGACGGGGCCGGGGGCCCCGCGGACGCCGTCGCGGCGGGCGGGCCCGGGGGTGCGGACGTGGTTCACGACGGTCGGTACGACAGGCAGGAGCAGGGGCTTTGAGCGAGTCGGCGACGGCTGGGGTGCGTGAGATGTCGGTGGCGGCGGCGTTCGCCGGGATGCGGAGCGTGACTCCGGTGGTGTTTCGGGCGGGCTGCCCCGACTGCCGGGGCCGGTTCGAGCTCGCCGCGGGCGCGCTGCGCCTGGTCGTCGGCGCCAGCAGCCGCACCACCTTCTACTCGTTCACCTGCCCCGAATGCGGCACCGCGGTCCGCAAGCCGGCCGGCGAGCGGATCGTCGAACTGCTCACCGGCGGCGGGGTCAGCACGCTGCGCCTGCACTCGGCCCTCTAGGCTCGGCGTCATGTTCTGGGCGATGTTCGCGGTGGCCGTGGGGTTCGTGGGGATGGCCGTCCTCGGAGTGCTCGCCGTCCGGGTCTTCGTCGAGGCGCAGCGCCTCGGCCGGCAGGTCACGGAGTCGGCGCAGCGCATCAACCGGGTCGCCGAGGACCTGGAGCGGGCGAGCCTGAGCGCCGCCCGGTCGCTGGAGTCGCGGTGAGTCCCGCCGGGAAAGTCCGGGAAGTCCCGAACGCCGTGCCCTTTCGATCGCCTCGCCCTGCCATCCTGCCCCTGTGGCCGGGTACGCTGCTGGTCATGGCCCGCACTAAGAGGCACGGGTCGCCCAGCAGGAGTACGCACGGGGATTGCTCAGCGTTCACCCCCGGGCGTTACGATCGCTGCCAGCACGAGGTCAGACACCTGTCCGAGTGGTCGGACATGCCCGCCGCCCCGCCTCAGTGAGAAGGTGAAGACTTTATGTTCCGCAACGCACTTGAGCCGTGGCATCTGGTGCTCCTGGTCCTGGTTATCGTCCTGGTGTTCGGTTCGAAGAAGCTCCCGGACATGGCGCGCTCGCTCGGCAAGTCCGCGCGCATCCTGAAGAGCGAGGCCAAGGCGATGAAGGACGAGGCGAAGTCGACCAACGCGGCCGGCTCGGCGACTCCGGCCGGTGAGGAGCAGCAGTCCTCGGCCCAGCGCACCATCCAGGCCGCGCCCGGTGACGTGACCAGCTCGCGCCCGGTCAACGAGCCGACGGACACGACTCAGCGCTGACGGGAGGACCGGAGCCCTTCCGGTCCGCTGCACGAGATGAGGATGTGGGTTGCTCAAGTCCGCCCGCAAGAAGGAGAAGGACCCCGAGGGGCGGATGTCGCTCGCGGATCACCTCCGTGAGCTGCGCAACCGGCTCGGGAAAGGTGTCCTGGCGATCCTGGTCGTGACGATCGTCGCCGCCTTCTTCTACAAGGACATCGTCAACTTCATCACCAAGCCGGTGCTGAGCTCGGTGGGGTGTGGGCAGTCCTTCGAGGAACTGGCCAAATCGGGCAGCAGCACCACCTGCGCACACCTCACGATCAACGGTCTGCTGGCGCCCTTCACCCTGGCACTGAAGGTGTCGCTGATGGCCGGGGTGGTGCTGGCCTCGCCGATCTGGCTCTACCAGCTGTGGGCGTTCGTCGCCCCCGGCCTGCACAAGCACGAGCGGAAGTACGCCTACGCCTTCGTCGGCGCGGGCGTACCGCTCTTCCTCGGTGGCGGCCTCCTCGCCTACAAGGTGCTCCCCACCACCGCCAAGGTGCTGATCGGCTTCACGCCCGCGGATGTCGACAACCTGCTGCCGTTGGACGACCTGCTCGACCTCGTCTCGCGCATGGTGATCGTCTTCGGCCTCTCGTTCGAGATGCCGCTCCTGCTCGTCATGCTCAACCTCACCGGCATCCTGTCCGGGAAGCGCATGCTCGGCTGGTGGCGCGGCATGGTCGTCGGCATCACGGCGTTCGCCGCGGTGGCCACGCCGAGCGCCGACCCCCTGACGATGCTGGCGCTGGCGGCGCCGATCTGGGGGCTGTACTTCATCGCGGTGATCATCGCCCTGTTCAACGACCGCCGAAAGGACCGCCTGGCGGCCCTGGGGCCGTCGGACGACGAAGCCTCCGAGCTCGACCTCACCCCCGAGGAGATCGACGAGGTCGAACCCGTCACCACCCGCCGCGCCCTGCCCGAGCAGACGGACCGGGTCAACGGGTACGACGACGTGACCTGATCACCGCCGCGGGTTCCCGGCCGGCCGCTCGCACCGCGAGCGGCCGGCTTTTCCGCCTCGGGGGCGATCGGGATAATGATCGTCCTGTTGTCGGTGCGGCCCGGTACGCTCGAAAGCACGATGACAGAGGACCTCTCACCGGCCGAGCGGTATGCGGCAGCGCGCAGGCGAGCTGCCGAGCAGGCCACCGCCCTCGCGGGATTCCGCGAGATGTACGACTTCGGCCTCGACCCGTTCCAGATCGAGGCCTGCCAGGCGCTCGAGGCGGGCAAGGGCGTACTGGTCGCCGCGCCCACCGGCTCCGGCAAGACGATCGTGGGCGAGTTCGCCGTCCACCTCGCCCTCCAGCAGGGCAGGAAGTGCTTCTACACGACGCCGATCAAGGCGCTGTCCAACCAGAAGTACGCAGACCTGTGCCGCCGCTACGGCAGCGGCAAGGTGGGCCTCCTGACCGGCGACAACAGCCTCAACTCCGAGGCCCCGGTGGTCGTGATGACCACCGAGGTGCTGCGGAACATGCTCTACGCCGGCTCCCAGACCCTGCTCGGCCTCGGCTATGTGGTCATGGACGAGGTGCACTACCTCTCCGACCGCTTCCGCGGCGCCGTGTGGGAGGAAGTGATCATCCACCTGCCCGAGTCGGTGACCCTGGTGTCCCTGTCGGCGACCGTGTCCAACGCCGAGGAGTTCGGCGACTGGCTGGACACCGTCCGCGGGGACACCGAGGTGATCGTCTCCGAGCACCGGCCCGTTCCGCTGTTCCAGCACGTGCTGGCCGGGCGCCGGATGTACGACCTGTTCGAGGAGGGCGAGGGCCACCGGAAGGCCGTCAACCCCGACCTCACGCGCATGGCCCGCATGGAGGCCGGCCGCCCCTCGTTCCAGGACCGCCGGCGCGGCCGCGCGATGCGCGAGGCCGACCGTGAGCGGGAGCGCAGACAGCGGTCCCGGATCTGGACGCCGAGCCGTCCCGAGGTCATCGAGCGCCTGGACGCCGAGGGCCTGCTGCCCGCGATCACCTTCATCTTCAGCCGCGCCGCCTGCGAGGCCGCCGTCCAGCAGTGCCTGCACGCGGGCCTGAGACTCAACGACGAGCCGGCGCGCGAGCGCGTCCGCGCCCTGGTCGAGGAGCGCACCGCCGCCATCCCGGCCGAGGACCTGCACGTCCTCGGCTACTACGAGTGGCTGGAGGGCCTGGAGCGCGGTATCGCCGCCCACCACGCGGGCATGCTGCCGACCTTCAAGGAGGTCGTCGAGGAGCTGTTCGTGCGCGGTCTGGTCAAGGCGGTCTTCGCCACCGAGACCCTCGCCCTCGGCATCAACATGCCGGCCCGCTCGGTGGTGCTGGAAAAGCTCGTGAAGTGGAACGGCGAGCAGCACGCCGACATCACCGCCGGCGAGTACACGCAGCTCACCGGTCGCGCCGGCCGCCGTGGCATCGACGTCGAGGGCCACGCGGTGGTGCTGTGGCAGCGCGGCACGAGCCCCGAGCACCTGGCGGGCCTGGCCGGCACCCGCACCTACCCGCTGCGCTCCAGCTTCAAGCCGTCGTACAACATGGCGGTCAACCTGGTCGAGCAGTTCGGGCGGCACCGCTCGCGCGAGCTGCTGGAGACCTCCTTCGCGCAGTTCCAGGCCGACAGGTCGGTCGTCGGGATCTCCCGGCAGGTGCAGCGCAACGAGGAGGGACTCGACGGCTACAAGGCCTCCATGACCTGCCATCTCGGCGACTTCACGGAATACGCGCGGCTGCGCCGGGAACTGAAGGACCGCGAGACGGAGCTGGCCCGGCAGGGCGCGTCCCAGCGGCGTGCCGAGGCGGCCGTCGCCCTGGAGAAGCTCAAGCCGGGCGACGTCATCCACGTCCCCACCGGCAAGTTCGCGGGTCTGGCGCTGGTGCTGGACCCGGGTCTGCCCGCGGGACGTTCCAACGGCCACCGCGGCCTGGAGTACCACGACGGCCCGCGCCCGCTGGTGCTGACCGCCGAGCGTCAGGTCAAGCGGCTGGCGGCCATCGACTTCCCGGTGCCCGTGGAGCCGCTGGAGCGGATGCGGATCCCGAAGTCGTTCAACCCGCGCTCCCCGCAGTCCCGCCGTGACCTCGCCTCCGCGCTGCGCACCAAGGCCGGGCACATCCCGGCGGAGCGGCACCGCAAGCGGCGCTCCCAGGCGGCCGACGACCGTGAGATCGCCCGGCTGCGCACCGCGCTCCGCGCCCACCCCTGCCACGGGTGCGACGACCGCGAGGACCACGCCCGTTGGGCCGAGCGCTACCACCGGCTGCTGCGCGACACCAAGCAGCTGGAGCACCGCATCGAGGGCCGTACGAACACCATCGCGCGCACCTTCGACCGGATCGTCGCGCTGCTGACCGAGCTCGACTATCTGCGCGGCGACGAGGTCACCGAGCACGGCAAGCGGCTCGCCCGGCTGTACGGCGAACTCGACCTGCTGGCCAGCGAATGCCTGCGCGAGCACGTCTGGGAGGGCCTGGGGCCGGCCGAACTCGCCGCCTGTGTCTCGGCGTTGGTGTACGAGGCGCGGGTCAGTGACGACGCCATGGCACCCAAGCTGCCCTCCGGGAAGGCGAAGGCGGCGCTCGGCGAGATGGTGCGGATCTGGGGCCGGCTGGACGCCCTGGAGGAGGACTTCCGCATCAACCAGACCGAAGGGGTGGGCCAGCGCGAGCCCGACCTCGGCTTCGCCTGGGCCGCGTACATGTGGACCTCCGGCAAGGGCCTGGACGAGGTGCTGCGCGAGGCGGAGATGCCGGCGGGCGACTTCGTGCGCTGGTGCAAGCAGGTGATCGACGTGCTGGGCCAGATCTCGGCGGCGGCGCCGGTGGAGGGCTCGTCGGTGGCCAAGAACGCGCGCAAGGCGGTGGAGGGGCTGCTGCGGGGGGTCGTGGCCTACTCCTCGGTCGGGTAGGCGGAGCCGGACGATCGCATCGATCACATGGTCCCGGTGGGTGCCGCCGGGACCATGTGATTTTCGTATGCCCGCACTGCGTCACCGTACGTGTTCGATTGGAGCCGGGGCGTGCAAATGCCCCGAGCGTACTCCTGCCGCGCGCCCCGTTTCAGGCCGTTGCTGAATATGACATGGCGATGATCCGACCGGATTATGCTCGCCCGCGGCGCAGCGAGTTGAGGTTGTTCGTGAGCTTGCTCCCAAGCGTCCTCAAACGTGCCGAAATTCCCGTCAGTTTCATGACGTACCCCCACTGGAAGCTGCCCGAACCCAGCCGATTCTTCTCAGAGGGCTTACATGGTGAGTGTTCAATCGCCCCCCGGTGGCCGTGAACTTCCCTACGCGCGCGTGTTGTTGCTGCCCGCCCTGGTGATGGCGGCGGCCACCGGGGCCGCCGTCGCCCTGGTGACGGACTCGGCCCGCCTCGCCGTGGCCTGCTGCGGCGCCGTCGCCACCCTGCTGGTGCTCAGCACGGGCGCCGAAGCGGTGCGCCGCGGACGCACCATCCGGGACCAGCGGGCGGAGCACGCCCGGCGCACCGCGGACCTGGAGGGGCGCCTGGCCGCCCACGACCGGGAGATCCACCGTCTCGCCTCCGACATCCTCCCCGCCGCCGTCGACCACCTGCGCGCCAGCCACACGCCTCCCGAGGTGATGCGCGACATCGTCGACGGCCACCCCGAGTGGCGCCGGATCCCCGAGTCGCAGCGCGCGGTGGTGCGCATGATCCTCAAGATCGTGGACGACGAGGAGAACATCCGCGACTCCACCCAGCGCGCCTTCGTCAGCATCGCCCGGCGCGTCCAGGCGATCGTGCACCAACAGGCCAGAGAACTCCGGGAGATGGAGGAGGACCACGGCCGCAGCCCCGAGGTCTTCGACGACCTGCTGCGCATCGACCACGGCACCGCGCTGATCGGCCGCCTGGCCGACTCCGTCTCCGTCATCGGCGGCGGCCGCCCCGGCCGGCAGTGGCCCAACCCGGTCACGCTCTACAGCGTGCTGCGCGGCGCCATGTCCCGGATCCTGGAGTACCGGCGCATCGAACTGCACTCCATCGCCAAGGTCAACATCAAGGGCGTCGACGTCGAGCCCGTCATCCACGCCGCGGCCGAACTCCTCGACAACGCCACCCGCTACTCGCCGCCGCAGACCAAGGTGCACGTCACGGCCGTCGAGGTGCAGACCGGCGTCGCCATCGAGATCGAGGACGGCGGCGTCAGCCTGAACGAGGAGACCCGCACCCGGATCGAGCGCCTGCTCGAGGCGGCCAGGGCCGGGGTCGACCCGCTGGACCTCAGTGACACTCCCCGCCTCGGCCTCGCGGTCGTGGGACGCCTGTGCGCGAAGCACAAGATGCAGGTCTCCCTGCGGGCCTCCGCCTACGGCGGTGTCCGCGCGGTCCTCGTCGTGCCCGGCGACATGACGACCATCGATCCCGCTCCGGGACTCGCCCACGGCATCGGCGCGACCTCCGTTCCGGCTCCCGGGGAGGACGCAGTGGCGGGCCCCGAGCGCGCCCCGAAGAGGCGCCGCCCCACCAGCCCCCGTGTCCCCGCCGCGGTGTCCCCGGCGGACGACGAGGTCCCCGAGGTCACCGAGTGGACGGCGGGCGGCCTGCCGCAGCGCCGCAGCCGGACCAGGACCCCGCTGAGCCGGCGCGGCGCCGGGCAGGCCGCCGCCGAGCGGGAGGGCGGGGCGGTGCGGGCCGTGCCCCCACCCGGGCCCGCGCCCACGAGGAAGGACTCCGAACCGGGCCTGTGGGTCGAGGCGTTCTGGGACGGGCTGAAGAAGGACAACCCGGGCCCGGACCCGACGGCGTTCACTCAGGACCCGACCGCGTATCTGCACCTGATCGAGGAGCCGGCCCGAGCCGAGGCCGACGTCCGGGCCGACGACGAGGGGGACCTCAAGTGATCCAGCAGCGAGCCAACTTCGACTGGATGCTCAAGGAGCTCCACGACAGCGTGCCGGGCATCGAGATGATCGTGGTGCTCTCGGCCGACGGACTGCGCATCGCCCGCTACGGCGGGGACGCCGACGCCGCCGACCGGGTCGCCGCGGCCTGTGCCGGACTCCAGAGCCTCGCGACCGCCGTCGCCGTGGAGATCCCGGGCAGCGACGGCCGGATGAAGCTGGTCGTCATCGAGATCGACGGCGGCTACTTCTACCTCATGTCCGCGGGGGCCAACGCCTATCTCGCCGTGCTCGCCGACATCCGCACCGAACCCGGCCTCATGAGCGCCCGCATGCGCGACCTCGTGGTCCGCATCGGCGCCCACCTGACCAGTCCGCCGCGGCGGGGCGGGCAGACCGTATGACCCCTCCGCGGCGCCAGAGGCGTTCCCCCGGCCACGAACCGCCACCTCCCCCCGGACCCGCCGGGCAGGGCGAGGAGAAGCACCCCGAGCGGCTGTACGTGGTCGCCGGTGCGGGCGAGGACGGCGCCCGCGCGGCCGTCGACCTGGTGACCCTGATCGTGGCGCGCACCGAGCCGCCGCCGTCCGCCACCCCGGAGCAGGTGGCGCTGCTGCGGCTGTGCACCGCCCCGCTGTCCGTGGCCGAGCTGTCGGCCTACCTCACCCTGCCGTTCAGCGCGACGACGGCCCTGATCACCGAGCTGCTCGCGGCCGGCCTCGTGCAGGCCCGCGCGCCGATCGTCCGCCGGGCGGTCCCCGACCGACACCTCCTCGAAGCGGTGATGCATGGACTTCAAAGGCTCTGACACCATTCCCGGCCCGCGCACCGAGGACCATCTGCCGCACACGGCCCAGGCCGCGGCGAAGATCGTGATCGTCGGTGGTTTCGGGGTCGGCAAGACGACCATGGTGGGCTCGGTCAGCGAGATCAGGCCGCTCACCACCGAGGAGACGATGACCCAGGCCGGTATCGGCGTCGACGACGACTACGGCTCCGAGTCCAAGAGCGCCACCACCGTGGCGATGGACTTCGGCCGCATCACCATCAGCGACCACCTGGTTCTCTACCTCTTCGGCACCCCCGGCCAGCAGCGTTTCTGGTTCCTGTGGAACGGGCTGTTCGAGGGCGCGCTCGGCGCGGTGGTGCTGGCCGACACCCGCCGGCTGGAGGTCAGCTTCGACGTCATGGGCCGCCTGGAGGAGCGCGGCGTGCCCTTCGTCGTCGCCGTCAACTCCTTCCCGGACGCGCCGCGTCACCCGCTCCCGGAACTGCGCGCCGCGCTCGACCTGTCCGAGGAGATCCCGATCGTCGAGTGCGACGCGCGGCGCCGCGCCTCCAGCCGCGATGTGCTGATGACGCTGACGCGCTTCCTGCACTCCCTCGCCGCGACGGGCTCGCTCCCCTGATCCGCACCGGTCGGCCCGTCCCGCACCCACACCTCTTCCGTTTCCGAAAGCGACCGCTGTGACGCCTGAACCCCACTCCCCGACCGGTCCGGACGACTTCGCCCTCGACCCGCCCCCCGGCTGCCCCGCGCACGGCACCGGGCCCGGAGGACTGCACCGGCTCCACGAGGCGCGGGACCTGAGAGTGCTCTACGAGCAACTGCGCGACCAGTACGGACCGGTGGCGCCCGTACTGCTCCACGACGACGTGCCGATGTGGGTGGTACTCGGCCACGCCGAGAACCTGCACATGGTGAGCACCCCGTCGCAGTTCACCAAGGACAGCCGTATCTGGACGCCGCTCAGGGACGGCACGGTCAAGCCCGATCACCCGCTCATGCCGCACATCGCCTGGCAGCCGATCTGCGCACACGCCGAGGGCGAGGAACTCAAGCGGCTGCGCGGCGCCGTCCAGGGCGCCCTGGAGTTCGTCGACTTCCGCGCCCTGCGCCGCCACATCGGCCGGGCCACCCAGCGCCTGGTCAACCGGTTCTGCGAGACGGGCCGCGCCGACCTCGTCGCCCAGTTCACCGAGCATCTGCCCATGGCGGTGATGTGCCAGGTCCTCGGCATGCCCGAGGAGTACAACGACCGGATCGTGCAGGCCGCCCGCGACATGCTCAAGGGCACCGGGACCGCGATCGCCAGCAACGAGTACATCATGGACTGCCTGCTGCGGGTCACCGCCCGCCGCCGGGCCCGGCCCGAGGACGACCTCACCAGCCACCTCATCGAGCAGCCGGCGGGCCTGACCGACGAGGAGGTCGGCCAGCACCTGCGGGTCGTGCTCATCGGCACCTACGAGGCCACCGCCAACCTGCTGGCCAACACCGTGCGCCGGGTCCTGACCGAGCCGGGCTTCCGGGCCCAGCTCAACGGCGGTCAGATGACGGTGCCGGAGGCGGTCGAGCAGTCCCTGTGGGACGAGCCGCCGTTCAGCACCATCTTCGGCTACTTCGCCAAGCAGGAGACCGAACTCGGTGGCCGGCGCATCCGCCGGGGCGACGGGCTGCTGCTGGGCATCGCGCCGGGCAACGTCGATCCCCGGGTGCGGCCGGGCCCGACGGCGGACATGCAGGGCAACCGTTCCCACCTCGCCTTCGGCGGCGGCCCGCACGAATGTCCCGGCCAGGACGTCGGGCGCGCCATCGCCGACGTCGGCGTCGACATGCTGCTGACCCGGCTGCCGGACGTCCGGCTCGACCGCGACGAGGCGGAGCTGCGGTGGACGGAGTCGATCGCCTCCCGCCATCTGGTGGAGCTGCCGGTGCGGTTCACGCCGCGGCCGCAGCAGGACGAGAGAGCGAAGCCGAGCCACAACCCGCACCCGGTTGCGCCGCCGCGCCCGGCCTGGGAGGTCGGCACCGCGGCCGCTCGGCAGCGGCCCGGGCCGTCGTCCGTGCCGTCCCCCGAGCTGCCGCCCGTGCCGTCATCCGAGCCGCCGCCCGCGCCCGCGGCGGCGCAGGAGCCGCTGGGCGCCGGGGCGCCGAACCCCGCACCGGCCGCCGCCACGGCCCGACCCCCGGGTGCCTGGCAGCGCTTCCTGCGCTGGTGGCGCGGTCACTGACCGGCCCACCCCGCGAAGTCGGACCAGGCCTGGAGCGCCCGTCCGCTGGTGAACCGGTGCTCCGCCCCTGTGACCGGATCCGTGAACTCCAGTGTCCGCGCGAGCAGTTGCAGCGGGCGCCGGAAGTCGCCGGCCGGCACGGGGGCGGTCACCACCGGGTAGAGCGGGTCGCCCAGGATCGGCACGCCCAGCGCGTTCATGTGCACCCGTAGCTGGTGCGTCTGTCCGGTGGCGGGCGCCAGCCGGTACCGTCCGAGCCCGTCCGCGCGGTGTTCGGCCAGTTCCACACGCGTGACGGCGTTCGGCTCGCCCGCCACCTCGCGGGCGGCCTGCACCCCGCGCTCCTTCACGATCCGGCTGCGCACGGTCCGCGGCAGGACCAGCGCCGGGTCGTAAGGGGCCACCGCCTCGTACTCCTTGCGCACCAGCCGGTCGCGGAACAGCGTCTGGTAGGCGCCGCGCTCCTCGGGCCGCACCGTGAACAGCACCAGCCCGGCGGTGAGCCGGTCCAGGCGGTGCGCGGCGCTCAGCGCGGGGATCCCCAGCTCCCGCCGCAGCCGTGCCAGCGCGGTCTCGGCGACGTGCGAGCCGCGCGGGGTGGTGGCGAGGAAGTGCGGCTTGTCGACGACGACGAGGTGCTCGTCGCGGTGCACGACCCGAAGCGGGAACGGCACCGGCACCTCCTCGGGCAGCTCCCGGTGGAACCACACGTACATCCCCGGCTCGTACGGCGCGTCGGGCGCCACCGCCCGTCCGTCGGCCCCGACGACCCGGCCCGCGTCGACCATGGCCCCGACCACCCCGGGGCCGGCCCCCGACAGCCGCTCCACCAGATACGCCCGCACGGTGGTCCAGGTCCCCGCGGCGGGCAGCCGGACCCGCACCGGGTCCACCCCGTGGCGCTGGGGCAGGGGGGAGGGCGGGGTACGGGTCTTGCGTCGCATCGACCGAAGCCTACGAGGCCGCCCACGGCCCCGGAAAATCACTGCGCCGGCGGCCTTCGCGTGGGCAGGATACGGGCCATGCCTTTTCTCACCAGCCCGGTACTTCCCGCCGGCACCTTCGCGCGCGCCGCGCAGCCCACCCTGCCCACCGGCGACGGTCTCCTCCTGCGGCCCTGGACGCCCGAGGACGCGCCCGTCGTCCACGACGTCTTCCAGGACCCGGTCATGCACCAGTGGCATGCCAGGGCCGCCGAGTCCGAGTCCGAGGCGGCCGGCTGGATCGAGGAGTGGCGTGCCGCATGGGCGGCGGACCGGGAGGGCCAGTGGGCGGTGGCCGACGCGGACACCGGCCGCCCGGTGGGGCGGGTCGCGCTGCGCGAGGTGCGGTTCGAGGACGGCGCGGCGGAGGTGGCGTACTGGACCGCTCCGGCGGCCCGTGGCCGGGGGGTGGCCTCGCGCGCCACCGCGGCCCTCGTCCACTGGGCGTTCGAGGACACCGGGTTCCACCGCCTGGAGCTCCTGCACTCCGTGCACAACGGCGCCTCCTGCCGCGTCGCCACCAGGACCGGCTTCGCCCTGGAGGGCACCAAGCGCAGTTCGGGCCTCCACGCGGACGGCTGGCACGACATGCATCTGCACGCGCGCGTCCGGGGGGACTGAGGCGGAGTGCCCGATCCCGGAGGCCACGATATATCGCGTGTATTGACGGAGAGGATAAGGTCGCGATATGTTCGGCTACGGATATTCGGAAGCGAGGTGATGGGGTATGGCCGGCGGGCGCAGAAAGTTGAGCAATCCGCTCGCGCTGACCGTGATGACCACGCTCTGGCAGAAGCCCATGCACCCCTACGAGATCGCGCAGACCCTGCGCCGTCAGGGCAAGGACGCCAGCACCAAGATCAACTACGGCTCGCTCTACACGGTCGTGCAGAACCTCGAGGAGCGCGGCTTCGTCGAGGTGGTCGACGTGGAGCGGCGGGGCAACCGCCCCGAGCGCACGATCTACGCGCTCACCGAGTCCGGCCGCGAGGAGATGACGCGATGGCTGTCGGACCTCGTCGCCGTACCGGCCAAGGAGTACCCGATCTTCGAGACCGCGCTCTCGTTGCTGGGGGCCCTGCCCCCGGACGACGTCGTGCGGCTGCTGGAGGAGCGGCTGACCGCCCTGGAAATGCGGGTGGCGAGCGGACGGGCGGTGCTGGACAAGCTCTACGAGACGCTGCCGCGCCTGTTCCTCGTCGAGGTCGAGTACCACCAGCACATGGCCGAGGCGGAGACGGAGTGGGTCCGCGGTTTCGCCCGCGAGATCCGCGAGGGCTCGCTGCCGGGCGTCGAGAGCTGGCGCCGGTTCCACGAGACGGGGGAGATCCCCGCGGAGTTCAAGGAAGCCGAGGAACGCCACTACCAGAAGTGAACCGTCCATGAGACAGACCCCGGCAGGGCTGTTGCAGCAGCCCCGCCAGGGTCTCGAACCCCGAGCCGAATCCACCGTGAGGCTTCTTTGGGCGATCGAGGTGCGGCACACCCAGGGTAGCCCGGCGCTCTCACGTGGATCATTCGGCGATCTTCGCCACCCATCCGCATCCACGCATCCAGGAGAGCTCCGCCATGAGTCCCACCCGTGCGCCCGCCGTCGAGGCACGTCGGCTGACCAAGACCTATCCCGGTGACGTCACCGCCCTGAACGGCATGGACATCACCGTCGAGCCGGGCACCGTCTTCGGTCTCCTCGGTCCGAACGGCGCCGGCAAGTCCACCACCGTCAAGATCCTCACCACCCTGGCCCGCCCCGACTCCGGCGAGGCGACCGTGGCCGGCCACGACGTGCTGCGCCACCCGGACCGGGTGCGGCGTGCCATCGGCGTGGTCGCGCAGAGTTCGGGCGCCGACCCGGCCGCCACCGGCCGCGAGAACCTCCGGCTCCAGGGCAGGCTCTACGGACTGAGGGGCGCCGGCCTGGACCGCCGGGTCGACGGACTGCTGGAGCGGTTCAGCCTCGCCGACGCCGCCCGCCGCCCCGTCAAGGGCTACTCCGGCGGTATGCGGCGGCGCCTGGACGTCGCCCTCGGACTGGTGCACCGGCCCGAGGTCCTCTTCCTCGACGAGCCCACCACCGGCCTCGACCCGGAAGCCCGTACGGCGATGTGGGACGAGATCGGCCGCCTGGCAGGCGAGGAGGGCCTGACCATCCTGCTGACCACGCACTACCTGGAGGAGGCCGACCGGCTCGCCGAGCGCATCGCCATCGTCGACCGCGGACGGGTCGTCGTCGAGGGCACCCCGGACTCCCTCAAGGGCGAACTGCGCGGCGACGCGGTCCACGTGGAACTGCGCGAGGCGGTCGGCGAGGCCGGGCGCACGGTGCTCGGCAGCGCCCTGGGCGCCCTGCCCGGCGTGCACGAGGTGCTGATCGACGGACGCCGGATCAGCGCCCGCGCCGACGACGGAGCCGCCGCCATGCCCGCGCTCCTCGCGGGCCTGGAGCGCGCCGGGGTCACCGTGACCGCGGCGACCGTGGCCCGCCCCTCCCTCGACGACGTCTACCTCCGCTACGCGGGCCGACGTTACGCCGAGGCGGAGGCCGGGAGCGGAGCCCCCGGCACCGAGGCCCTCGCCCTCGCCGGAGGTGCGCGATGAGCACCGCGATCTCCCAGACCTGGTACATGACCCAGCGTCAGCTGATGGTGTTCGCGCGCCAGCCGGCCTACGCGGTCATCACGCTGATCCAGCCGGTGATCTGGCTGTTCCTGTTCGGCAACCTCTTCAGGAAGGTCGTCGAACTCGGCGGCTTCGGCACCACCTCGTACCTGGACTACCTGGTGCCGGGCGTGGTGGTGATGAGCGCGCTCAGCTCCAACATGTGGGCCGGCATGGGCACGTTGGAGGAGATCCAGCGCGGCACGCTCAACCGGTTCCTGACCACCCCGGTCAGCCGGGCCGCCCTGATGAACGGCAACGTGGTCCACAACGGCCTGGTCACCGCCCTCCAGTCGGTCGTCATCGTGCTGCTCGGCCTGCTGGGCGGGGCCGACTACCCCGGTGGCGTCGGCGGCGTCCTGATCCTGGTGCTCGCCTCGGTGCTGCTGGGCACGGTCTTCGGGGCGCTTTCCAACGCGCTCGGAATGCTGGTGCAGGAGCGGGAGTCCATCATCGGGATCAACACCTTCCTGCTGCTGCCCCTGACGTTCCTGTCCTCCGCCTTCATGGCGCCCGCGCAGATGCCCGCCTGGATGCGCCACACCGCCGACTTCAACCCGCTCAACTGGGCGATGGTGGCGGGCCGTTCCGCGATGTCCGCGCATCCCGACTGGAGTGTCGTGGGAAGCCGGGGCGGCGCGCTGCTGGCCCTCGCGGTGGCCGCGGTGTGGCTGTCGATACGGACGTTCCGCTCCTACCAGCGGTCGGTCTGAGCCACGCGAAAGCGGCGGTACCGACCCGGGTACCGCCGCTTTCGTACATGGCTCACGCGGCCGGCGCCGCGCCCTCCTGCTCCGTCTCGATCCGGGCGTTCCAGTCGCGCTTGGAGGCCTGCCAGCCGTCCTCGTCGTGGCCGAGCCGCCAGTAGCCGGAGATCGACAGGTCCTCGCGGGGAACGGCGTGCTCGACCCGCAGCAGCCGGCGCAGCTCCTTCACGAACCCGGCCTCGCCGTGCACGAACGCGTGCACCCGGCCCTCGGGGAACGGCAGCGCCCGTACGGCCTCCACCAGAGCCCGGCCGACGGGCCGCTCGCCGCGGTGCAGCCAGACCACCTCCACGTCGGAGTCGATCTTCTGCTCCTCCTCGGGACCCGCGACCTCGACGAAGGCGTGGGCCGTCGCGCCCTCGGGCAGGGCCTCCAGGGAGCGCGCGATCGCGGGCAGGGCGCTCTCGTCACCGGCCAGCAGATGCCAGTCGGCGCTCGCGTCCGGGGCGTAGGCGCCGCCGGGACCCAGGAAGTGCACGGTCTCGCCCGGCCGTGCCAGCAGCGACCAGGGGCCGGCCAGCCCCTCGTCGCCGTGGATGACGAAGTCCAGGGTCAGCTCGCGGTGGCCGGGGTCCCAGGCGCGCACCGTGTACGTCCGGGTCACCGGCCACTGCTCGCGCGGCAACTCCTCGCGGATCCCCTGAAGATCGAAGGGTTCCGGATAGGTGACCCCGTCGGGCGGGAACAGCAGCTTGACGTAGTGGTCCGTGCAGGTGTCCGCCGAGAAGCCGGCCAGGCCCTCCCCGCCGAGCACCACGCGCTGCATGTGCGGGGTCAGCCGTTCGGTCCGGACGACCTGCGCGGAGTGGGTCCTGCGCGGCTTGCGCGCCGGACGTTCTGCCATGACGGCCTCCCTGTTTCCCCTTGCTTAGGTTTACCTAAGTTAACACCTCGCCCCGGTGAGTACCTCCCCCGTCCGGCCGCCGGCCGCGCGCGTCGCCACAGCCGTCACGCCGGCAACGTGGCGAGCAGCCGCTGAAGCGAACCTCCCAGACCCCAGCGGGCCGCCAGCTCCTCGAGTGCCGCCGGATCGCGCGGGGCGCGCGGCAGCGCCGTGTCCACGTCCGGCACCGGGACGTCGGCGGCGACACGCACGACCTTCGGCGCCACCGCGAGATACGGCCGCGCCTCGTCGAGCCGCCTGCGCTGCGACGGCGTGAGCTTCGCCTTCGGGTCGTCGACGGCCGCCATGATCCCGGCCAGGTCGCCGAACTCGGCGAGCAGCCTGGCCGCCGTCTTCTCCCCGATGCCGGGCACGCCGGGCAGTCCGTCGCTCGGGTCGCCGCGCAGCAGCGCCAGATCCGCGTACCCCGGGCCGTCGACCCCGTACTTCTCCCGCAGCGCGGCCTCGTCGGTGGCCTGGAGCGTGCCGACGCCCTTGACCGGGTACAGCACCCGCACCCCGCGGGCGTCGTCCACCAGCTGGTACAGGTCCCGGTCGCCGGTGACGATGTCGACCGGGCCCGTCGCCCGTGCGGTGAACGTGCCGATCACGTCGTCCGCCTCGTACCCCGCGACGCCCACGCGCGCGATGCCCACCGCGTCCAGGACGGACTCGATCACCGGGACCTGCGGGGACAGGGTGTCCGGCACCTCCTCCTCGTCCGGACCGCCGGTGTGCTCCACGGCCACCCGGTGCGCCTTGTAGGAGGGGATCAGCTCCACCCGCCAGGCCGGCCGCCAGTCGGCGTCCATACAGGCCACCAGGTGATCGGGCCGGTGGTCCTTGACCAGCCGGTCGATGAAGTCGAGCAGCCCGCGCACGGCGTTCACCGGCGTGCCGTCCGGGGCCCTGATCGACTCCGGGACGCCGAAATAGGCGCGGAAGTACAGGGAGGCGGTGTCGAGGAGCATCAGTCGTCCGGTCACGTCTCGCATCATGCCGTACGGCACCGACAGTCACCGGACGGCCGGGAACCGTGGATTCCACGTGAACGGCAGCCGACGGCGATGTGAAGCAGGCCACGTTCGGTTTGAGCCAAACGGGTCTGGGCAGGCGCGCTTCGGATCGAAGTGGTTGCTTTCTTCAACTGTCAGCGGCCCTCCGCATCCCGTTCCTGGCCCCGAGACAAGAGGTACGCGTGTCTTCAAGACTTCAGGCCCGGCACCTGTTCAAGGTGTTCGGCCGACGACCGGACGAGGCAGTCGAAAAGCTACGGCAGGGTGCCGACCGCGAGGACTTGCGCGCCGACGGCACCACCGCCGCCGTCATCGACGCCTCGTTCAGCGTCGATCCCGGCCAGATCTTCGTCGTCATGGGCCTGTCCGGTTCCGGCAAGTCCACGCTCCTGCGGATGCTGAACGGGCTGCTGCAGCCGACCGCCGGCAGCGTCAGCTTCGACGGCCAGGACCTGACCGCGCTCAGCGACCGCGAGCTGCGCGAGGTCCGCTCCAGGAAGATCAGCATGGTCTTCCAGCACTTCGCGCTCTTCCCGCACCGCAGCGTCCGTGAGAACGCCGCCTATGGTCTGGAAGTGCAGGGCGTGCCCCGCGCCGAGCGCGAACGCCGCGCCGACGAGGCGCTCGCCCTGTGCGGTCTGGCCGGCTGGGAGTCCTCCTGGCCCGACGAGCTCTCCGGCGGCATGCAGCAGCGAGTGGGCCTGGCCCGCGCCCTGGCCACCGACGCCGACCTGTTGCTGATGGACGAGTCCTTCAGCGCCCTGGACCCGCTGATCCGGCGCGACATGCAGGACCAGCTGCTCCAGCTCCAGAAGACGCTCAAGAAGACGATCGTCTTCATCACCCACGACCTCAACGAGGCCATGCGCCTGGGCGACCGGATCGCCGTCATGCGCGACGGCCGCATCGTGCAGACGGGCACCGCCGAGGACATCCTGCTGCGCCCCGCCGACGACTACGTCGCCTCCTTCACCCAGGACGTCGACCGGTCCCGGGTGCTGACCGCGGAGTCGGTCATGGACCGCGACGTACGCGGTGACGAGGCGGACTGCGGCTGTGACACCGCGACCCCGCACACCCCGTTCACCGAGCTGTGCGCGATCAGCGCCCGCGTGCCCCACCCGGTCGCCGTGCTGGACGAGCACCGCGACCTCGTCGGCATCGTCCCGCGCCAGCGCCTCGTCGGCTTCCTGGGCGACGAGCAGAGCTCCCAGGTGAGCTGCGACGCGCCGCGGGACAAGGGCGGCGACAAGGCGGTGGCCCGTGCCTAGGATCCCGCTCGGCGACTGGGTCAACTCCGCGGTCGACTGGCTGCTCGGCCACATGTCCTGGCTCTTCGACTTCTTCAAGGCCGTGTTCACCGGCACCTACGACGGCATCAACGCCGTCCTCCAGGCGCCGGAACCGCTGCTGCTCGCGGGCATCTTCGCCGTGCTCGCCTGGTGGCTGCGCGGCGCCTTCGCCGGAGTGCTCACCTTCGTGGGGTTCGCGTTCATCGACTCCATGGAGCTGTGGTCGGACGCGATGGTGACCCTGTCGCTGGTCCTCGTCGCCACGATCATCGCGCTGGTGATCTCGGTGCCGGTCGGCATCTGGGCGGCCCGCTCGGACCGGGTCAGCGCCTTCGTCCGGCCGGTCCTGGACTTCATGCAGACGCTGCCCGCGATGATCTACCTCATCCCGGCCATCCTGTTCTTCGGCACGGGCGCCTCCGCGGGCATCGTCGCCACCCTGATCTTCGCCCTCGCGCCCGGCGTCCGCATGACCGAGCTGGGCATCCGCCAGGTCGACAAGGAACTGGTCGAGGCGGCCGAGGCGTTCGGCACCACGCCCCGCAACACGCTGCTGCGCGTCCAGCTGCCGCTGGCGCTGCCGACCGTGATGGCCGGCGTCAACCAGGTGATCATGCTCGGCCTGTCCATGGCCGCGATCGCCGGCATGGTCGGCACCGGCGGCCTCGGCGGCGACGTCAACGAGGCCATCGGCCAGCTCAACGTCGGCCTCGGCTCCGAGTCCGGTATCGCCATCGTGATCCTCGCGATCTACCTCGACCGCATGACCAGCGCCCTGGGCACCGAGGTCTCGCCGCTCGGCCGGCGCGCCGCCGCCAAGGCGCGGGCCGTCAAGGGCCTGAAGATCTGGTCCTACCGGCCGCAGCCGCAGATCGCCGTGATCGGCGTGGTGATCCTCGCCCTGGTCGCGGGCGGCATGGGCCTCTTCGCGGGGGGCGGCGGCAGTACGACGGCCGCCGGCGACGGCAGCGACGTCGGCCGCGGCAAGAAGATCACCATCGGATACATCCCGTGGGACGAGGGCGTCGCGTCCACCTTCCTGTGGAAGGAGATCCTCGAACAGCGCGGCTACCAGGTCGACGCCCGCCAGTTCGACGCCGGACCGCTCTACACCGCGCTCGCCCAGGGCAACGTCGACTTCGAGACGGACTCCTGGCTGCCGACGACCCACGCCCAGTACTGGAAGAAGTACGGCAGCCGGCTCGACGACCTCGGCTCCTGGTACGGCCCGACGTCCCTGGAGCTGACCGTCCCCTCGTACATGAAGGACGTGAACTCGCTCGAGGACCTCAAGGGCAAGGCGGGCCTGTTCGGCGGGAAGATCACCGGCATCGAGTCCAGCGCCGGCATGATGGCCCTGCTCAAGAGCAAGGTCCTCAAGGACTACGGCCTGGACAAGGAGTACAAGGTCGTCGACAGCTCCACGCCCGCCATGCTGGCCGAGCTCAAGCGCGCCTACAGCAAGAAGGAACCGATCGTCGTCACGCTCTGGTCACCGCACTGGGCGTACAGCGACTTCGATCTGAAGAAGCTGAAGGACCCCAAGGGCTCCTGGGGCAAGGGCGACGGCGTGCACACGCTGGCCCGCAAGGGCTTCGCGAACGACGACCCGGTCGTCGGCACGTGGCTGAAGAACTTCAAGCTGACCGAGAAGCAGCTCACCGGCCTCGAGGCCGAGATCAACAAGTCGGGCAAGGGCCGCCAGCAGGACGCCGTCCGCGCCTGGCTGAAGGACAACCCGGGCGTCGTCGACAAGCTCGCCCCGCTGCCCGGCGGCGACTCGGCCGCCAAGCCGGCGGAGGCCAAGCGCACCCTGAACGTCGCCTGGTTCCCGTGGGACGAGGACATCGCCGTCACCCACTTGTGGAAGAACGTCCTGGAACGCCGCGGCTACCGGATGAACCTGAAGCAGATGGACGTGGGCCCGGTCTACACCGGCCTGGCCGGCGGTGACATCGACCTCAACTTCGACGCCTGGCTGCCGTACGCCCAGAAGAACTACTGGGACAAGAACAAGGACAGACTCAGGGACCTCGGCACCTGGTACGAGCCGACCTCCCTGGAGATCGCCGTGCCGTCCTACGTCAAGGGCGTGAAGTCCCTGGAGGACCTCAAGGGCAAGGCGTCCACCTTCAACGGGAAGATCATCGGCATCGAGCCGGGCACCGGCGAGATGACCCTGCTGAAGGACAAGGTCCTGCCCGGCTACGGCCTGGACAAGGAGTACAAGGTCGTCGACGGCTCCACGCCCGCGATGCTCGCCGAGCTCAAGCGCGCGTACGCCAAGAAGCAGCCCGTGGCCGTGGTGCTGTGGTCGCCGCACTGGGCGTACAGCCGCTACGACCTCACCAAGCTCGCCGACGACAAGAAGCTCTTCGGCGAGGGCAACACCGTGCGCACCATCTCCAGCGCCAAGTTCCCCGAGCAGTACCCGCAGCTCACCAAGTGGATCAAGAACTTCAGGATGAGCGAGGACGAGCTCGGCAGCCTGGAGAGCGAGATCAACCAGCACGGTCAGGGCCACGAGGCCGAGGCCGTCACCGCCTGGCTGAAGCAGCACCCCGACGTCCCGGCGCGGATGACCCCGCAGTAGCCGCCGACCCGGACACCGCCGAAGGGGCGGGCCCGCCCCGCGTCGCCCTGCGATGCGTAGGACGGGCCCGCCCCGCACGCTTGTCCACAGAAGGAATCCGGCCAACCACGCAGAGCCACCCCCACACGCCCTGGGCCCGCGCGATCCTTACAGGGACATGACGGCGACAGGAAACTGTTTGCCGAACATGCGTAGGGTGCAGAGAACTCATCAGAAGGAGTGCGCCCGGAACCGGGCCCACGGGCAGCGGCCCCACGAGCAGCGGACCGACGAGCGAAGGAGGGAGCCGGAGCGATGGGCGACAACAAAGAGCGGCCCCTTCGAGTGGGCGCGGCCGTCCGGCGGCGCCGCCGCGCGCTGGGGCTCACCCTCGCCGTGGTGGCCGACCGCAGCGGCCTGTCGGTCCCCTTCCTGAGCCAGATCGAGAACGACCGGGCCCGGCCCAGCCAGACCTCCCTGGAGAAGGTCGCCGACGCCCTGCGCACCACCGCCGTGGAACTGCTGGCGGCGGCCGACCCGGCGTGCAGCGTCGACGTCGTGCGCGCCGAGGTCACCGAGCTGGAACCCGAACCCCGGGTGCGCTCCCTGGTGCGCGGCCACCACCAGCTGCACGCCTCGGAGTTCACCGGGGACCACGACGCCGGCCGTGAATTCCAGCACCGCAACGACGAGTTGATGTACGTCGCCGACGGAGCGGTGGAGATCGAGGCGGAGGGCCGTGCCTACCGGCTGGTGCGCGGCGACACGATGTACCTCACCGGCGGGGTCCGCCACCGCTGGCGGGCGACCGTGGCCGACACCCGGGTCGTCGTGGTCGCGGTCGCCGAGCACATCGAGGCGGTACAGGACCGGTCGCGCTGATGCGGGTCGTCTCGCTGGTCCCCTCGCTCACCGAGGCGGTGGCCGTGTCCCTGCCCGGCGTGCTCGTCGGCGCCACCGACTGGTGCACTCATCCGGCCGGCCTCGACGTCACCCGGGTCGGCGGCACCAAGAACCCCAAGGTGGACCGGATCGCCGCCCTCGCCCCCGACCTGGTGATCGCCAACGAGGAGGAGAACCGGGCGCCGGACCTCGACGCCCTGCGTGCGGCGGGCCTGGAGGTCCTGGTGACCGGGATCAGGGACCTGCCGCAGGCCTTCCGCGAGCTGGCGCGGGTGCTGAGCGCGTGCGGCGGGACCGGCCGGCCCCGGTGGCTGGACGAGGCCGAGGCGGCCTGGTCGTCACCGCCCGTGCCCCCGGGCCGTACGACGGCCGTCGTACCGATCTGGCGGCGGCCCTGGATGGTGCTGGGCCGGGACACCTTCGCGGGTGACGTCCTGGCCCGTCTGGGCGTCGACCACCTCTACACCCGGCACACCGAGCGCTATCCGCGCGTCCCGCTGGAGGAACTGCGGGCCGCGGCGCCGGACGTCGTCGTACTGCCGGACGAGCCGTACCGCTTCACCGCCGACGACGGTCCCGAGGCCTTCCCCGGACTGCCCTGCGCGCTGGTCAGCGGGCGGCACCTGACGTGGTACGGGCCGTCACTGGCGCGGGCTCCGCGGGTGCTGGGCGAGGCGCTGCGAGCAGCGCGCCGCTGATCAGCCCGCGGGCGGTGTGCACGCCCGCGGCGGCCCAGGCGGTCACGAGGACGGCGTACAGACCGACCGCGAGGGCGCTGCAGGCGGCGAGGTGGGTGTGCCGGGCGAGGGCCGCGGCACCGGTGACGCAGGTGCCCACCGGGAACGTGAACGACCACCAGGTCATGGCGAAGCCCATGCCCTGGCGGGCGGCGCGCAGCACCTGGGCGGCGGCGAAGGCGAACCACATCAGCGCGAAGCCCATGACCGGGACGCCGTACAGCACGGCGAGCACGGCGAAACCGCCGGCGTACGGGGCCGGTACGACACCGGGTGCCGTGTCCGCGAAGGCGCCGACGGCGGTGGTGGACTGCCCGAGCGGGCCGAGGACCAGGAACAGCGTCGGGGTCAGCGCGAGCGGCAGCGGGCCCGCCGTGAGCAGCCGGCCGAAGATCACCGGCAGTACGACCAGGGTCGCGAGCAGGCTGAGCCCGAACATCGCCACACACGCGAGGAGCAGGGTCGACCGGGCCTGTCCGGCCGGCAGGTGCGCCACGAGGGCGGGTCCCAGGGCGGCGGACACCATGGGCGCGACCAGCGGCAGCAGCCACACGGGCGTGGCCTGGTGCGGCTCGATCCGGTGGTGCACGACCATCAGGTACGGCACGGCCACGGCGGCCGTGAGCCCGACGGCCGTACCGGCGGTGTACAGCACGGCGTCCAGGGCGACCGCGGCCGGGGTGCCGATCCAGTCCCGCCCGACGGACAGGGCGCCGCCGCCGACTGCCAGCAGGGCCATGGACAGACAGCCGTAGAAGGGCGCAGCCGTCGCGTCCAGGAGGTGTGCGCGGGCCTGGTCGCGGTGGTGGGTCCAGTGCAGGGTGCGGGCGGTGAGCAGTGCCACGAGCACGACGAGGGAGAGCGCCCACACGGCGGTGCACACGGTGCGCAGTCCTGGGATGTGCGGCGGCAGCGCGGCGCCCGCGGTGCCGACGGCGGCGGTGCCCATGACGGAGGCGTACCAGTTGGGGCCCAGATGGCGGACGGCGGGGACGCGGGGCCGGGGTGCGGCCTGCCGGGGCAGGGTGTGGGCTGCGATGACCATGACTCCAGCTTTTCCCGGTCCATACGTTCCCACCAGGGGGTTTGTGTCTATCACGACATAAGCTGGCCTTATGAGGAGTACCGAGAGGACTGAGGTGAACGGAGGAGACGGCGCGGGACGGCGGCCGAGGACCTCGCTGGGGCACCGGGTGCCCGACCTGGGCGCGCTGGAGCTGTTGCTGGCGGTGGCGCGGCTGGGGAGCCTGGGCGGGGCCGCGCGGGAGCTGGGCATCACCCAGCCGGCGGCGAGCAGCCGGATCCGTTCCATGGAGCGGCAGCTGGGTGTGGCGCTGGTGGACCGCTCGCCGCGCGGATCGCGGCTGACGGACGCCGGTGCGCTGGTCACCGACTGGGCGCGGCGGGTCGTCGAGGCGGCGGAGGCCTTCGACGCGGGCGCGCAGGCGCTGCGGGACCGGCGGGACTCGCGGCTGCGGGTGGCGGCCAGCATGACGATCGCGGAGTACCTGCTGCCGGGATGGCTGATCGCGCTGCGTACCCGGCGGCCGGACACGGCGGTGTCCCTGCTCGCCGGGAACTCGGCGGTGGTCGCGGAGCGGCTGCTCGCGGACGAGGCGGACCTGGGGTTCGTGGAGGGGGTGTCGGTGCCGTCCGGTCTCGACTCCGTCGTGATCGGCCACGACCGCCTGCTCGTGGTGACCGCGCCGGCCCACCCGTGGGCCCGCCGCCGGCGGCCGTTGTCCGCGGAGGAACTGGCCACCACGCCGCTGATCCTGCGGGAGAAGGGCTCCGGCACCCGGCAGGTGCTGGACGCGGCGCTCGGCGGCCTGGCGCGCCCGCTGATCGAGCTGTCCTCCACGACGGCGGTGAAGGCCTCCGCGGTGAGCGGAGCAGGACCGGCGGTGCTCAGCGAACTCGCGGTGGGCGAGGAGCTGTCCCTGCGCCGGCTCGTTCCCGTGCCCGTGGACGGCGTCACCCTCGAACGCGACCTGCGCGCCGTCTGGCCCACCGGTCACCGCCCGGTGGGCCCGGCCCGCGAACTGCTGTCCCTGACACGATCGGAACCCGGAACCGGACAACGCACGCGGCCGGGGGTCGGCTGAGACGGGGGTCACGGACCGGGTTCGGGAAGCGCGCCGTGCCGGGCGGGGACGGTCGTCGCGGACCGGGTTCGGGAAGCGCGCCGTGCGGGGCTGGGGCGGGGGTCGCGGTCCGGGTTCGGGAGGCCGAGCTGCCGCCGGTGCGGCGGCTGAGCCGCCTGCTGCGCCGCCTCGGCGGCGAGGACTTCGTCGACCTCGGCCGGCTCTGGCTCAACGCCCGCCACCTCTCCCGCTACCGCCCGAACCTCCTGCGCGTCGTCGCCGAGCAGGAGGCGATCATGCGGGACGCCCTGACCGCCGTGATCGAGGACGGTGTGCGCGCGGGAGACTTCACCACCGACGACGCCCTCGGGGCGTGCGCGGTCATCCTCGTGGCGATCGACGGACTCGGCTCCTACGCCAACGACGACACGCGCTTCACCCACCCAGCGCTCGACACCCTGCTGTTCACCACGGCCGAGCGTGAACTCGGGCTGGAACCGGGCCGGTTGCGTGACGGCGGCTGACGTGTGCGCGATCGCGGCGGATTCGGCGGATTCAGCGGATTCGGCGGACCGCGCACACGAGCACGGCCTCCCGGACCGCCGTCCGCGGGGCCGGCGGCCGATGAATCCGATGGACCGGGTGCATAGAGTGCCGGGGTGAGCATGACGCCCCCGCCCGGCTGGTACCGCGACCCCAACGCCCCCCACCTGGAACGCTGGTGGGATGGCACGGCCTGGACCGAGCACCTGCGCGCCCCCGGGCCGCCCGGGCAGCCGCCCGCGTCACCGCCCAGCGGCGCGGGGCCGTCCCGGGTCAAGGCCGTCGCCCTCGTCACCGCGGGTGCCGTCCTGGTCGCCGCGGTCGTCACGGGCGCGGTCCTGCTGGGCCGCGACGACAGGGGTGGCGGCACGGCGGACCCCGCCACCGGCACACGGTCCGCCACGCCCACGAGCGCCCCCACCGCCACCTCGTCGCCGTCCCCGGCAGCCTCCGCCGCCGACGATCCCTCCGTCGCCGTCGACCAGCTCAACGGCATCACCCTGCCGCTGCCGGAGGGCTGGGAGAAACCGGAGAACATCGCCCAGCACGACGTCGTCATGACCACCCACGGTGTCTACGACTGCCCCGCCGGGGTGGGGCTGTGCCGGCACGGCCTGGTCATCACCCGCACGGCGACCGCGGCCGAGGGCACCACCCCCGAGACCCTGGCCAGGCGGGACATCCAGGACGCGGCCGAGGAGGCGTACGAGCGGAACGCGATCGGCCAGCGCCTCTACGGCGGGATCACCTCCCAGCGGACCGTCGCGTCCGGGCAGGTCGCGGTCGCGGGCCGGGCCGGCTACTTCGTGCGCCGGCTGGTCGCAACCGCCGAGGGGCCGGGCGGTTACGTCGAGTCGCTCGTCTTCCCGTCCAGCACCGGCACCCAGGCGCCGGTCCTCGTCCGCTTCGTCTTCGACGCCGGTCCGGACGGCCCGCCGCCGGCCGACATGGACAGGATCACCAAGGGCATCCGGCCCATCGGCGACGCCACGACCGGCGGCGGCGTGGGCAGCAGCATCGGCCCGTCGAGCTGAGCCGGAATCGGCGGATGCCGGGGGTACGGGCTCCCGGGGCCCGGGCTACGGGATGGAGCCCGTCGCTACAGGAAGGAGCCCGTGGCTACAGGAAAGTGTGCCCCTCGCCCCGGTACGTCGGTACCGCCGCCGTCACACGATCGCCCTCGACGAGGTGCAGCGTGTCGAATCGTTCGCACAACTCGCCCGCCTTGGCGTGCCGGAACCACACCTTGTCGCCGATCAGCAGGTCGTCGGCGGGGGAGCCGAGCAGCGGGGTCTGCACCTCGCCCGCACCCTCCTGGGGGTCGTAGCGCAGTCCCTCGGGCAGGTACGGCACCGGGAGCCGGTCCGCGCCGGCCGCGCCGGAGGCCGGGTAGCCGCCGCCCAGGACCGTGACGACCCCCACCCCCGGGCGCCGTACGACGGGCTGGGCGAACAGCGCCGCCGGACGGCCCCGGAACGACGTGTAGTTGTCGAAGAGCCGCGGGACGTACAGCCCGGAGCCCGCGGCGACCTCGGTGACCGCGTCCTCCGCCGCCGTGTGCTGCACACTGCCGGTGCCGCCGCCGTTGACGAACTCCAGGTCCGGCGCCACGGCCCGGACCGCCCGCACCACGGCGGCGCGCCGCTCGGCGAGTTCCCTGCGCGCCGCCGCCTGCATCAGCCGGATCGCGCGCGAACGCAGCGGCCGCCCCGCGACCGCGTCGCCCACACCCGCCACATGGCCCTCGTACGCCATGATCCCCACGAGCGCGAACCCCGGCCGCCGGGCCACCGTACGGGCCATGTCGGCGATCTGGGTGGGGGAGTGCAGCGGGGAGCGGCGCGCGCCGACCCGCACGCGCCCGCCGAGCAGCCTCAGCGAGGTGTCCAACTCCAGGCAGACCCGGACGACTTCACGTCCGCCCTCGCGTGCGGCGTCGATCAGGTCCAGTTGCGCCGGGTCGTCGGCCATCACCGTGACGGCACGGGCGAGTTTGGGGTCGGCGGCGAGTTCGGCGTAGGCGGCGCGGTCGGCGGAGGGGTAGGCGAGCAGCACGTCGTCGAAGCCCGAGCGGGCCAGCCACAGGGACTCGGCGAGGGTGAACGACATGACGCCCGCGAAGCCGTCCTTCGCCAGGGTGCGTTCGAGCAGGGCCCGGCAGCGTACGGACTTGCTGGCGACCCGGATCGGCTTGCCGCCGGCCCGGCGGACGAGGTCGTCCGCGTTGGCGTCGAAGGCGTCCAGGTCCACGATGGCCACAGGGGCGTCGAGTTGGGCGGTGGCCCGGTCGTAACGGGCCCGGTCGGCGGCGCGCGCAGTCATGGGCGCAGCCTGCCAGACCTGATTACCGCAGGGTAGGGGGATGTTCCGGGCAGATCCCCCTGGGCTCCTGGACTGGTTCCCGCCGGGACCGGGGCAGCCCGTAGAGTGACGCGCACGATCGGCGGAACCGCGAGGTGATTCCGGCCGCGGCGTTGAGCCGGGATGGCGGATCGCTCGTACGGGTATGCGTGTCCGGTGACGACGAGTCCGCGCCGGGCGGGGCGACGAGGACGGCCGTGCCCGGTGAAACGGCACGGGCACGAGGAAACGGGGGGTGCATGAGCACGGAAGCGCGCCACGCCCCCGTCCCCCCGCGGCCCGTCGGGCCCTCGGGCGGCGACGGCGACTCGGACACGACGGCACGCCCCACCGACGACCGGCCCACCCAGGCCGCGCCCGGCACGGGCGAGGGCCTGGCAGGGGCGGTGCCCGGCGGCGGTACGACGACGGAATCGCGCGGTACTTCGGCGGGTTCGGTCGCTCCGGGCCGGGGTGGCTCCCCGCGCGGCGCTGCGGAGGGTTCCGCCGCTCCCGTTGGGGGTGGTTCCCCGCGTGGTGGTTCGGCGGGTTCGGCCGCTCCTGCTGGGAGTGTCTCCGCGCGCGGCACTGCGGCGGGTTCGGCCGTTCCGGGCCGGGGTGGCTCCCCGCGCGGCACCTCGGCGGGTTCCGCCGTTCCGGTTCCGGACGGCTCCCCGGGTGCCGTGACAGGTGGAGGACCGAGGGGGTCGGACACGGACATCCGCGCGGGCCACGGCACCGGCTTCCCACCGCCTCGCACCGGCTCCGCCACCGACGACGCCCGGACCACCACCGCTTCCCGCCCCCGATTCCCGGACTTCCGACCCCCTTCCCAGCGCACCACGCCCCTCACGACGCCGCCCCCGCCCCCGGCAACGGCCCGTTTCCCGGACGCACCCCCGACGGCCGGCCGCGAGGCACCTGCCCGGCCGGGTCCCGGTCGGGCAGGGGACCTTCCACTCGGCACGCCATCGGCCGAGAGACGCGCGACGTCCGGAACCCCTGCCGGGCCTGGGGCGTCCGCAGACACCCACGCCGGGACTGCGGGCCGTTCAGCGGGCGCGTCGCAGGCGCCCGGGCGCGGGGCTGCGCGTGGTTACGGCTCCGCTGGCGCCCCGTCAGGACGTGCGGCCTCCGGAGACGGGAGGGCCGCCGACCGCTTCCCCGGTGACCCGGCGCAGCCCGGCCGGCGCGAGCGCGGGAACATACCCCCGCCACCGGGGCATTCGCCCTCAACGGTGGCACGCGGTGGCGGCGCGCCCGCCGAAACCCCGTCGGAGACGACCGCGCGCCTGCGCCCCCTCTCCGTCCACAACCCCCCGGTGTCGAGCGCACCGCACCACCCGACGGCCCCGTCCTCCGCACGCGACCCCCGGTCGGACACCGCGAGGGGCCCCGCCACCGCCCTGGAGTCCCAGGCCGGGCCCGTCGTCGGCGCCGACGCCGCGACCGGCCCCCTCGGCACGGCACGCCACCCGGGCGCGCCCGGCCGGACCGCGGGACCCGGCAGCCTCGTCGGCCCGGGCGACGCCGGCAACCGTCCCCGCCCCACCGGCACGCCCCAGCGGCCGACCGGGTCGGAGTGGACTCCGGTTCCGCCGCATCCGCCCTTCGACGCCTCCCCGGGTGCTCCCGCGGCCCCCGCCGGTGCACCGCCGCGAGCCACGGGTGCCGCCACGGCGCCTGATCCGGCGCTGTCCTGGAGCGCGGCCATGGCGCCGGGGACGGGGCTCGGCATGGGCTTCGGGGAGCCCGAGGGCTACGACCGGCGGGCACGGCCGACCGGTGCGCTGGTACGGCCGCGGGTCGCCGTGGCGGCCGCCTGCGTGGTGCTCGGGATCGGGCTCATAGGCGGCGCCGTGACCGGCAGCTGGCTCACCGGGGAGCCGGGGAAGCCCGGCGCGGAGGGCGGCTTCGCCACGGCCGGCGCCATGTGGCACAGCGTCCCCGTCGACCAGCTCTTCCCGCCCACCGTGGACGGCCGCGGCGCCGGACCGGGCGGAGCCGACCGCACCTGGACCCGGGTCGCCGTCGCGCCGGACAGCGGCTGCGAGGGCGCCTTCGACCCGTTGCTGCGCAAGGCCCTGACCCCCGTCGGCTGCGCCCGTCTGCTGCGCGCCACCTACACGGACGCCACCCAGAGCTACGTCACCACCGTCGGTCTGCTCTTCACCAAGGCCGACGCCCCCACCATGACGTCCCTCGCCGCCCGCTTCGAGAACGAGGGGCTCGCCCGGCGCACCGACCTCGTGCCGCGCCCGTACGCCGCCAAGGGCACCGTCGCCGCGGCCTTCGGCGACGAGCAGCGCGCGTCGTGGACCGTCTCCGTGCTGACCGAGGCCCCGGTGGTCGTGTACGCCGTGTCCGGCTGGGCCGACGGCCGCGCCGCCGGCCCCCCGCAGGCCGCCGCCGACGCGACGAAGTCGGGAGCCACCACCCCCGCAGCCCAGGCAGGCCTCGGAAACGAGGCCCAGGGCCTCGCCGACCGCATCGAGCGGGGCCTGCGCCAGACCGTCAAGTCAGCCACGGAGGAGCCGTCGTGACAGCCGCCGTGACACCCGGGAACCGTAAGCCGCGCAGGGCTCTCGCGGTCGGCGTCCCGAGCCTGTTCCTCGCCGCCTGCCTCGCCCTCGTGCCGTCGGCCCCCGCGCACGCCGACGGCATCCGCGCCCAGCAGTGGGGCCTCGACGCCATGCACACCCAGGAGGCCTGGCACACCACCCGGGGCAAGGGCATCACCGTCGCCGTCCTGGACACCGGCGTCGACGACGACCACCCCGATCTGCGCGGCAACGTCCTGACCGGCAGGGACATGATCGGCTTCGGCGCGCGGCGCGGGGACCGCCCCTGGGCCCGGCACGGCACCGCCATGGCCGGCATCATCGCCGGTCACGGGCACGGCCCCGGCAACACGGACGGAGTCATGGGCATCGCGCCCGAGGCCCGGATCCTGCCCGTGCGGGTGATCCTGGAGGAGGACGACTCCGCCCGGAGCAAGGCCCGCAGCACCCGCGGCAACGCCCTCGCCGACGGCATCCGCTGGGCCGCCGACCAGGGCGCCGACGTCATCAACCTCTCCCTCGGCGACGACTCGGACTCCGCGCACCCCGAGCCCGCCGAGGACGAGGCCGTCCAGTACGCGCTGAGCAAGGGCGCCGTCGTCGTCGCCTCGGCCGGCAACGGCGGCGAGAAGGGCGACCACATCTCCTACCCGGCGGCCTACCCGGGCGTGATCGCCGCGACCGCCGTGGACCGCTACGGCACCCGCGCCTCCTTCTCCACCCGCCGCTGGTACGCGACGGTCAGCGCGCCCGGTGTCGACGTCGTCATCGCCGACCCCGACCAGCGGTACTACGAGGGCTGGGGCACGAGCGCGGCGTCGGCCTTCGTCTCCGGCGCGGTCGCCCTCGTCAAGGCCGCCCACCCGGGTCTGACCCCCGCCCAGATCAAGAAGCTCCTGGAGGACACGGCCCGCAACGCCCCCGTCGGCGGCCGCGACGACTCCCGCGGCTTCGGCCTGGTCGATCCCGCCGCCGCCATCAAGGCCGCGGACCGCCTCCGGCCCGAGGGCCTGACCGCGGCGTCCTACGGCGAGCGGTACTTCGGCCCCGGCCCCGACTCCGCCGAGGCGGCCGACAGCGCCTCCGGCTGGGCGGGACCCCTCGCGGGCAGTGCCGGGGCAGTGATGCTGGTCGTGGCGGTCGTCCTGTGGCGCGGCCGCCGCGAGGGCGGGGCCGACTTCCGGCTGTAGACCGGGGTCTTCCGGTCGTGGCTCCGCTCTTCCGCCGCAGCCCCGGACCGTCCGGCCGAGGAGGCCCGGATCACGCCCTCCGGCCGCACGCCGACACCGCCGCCCGGGCGGCCGCCTCCACCAGCGCGATGCCCTGTTCCTTCGTCCGGTTGCCGCTGGACAGGGCGGCCACCAGGTAGTCGTCGCCGCCGGCCGTCACCCGCCCGATGCTGTTGACGACCCACAGACCGGTCGTACCGCGCGGCAGCCAGCCGTTCTTCAGGGCCCACCCGGAGCCGTCGGCGGCGGCCGACACCCCCCAGTCCTGGCCCGGGGCGATCCGTCCCATCAGCCCCTGAAGATACGTCCGCGAGGCCTCGCCCAGCTCCGAGCGTTCCGCGCCGGCGCCGCCGAACACCTGCCGGAGCAGGACGAGTTGATCGGCGGCCGTGGTCCGGGTCAGACCCCACAGCGGACCGTCGCCGCCGGTGGTCCCCGTGAGTCCGAAGCGCTCGTTCGCCGCGTCCAGGCCGTCCGCTCCGCCGATGACCCGCCACAGTGCCGACGCCGCGTCGTTGTCGCTGTGCTCGATCATCGCGGCGGCGTACGTCCTCTCCCGCCCGGTCAGCCGCCGCCCCGCGTCCTGCGCCCGCAGCAGCAGGGCCGCCAGGATGCCGACCTTGACGATGCTCGCCGTGTCGAACACGGCGTCGCCGTATCCGGCGCTCGCCCCGGAACCGAGACGGCGGGCCGCCACCGCCACGGTCGCGCCCCCGGTCACCGCCACCGGCACGGGCACCGGTCCATCGCTCGCCGTCCCCACCGCCACCTCCCCACTCGCGGCCCCCGTCCTTTGCCGCCGTCCCCGCGCGCGTCCCCGTCCTCCCCCACCGCTTCCCCGCGCGCGGCCCGTCCGCCGCCGACGATACGGGGCCCGAACGTCCCGCGGGAGCCGCGGCGGACGTGGGCCAGGGGACCCTGAGGGAGCGGGCACGGCCCCGGATAGGGTCGGCACCGTGGCGAAGAAGAACATTCCCGACTCCGGCTTCTCCGACGACGACGGCTCCGTCGACCCCGGGCTGAGCGCGGCGCTCGCCGCCTGGGCCGAGGACCGCACCGCCGTGGGACCCGTCCTGGAGGCGCTCAGGAGCGCACGGCTGCTCGTGCCCGTGGTGGCCGTCCTCGGCGAGGTCGAGGAGGACGAGAACGGGCTGCGCCGGGAGAAGACCAGCGAGATGGCCGTACCCACCCTGAAGGCCGGTCACCGCACCGCGCTGCCCGCCTTCACCTCCACCGACTCCCTGGCCAGCTGGGACCCGGACGCCCGGCCCGTGGCCGTGCGGCTGCACCAGGTCCTGGAGGCCACCGCGCACGAGAAGGCGGACACGGTGGTGCTGGACATGGCCGGACCGGTGCCGTTCGAGCTGACCGGCCCCGTCCTGCTCGCCCTCGCCGAGGGCCGTACGACGACCGACCCGCTGGCCGACCCGGCCGTCGTCACCGCCGTGCGGGAGGCCGTCGCCGCGGAGCCCGCCGTGCTGCGCGCCCACCTCGGGCGGGGGCAGGCCGACGGGACCCTGGCACTGGTGCTCGACCCGTCCGTCCCCACCGCCCCGGCCGAGACCGCCCGCGCCGTGGCCGCGCGGCTCGCCGCCAGCGAGACACTGAGGGCCCGCCTGGTGCGCGGCCTCGACCTGGCACTGCTGCCGGCCGGGGCGACGCCGCCTGGCGAGCCCTTGTACGTGAAGGAGCGGGGTTCGGCTGCGTGACGCAGCGGTGATCGGCCGGGTCGGGAACGGGGATCCGCTGGAGCGGCTCAGCCGTAGATCGGCCCGGTGTACTTCTCGCCCGGGCCCTGGCCCGGCTCGTCCGGGACGAGCGAGGCCTCGCGGAAGGCCAGCTGCAGCGACTTCAGGCCGTCGCGCAGCGGCGCCGCGTGGAAGGAGCTGATCTCGGTGGCGCTCGCGTCCAGCAGTCCGGCGAGCGCCGACACCAGCTTGCGGGCCTCGTCCAGGTCCTTGTGCTCGTCGCCCTCCTCGGTCAGACCGAGCTTCACGGCGGCGGCGCTCATCAGGTTGACGGCGACCGTCACGATCACTTCGACCGCCGGGACCTCCGCGATGTCGCGGGTCATGGCGTCGAAGTCGGGCTGCTCGGCGGGGCCGGAGGGGGAGGTCTCACTCATGCCCCACACGATAGGTGCAGGACGAGGGGGCCCCCGCAGGGAGCCCTGGACATCCTGAATTAGCCCTTCCCCATGGATCCTGCTAACCTTGTGTGACGACCGGCTGGACGTGTATGCCCAGGCATACGGGCCCGGCCCACAAGTGGAGGCTTCGAACTCCCACCTGACCGCCCTCCGGGGCGGCGGGTCACCGGTCAGACGGGTCCGCCCCAGCGGTGGCGATCCGTCCGAAAGTGCGCCCCGCGTCCATCGCGGCGGTTGCTCCGGTAGTTCGAGGAGCCCCGCCTGTGATCGTCCGGGGCATTTTTCGTGCTTCGGCGCGGTTAGGTCTGTCGAACACAGAGTACGCGGCTGTCCGCCAGACCGTCGCGTGGTGCTAACCGAGGAGGATCCATCAGCGCCGAGCCCCGCATCAACGACCGGATTCGCGTTCCCGAGGTGCGACTTGTCGGTCCCAGTGGCGAGCAGGTCGGCATCGTGCCGCTTGCGAAGGCACTGGAGCTTGCGCAGGAGTACGACCTGGACCTGGTCGAGGTCGCGGCGAACGCCCGTCCGCCCGTGTGCAAGCTCATGGACTACGGGAAGTTCAAGTACGAGTCGGCCATGAAGGCCCGTGAGGCGCGCAAGAACCAGGCGCACACGGTCATCAAGGAGATGAAGCTCCGGCCGAAGATCGACCCGCACGACTACGACACCAAGAAGGGTCACGTCGTCCGGTTCCTCAAGCAGGGCGACAAGGTCAAGATCACGATCATGTTCCGTGGTCGCGAGCAGTCCCGGCCCGAGCTGGGCTACCGGCTGCTGCAGCGGCTCGCGGAGGACGTCCAGGACCTCGGCTTCGTGGAGTCGAACCCGAAGCAGGACGGTCGCAACATGATCATGGTTCTCGGTCCGCACAAGAAGAAGACCGAGGCGATGGCCGAGGCCCGCCAGGCGCAGGAGGCCCGCAAGGCCGAAGCGAAGGCCAACCCGGGCCGCTCGCAGAACGCCGCGGACGCCGAGGCGCCGGCCGAGGCGCCGGCCGAGGAGTCGGCCGAGGAGCACGTCGAAGCGTGACCCCCGGGACCCCACGTCCCAGGATGTAACCGATACAAGAGCGACGCTCCTACCGTGCCCGGTTCTCGCGACCGGGCACCGGAGCGCCACCTACGAGGAGAGAACGGCGCTATGCCGAAGAACAAGTCGCACAGCGGTGCCAGCAAGCGCTTCAAGGTCACCGGCTCCGGCAAGGTGCTCCGTGAGCGCGCCGGCAAGCGTCACCTGCTCGAGCACAAGTCGTCCCGTGTGACGCGTCGCCTCACCGGCAACGCCGAGATGGCCCCGGGCGACGCCAAGAAGATCAAGAAGCTTCTCGGCAAGTGACGCGGCGGCGCGTGATCGTCCGATCTCCGCGCGCCGTACGTCAGGACCGGGACCCAATCGTTTCCGGGCCGTGTGAGGACAACCACGGCCCCGCTACAAGGAGTTAATCAAGTGGCACGCGTCAAGCGGGCAGTCAACGCCCACAAGAAGCGCCGGGCGATCCTCGAGCAGGCCTCCGGCTACCGCGGTCAGCGCTCGCGCCTGTACCGCAAGGCCAAGGAGCAGGTCACCCACTCGCTGGTCTACAACTACAACGACCGCAAGAAGCGCAAGGGTGACTTCCGCCAGCTGTGGATCCAGCGCATCAACGCCGCTGCCCGCGCCAACGGCATCACGTACAACCGCTTCATCCAGGGGCTGAAGGCCGCGAACGTCGAGGTCGACCGCAAGATCCTGGCCGAGCTGGCCGTCAACGACGCCAGCGCGTTCGCCGCGCTCGTCGAGGTCGCGCAGAAGGCCCTGCCGAGCGACGTCAACGCGCCCAAGGCTGCGTGACGCAGCGCCGGCCCGGTCGGCGCGATCCTACGGACCCGTGGGCTCTGCCTGCGGGTCCGTCGTATGTGCGCCGTGCGGTGCCCGAGGCACGTCCGGCGCCGCCCGGGGCCGCCAGCTGACCGCCGTCGCGGCGGAACGTTCCTACCGAAGGTGAAGCTCTCCATGGCCCCCGCCACCCCTGACCTGATCTCTCCCCGCTCGCCCCGCGTCTCGGCAGCGCGGCGGCTGGCCAAGCGGAACTTCCGGGGCAAGGAGCGGCTGTTCCTCGCGGAGGGGCCGCAGGCCGTGCGGGAGGCGGCGGCGCACCGGGCCGGCGACACGCCCACCCTCGTCGAACTGTTCGCCACGGTCGAGGCCGCCGAGCGGTACGCCGACATCGTGGGGGAGGCCCGCGCCGCGGGAGCCCGGATCCACCTCGCCGCCGACGACGTCATCGCCGACATCTCCACCACCGTCACCCCGCAGGGGCTCGTCGGCGTGTGCCGGTTCCTCGACACCCCCTTCGAGGACATCGTCGCGGCCCGCCCGAAGCTCGTCGCCGTCCTCGCCCATGTGCGCGACCCCGGCAACGCCGGCACCGTCCTGCGCTGCGCCGACGCCGCCGGAGCCGAAGCGGTCGTCCTCACGGACGCCTCCGTCGACCTCTACAACCCCAAGGCCGTCCGGGCCTCCGTCGGCTCCCTGTTCCACCTGCCCGTGGCCGTCGGCGTCCCCGTCGAGCGGGCGGTCGCCGCGCTCAGGGACGCCGGGGTGCGCATCCTCGCCGCCGACGGCGCGGGCGAGCACGATCTGGACGACGAGCTCGACCACGGCACCATGGGCGGCCCCACCGCGTGGGTGTTCGGCAACGAGGCCTGGGGCCTGCCGGAGGAGACCCGCACCCTCGCCGACGCCGTCGTACGCGTCCCCATCCACGGAAAGGCCGAGAGCCTGAACCTCGCGACCGCCGCCGCCGTATGTCTGTACGCGTCGGCCCGTGCGCAGCGCGGCTCCGGAGGATGCCGCTCTGCCACCCGCAACCAGTAGGGTGACCAGCCCGGGGGCCTGCTGCACCGGCTGAGAGGTGGGGTGAGGGGATGAGTGTCGGCACCGGTCGCGCGCCCGGAGCGCGGGACGCGCGACGACCACCCGCGCCCCGGCAGGACGATCCCGCCGGCCTCGGCATCGACCCCGACGACCTGCCCGACGGCCTGGTGATCGCCGACGAGCACGGGCGGATCATCTGCTTCAACGCCGCCGCCGCCCGGATCAGCGCCGTACCCGCCGACCAGGCCCTGGGACAGCCCCTGGAGAAGGCCCTGCCGCTGGAGGACCTGGAGGGGCGCCGCTGGTGGCAGCTGACCGACCCCTACGGCGGCCTGGCCATCCGGGTGGGCCAGCCCGAACGCAACCTCCTGCTGCACGGTGGCCGGGAGGTCCTCGTCTCCGCGAAGTACGTCCGCACCCACCCCACCGGCCCGGTCCGCCGTGTCGTCGTCTCCCTCCGCGACACCGAGGCCCGCCGCCGCACCGAGCGCAGCCACGCCGAGCTGATCGCCACCGTCGCCCACGAGCTGCGCTCGCCGCTGACCTCCGTCAAGGGCTTCACGGCGACCCTGCTCGCCAAGTGGGAGAGGTTCACCGACGACCAGAAACGGCTGATGCTGGAGACCGTCGACGCCGACGCCGACCGCGTCACCCGGCTCATCGCCGAACTGCTCGACATATCCCGCATCGACTCCGGCCGCCTGGAGGTGCGCCGCCAGCCCGTCGACATGGGCGCCGCGGTCGGGCGGCACGTCCAGGCGTACGTCGCCGCCGGCCAGCCCGCCGACCGGTTCCTGGTGCGCGTCGAGAAACCGCTGCCCGAGCTGTGGGCCGACCCCGACAAGATCGACCAGGTGCTGAGCAACCTCGTGGAAAATGCCGTGCGGCACGGCGAGGGATCCGTCACCATCGATGTCACGCCGGCGCCGTCCCCACGGGAAGGGGACGACGCGGGGAACACCGCCACGTCGGTCACGGTGAGCGACGAGGGACCCGGCATTCCGGAGGAGTCCATGAACCGTGTCTTCACCCGCTTCTGGCGGGGCAGCAAGCGCGGCGGGACCGGACTCGGGCTCTACATCGTCAAGGGCATCGTCGAGGCCCACGGCGGCACCATCACGGTCGGCCGCGCCCGCGGCGGCGGCGCGGAGATCCGATTTACCCTGCCCGTGGGCACCCCGGCACACCTGCTCTGAGCACCCGCCGAGGACCCACGGGCGCATTCGCTTTCCCCGGCCCCGTTAGACTCGGCCTTTGGCACCTTTGTGTCCCGAAAACCGTGACGATCTGTCCGCGAGTCGGTGCGAGTCGGTGCGAGTCGGTGACGGGGACCTCCAGCCAGCCAATCGGAAGCACGGGAAGAGATGTCGGCACCCAATAAGTCGTACGACCCTGTCGAGGTCGAGGCGTTGAAACCGGAAGAGATCGAGCGCATGCGGGACGAGGCGCTCGCCGCCTTCGCCGCCGCGGACTCCCTCGACGCGCTCCACGAGGCCAAGGTCGCCCATACCGGCCCCGCCTCCCCGCTCTCCCTCGCCAACCGCGAGATCGGCGCCCTGCCCCCGCACGCCAAGGCCGACGCCGGCAAGCGGGTCGGCATGGCCCGCGGCGCGGTGAACAAGGGCCTCGCCGCCCGTCAGACCGAGCTCGAGGCGGAGCGGGACGCCCGTGTGCTGGTCGAGGAGGACGTCGACGTCACGCTGCCGTTCGACCGCGTACCGGCCGGCGCCCGCCACCCGCTGACCACGCTCTCGGAGCGTATCGAGGACGTCTTCGTGGCCATGGGCTACGAGGTCGCCGAGGGCCCGCAGGCCGAGGCCGAGTGGTTCAACTTCGACGCCCTGAACATCGGCCCGGACCACCCGGCCCGCGGCGAGGCCGACACCTTCTTCGTGCAGGGCCCCGAAGGCGGCAGCGAGTCCGGTGTCGTCCTGCGCACCCACACCTCGCCCGTGCAGATCCGCTCCCTGTTCGAGCGCGACCTGCCGGTCTACGTGATCTGCCCCGGCCGCGTGTACCGCACCGACGAGCTCGACGCCACCCACACGCCCGTCTTCCACCAGGTCGAGCTGCTCGCCGTGGACGAGGGCCTGACCATGGCCGACCTCAAGGGCACCCTGGACCACATGGTGCAGTCGCTGTTCGGCGAGGGCATGAAGACCCGGCTGCGGCCGAACTTCTTCCCCTTCACCGAGCCGTCCGCCGAGATGGACATGGTGTGCTACGTCTGCCGGGGCGAGTCCGTCGGCAACCCCGACCGGCCCTGCCGCACCTGCTCCTCCGAGGGCTGGATCGAGCTCGGCGGCTGCGGGATGGTCAACCCGCGGGTGCTCACCGCCTGCGGCGTCGACCCCGAGAAGTACAGCGGCTTCGCCTTCGGGTTCGGCATCGAGCGGATGCTGATGTTCCGCCACAACGTCGAAGACATGCGAGACATGGTCGAGGGTGACGTCCGGTTCACCCGGCCGTTCGGGATGGAGATCTGATGCGGATCCCGCTTTCTTGGCTGCGGGAGTACGTCGACCTGCCGGCGACGGAGACCGGGCGCGACGTCCAGGCCAAGCTCATTTCGTCCGGCCTCGAGGTCGAGACCGTCGAACAGCTCGGCGCCGACCTCAAGGGGCCGCTCGCCGTCGGCCGGGTGCTGACCATCGAGGAGCTGGAGGGCTTCAAGAAGCCGATCCGCTTCTGCACCGTCGACGTCGGCCAGGCCAACGGCACCGGCGAACCGCAGGAGATCGTCTGCGGCGCCCGCAACTTCGCCGTCGGCGACAAGGTCGTCGTGGTCCTCCCGAGCGCCGTGCTGCCCGGCGGCTTCGCGATCAGCGCCCGCAAGACCTACGGCAAGACCTCCCACGGCATGATCTGCTCCAGCGACGAGCTGGGCATGGGCGACGACGGCAGCCAGGGCATCATCGTGCTGCCGCCCGAGACCGAGGTCGGCAAGGACGCCATCGAGCTGCTGGAGCTGGTCGACGAGGTTCTCGACATCGCCGTCACCGCCAACCGCGGCGACTGCCTGTCCCTGCGCGGCGTCGCCCGCGAGACCGCGATCGCCTACGGTCTGCCGCTGCGCGACCCCGCCCTGCTCGACGTACCGGCCCCGAACGCCTTCGGTTACCCGGTGCGGATCGACGAGCCGCACGGCTGCGACCGCTTCACCGCGCGCACCGTCTCCGGCCTCGACCCCGAGGCCCGCTCCCCGATCTGGCTCCAGCGCCGCCTCCAGAAGGCGGGCATGCGCCCGATCTCGCTCGCCGTCGACATCACCAACTACGTGATGCTGGAGCTCGGCCAGCCGCTGCACGCCTACGACCGCACGCTGGTCCAGGGCACGATCGGCGTGCGCCGGGCCGAGGAGGGCGAGAAGTTCACCACCCTCGACGGCGTCAAGCGCACGCTGCACGCCGAGGACCTCGTCATCACCGACGAGCGCGGCGCCATCGGCCTCGCGGGCGTCATGGGCGGCGCCAACACCGAGATCGCCGACCACGAGGACACGGAGAACGCGACCACCGAGGTCGTCATCGAGGCCGCGCACTTCGACCAGGTCTCCATCGCGCGCACCGCCCGCCGTCACAAGCTGTCCTCGGAGGCCTCCCGCCGCTTCGAGCGGGGCGTCGACCCGCAGGCCGCCTCCGCCGCGGCCCAGCGCACGGTGGACCTGCTGGTCCTGCTCGCGGGCGGCACGGCCGACGCCGGTGTCACCGAGGTCGCCGCGCCCGCGGCTCCGCGCACGATCACCGTGCCGGCCGACCACCCGGACAAGGTCGCGGGCGTCGTCTACGGCCGTGAGGCCGTCGTCCGCCGGCTCCAGCAGATCGGCTGCCAGGTGGAGGGGCAGGACGAGCTGACCGTCACCGTCCCCTCCTGGCGGCCCGACCTGACGGACCCCAACGACCTGGCCGAAGAGGTCATCCGCCTGGAGGGCTACGAGAACCTGCCCTCCACGCTGCCCAGGCTCCCCTCGGGCCGCGGCCTCACCCACCGCCAGCGGCTGCACCGCCGGGTCGGCCGCGCGCTGGCCGGCGCGGGCTACGTCGAGGCGCCGACCTACCCGTTCGTCGGCGAGCAGGTCTTCGACCAGCTCGGCCTGGAGCCCGGCGACCCCGCGCGCCGTGTGGTCCGGCTGGTCAACCCGCTCAGCGACGAGGAGCCCGCGCTGCGCACCACGCTGCTGCCGGGCCTGCTCGGCGCGCTGCGCCGCAACGACGGCCGCGGCAGCCACGATCTCGCCCTGTTCGAGACCGGCCTGGTCTTCCACCCGCGCGAGGAGCAGCGGGTCGCGGCCCAGCCGCCCATCGACCGGCGTCCCACCGACCAGGAGATCGCGGAGCTGAACGCGGCGCTGCCCGAGCAGCCGCGCCATGTGGCCGTGGTCCTCGCGGGCGCCCGTGAGCAGACCGGCTGGTGGGGCAAGGGCCGCCCGGCCGACTGGGCCGACGCGGTCGAGGCCGCGCGGACCGTGGCCGGCGAGACCGGGGCCGAGCCGATCGTGCGCAAGGGCCAGTACGGTCCGTGGCACCCGGGCCGCTGCGCCGAGTTCGCGGTCACGGTGGACGGCGCCGAGCGGGTCGTGGGCCATGCGGGCGAACTGCACCCGCGCGTGGTCAAGGCACTGGGCCTGCCCGAGCGCACCTGCGCGATGGAGCTGAACCTGGACGTGCTGGAGCAGGTCGGCGACGACACCCCGCGGGCGCCGGGCATCTCCACGTTCCCGGTCGCCACGCAGGACGTCGCCCTCGTCGTCGACAAGCCGGTCCCGACCGCCGACGTCGAGGCCGCGCTGCGCGAGGGTGCCGGTGAACTCCTGGAGTCCATCCGGCTGTTCGACCTCTACGAGAATGCCGAGCAGCTCGGCGAGGGCCGCAAGTCCCTCGCCTTCGCGCTGCGCTTCCGCGCGCCGGACCGCACGCTGACCGTGGACGAGGCGTCCGCCGCCCGCGACGCGGCGGTGGCGCTGGCCGCGTCGCGCACGGGGGCGGTACTGCGCAGCTGACGGGTCAAGCGCGGGGGACTGCGAGTCCGTCGCCGACTGCGGGCAGTCGGTGGCCGGTCGCGCAGTTTCCCGCGCCCCCTTTTTTTGGCCGTCCTCGGTCGACGGGGCTGGGCCACTCGGTGGGGCGGGTCGGTTGTCGGGTGGCCGGTGGCTGGTCGCGCGGTTCCCCGCGCCCCTGCTTGAGTCCGCCCGGGTCGGCAAGGCCGGCCACCTCGCGGAGCGTCGCCGTGCCGGGCCGCCGTACTTTTCGAGGGGGAGCCGGCGGCCCGGACGGCCTCTTGGAGGAGGCGGTTCAGTCAACCGGGTGGGGACTCTCCGCGACAGCGCGCGTGCAGCCCGGATGCGCGTGCTCCGTTCACACCCCGTGTGAAGGCGAACGCACTACGCTGTCGCCACAGAGCCACCGGGGGGCACCCATGCAGCCCAACACACTGCTCGACGCGGTCCTGGACGAGGCCGGTATCTCGCACGCAGGCCTGGCAGCGCACGTCAACCAGGAGGGGCGGGCCCGCGGACTCGCGCTCCGGTACGAACACACCGCCGTGGCCCGGTGGTTGAAGGGCCAGCGACCGCGCGGCCAGGTGCCCGACCTGATCTGCGAGGTGCTGGCGGGTCGGCTGCACCGGCCGGTCACGCTCGACGACATCGGCCTCGGCGTGCCCGGCGAGCCCTCCGCGCCGCACGGCACCTCGCTGTCCGGGTTCGTCGAACGCGCCACCGCCCTGTGGCGATCCGACGAGCAGCAGCGCCCGCACCTCCTCGGAGCCCCCGCCGTGACCGGCACGCCCGCCGTCATGCCCGTGTGGGAGTGGGAGAACCCGCCCGAGGACGTGGACGTCTCCCGCGGTGGCCGGCACCGGGTCACCCCGTCCGACATCGAGATGCTGCGCGCCGCCCGCACGCACTACGAGCAGATGTACCGCAAGGCCGGCGGCGTCGCGACCCGCGGCCGTGTCGTGGGCTTCCTCAACGCCGAGGCCGCCCCGCTGCTGCGGGGCAGCTACACCGACGCCACCGGCCGCCAACTGCACCGCGCCACCGGCGCCTTGGTGGCGATCGTGGGCATCTGCGCCTACGACTCCGACGCGCACGGCCTGGCCCAGCGCTACTTCCACCAGGCACTCAGGCTCGCCAAGGCCAGCGGGGACCGGGGACTCGGCGCCTATGTGATCGCGCTGCTGGTCAACCAGTCGCTGTTCATGCGGGAGTACCGTCAGGCCGTCGCCTTCGCCGAGGCCGCGCTGCGCGCCGCCGGCCAGCACATCACCCCCGCGCTCGCCTCCGACCTGTACGCGATGCAGGCCAAGGCCTACGCCCACCTCGGCGACGGCACGAGCGCCCTGGCCTGCATCGGGCGCGCCGAGTCCGCCGCCGAACGCATCCGGCGCGGATACGAACCCGATGAGACGGGCTACGTCCAACCCGGCCTGGTCAACGTGCAGGTGGCCGAGGCCCTGCTCAGCCTCGGCGAGCTGGCCGGCGCCGAGGAGCACGCCGCGGCCGCCGTGGACAACCCCGCGCACGACCGGGGCCGGGTGCACCGGCTGGCCATGCTCAGCACGATCCAACTGCGCCGGGGCAACGCCGACAAGGCGGTGGCCACGGCCGTGCGGATGGCCGAACAGGCCCGTGGGATGGAGTCGCAGCGGCTGCGGGACAGACTGCGCGCGGTGCGCGAGCACCTGGTGCGCAACGGCAGCGCCGGCACGGCCGAGGCGGCCGAACTGATCGACGGAGCCCTGCGCGTACCGCTGTGACGGCGGCGCGGTGCTCCCGGCGGCTCGCCATGCGCCTGCTGCGGGACCGGTCCGGCTGCGATATTGCCACTGACCCGACGGAAGGTGGCAGAACCGTGCAGTGGACGAAACAGAACGAACAAACTGTGTACGCAAACCGCTGGTTCACCGTCAACCTCGCGGATGTCGAGTTGCCGGACGGCCGGCACCTCGACCACTTCCTGATACGGCTGCGGCCCGTCGCCGTGGCCACGGTGGTGAACGAGGCGGGTGAGGTCCTCCTCCTGTGGCGCCACCGCTTCATCACCGACAGCTGGGGCTGGGAGCTCGCGGCGGGCGTCGTGGAGGACGGCGAGGACATCACGGCCGCGGCCGCCAGGGAACTGGAGGAGGAGACCGGCTGGCGGCCGGGCCCCCTGCACCACCTCATGAGCGTGGAGCCGTCCAACGGACTCACCGATGCCCGGCACCACATCTACTGGTCGGACGAGGGCGAGTACGTCGGACACCCGGCGGACGACTTCGAGTCCGACCGCCGGGAATGGGTCCCCCTCAAGCTCGTTCCCGACCTGGTCGCCCGCGGCCAGGTCCCAGCCGCCAACATGGCGGCCGCGTTACTGCTTCTGCACCACCTCAGGCCCGGGCAGGACACGCTGTCCTGAGGGAGCGCACACGGTGTGCGAACGCCGCGGGCCCGGCACCACCTCGGTGCCGGGCCCGCTGACCGTCGCTCCTCGTGGTCAGCCGTAGGTGTAGAAGCCGGAGCCGGACTTCCGGCCGAGCCGGCCGGCGTCCACCATGCGCTGGAGCAGCGGGGGAGCGGCGTACAGCGGCTCCTTGTACTCCTCGTACATGGAATGGGCGACCGAGGCCACCGTGTCCAGACCGATCAGGTCGGACAGCCTCAGCGGGCCCATCGGGTGGGCGCAGCCCATTTCCATGCCGTTGTCGATGTCCTCGCGGCTGGCGATGCCCGACTCGAACATCCGGATCGCCGAGAGCAGGTAGGGGATCAGCAGCGCGTTCACCACGAAGCCCGAGCGGTCCTGGGCGCGGATCGCGTGCTTGCCGAGCACCTTCTCGGTGAACAGCTGCGCCCGGCTCAGCGTGCCCTCGGAGGTGGTGAGCGCCGGGATCAGCTCGACCAGCTGCTGCACCGGGGCGGGGTTGAAGAAGTGGATGCCGATCACCTGGTCGGGGCGCGCGGTGGCGACCGCCAGCCTCACCAGCGGGATGGAGGAGGTGTTGGAGGCCAGGATCGCGTCCGGCCGGGTCACCACCTGGTCCAGGACCTGGAAGATCTCCGTCTTGACCTGCTCGTTCTCCACCACGGCCTCGATCACCAGGTCGCGGTCGGAGAACTCGCCGAGGTCGGTGGTGAAGCTCAGCCGGGCCTGCGTCGCGTCCCGCTCCGCCTCGCTGATCTTGCCGCGCTCGGCCGCCTTGGCCAGGGAGTTGAACAGCCGGGTACGGCCAATCTCCAGGGCCTCGCCGGTGGTCTCGGCGACCTTCACCTCCAGGCCGGCCCGGGCGCACACCTCGGCGATGCCCGCACCCATCTGGCCGCAGCCCACCACTCCGACGCGTGCAATGTCTCCCGAAATGCCGGTCACATCGTCCCTTTCGCAGTTCCTACGGCTGTGGCAGGCGGCCCGTTGTGCGGTGCCTGCTCCGATCGTGCACGTTACCCCCGTGGCGGCCGTGATCGGTCGCCCGGGTCGGGCATGCTGGGCCGGTGAACGATCCGTGACCGTGCGGATCCACGGCGTACGGGGAGTGCCCGGATGGCCCGAGGGACACGGGTGACACGGCGGTCGTTCACCGTGGCGGCGCTGTCGACCCTGGCGGTGACCGGCGACGCGGCCACCGCGACGGGCGGCACCGGCACCGACCGGAGGGGCCGCGCCGAGGTCACCGAGATGCGCGGCATGTGGCTGGCGACCGTGCGCAACCGCGACTGGCCCTCCCGCACCGGGCTGAGCGTGGCCCGGCAGCGCGGCGAGCTGACCGCCCTGCTCGACGTGGCGGTGCGCCGCCGGCTCAACACGGTGTTCCTCCAGGTACGCCCGGCGGCCGACGCGCTGTGGCCCTCGCCCCACGAGCCGTGGTCGCAGTTCCTCACCGGCACGCAGGGCAGGGACCCGGGCTGGGATCCGCTGGGCACGGCCGTGGCGGAGGCGCACGCCCGCGGACTGCGGCTGCACGCCTGGTTCAACCCCTACCGGGTCGCCCTGCACGACGACCCGGCCCTGCTGGCCGCCTCCCATCCGGCCCGCAGGCACCCCGACTGGGTGGTCCGGTACGGCGGGTGCCTCCACTACAACCCCGGCCTGCCCGAGGTCCGGGAGTTCGTGCAGCGGGCGATGCTCGACGCGGTGTCCCGGTACCCGGTGGACGGCGTCCACTTCGACGACTACTTCTACCCCTATCCGGTCGCCGGCCAGACCTTCGACGACGACGCCGCCCACCACCGGTACGGCGGCGCCTTCGCCGGCCGGGCCGACTGGCGGCGCGACAACATCGACCGGCTGATCCGCGAGACGGCCGCGGCCGTCGCCGCCACCCGCCCGGGCACCCGGTTCGGGATCAGCCCCTTCGGGGTGTGGCGCAACGCCTCGTCCGACCCGCGCGGCTCGGACACCCGGGCCGGCGTGCAGACGTACGACGACCTGTACGCGGACACCCGCAAGTGGGTCGGGGAGGGCTGGATCGACTACGTCGTCCCACAGCTGTACTGGGCCATCGGCTTCGCCACCGCCGACTACGCCGCCCTGCTGCCCTGGTGGGCCGAGGCGGCACGGGGCAGCCGTACGCGGCTGTACGTGGGGGAGGCGCTCTACAGGGCCGGCGACTCCGCCCAGGGCGCGGCCTGGCGGGACCCCGACGAGCTGTCCCGCCACCTCACCCTCGCTGCCGCGCACCCGGAAGTGCGCGGGCACGTCTTCTTCGCCGCGAAGGAGGTGGCGGCCGATCCGTCCGGGGCCATGGCGAGGGTCGTCGCCGACCACTACCGCCGGCCGGCGAGACCCCCGCGCTGACTCAGTGGTGTTCGTGCTCCTTCTTGTGGCGGACCTGGCAGTCGGGGCCCGGTGACATGACGGCCTCGTGCCCGTCCGGGAAGCGGACGCGGTACGGCGGGTTGCCCTCCGAGCCCATGACCTCGACGATTTCGCTGATCTGGTCGTGCTGACCGACCACCCTGCCGTGCTGGACGAGCTGGTCGCCCACGGTTGCGCGCATCTGCGGGGCCTCCTCACCATGTGCGGGAGCAGCGGTCCTCGACTTCCGAGTCTACGGTGCGGAGCGCGGCCGAACCGGTGAGCCGCCGGGCCGGTGTGCGGTCGGCACCGGTGTGAGCGCCGGTCAGCCGCGCGCCCGCTGGGTGACGGCGATGCAGACGAGCACGGCTACGGCCGTCACGGGGGCGGCCGGAGTGAGGTGCTCGCCGAGCAGCAGCACCGACCACACCAGTGTGAGCAGGGGTTGGGCCAGTTGCAACTGGCTCGCCTTCGGGATGCCGACGGCGGCCATGCCCCGGTACCAGACGACCAGCCCGAGGAACTGCGAGCCCGCCGCGACCCAGAGCAGTCCGGTCACGCTGTGGACGCCCAGGTGCACGGGCTCGTGCGTCAGCGCGAGCGCGGCCGCGGGCACGGTGAGCGGCAGGCACGCCACCAGCGCCCAGCCGATGACCTGCCAGCCCGGCATCACGCGGGCCAGCCGGCCGCCCTCGGTGTAGCCGGCGGCGCACACCAGCAGGGCGCCGAACAGGTAGCCGTCGGCGGTGGTCAGCGCACCGCCGCTCTGCTGCACGGTGAAGGTCACCACGGCCGCCGCGCCCGCCAGCGCAGCCGTCCAGAACATGCGCGAGGGGCGGACGCCGAAGCGCAGCGCGGAGAGCAGCGCCGTGGTGAGCGGCAGCAGGCCCACGACGACGGCTGCGTGCGCGGTGGTGGAGGTCTCCAGGGCGAGCGTGGTGAGCAGCGGGAAGCCGAGGACCACTCCGGCGGCCACGACCGCGAGGCCGGGCCAGTGCCGGCGTGCGGGCGGCGGTACGCGCAGCGCCAGCAGGCAGCCGCCCGCGAGGACGGCGGCGAGCACACTGCGCACGGCCACCAGGGACCAGGGTCCGAAGCCCTCCAGGCCCCAGGCGGTGGCCGGGAAGGTCAGGGAGAAGGCGACCACGCCGAGGGCCGCCTGAAGGGTGCCGGCGCGCGAGCGGGCCGGGGCGTCCACCGCTATCGGTGTCGGCGCGGTAGCGCTACTCTGTGCTCTCATGCAACAGCGTAGCAGCGTCACCGAACTCGCAGAACGCCTGCGGCGGGAACTGGACCGCTACTCACCTGGTGGAAAGCTCCCGTCGAGCCGGGTCCTCGTCGAGCGGTACCGGGTCAGCCCGGTCACCGTCTCGCGGGCCCTGTCGCACCTGGCGGCGGAGGGCCTGGTGGTCACCCGTCCCGGCGCCGGCGCCTTCCGCGCCCCGGCGCGCGGGACGACCGCTCCCGCCGGCGACACCTCCTGGCAGGAGGTCGCGCTCAGCGCGGACGGCGCCGCCGACCTCGTACCGCGCACGGTGGACGCCTCCGGCGTGACGATCTCGCTGGCCGCCCCGCCGCCGGGCGTGATCGAGTTCAACGGGGGCTACCTGCACCCCTCGTTGCAGCCCGAGCGGGCCATGGCCGCCGCGCTGTCCCGGGCCGGCCGCCGTCCCGGGGCGTGGGGGAGGCCGCCGCTGGAGGGGCTGCCGGAGCTGCGCGAGTGGTTCGCGCGGGACATCGGCGGACCGGGCGGGACCGTCACCGCCGCCGAGGTCCTGATCACCGCGGGCGGCCAGTCCGCGCTGACCACCGCCCTGCGCGCCCTGGCACCGCCCGGCGCTCCGGTGCTGGTCGAGTCGCCCACCTATCCCGGCATGCTGGCCATCGCCCGGTCCTCCGGGCTGCGGCCCGTACCCGTGCCCGTCGACGCGGAGGGGGTGAGGCCGGAACTGCTCGCCGACGCGTTCCGGGCCACCGGCGCCCGCGTGTTCGTCTGCCAGCCCCTGTTCCAGAACCCCACGGGCGCCGTCCTCGCCCCCGACCGGCGCGCGCGGGTGCTGCGGACGGCCCGTGAGGCCGGCGCCTTCGTCGTCGAGGACGACTTCGTACGGCGGCTCGCGCACGAGGACGCGGGCACCCTGCCGCCCCCGCTCGTCGCCGCCGACCCGGACGGGGTCGTGGTGCACGTCGGCTCGCTGACCAAGGCCACCTCGCCCAGCTTCCGGGTGAGTGCGCTGGTCGCGCGCGGCCCGGTGCTGGAACGGCTGCGCGCCATCCAGGTCGTGGACACGTTCTTCGTGCCGCGGCCGTTGCAGGAGGCCGCTCTCGAACTGGTCGGCTCTCCCGCCTGGCCCCGCCATCTGCGCGCGCTCGCCACGGAGTTGAAGAGCCGTCGGGACGCGATGACCACCGCGCTGCGGAGCCGCCTTCCCGAACTCGCCCCGCCGCACGTCCCGTCCGGGGGCTACCACCTGTGGCCGCGTCTGCCGGACGGTGCGGACGAGGCCGCCCTGACCGCCGCCGCCCTGCGCGCGGGCGTCGCGCTCACCCCCGGCCGCCCGTACTTCAGCGCCGAACCCCCGGCCGCCCACGTGCGGTTGAGCTTCGCCGCGGTCGGCGGCACGGCGGAGATCGCCGAGGGCGTGCGCCGCCTGCGGGCGGCCTGCGCGGAGGTGCTGCCCTGACGGCCGGCCGGGGGAGCGGACGGCCGGGAGCCGCGGCGGGCTGCGTACCAGGGGCTCAGTCCTCGCTCAGTCCTCGCGCGCGTAGTCCGTCGTCAGCAGCAGGTCCTTCGCGGGGCCGCCCACGCGCCACACGGTGCGCCAGTGCCCGGCGTCCCGGACGGTGAACTCGCCCCGGTAGAGATCCGCCGCGCACGGATGCGCGGCCAGGTGCCGCCCGGAGCGCAGGTCCAGATCGTGGAAGGGCCGCCCGTCCGCGAAGCGCACGTCGGCCGTGCCCGGCACGCTCCCGGGCAGAAAGCGCAGCGTCCGCTCGGCGGGCCGGGCCACCCCCTGCCAGACGAACGTGCCGCACTCCCGGTGCAGCAGCCCGCCGCCGTCCAGGGCGCCGAAGGCCGTCGTACCGGTGAACTCCCCCGTCCCGCCGTCCGCCAGATCCCGCACCGACCGCCGGACCCGCCAGTTCCCGGCCAGGTACACCAGCACGTCCGGCACCGGCAGGAACCGGCCCTCCGCCGCCCGCTCGCCCTTTTCCACCCGCTCACCGTACGACGACCGGCGTTGATTCCGTTGCATAAACGTGCAGGAATACGTATAGTCATGCCATCGAGGAGGAGGGTTCATGGCTGTACGTGTGGCGGTCGCCGGAGCGAGTGGATACGCGGGCGGAGAAGCGCTGCGCCTGCTCCTGGCGCACCCCGAGGCCGAGATCGGCGCCCTGACCGGGAACACCAACGCCGGAGAGCGGCTCGGCGCCCTGCAACCGCACCTGCCGCCCCTCGCCGACCGCGTCCTGGAGGAGACCACCCCCGACGTCCTCGCCGGGCACGACGTCGTCTTCCTCGCTCTGCCGCACGGCCGGTCCGCCGCCGTCGCCGAGCGACTGGGGCCCGACGTCCTCGTCATCGACATGGGCGCCGACTTCCGGCTCAATGACCCCGCCGACTGGGAGCGCTTCTACGGCTCCCCGCACGCCGGCACCTGGCCCTACGGCCTCCCCGAACTCCCCGGCGGCCGCGCCGCGCTGGCGGGGGCCAGGCGCATCGCGGTGCCCGGCTGCTACCCGACGGCCGCCTCCCTCGCCCTCTTCCCGGCCTACGCGGCCGGACTCGCCGAGAACGAGGCCGTGATCGTCGCCGCGTCCGGCACCTCCGGTGCCGGCAAGGCGGCCAAGCCCCACCTGCTCGGCTCCGAGGTCATGGGATCCATGTCCCCCTACGGGGTGGGCGGCCTGCACCGGCACACCCCGGAGATGATCCAGAACCTCAGCGCCGCGGCGGGGGAGCGCGTCACCGTGTCCTTCACGCCCACGCTCGCGCCGATGCCCCGCGGCATCCTCGCCACGTGCAGCGCCAAGGCCCGGCCCGGGGTCACCGCCGACTCCGTACGCGCCGCGTACGAGAAGGCCTACGCCGACGAGCCCTTCGTCCACCTCCTCCCCGAGGGGCGCTGGCCCGCCACCGCCTCCGTGTACGGCTCCAACGCCGTGCAGATCCAGGTGGCGTACGACCCCGCCGCGCACCGCGTCATCGCGATCAGCGCCATCGACAACCTGACCAAGGGCACCGCGGGCGGCGCGGTGCAGAGCATGAACATCGCCCTCGGACTTCCCGAGGAACTCGGACTTTCCACGATCGGAGTCGCACCGTGAGCGACGCACGTGCAGCCACCGTGCCGCAGACAAGGACGATGGCCGCACCGCTGCGCCGCACGGGCGGCAGTGACATCAGCCGCTACCGCGGCGCGGCGAACAGGGAGATGCAGTGAGCGTCACGGCAGCCAAGGGGTTCCAGGCGGCGGGCATCGCCGCCGGGATCAAGGAGAGCGGCAACCCGGACCTGGCCCTCGTGGTCAACACCGGCCCCCGCCGCGCCGCCGCGGGCGTCTTCACCTCCAACCGCGTCAAGGCCGCCCCGGTGCAGTGGTCCGAGCAGGTCCTCAAGGACGGCAGACTCTCCGCGGTCGTCCTCAACTCCGGCGGCGCCAACGCCTGCACCGGCTCCAAGGGCTTCCAGGACACCCACGCCACCGCCGAGAAGGCCGCCGACGTGCTCGGTATCGGCGCCATCGAGGTCGCGGTCTGCTCCACCGGACTGATCGGCGTCCTGCTGCCCATGGACAAGCTGCTGCCGGGCATCGAGACGGCCGCCGCCCGGCTCTCCGAGCACGGCGGCGAGAAGGCCGCCATCGCCATCAAGACCACCGACACCGTCCACAAGACGTCCGTGGTGACCAAGGACGGCTGGACCGTCGGCGGTATGGCCAAGGGCGCGGGCATGCTCGCCCCGGGCCTGGCCACCATGCTCGTGGTCCTCACCACGGACGCCGACCTCGAGTCCGACGTGCTCGACCAGGCGCTGCGCGCCGCCACCAGGGTCACCTTCGACCGGGTCGACTCCGACGGCTGCATGTCCACCAACGACACCGTGCTGCTGCTCGCCTCCGGCGCCTCCGGGGTCACCCCGCCGTACGCGGAGTTCGCCGAGGCCGTACGAGCGGTGTGCGACGACCTCGGGCAGCAGCTCATCCGGGACGCCGAGGGCGCCAGCAAGGACATCAAGGTCGAGGTGGTGGGCGCCGCGACCGAGGAGGACGCCGTGGAGGTGGGCCGCTCCATCGCCCGCAACAACCTCCTCAAGTGCGCCATCCACGGCGAGGACCCCAACTGGGGCCGCGTCCTCTCGGCGATCGGCACCACCAGGGCCGCCTTCGAGCCCGACCGGCTCAACGTCGCCATCAACGGCGTCTGGGTCTGCAAGAACGGCGGCGTCGGCGAGGACCGCGCGAAGGTCGACATGCGCTACCGCGAGGTCCACATCGTGGCCGACCTCGCCGCCGGCGCCCAGACCGCCACCATCTGGACCAACGACCTCACCGCCGACTACGTCCACGAGAACAGCGCGTACTCCTCATGAGCTCCGCAACCACTCGCAAACACACCGCGCTCCCCAAGGCGAAGATCCTCGTCGAGGCGCTGCCCTGGCTGACCCGGCACCACGGCAAGATCGTCGTCATCAAGTTCGGCGGCAACGCCATGGTGGACGAGGAGCTGAAGGCCGCCTTCGCCCAGGACGTCGTCTTCCTGCGGCACGCCGGCCTCAGGCCCGTCGTCGTGCACGGCGGCGGCCCCCAGATCAGCCGGGCGCTCGAGCGGCACGGCATCGTCAGCGAGTTCAAGGCGGGTCTGCGGGTCACCACCGAGGAGGCCATGGACGTCGTGCGGATGGTGCTCGCCGGGCAGGTGCAGCGGGAGCTGGTGGGCCTGCTCAACCAGCACGGGCCCTTCGCCGTCGGCCTCACCGGCGAGGACGCCCACACCATCACCGCCACCAAGCACACCCCCGAGATCGACGGCGAGCCGGTCGACATCGGGCGGGTGGGCGAGATCACCGCGATCGACACCGGCGCGATCGAGGCGCTGCTCGCCGACGGCCGCATCCCGGTCGTGTCCTCGATCGCCCGTTCCGAGGACGACGGGCACGTCTACAACGTCAACGCCGATACGGCGGCCGCGGCGCTCGCCGCGGCACTGGGCGCCGAGACCCTCATGGTCCTCACCGACGTCGAGGGCCTCTACGAGGACTGGCCGAACTCCGACGAGGTGATCAGCCGCCTGACCGCGAGCGAGCTGGAGAAGCTGCTGCCGGAGCTGTCCTCCGGCATGGTGCCGAAGATGCAGGGCTGCCTGCACGCGGTGCGCGGCGGCGTGACCACCGCCCGCGTCATCGACGGCCGGGTCCAGCACTCGATCCTGCTGGAGATCTTCACCGACGAGGGCATCGGCACGATGGTCGTGCCGGACGAACAGGGGGAGTCGTGAGCAACCAGGACGTGAGCAACCAGGACGCGCGTGATCAGGAGATGGGCAACCAGGCACTGACCGCGCGCTGGCAGGGCGCGCTCATGAACAACTACGGCACCCCGCGGCTCGCCCTCGTCCGCGGTGCGGGCGCGAAACTGTGGGACGCCGACGGCCGGGAGTACGTCGACTTCGTCGGCGGTATCGCGGTCAACGCGCTCGGCCACGCCCATCCCGCCGTCGTGGAGGCGGTCGGCCGGCAGATCGCCTCCCTCGGCCACGTCTCCAACCTGTTCATCGCCGAACCGCCCGTCGCCCTGGCCGAACGGCTGCTCCAGCTCTTCGGCCGGGACGGCAAGGTGTTCTTCTGCAACTCCGGCGCCGAGGCCAACGAGGGCGCCTTCAAGATCGGCCGGCTGACCGGGCGGCCGCACATGGTCGCCACCGAGGGCGGCTTCCACGGCCGGACGATGGGTGCCCTCGCGCTCACCGGACAGCCCGGCAAGCAGGAGCCGTTCCTGCCGCTGCCCGGCGAGGTCACCCACGTGCCCTACGGGGACGCGCGGGCCCTGGCCGCCGCGGTCACCGAGGAGACCGCCCTCGTCGTCATCGAGCCCATCCAGGGCGAGAACGGGGTCGTGGTGCCCCCGCCCGGCTATCTGAAGGCGGCCAGGGCGATCACGGCGGCCACGGGTTCGCTGCTGGTCCTCGACGAGGTGCAGACCGGGGTCGGGCGCACCGGGCACTGGTTCGAGTACCAGGCCCACGAGGGCGTCCTGCCGGACGTCGTCACGCTCGCCAAGGGCCTGGGCGGCGGACTGCCGCTCGGCGCCACCGTCGCCTTCGGGCGCGCCGGCGACCTGCTCCAGCCCGGTCAGCACGGTACGACCTTCGGCGGCAACCCGGTCGCCTGCGCCGCCGGACTCGCCGTCCTGGACACGATCGCGGGCGAGGGGCTGCTGGAGAACGTCAAGCGGCAGAGCGAGAAGCTGCGCGAGGGGATCGAGTCACTGGACCACCCGCTGGTCGCCCACGTCAGGGGCGCGGGCCTGCTGCTGGGTATCGTGCTCACCGAGCCGCGCGCGCCCCAGGTGCAGCAGGCGGCTCAGGAGGCCGGTTTCCTGGTGAACGCGCCCGCCCCCGACGTCGTACGGCTGATGCCGCCGCTGAACCTCGGCGACGACGAGGTGGACGCCTTCCTCGGAGCGCTGCCCGGCGTCCTGGACGTGGCAAACGGGGACGGATGATCCGGAGATTGAGACGACGATGAGTCAGGCGCAGAACGGTCAGACCGAGGCCGGGCCTGCGGTGCCGCAGACCCGCACCGCCCGCCACCGCCGGATCGTGGACATCCTCAACCGGCAACCAGTGCGCTCCCAGAGCCAGTTGGCGAAGCTGCTGGCCGACGACGGGCTGAGCGTCACCCAGGCGACGCTCTCCCGCGACCTGGACGAGCTGAACGCGGTGAAGATCCGCAACACCGACGGCGACCTCATCTACGCGGTGCCCAGCGAGGGCGGTTTCCGCACTCCGCGCGCACCGCTGGGGGAGTCGGTGAAGGAGGAGCGGATGCGGCGGCTCTCGCAGGAGCTGCTGATCTCCGCGGAGGCCTCCGCCAACCTCGTGGTCCTGCGGACGCCTCCGGGGGCGGCGCAGTTCCTCGCCTCGGCCATCGACCAGGCCGAGCTGCACGACATCCTGGGGACCATCGCCGGCGACGACACGCTGCTGCTGATCAGCCGGGACCCCACAGGGGGACAGGCGCTGGCGGACCACCTGCTGAGGCTGGCGCAGAACGGCCAGTGAGCTCGGCGCGGGGCCGGCCGGACCTCAGCCCAGGCGGGCGGCGAGCCCGTGCGTGCACCTGACCTCGTCGCCCGCCGTGATCAGCAGCGCCTCCACGTCCGGCAACGACTCCAGCCAGGCCAGGCCCTCGCGGGAGCCCATGGCGAACGCGGCCGTCGCCCAGCAGTCCGCCCAGGTCAGGCTGGGGGCGACCACGGTGACCGCGACCAGGTCGGTGACCGCCGACCTGCCGGTGCCCGGGTCGACGATGTGGGCGCCGCGCTCGGCCGTGCCCGATGTCGCCACCGCCAGCTCGCTCGTACCCGCCGCGGAGACCACCGCCGCGAGCGCGCCGGGGCGCAGGGGGTCCGAGACGCCTACGCGCCAGGGCCGCTGCGTGTCGGGGGAGCCGAGCAACTGCACGTCTCCGCCGCCGTTCACGCTGACCCCGCTCACCCCCGCCGCCGCGATCCGCCGGGCGGCCCGTTCGGCGGCCCAGCCCTTGACGATCCCGGTCGGATCCAGGCTCCCCTGGTAGCGCAGGCTGAACCAGCCCTCGCTGACCCGTTCGGCCTCGGCGCCCAGTTCGAGCACCTCGGCGACCTCGGGGTCGCACTCCGCCACGGTCAGCTCACCGCGCGCCAGGCGGGAGAGCTGGCTGTCGTCGCGGTAGGTGCTGAACACCTCGTCGGCGCGGTGCAGCCCGGCGATCGCCTCGTCCAGGGCCGCCGCCACCGCGTCGGACCGACCGCCGCGCACGTCGAAGGAGAAGACGGTCCCCATGACCTCCTCCGCGTGCCGCACCGCGGCGGGACCCTGCGCCGAACCGGACATGGCCTCAGCCACCCGCCTTGTCGAGTGCCGACTGGAGGGACTTCTTGTAGCCGCCGCTGGTGTAGGTCGCCCCGGAGACGGTGTCGATGTCGGCGCTCTGCGCGGTCACGGCCTCCTGGTTGAGCCTGGGGACGGCGAGGTCGCTCTTCTGGCCGCTGACGCCGCCCTGCGGTGCCTGTACCGTCTCGGCCTTGGTGATCCTGCCGCCGCTGACCGTGATCCGGACCTGCACCGGGCCGTACTGGGTCTGCGCGGCCTCGCCCGTGACGGCACGGGTCTGCGCGGCTTGCGAGCCGGCGGCCCCCGAGGAGGACGAGCCGGAAGGCGAACCGGGGGCTTGCCCGGATGCCGGACCGGATGCCTGCCCGGACGCCGGACCTGAGGCCTGCCCGGACGCCGAACCGTCCGCCTTCACCTTGTCGAGTGCCGACTGGAGGGACTTCTTGTAGCCGCCGCTGGTGTAGGTCGCCCCGGAGACGGTGTCGATGTCGGCGCTCTGCGCGGTCACGGCCTCCTGATTGAGCCTGGGGACGGCCAGATCGCTCTTCTGGCCGCTGACCCCGCCCTGCGGTGCCTGTACCGCCTCCGCCGCGGTGATCCTGCCGCCGCTGACGGTCAGCCGGACCTGCACGTCGCCGTACTGGGTCCGGGCCACGTCGCCGGTCACGGACTGCGTGCCCGTCCGCTGCGCGCCGCTGCCGCCCTGTGGCGAATCCTGCGCCGCCGCGGTCCGTTGCGGCGCCGCGCCGGCCGCCGAGGCGGAGGCCGGGTCGGAGGCCGGCTTCAGCGACAGCAGCAGCACGATGCCGGACACGGTCGCGGCGCCGGCCAGCACGGCACGTCGGATGGGGTGGCTCTTCCTCATCGCCGATGAGCTCCTGAATTCCCGTGAGTCCCGTAAGTCATCTGGTTTCCGCGGCCGTTCCGCGTTCCGTCGCTCACATCTCGAACGACTCGTGATGGATGCGGCGGGCGGGGACACCCGCGCCGCGCAGTGCCTCGTACACCGACTGCGCGAAGCCGGGCGGGCCGCACATGAAGACGTCGTGACGGTCGATGTCGGCGATCTTGCGGCGCAGCGACTCGGCGGAGATGTCGGGGCGTTCCCCGTCCGGGCTGTTCACCGCGTACATCAGCCGGGCGCCGCGCTCGTCGGCGATCTTCGCCAGTTCGCCCCACAGGGCCAGGTCCTGCGTGCTGTTGGCCCGGTACAGCAGCGTGATGTCACCGGCCGCGCCGGGCAGCGTCTCGAACAGCGCCCGCATCGGCGTGATGCCCACCCCGCCCGCCACCAGCAGCACCTTGCCGCGGCTGCGCCGGGACGCGGTCAGCGCGCCGTACGGCCCCTCCGCCCACACCCGGGTTCCGGGGGTGAGTTCGCGCAGCCCGGCGCTGTGGTCGCCGATCGCCTTCACGGTGATGCGCAGCAGGTCCGGACGGGGCGCCGCCGACAGGGAGTACGGGTGGGAGGAGAACCGCATGCCGGGTGCCAGGAACCGCCAGCGGAAGAACTGCCCGGCCTCCGCGCCCATCCGGTGCAGCCTTTTGCCGCCGATCAGCACCGACACGATGCCCGGCGTCTCCTCGATCACCGCCTCCACCCGCATGCGGTGGCGCAGGTTCAGCCGGATCGGGGTGAGGATCCGGTACCAGATCACCAGCGCGGTCACGGCGCCGTACAGGCCGTACCAGAAGGTCCTGGCGGCCGGTTCCACGGCGAAGTCGTTGCCGGTGGTGATCTGGTGCCAGAACGTCAGGAACACCGCGGCATAGGTGAGCAGGTGCACGTGGTACCACGTGTCGTACGGCATCCGGCGGCGCACCGGGCCGATCGAGACCAGTCCGACGACCACCAGCAGACCGGTGCCGATCGCGGCCTTGCCCATGTCGGGCAGCTGCTCGACGGACTCGACGGTCTGCGCCACGATGTCGCCGAGCGACCTGCCGCCCAGCAGCGCGTAGCCCCACATGGTGAGGAAGACGTGCGCGAGGACCAGGCACAGCGTGTACCGGCCGGTCATGGCGTGCCAGCGCGCGACCCGGTCGGAGCCCACCCGCCGCTCCAGGGCCGGCACCCGCGCCATCTGGAGCACGACCAGCGCCATGAGGTAGCCGGCGAGCAGGCCGGTGATCCGGCCCGCGTTCAGGACCCTCCCGGCGGTGCCGTCGACGGACGGGGTGTTCATCCACCACAGCCAGACGACGCCCGCCGCGCCCGCCCAGACGGCGGTCAGCAGCGGGACGGCGGGGGAGCGGCGCGGCCGGATGCGGCGCATCGTCTGGCGCCGGGCGGCGCGGCCTCCTGCGAGCGTGCTGGTCACGGTTCCTCCGCGGACGGGGTCAAGGGCGGCGGCGTGGTCCCTTGGCCCTGGAATACGTGCCACGGCGGCCCCGCGTTCAGTGTCCGGTCGAGGTTCAGCTCCGGGCCGCGTCCAGCGCGGACTGGAGCGAGCGGCGGTATCCGTCACTGGTGTACGTCGCCCCCGAGACGGTGTCGATGCTCGCGCTCTGCGCGGTCAGCGTCTCCCTGCGCAGCTGGGGGATGGCGTAGCCGCTGATCTCCCGGTCCCGCGGGTTGTCCGAGGGCTGGGCGAGCGCCGTCACGTCGGTGATCCGGCCGTCGACGAGCGTGACCCGCACCTGGACCGGACCCCAGCGGGTCTGCACCGTCTCACCGGTGACGGACCTGGTACCGGTGGACCGGCCGGCCCCGCCGGTCCCGCCGGACGTGCTGGAACCGCTGGACGGGGCCGGCGCGGGATCCGCGGCGATCTGCGGCGGCGTGTGCGGCTTGAGCGACAGCAGCATCACCAGTCCGGAGACGGTGGCGGCGTTCGCCAGCACGACGCGGCGCAGCGGACGGTTCTTCCTCAGCGCGTGCAACAGGGCCTCACAGCTCGAACGACTCGTGGTGGATACGGCGGTCCGGAACCCCGGCGGCGCGCAGCACCTCGTACAGGTCCCGGGCGAAGGCGTGCGGACCGCAGAGGTACACGTCGTGCCCGGCCAGGTCGGGGACGGCCGTGCGCAGGGACTCCACGGTGAGGCGGGGGCGTTCGCCGCGCGGGCCGTTGAGCGCGTACAGCACCCGGGCCCCGCGCCCGCGCGCTATGGCCTCCAGCTCACCGCCCAGGGCAAGGTCTTCGGCTGTACGTGCCCGGTACAGCAGGGTGACGTCACCGGGCAGCGTCTCGAACAGCGCCCGCAGCGGCGTGATACCGACCCCGGCGGCGATCAGCAGGGACTTGTGCGAGGTGCGCCGGTCGGCGGTCATCGACCCGTAGGGGCCCTCCGCCCACACCCGGGTGCCCGGCCGCAGCAGCGGCACGGCCGCGCTGTGGTCGCCGAGCGCCTTCACCGTGATGCGCAGCAGGTCCGGGCGGGGCGGTGCCGACAGGGAGTACGGCGTCGACGTCCAGGCCATGCCCTCGGCGAGGAACCGCCAGCGGAAGAACTGCCCCGGCAGTGCGCCCAGTTCGTCCAGCCGGTGGCCGCGCACGACGACGGAGTACACGCCCGGCGCCTCCTTGTGGACCAGCTCGACCCGCATCCGGTGGCGCAGGTTGAGCCGTACCGGGACCAGGATCCGGAACCACACCACCAGGGCCGCGACGCCCAGGTACAGCGCGTACCAGGCCGCCGTGGCCAGGACGTGGCCGGTGAACTCGGCGCCCAGCGCCACCTGGTGGCCGAAGGCCAGAAAGACGGCGGCGTAGGTGAGCAGGTGCGTGTAGTACCAGAACTCGTGACCGGTCCGGCGGCGCACCGCGCGCGCCGAGGTGACGCCGACCGCGAAGAGGATCACGGTCCCGGCGGTGGCCTTCAGCATCTCCGGATAGTCCAGCACCACCGTGACCGCCTCGCGCAGAACGGAGAAGCCGTCCTGCGCGGCGTACCCGGCGAGGATCAGCACCACGTGCACGACCAGCAGGCACACCGTGTAGCGGCCGGCCATCGCGTGCCAGCGCGCCACTCGGTCCGAGCCGATCCGGCGCTCCAGCAGCGGCACCCGCGCCATCAGGCCGACCAGCACCGCGCAGGCGTACCCGCACAGCAGGCCCGCGATCCGCCCGGCGCCGGTCAGCCAGCCCGCCGCGCCCACGACGGAGGCGGTGTCGAACCACCACAGGAGGACCACCGCGGCCGCACCGGACCACAGCAGCGCCAGCACCGCGCCCGCCGGGGAGCGCCGGGGCGCCAGTGGCACGGGCGGTGCCGCCCGCCGCTCGTACACCGTGGTCATCCGCTCTCCCGTCCCTTCGCCGGTCCAGGACGCCACTGTGCGGGGCGAACCTCTGAGGAAGCTCTGAGCCGCGGGCAGAGTGGGCCCACTCACAGAAAACTCAGAGCATCCTCCCTCGCCGTCCGGGCCGGGGACCGGCGATGCTGGAGGGGCCATGAACACCTTCCGCCCGAGCCCTCCCGGCCTGCCCGCCCTCACCCGCCTCGACGGCACCCCCGTGCGCGTCCTCGTCGTCGACGACGACCCCGACCTCGCCGAAGTGCTCTGCGGAGCCCTGCGCTACCAGGGCTGGGAGGTGCGCGCCGCGGGCGACGGGGCCTCGGCCGTCGCCGCGGCGCGCGAGGTGCGGCCCGACGCCGTCGTCCTCGACGTGATGCTCCCGGACACCGACGGATTCGCCGTGCTGCGTGAGCTGCACGCCGCGCAGCCGGGCGTCTGTGTGCTCTTCCTCACGGCGCGGGACGCGGTGGAGGACCGTGTCGCGGGGATCACCGCGGGCGGCGACGACTACGTGACCAAGCCGTTCAGCCTGGAGGAGGTGGTCGCCCGGCTGCGCGGACTGCTGCGCCGCGCCGGCATGGCCCGGCAGCCGGCGGACGGCCCGCGGCTGACCGTGGGCGACCTGGTCATGGACGAGGACGCCCGCGAGGTCACCCGGGCGGGAGAGCTGATCGAGCTGTCCCCGACCGAGTTCGAGCTGCTGCGCTTCCTGATGGACAACCCGCGCCGGGTGCTGAGCAAGGCGCAGATCCTCGACCGTGTGTGGTCCTACGACTTCGGCGGCCAGGCCCATGTGGTGGAGCTGTACATCTCGTACCTGCGCAAGAAGGTGGACGCCGGCCGCGAGCCCATGATCCACACGGTGCGCGGGGCCGGGTACGTGCTGAAGCCGGCGGTACGGTGACCGTGCCGCGGCGGGCGATGGCACCGCGGACACCGCGGCTGCCCCGGCCGCGCACCCTGCGGGCCCGGCTCACCTTCGGCCTGGTGGTGCTGCTGGCCGTCGGCTGCGCCGCCGTCGGCGTGGCCGCGGTCCTCGAACTGGACGGCTTCCTCACCGGCCGGATCGACCAGCAGCTCCAGCAGGCCGGTCCGGGCTTCCCGGAGAGCCTGGAGCACGGCACCGTCACGCCCGCCAAGCCCTCGGACCACGACGGCGACGAGCGCGGCGACACCCGCCGCCAGGCCGCCGGCACCTTCGGTGCGCGGCTCCTCGGCGGCACGGTGACCCACGCGGCCATGGTCCCCTCCGAGTCACGTCCCGGCTTCGACGTCACCCTCACCGGCGCCGACCGCGTGGCGCTGGCCGCGCTCCCGGTGGACCGCGGCGGGCGCACGGTGCGCCTGTCCGACCTGGGTGAGTACCGGCTGGCGGCCTGGCCGGGCCGGGACGGCGACGTGCTGGTCACCGGGCTGCCGATGGCGCCGGTGCGGGCCGCGGTCCACCGCCTCGAACTGGTCGCGGGGATCGTCTCCGCCCTGGCCCTGGCCGTCGCCGGGGTCGCGGGCGCCCTGTGGGTGCGCTGGTCGCTGCGGCCGCTGACCCGGGTCGCGGAAACCGCCGCCCGGGTCAGCGAGCTGCCGCTCGCCAGCGGCGAGGTGACGCTGCCGCCCCGCGCGCCGCGCGCCGACCCGCGCAGCGAGGTCGGGCGGGTCGGCGCCGCCTTCAACCGGATGCTCCACCACGTCGAGGACGCGCTGACCAAACGGCACGCCAGCGAGGAGCGGCTGCGCGGATTCGCCGCCGACGCCAGCCACGAGCTGCGCACCCCGGTCGCCACGGTGCGCGGCCACGCCGAGCTCGCCCTGCTGCACCCGGGGCCGGTGCCGCCCGAGGTCACCCGGGCCCTGGAACGCATCGCCGCCGAGTCCGCGCGCATGGGCGAGATGGTCGACGAGATGCTGCTCCTGGCCCGGCTGGACGCCGGGCGTCCCCTGGACCGCCACCCGGTCGACCTGACCCGACTGGTCCTGGACGCGGTGACGGACGCCCGGGCCGCGGGTCCGGAGCACCGCTGGACGCTGGAGCTGCCGGAGGAACCGGTGACGGTGACCGGTGACGCCCACCGGCTCCAGCAGGTGCTGGCCAACCTGCTGGCCAACGCGCGAGCGCACACGCCCGCGGGCACCAAGGTGACGGTGTCACTGGACCTGGAGTGCGACCGGGAGGCGGACCCGGAGAGCGCCGCCACGGCCGTGCTGCGGGTGCACGACGACGGGCCCGGCGTCCCCGAGGAGGTCCAGCCCGGTGTCTTCGAGCGCTTCACCCGGGCCGACCGCCGCCGCACCGACTCCTTCGGCGGCGCCGGGGCCGGCCTGGGCCTGTCGATCGTCGCGGCCGTGACGGAGGCCCACGGCGGCGGTGTCGGTCTGGACAGCCGCCCCGGCTCCACGGCCTTCATCGTCCGGCTGCCGGCGGGTGGCGTCCAGGATCTTCCGCCCGGATCACGCCGGGCTCGCAAGCCTGATCCGGCCTGATCCGGCCTGATCCGGACGAAAGCCCCTGAGTCAGTAACGGCTGATCGCGGTCGCGCCGCCCCGCCGTGCCGATCGCGATGTGCGGCCGGCGCGCGGGATCCGCCCACGCCAGGATCCGCCGCATGGCCTCACGTGGCACCGGCACACAGCCGGCCGTCGCCCCGGGCCCGTTGACGTGCAGGAAGATGCCCGCCCCCCGGCCGCGCACCGGACGGGAGTGGTTGAACCCGATGACAAGCGCGTGCGCGTACTGCCTCGGGTACGCCACCAGGTGCCCGGACTCGGTGGCCCGGCAGTCCGCGGGGCGCGGCTGGGTCCAGCGGTTGCAGGAACGCGAGCCGTTGTCCTGGCACCACCGAGAGTCCGGGCCCACCCGCCGGTACCGCAGCCGGGTCCCGCCCGGCGCGGACTGGACGCCGAAGGCGAACGGCAGGTGGTACAGCCCGGTCGGCGTCGTGTACGTCTCCTGCCGCCGCTCCAAGCCCTCGACGAGCCCCTTCGCGCCGAACCGGGCCGGCGCCGAACCGGCCCGCACCCAGCGTCCGCCGCGCAGGTCCCACCACGTGACGGTGCCCGACATGGCGCCGGCGCGGGCCGCCTGAGCGGTGATCAGCTGGGAGCCGCCGCCGGTGTCCCGCATCCGCTCCGGCAGCGGCACCTCGCCCGCGGGCGCGGCACCGAGAGCGAGGAGGGACCGGGCGGCGAGGAGCGCGGCGAGACCGGGGCGCATGGCTCAGACCGTGGACGGCGGCAGCGGCAACGGCAGTCCGGGCAGTCCGTCCAGGCTGGTGGCCACGTGCTCCTTCCGGGTGAAGTAGTCGCTCAGCGAGGCGTCGTCCTCGCGCGCGAAGCGCCTGCCGTGCAGATCGCGGTCCGCCTCGTACGCCATGAAGGGGACCGCGTATCCGCAGGTGTCCCGCACCAGTTCGGCGTGTACGACGATGATCGCGCGAAGCCCGTGGGCGGCCGGATCGATGTCGGGGAAACGGGCGAGGAGTTCGCCGAAGCGAGGGTCGTCGCGGAAGACGGGCTCGCCCCGGCCGTGGACGCGCACGATGCTGGGCGGGCCCTGGAAGGCGCACCACATCAGGGCGATCCGGCCGTTCTCACGCAGGTGGGCAATGGTCTCCGCGTTGGACCCGGCGAAGTCCAGGTAGGCCACGGTGTGCTCGTCGAGCACCGCGAAGGAGCCCTTGAGGCCCTTGGGGGAGAGGTTGACCGTGCCGTCGCCGGAGAGCGGGGCGGTCGCGGTGAAGAAGAGGGGCTGCCGCTCGATGAACGTGCGCAGCCTGCCGTCTATGCGCTCATACGTCTTTCCCATGTCCAACGATTATCCGGGAAAGTTCTTTCGCCTGTCTAAGGAATTGCGGCCTCCACAGGCCCCACCGTGGCCGCCCCGGCCGGCGCTTCCTCGGGGCGGCCACGGCTGCCTGTCACCTCACGGGGTGAGGTGCAGGCGGCCGGGTGCAGGCGCCCGGGGTCCGGCGGCCGGGGCGCCCGTGTTCGCCGGGAGATACGCGGAAGCGGTTGCGCTCGTTCAGGGAGTGACGGGCGAGTTCTGAAAGCACCTTGCGAATCCCCTGGTGCCGCGACGCGCCCCGGATGAGATTGACGAACCATGCAGAGTTCTGCATACTCATGCATATCAGCGAATGCAGTGTGAGGAGAATCCCGTGACCGAGCGCGTCGTACTCGCCTACTCGGGCGGTCTGGACACCTCCGTCGCCATCGGCTGGATCGCCGAGGAGACGGGCGCCGAGGTCATCGCCGTTGCGGTCGACGTCGGCCAGGGCGGCGAGGACCTGGACGTCATCCGCAAGCGCGCGCTCGCCTGCGGTGCCGTCGAGGCAGAGGTCGCCGACGCCAAGGACGAGTTCGCCGACGAGTACTGCCTCCCGGCGATCAAGGCCAACGCCCTCTACATGGACCGCTACCCGCTGGTCTCCGCGCTGTCGCGGCCGACGATCGTCAAGCACCTGGTCGCCGCCGCCCAGAAGCACGGCGCCGGCATCGTCGCCCACGGCTGCACCGGCAAGGGCAACGACCAGGTCCGCTTCGAGGCCGGCATCGTCGCCCTGGCCCCCGACCTGAAGTGCATCGCCCCGGTCCGCGACTACGCGATGACCCGGGACAAGGCCATCGCGTTCTGCGAGGAGAAGAACCTCCCGATCGCGACCACCAAGAAGTCCCCGTACTCCATCGACCAGAACGTCTTCGGCCGCGCCGTGGAGACCGGCTTCCTCGAGGACATCTGGAACGCGCCGATCGAGGACATCTACGAGTACACCCAGAACCCGGCCGTCGCCCGTGAGGCCGACGAGGTGATCATCACCTTCAAGGAGGGCGTCCCGGTCGCCATCGACGGCAAGCCCGTCTCCGTCCTCCAGGCCATCCAGCAGCTCAACGAGCGCGCCGGCGCCCAGGGCATCGGCCGGATCGACATGGTCGAGGACCGCCTCGTCGGCATCAAGTCCCGCGAGGTGTACGAGGCTCCCGGCGCGATCGCCCTGATCACCGCCCACCAGGAGCTGGAGAACGTCACGGTCGAGCGTGAACTCGCCCGCTACAAGCGGCAGGTCGAGCAGCGCTGGGGCGAACTGGTCTACGACGGCCAGTGGTTCTCCCCGCTCAAGCGCGCCCTGGACGGCTTCATCAACGAGGCCAACCAGCACGTCTCCGGCGACGTCCGCATGACCCTGCACGGCGGCCGCGCGGTCGTCACGGGCCGGCGCTCCCAGGAGTCGCTGTACGACTTCAACCTCGCCACCTACGACACCGGCGACACCTTCGACCAGTCCGCCGCCAAGGGCTTCATCGACATCTACAGCCTGTCGTCGCAGATCGCCGCACGGCGCGACCTGGCCTAGGGCCTCTCGTCCGGATCACGCCGGGCTCGATCCAGACGAAAGACCCTGGGCCCCGACCCGGCGCGGACCTCGCGTCACGGCGCCGGGTCGCCTCGCACGCACTAGCCTGACAACCGCCTCCTCACTCACGGGTGGGGAGGCGGTCGCGCACATCGCCATCTCCGAGGAGCAACGCAGTGAGCAGCAACAGCGGTGACGTACGGCTCTGGGGCGGCCGTTTCGCCGACGGCCCCGCCGAGGCCCTGGCGAAGCTGTCCGCGTCCGTCCACTTCGACTGGCGCCTCGCGCCCTACGACATCGCCGGCTCCCGCGCCCACGCGCGCGTGCTGCACAAGGCCGGGCTGCTCACGGACGACGAACTGCGGCGCATGCTGGCCGGCCTCGACCAGCTGGAGGCGGACGTCGCCGACGGCTCCTTCACCGGCACCATCGCCGACGAGGACGTGCACACCGCCCTGGAGCGCGGACTGCTGGAGCGCCTCGGCGCCGACCTCGGCGGCAAGCTGCGCGCCGGCCGGTCCCGCAACGACCAGGTCGCCACCCTCTTCCGCATGTACCTGCGCGACCACGCCAGGATCATCGGCGGTCTGATCGCCGACCTCCAGGACGCGCTCATCGGCCTGGCCGAGGCCCACCCGGACGTGGCCATGCCCGGCCGCACCCACCTCCAGCACGCCCAGCCGGTCCTGTTCGCCCACCACGTCCTCGCGCACGTCCAGTCCCTGTCGCGGGACGCCGAGCGGCTGCGCCAGTGGGACGTGCGGACGGCCGTGTCGCCGTACGGCTCCGGCGCCCTGGCCGGTTCCTCCCTCGGCCTGGACCCGGAGGCGGTGGCGCGGGACCTCGGCTTCGAGCGCGGCAGCGCCGGCAACTCCATCGACGGCACGGCCTCCCGGGACTTCGTCGCGGAGTTCGCCTTCGTCACCGCGATGATCGGTGTGAACCTCTCCCGGATCGCCGAGGAGGTCATCATCTGGAACACGAAGGAGTTCTCCTTCGTGACCCTGCACGACGCCTTCTCCACCGGCTCGTCGATCATGCCGCAGAAGAAGAACCCGGACATCGCCGAGCTGGCGCGCGGCAAGTCCGGCCGGCTGATCGGAAACCTGACCGGGCTGCTCGCCACCCTGAAGGCCCTGCCGCTGGCGTACAACCGCGACCTCCAGGAGGACAAGGAACCCGTCTTCGACTCCTGCGACCAGCTGGAGGTCCTGCTGCCGGCCTTCACCGGCATGATGGCCACGCTCACCGTGCACCGCGAGCGCATGGAGGAGCTGGCCCCGGCCGGCTTCTCGCTGGCCACCGACATCGCCGAGTGGCTGGTCAAGCAGGGCGTGCCGTTCCGGGTGGCGCACGAGGTCGCCGGCGAGTGCGTGAAGGCCGCCGAGGCCGAGGGCAAGGAACTCGACGAGCTGACCGACGAGCAGTTCGCCAAGATCTCCGCCCATCTGACGCCCGAGGTGCGCACCGTCCTCAACGTCCCCGGCGCCCTCGCCTCCCGCAGCGGCCGCGGCGGCACCGCCCCGAGCGCGGTCGCCGTCCAGCTCGCCGAGGTCAAGGCGGACGTGGCGGCGCAGCACCAGTGGGCGGACGCCCGGAAGTAGTTCGCCGGCCTTCGGGGCCTCGCGGGTTACGTTGGTCCACAGCCGTAAGGAAGCGACCGAACGGAGCCCGCGATGCCCTTCGCCCGACTGGCCTCGGCCACGACCCCCACGTGCCACATCGGACTGGGACTCGCCGCCGTCGGGCGTCCGGGTTACATCAACCTCGGCCGTGAGAGGGACCTCCCGGCCGACCGCACCGTGGACGCCCTGCGCGAGCGCACCCACGAACTCCTGGACGCCGCCTACGCCCAGGGCGTCCGCTACGTGGACGCCGCCCGCTCCTACGGCCGCGCCGAGGAGTTCCTCGCCGACTGGCTCAGGGCCCGCCCCGACGCCGACGATGTCGTCGTCGGCAGCAAGTGGGGCTACACCTACACCGCGAACTGGACCACCGACGCCGACCGGCACGAGGTCAAGGACCACAGCCTCGCCGCCTACGAGCGGCAGCGCGCCGAGACCGCCGGACTGCTCGGCGACCGGCTCGACCTGTACCAGATCCACTCGCTGACCCCGGACAGCCCGGCGCTCACCGACAAGGAACTGCACGCCAGGCTCGCCGAGGCCGCCGCGGACGGCCTCACGATCGGCTTCTCCACCAGCGGACCCGCCCAGGCCGACACCGTCCGGGCCGCGCTCGGCGTGACGGTCGGCGGCGCCCCCCTCTTCCGTACCGTCCAGTCGACGTACAACGCCCTGGAGACCTCCGCCGGTTCCGCCCTCGCCGAGGCGCACGACGCCGGACTGACGGTGATCGTCAAGGAGGGCATGGCCAACGGCCGGCTCGCCGAGCCGTACGCCCCCGAGGCGCTCAAGGCGGTCGCCCGGGAGACGGGCCTGGGCTGCGACGCGGTGGCCCTCGCCCTGATCCTGCGCAGCCCCTGGGCCGGTGTGGTCCTCTCCGGCGCCGCCACCCCCGGCCAGCTCGCCTCCAACCTGCACGCCCCCGCCGTCGACCTCGACGAGGACCAGCTCACCCGCCTCGACACGCTGGCCGAGGAGCCGCGGGCCTACTGGGAGCGGCGCGGGCAGTTGCCCTGGCACTGAGCGCCCACGGCACCCTCCTCCAGCACGAGGCCGTGAGACACGTACGCCTAATGTGAGACATCAATGTCTCATGTGGAGTATCGTTGTCTCATGGCTGTCGACCGTGACCTCGTGCTGCGCAGCGCAGCCACCCTGCTCACCCACAAGTCCACCGCCACCATGGACGAGGTCGCCAAGGCGGCCGGGATCAGCCGGGCCACGCTGCACCGCCACTTCGCCGGACGCGACTCGCTCGTCAGGGCGCTGGAGGCGCTCGGCATCGCCGAGTGCGAGGCCGCCCTCGACGCGGCCCGTCTGGGGGAGGGGCCGGCGGGCGACGCCGTACGGCGCCTGGTCCGCGAGATCGAACCGGCGGCCGGGCTGCTCTCCTTCCTCTACACGGAGAACCAGCTGTTCGAGGGCGAGGAGCAGAACGAGGGCTGGGCGCGGCTCGACGAGCGCATCTCCGAGGTCTTCCGGCGCGGCCAGCTCAGCGGCGAGATCCGTATCGACCTCACCCCCGCCTGGCTCACCGAGGCCCTCTTCGGCCTCATCGCCTCCGGCGCCTACGTCGTGCTGAGCGGCAAGGTCGCCCCCAAGGACTTCCACCACATGATCGCCGAGCTGCTGCTCGGCGGCGCACTGCGCACGGACACTTCACGGAACGAGGAATCATGACCAGCACCCTGCAGCCGGCTCGTGTGGCGGAGGTGGAGCAGCGTCCGGGCCGCTGGCTCGCGCTCTCCGTCCTCGTGCTCGCCGTGCTGCTGGTGGCCGTCGACGCGACCGTCCTCGGTCTCGCGACCCCCTTCATCAGTGAGGACCTCAGGCCTTCGGGCACCCAGCTGCTGTGGATCGGCGACGTCTACTCCTTCGTCATCGCCGGTCTGCTCGTCTCGATGGGCAGCCTCGGCGACCGCATCGGCCGCAAGCGCATCCTGCTCGGCGGGGCCACCGCGTTCGGCGCGGTCTCCGTGCTCAACGCCTACGCCGCCACGCCGGACATGATGATCCTGGCGCGGGCGCTGCTCGGTGTCGCGGGCGCCACCCTGATGCCCGCCACGCTCGCCCTGATCCGCAACCTCTTCCACGACCCGCGCGAGCGCAGCCTCGCCGTCGGCATCTGGGGCGCCACCGCCTCCGGCGGCACGGCCGTCGGCCCGATCGTGGGCGGCCTGCTGCTCGAGCACTTCTGGTGGGGCTCGGTCTTCCTGATCAACCTGCCCGTGATGGCGGTCCTCGTCCTGGTCGGCATCAAGACCCTGCCCGAGTCCCGCAACCCCGACCCGGGCCCGTGGGACCTGGCGAGCGTCGTGCTGTCGCTGGTCGGCGTGATCGGCGTCGTCTACGCGGTCAAGGAGGCCGCGGCGCGAGGGTTCACCTGGCCGGTCCTGGCCACGGGTCTGCTGGGCGCGGCCGCGCTGTACGGCTTCGTCCGCCGCCAGCTCACGCTGCCGAAGCCGCTGCTGGACATGCGGCTCTTCCGCAGCCGGGGGTTCTCCGGCGCCGTCCTCGCCGATCTGCTGACCGTGCTCGGCATGTCCGGTCTGGTGTTCTTCCTGTCCCAGTACCTGCAACTCGTGCAGGGCAGGCGGCCGTTCGAGGCAGGCCTGTTCGAACTGCCCGCCGCCGTGGGCGCGGTGGCGGCCGGACTGCTCGCCGGGCGGGCGGCAAGGCGCTTCTCGGTGCGGACCGTGGTCTCCGGCTCACTGGCTGCCATCGGGCTGGGGCTGGCCGCGTTGACGACGCTCAGCGGGACCACCGGCTACCCGCTGCTGGGCACGTCCCTGCTGGTGGTCGGTGTCGGTGCCGGCTTCTCCTTCACGGTGACCGCCGATGTGATCCTGTCCAGCGTGCCCAAGGAGCAGGCGGGCGCCGCCTCGGCGGTCTCCGAGACGGCGTACGAACTGGGCGCGGCCCTCGGCATCGCCCTGCTGGGCTCCATCGTGACCGGCGTCTACCGGGGCTTCACCGGCCCGGAGGGCACACCGTCCGCCGCCCGCGAGTCGCTGGGCGGCGCGGTCGAGGTGGCGGCGGGCCTGCCGGCGCGGACCTCCGAGGCCCTGCTGCACGCGGCCAGGGAGTCCTTCGTCCACGGCCTGCACCTGGCGTCGGGAGCGGGAGCGGCGGTACTGCTGGCAACGGCACTGGCGGCGTGGTTCCTGCTGAAGGGCCAGAAGCTCTGAACCCCGGGCGGGCGGCGCGGCGGAGTGACGGCGGTCGACCGTCGCCGCCGTCGTCGCGGCCCCGTCCGCCGGAGCCCGGCGCGTCGGCCGGCGGGCGGAACACCGCTCCCGGCGGGCGGCACACCGCCGACGAGGCGGGCGGCGCCGGTACGACGGCGGCGCGGGCGGTGCCGGGACGACAGGGACGCGGGCGGTGCCGGGACAAGCCTGCGCGGCGTGGTGGCGACCGGCCACGGCGGACCCGCGGCCGTCGGTGCCCCGCCGGACCGCCCGAGGCCTGGCTAGGCCGCCTTCGCCTTGGTCGCGTACATGTCGACGTACTCCTGCCCGGACAGCCGCATGACCTCCGCCATCACCGAGTCGGTCACGGCCCGCAGGACGTACCGGTCCCGGTCCATGCCCTCGTACCGGGAGAACTCCATCGGTTCGCCGAAGCGGACGGTGACGCGGCCCGGCCGGGGCAGACCCGAGCCACCCGGCTGGAGCTTGTCGGTGCCGATCATGGCGAACGGGACCACGGGCGCCCCGGTCATCAGGGTGAGCCGGGCGATGCCGGTGCGGCCGCGGTAGAGGCGGCCGTCGGGGGAGCGGGTGCCCTCCGGGTAGATGCCGAACATCCTGCCCTCCTCCAGCACCCGGCGGCCGGTCATCAGCGCGGCCACACCGCCCCGGCCGCCGTCACGGTCGACCGGGATCATGCCGACGCCGGTGAAGAACCAGGCCATCAGCCGGCCCTTGAAGCCCTTCCCGGTGACGTACTCGTCCTTGCCGATGAAGAAGACCTGGCGGTCGCAGACCAGCGGCAGGATCATCGAGTCGATGAAGGTCAGGTGGTTGCCGGCCAGGATCACCGGGCCGTCGCCCGGAATCCGCTCCGCGCCCTCCACCTGTGGGCGGAACATCAGGCGCATGATCGGGCCGAGCACTGCCTTGATGAGCGCGAAGCGGGACAACGGGCCCTCCGGTGTCTGGAGATGTCGAGGGATTGTTCATGAGTCTGTGCAGGTGAGGACGATACTCGCGGCCCGGGGCCGAATGCACATCGGGCTCACCGCCTCTTACACACTGTTGACATACGTTTACCTGCGACGGAGGTACGTTTCGCGCCGTTGACCCGAACGGAACGATGTGATGGAGGTCGCTCGCCGTCCGGGGGCGGAGAACGGGATGTCCGTCGCGGTCGCCTTCGTCGTGCCGCTCGTGGTGCCGGGCGCGGCCGTGGCGGTTCCGGTCCGCGGGGACCGGCGGCGGTCCGCGGGCCGTGACACACCGCGGCCCGAGGCGGCGGCACCCGGACCGCGTGACGCGCGCGGCGGCGCCCGTGCCGTACGCCACTTCGCCCCGTTCGGCGGATCGGCCGTACCAGGGGCCGCGACGACCGCCACCGAGTGCGTCTTCCCGGGCCGGCCCGGGTCATGCCGACGGACCGTCACCCGTTCGGCGGGCGACGCCCCTTGTGTCCCGTACGGCCTCCGACGACACCCGGCGTCACGCCGGTGTTCGCCGCGCGGTCTCCCGTCCGTCATCGGTGCCCACCTACGATCGGCGCGCACGGACGACACGAGACCAGGAGGCGGTCATGGGTACGCGGGAGTCGGACGAGCAGGGACGCGGGACCGGACGCCGGGCCGTACTCGGGGCCGCGGTGCTGGGCGCGGGCGGCGCGGTCCTCGGACTGCCCGGCGCGGCCGGAGCCGTTCAGGGCGGAGCCGGCGGCCGGAAGGGCGGCGGGCTGAAGAGCCTGCCCGTGCCGACGATCGTCGGCCACCGGGGCGCCAGCGGCTACCGGCCCGAGCACACCTTCGGCTCCTACGACCTGGCACTCGACCTCGGCGCCCATGTCGTCGAGGCCGGTGACCTGGTGCCGACGAAGGACGGTCACCTCGTGTGCCGGCACGAGCCGGAGATCGGCGGCACCACGGACGTCGCCGACCACCCCGAGTTCGCCGCCCGCAGGACCACCAAGACCCTGGACGGGGTGCCCACCACCGGCTGGTTCACCGAGGACTTCACCCTCGCCGAGCTGAAGACGCTGCGCGCGATCGAACGCATCCCGGCCAACCGTCCCCACAACACCCTCTACAACGGCCGCTGGGAGATCCCCACCTTCGAAGAGGTCCTGAAGTGGCAGGACGAGCAGACCCGCAAGCGCGGCCGGCAGGTGTGGATCTACCCCGAGACCAAGCACCCGACGTACTTCCGCAAGCTGGGCCTCGGCCTGGAGGAGCGGGTCGCCGCGCTGCTGCGCAAGTACGGCAAGGACAAGAAGGACTCCCCGGTGATCCTCCAGTCCTTCGAGCCGAGCAGTGTCCAGCGGCTGGACCGGCTGGTCGGCAATCCGCTCGTGGTGCTGCTGTCGGACGCCCGCAGCCGCCCATGGGACTTCGTCGAGGCGGGCGATCCGCGCACGGTCGCCGACCTGATCACGCCCAAGGGCCTGAAGGAGATCGCCTCCTACGCGCAGGGCATCGGCCCGACCGTCGACCTGGTCGTCCCCAAGGACGCCGACGGCAACCTCACCCGGCCGAGCACGCTGGTCCGGGACGCGCACGCCGCGGGTCTGATCCTGCACCCGTACACCGCCCGCAACGAGAACCCGTTCCTGCCGCCCGCGTTCCGCAAGGGCACCGCCGCCGACGCCTACGGTGACGTCTTCGCCGTGTTCCAGGCCTACTTCGCCACCGGCATCGACGGCATCTTCACCGACAACGCCGACACCGGACTGCTCGCCCGCGAGGACTTCCTGAGCGGCCGGCACGCCAACCGCTGAATTTCGTCACCCCGTTCGGGGCGACCCACGGCCGTCCCGGCAGCCCGCGCAGGGACGGCCGCGTCGCGTCACGACGGGCACCGCGGTCGCCACCGGACCCCACCCACCACTGGAGGGCGGGTGAGTTGGGTATCTCACAAGGCAGCACGGGCCCGGAACATGCCAGTTGTCCGGGATGTCCGCGACGATTGCGCGCACCGGAGGTTGCGGCCCGCGAAGCACGGGGATAGGAGTGGGGGACGACCGGTGATCAAGTGAGCGGGAGGCGTGCGCACATGGGCATGAGCGTGACCATCTCTGCGGCGGCCGAACAGGACGCGGAGCAGATCTTCAGGTTGCAGTACCTGTGCTTCCAGAGCGAGGCCGCGCTGTACGGCAACTACCGCATCGACCCGCTCGTCGAGAGCCTCGACTCGATCCGTCACGAGCTGACCGCGGACTGCGTCTTCGTGGCGCGGCTCGGCGACGAGGTGGTCGGCTCGGTGCGCGGCCGGGTGGCCGAGGACGGCGCGGCCCTCATCAGCAAGCTCTGCGTCCACCCGCGCCTCCAGGGGCACGGGATCGGTGCCCGGCTGCTGCGCGCGGCCGAGGCCGCGCTGGCCGTGGAGCGCGGCGCCACCAGGTTCCGGCTGCACACGGGTCACCGCAGCGAGGGCAACCTGCGCCTGTACCGGCGCGTGGGCTACCAGGTGGTCGGCACCTCCCAGGGCGCCGACGGCGTACCGATGATCATCCTGGAGAAGCCGCAGGGCAGCTACGCGGCGACCGCGTAGCGCGGCCGCGGACCGGCTCAGGCCGCTTGCGGCTGCTGCTTCCGCGCCTTGCGCAGCCAGTACAGGGCCGACAGCGGAAGCAGCACCGGGATGAAGACGTAGCCCCGGCCGTAGTCCGACCACACGGTCGCGTCCGGGAAGGCGGACTTGTCGAGGAGCGTCCACGTGCCGACCGTCAGCACGCCCACCAGCTCGGCGACGCAGCACGCCAGCGCGGCCCTGCGCGCCTTCTCCCCGCCGCGCACCAGCGAGTACGTGATGAAGCCGTACACGACTCCGGCGACCGCGGACAGCGAGTAGGCGAGCGGCGCCCGGTCGAACTCGGTGGCGATCTGGTAGGCCGAGCGCGACACCGCGCCGACGACCATCACGCCGTACAGCCAGACCAGCAGCGTGCCCGGACCGCTGACGAGCCGTGCCCCGGCCGGCTTCTCCTCCACGGCGCTCATCTCACCTTCCCCAGATGTCATAGAGCCGTACCTCCAGGACGGCGAGCACCACTCCGCCCGCCGCCGCCGTCACCGAACCCCAGCGCGTCCGCTCGGTCAGCGACATGAGCCCGGCCGCCGGGACGCACGCGAAGGCTCCCAGCAGATACGCGACGAAGATCGTCGTCCCCTGCGCCGGCTTCTCGCCCCGCGCCAGCGCCACGACCCCGACCACCAACTGGACCAGGGCGAGCAGCGACACCACCGCCATCCCGATGAAGTGCCAGTCCTTCGTGGGCTGGTCACGGTAGGCCGCCCAGCCGCACCAGGCGGCGAGCAGCAGCGCGGCGACGCCGGTCACCAGCGTCAGGGCATCAAGCATGCTGCGACCTTATTACGGGGCGAACGCCCCGCCGCGCCCGGCCCGGCCCCGCGGGACCCGGTGCCCGCCGGTGCGGCTTCCCCGAAGCGGCGCCGTGGCGTTGGCCACAGTCCGGCGTTCCCCGCGCCCGCCCCCGGTCGTACGGACGGACGCCCGCGGGCCTTGTCCGCACTGGTCACAGGCGCCAAAGCCCCAGGTCCGCGCCCCATCGCCCAGGTGTCCACGTGCGTCCAGCATGTGGACAACGCTGGCCTCCCGTCCCCGTGGGTCTGGTTTACTGACCGCATGACCACGACGAGCGACCGCATCCCGGCGACCGAGGCGACTGTGCCGCCCGGTGCTCGTTGTATGTGTCCTGTACGTCGAATGTGCGCCTTCTAGAGGGCCCCTGCACCAGCTGAGCCTCGCGCCCCGAAGCGAGAGCCCGCTCATGTCCGCGCCCGCGTCCGGTCCGTCCGGGCGCCCGCGGCCGAGCCACGCCCCCGCGCACACGTTTCTCCCGGTTTGAGCACCTCTGCGAGAGCCGTGCCGCGTTCTGGCGCTCCCCGACCATGAATGCCGTGCCCGGCGCCCACGACGCGCCGCGCACTCGACAGTGACGGAAACCCACGTGATCACCACATCGGGCCTCACCAAGGTCTACAGTTCGCGCGGCCGCGAGATCACCGCGCTCGACGGCGTCGACCTGCACGTCCGCGAAGGCGAGGTGTACGGCGTCATCGGCCAGTCCGGCGCGGGCAAGTCCTCGCTCATCCGCTGCGTCAACCTGCTGGAGCGGCCCACCTCCGGCACGGTCACCGTCGCCGGACAGGACCTCACCGCGCTGGCCGGCCGCGGCCACCGGGCGGGCAAGGACCTGCGGCGGGCCCGCAGCCGGATCGGCATGGTCTTCCAGCACTTCAACCTGCTGTCCTCGCGCACCGTCCAGGACAATGTCGAGCTGCCGCTGGAGATCCTCGGCACGTCCGGGAAGGAACGTTCCAGCAGGGCGCTCGAACTGCTCGACCTCGTCGGTCTCGCCGACAAGGCGCGGGCCTACCCCGCCCAGCTCTCCGGCGGCCAGAAGCAGCGCGTCGGCATCGCCCGCGCCCTCGCCGGCGACCCCAAGGTGCTGCTGTCCGACGAGGCCACCAGCGCCCTCGACCCGGAGACCACCCGCTCCGTGCTCCAGCTGCTGCGCGACCTGAACCGGCAGCTCGGCCTGACCGTCCTGCTCATCACGCACGAGATGGACGTCGTGAAGTCCGTCTGCGACTCGGCGGCGCTCATGGAGAACGGACGCATCGTCGAGTCCGGCACGGTGAGCGAACTCCTCGCCACCCCGGGCTCCGAACTGGCCGCCGCGCTCTTCCCGGTCGGTGGGGAGGCCTCCGCCGGCGACCGGACCGTCATCGACGTCACCTTCCACGGCGAGAGCGCCACCCAGCCCGTCATCTCGCAGCTGTCCCGCACCTACAACATCGACATCTCGATCCTCGGCGCGGCCATCGACACCATCGGCGGCCTCCAGGTCGGCCGGATGCGCATCGAACTGCCCGGCCGCTACGAGGACAACGTGGTGCCCATCGGCTTCCTGCGTGAGCAGGGTCTGCAGATCGACGTCGTCGACCACGCCCCGGCCCAGCAGCCGGAACCGGTGAAGGAAGGTGCCAAGTGACCTGGACTGATTTCTCGACGATGCAGCCGCTGCTGTCCCAGGCCTGTTGGGACACCCTCTACATGGTCGGCTGGTCCACGCTCATCGCCGTCGTCGGCGGACTGCCCCTCGGCGTCCTGCTGGTCCTCACCGACCGGGGCGGGCTGCTGCAGAACGTTGTCGCCAACAAGGTGATCGGGCAGGTCGTGAACGTCGCCCGCTCGATGCCGTTCATCATCCTGATGGTGGCCCTGATGAGCTTCACCCGCTTCGTCACCGGCACGACGATCGGCCGCGAGGCCGCCATCGTGCCGCTGGCCATCGGCGCCATCCCCTTCTTCGCCCGGCTCGTCGAGACGTCCGTCCGCGAAGTGGACGGCGGGCTGGTCGAGGCCGTCCAGGCGATGGGCGGCAACACCTGGACCATCGTCCGCAAGGTCCTCGTCCCCGAGTCCCTGCCTTCGCTGATCGCCGGCACCACCACCACGATCGTCGCCCTCATCGGCTACTCCGCGATGGCCGGCACCGTCGGCGCCGGCGGCCTCGGCGACATCGCCATCCGCTACGGCTACCAGCGCTTCGACACCCAGCTCATGTGGATCACCGTGGCCATCCTCGCCGTGGTCATCTCGGCCATCCAGTTCGCCGGCGACCTCGCGGCCCGCTCCCTGCACCGCCGCTCCGGCCGCTCCGGCCCCGCGCCGAAGCTGCGGCTGCTGAAGGCCGGGGAGCCCGCGGCCACCGGCGTCGGCAAGGCCGCCTGAAGACCTCCTCCCAGATCTCCCCGTATCCGGGGTCGCACCACCCAAGGAAAGGCACTTTTCGTGCGTAACACCACCAAGATCACCGCCGCCGTCCTCGCCGCCGGAGCCCTCACCCTCGGGCTCACCGCCTGCGGCTCGGAGTCCGGCTCCGGCAAGACCGACGCGAACGCCCCGCTGACGGTCGCCGCCACCCCCACCCCGCAGGGCGAGATCCTCGCCTACGTCAAGGACAACCTGGCGAAGAAGGCCGGCCTGAAGCTGGAGGTCAAGGAGTTCACCGACTACGTGACCCCGAACACGGCCGTCCAGCAGGGCCAGGTCGACGCCAACTACTTCCAGCACAAGCCGTACCTCGACGACTTCAACAAGAAGAACGGCACCGACATCGTGCCGGTCCCCGGCGGCACGGTGCACCTGGAGCCGCTCGGCGTGTACTCCAAGAGCGTCAAGAAGCTGGCCGATCTGAAGAAGGGCGCCACCGTCGCGCTGCCCAACGACACCACCAACGAGGCCCGCGCCCTGAAGCTGCTGGAGGCCAACGGCGTCATCAAGCTGAAGGCCGGCGCCGGATACGACGCGACCCCCAAGGACGTCACCTCCAACCCCAGGAACCTGCAGTTCAAGGAGCTGGAGGCGGCCCAGCTGCCGCGCTCCCTCGGTGACGTCGACGCCGCGGTGATCAACGGCAACTACGCGCTGGAGGCCAAGCTCAGCCCGGCCAAGGACGCCATCGCCGCCGAGGCCGCGAAGGGCAACCCGTACGCCAACTTCCTCGCCGTGAAGAAGGGCAACGAGAACGACCCGCGGGTCAAGAAGCTCGCCCAGCTCCTCACCTCGCCCGAGGTGAAGAAGTTCATCGAGGACAAGTACGACGGAGCGGTCGTCCCGGCCTTCTGATCCGCCGGACGCCACCCGCGCGACGCACGGGGTCCGCGCCCTCACCGGGTGGGGGCACCCCCACGCCGTTCAGGCGGTGGGGGAGGACCCCGTCGTGCGGTTCAGTGCTTTCATGCTGCATGCTGGGCAGTTCAGCAGGCCCTGACGGTTCTTCCGAAGGTTACGGAGCGGCGCATGAACAGCACCTTCCCCAACATCTCCATCAGCACGGAGCGGTTGGTGCTGCGTCCCCTCGAGGAGGACGACGCACCCGCCCTGGCCGAGATGATGAACGACGAACAGGTCGCGGCCTGGACCGACGTCCCCCAGCCCTTCACCGAGGACGGGGCCCGCACCTGGATCACCGGGTGCGCCCCTGCCGAACGCACCGCCGGCCGGGGCCTGGACCTCGCGGTCGCCGAGTTCCTCACCCAGCGGCTGGTCGGTGTCGTCCAGCTGACCAAGGCCGACTGGCACGTGCGGTCCGCCGAGCTGTCGTACATCGTCGCACCCTGGGCACGCGGCGAGGGATATGCCGCGGAGGCCGCGCTCGCCACCGCGCAATGGCTCTTCGGGGACCAGAAGTTCGAACGCATCGAGCTGCGCACGGCCGCCGACAACACCGCCTCCCAGCAGGTCGCCCAGAAGATCGGCTGCATCAGCGAGGGCGTGCTGCGCAACGCCTGCATAGCGCACGTCCGCACCGAGGACGGCACATGGACCGACATGCGCACCGACTTCATCGTGTGGAGCCTGCTGCCGGAGGACCTGGAGGGCGCGGGCGAGCAGCTCGCCGAGTCCGGCGGCTACACGTCCTTCTCGGAATGGAACTGAGGCGCCGGGACCCGCGGGCACACCCGCCCCGCCCCGCCGCGCACCCGGCAGCTCCACCCGGTACGCTCGCGGAACACGCCCTCGGGCGTCCGTGCCCCGACGACCTGCGCAATCCTGGAGACTGACGACGATGGCCGACCGGGTCACGGTGATCGGCTGGGACGGTTCGCCGCTGACCGAGGCGGCGCGCGGCGCCCTGGGCGCCGCCACCCTCGTGGCAGGCGCGGCCCACCACCTGGCGCTGCCCGAGGTACCGCGCACCGCCGAACGCATCCGCCTCGGCAGTGTCGCCCTCGCCGCCCGCCGCATCGCCGCCCACCGCGGTACCGCGGTGGTGTTCGCCGACGGCGACCCGGGCTTCTTCGGGGTCGTACGGAGCCTGCGCGCACCGGAGTTCGGCCTGGAGGTCGAGGTCGTCCCCGCCGTCTCGTCCGTGGCCGCCGCCTTCGCCCGCGCCGGAATGCCCTGGGACGACGCCCAAGTGGTCGTCGCACACAAGCGGACCCTGCGACGCGCGGTGAACGTGTGCCGCGCATACGCCAAGGTCGCCGTGCTCACCGCTCCCGGCGCCGGACCCGCCGAACTCGGCCTGCTCCTGGACGGAGTGCACCGCACGTTCGTCATCTGCGAGGAACTCGGCACCGCACGCGAGCAGGTCAGCGTCGTCACCTCCGACAAGGCCGCCGACCACACCTGGCGCGACCCCAACGTCGTCATCGTCATCGGTGGCCGGGGCGGCGGCGAGGGCGGCGGCTGGATCGCCGGGAACGACCCCGCCCACGGGCCGCGCGGCTGGACCCAGCCCGCCGAGGCCTACGGCGGCGGGCTCGGCGAGGGGGAGGCCGATCTGCTCCGGGCCGCCCAACTCGCCCGCCTCGGACCGCGAATCGGCGACCTGGTGTGGGACATCGGCTGCGGCAGCGGCGCCTTCGCCACCGAGGCCGCGCGCGGCGGCGCCGCCGTCATCGCCGTCGACCGGGACGCGCGGGCCTGCGCCCGCACCGAGTCGGCCGCGCACCGCTTCGGCGTCCGCACGCAGGTGGTGCACGGCACCGCCCCGCACATTCTGGAGAACCTGCCCGAACCGGACGTCGTCCGCGTCGGCGGCGGGGGAGTGGCCGTGGTCTCCGCGGTCGCCGACCGGCGTCCGCAGCGGATCGTCGCCCATGCCGCGACCCGGGACGCGGCCGAGCTCGTCGGCCGCGACCTCACCGAGCACGGATACCAAGTCGAGTGCGCCCTGCTCCAGTCCGTGGCACTCGACACGCGCGCCTGGACGGAGACCGAGCGCAGCGTCGTGTTCCTGCTCAGTGCCGTGCTGCCCGAGCGTGCCCCGTGATCGGGTTGTCGTACCGCGCGCGGTAGGCTGGCCGATCGTTGCACCGCACCGGGTGGTCCGGAAGTTCGTTCGTCAATGTCCGGAAAACCCACCCGATTCAGGGCGGGTGTGGTACGGCAGACCCGGAGAACGCGCAACGTGGCGCAGTCCACAGCGGGCCGTCGCGGATCACGCTGTCGCGGTGGCCGGACGACCGCGAGAATGCCACTCAATGGCTTTGTCGCCTTTTCCGGACGGGTTGTTCGTGCCGCACGGCGCGCACGCTCGTTCTTCACTGGGGGCGGTCGGTGCGCCGTTCCGGGTGAGCTGGTCGTAGGAGCACTAAACCGATGGGCGAGGGGTACGCATGACCGACACCGGCCAGGTCCCGGGCGAGGGACTGCCGGAGAGCGCAGGCATGGTGGAGCAGCCGGGCGTCCCCGCGCACGGTGCGTACGCCTACCTCTCCGAGTCTCCCGCCGAGGACGAAGACCTGCTCCTGCCGGGCTCCCACGGAGCGTGGGGCAACGAGGTGGCCCCGCCCGCCCCGGAGCCGGTCCTCGAGGCCGTCCACCAGCCGGGCCCGCACGAGACGGCCGGACGCGACACCGGCTCCGTCGACCTCGGCGGTGTGCGGCACCACGACCCGGCGGCCACGCCGCCGACCGGGATCGCCGCGGCGGTGCCTTCGCGCCGGCCGCTGCACCTCGGTCCGCCGATCCCCGACGCCTCCGCGAGCCCGGTCCGCTCCCTGGCCGACCGCGGCCCCGCGGACGCGCCGGTCCGCCGGCCCGGACCGCCCACGACCGGCCCCGAGTACCTCGACGTCCCGCAGTTGCGCGAGACGGCCCCGCAGGGCGCCGCGCCCTGGGGCGCCCAGCCCACCGTGGCGGCCCCTCCGGTGCTCGCCGGGGCGGGAACCGCGGAGACGGCCGTTGCGGTCCCGGAGCCGGTCGGCGTGGCCCAGGCCGCCGTCGCCGCCGACGCGCCCCTGCCCGGCGCCGTCCCGTACGGCCCTGACACGAGCCACCCGCCGACGGACGGCCGGGGCCGGGTGCTCGGCCAGGTCCCGACCGGTGGCCGGACGCCGGAGGCGGGGCCGCGGTCGGAGGGCGCCGGTGTTGCCGTGCCCGGGGCCGGGATTGAACCCGGTGGTGCGGCTGAGGGTGTGTCATTCCAGCCCGGGGAGGCTGTGACCGGGGTTGTCCCGGGCGCGGGTCAGGTGCCCGGGGCCGGGCCGCAGCCGGAGGGCGCCGGTGTCGCTCCCGGTGCGCCCGTGCCGGGGGCCGGAGTTGAGGCCGCGGCCGTGTCCCCGTCGGAGGGCGCTGCCGCCGGGGTTGCCCCGGACGCGGGTCCGGTTCCGGACGGTGGCCGGGTGCCGGAAGCCGGGACCCAGCCGGACGGTGCCGTCGCCGCGGACGCGGGCCAGGTGCCCGATGGTGGGCAGATGCCCGAGGCCGGCCCGCAGTTGGAGGGTGCCGGCGTCGTTCCCGGTGTCCCTCTGCCCGCGGCGGGGGGCGCGCCCGGCGGTGCCGCCGAGCCCGCGCACGCCCCGGACGCCGCGCAGGTGACGGATGGCCTGGACGTGCCCCGGACCGCCGTTGCTCCCGAAGACGCGGCCGAGGCCGCGCAGGCGGGTGTCCCCGCCGGCGCCGTGGCCGCCGCCGCGACGACGCGGGCAACGGGAACCGGCCCCAGGGGAGTGCGGGCCGTGCAGGTCGAGCCCGCGCCCGTCGCCCTCGGCACCCCTGAGACGGGCCGGAGCCCGGCAGGGGCCGCCCCGCAGACCGCCCAGGCCGAGGCCGCGCAGGTTCAGGCAGCCGCTCACACCCCGGAGACCGGCGACTCCGCCGACGCCACCGTCGCGGCAGATGAACCGACCGGGGCCACGCGGCCGCAGGCCCAGGCAGCCGACGCCCCCGAGACCACGCTCGCGCCGGCGGCTCCCGCCGACGCCTCCGCGACGCCCGTCCCCGTCGTGGAGCAGCCGACTGCGCCGGAGGCGCTCACCGTCGTGGAGCCCGGCCCGCAGGACGTGGCCGATGCCGCCGCCGTACCCGCCGCGGCTCATATCGCGGACCCCGCCGTCCAGGATCCGGACGCTCCCCAGCACGTCGACGCCGTCGTCCCCGAGACCTCCGAAACGGCCGGGCCCCAGCCCGCCCAGCCGCCGGCGGACCGGACCACCGGCGAACACGCCCACGGCGCACCCCTGCGCCCCGGCGTTCCCCTTCAGCCGCAGCCCGGCCAGACCCTCGGAGAGTTCGTGCCCGTCGAGGGTTCGGTGCCCACCACCCCGCACCTGGCCCCGACCCCGCCGCACCCGATCGTCGTCCCGGCGGACCAACTCGCCCCGGAGGAGCCCGCCGTCACGGTCCCCGCACCCCGCGACGGCGACGCCGCCGCGTCGAGCGAGGAGCCCGCGCCCGAGGCCGTCCAGCACGCGGACGACCTGGACACCCACGGCGCCGACCCGGAGGAGGCCCGGGAGGAGAACGCGGCCGCGGAGGCGGAGACACCGCGGCCCACCGGCCCGGCCGCGCCCGGCTACGACGACGCCGAGCGCGAAGCCGTGCTCAAGGTGATGCGCGAGCGCCGCGACATCCGCAACGGCTTCCGCGGCGACCCCATCCCGCACGAGGTGCTGCTGCGCGTCCTGGAGGCCGCTCACACGGCACCGTCCGTGGGCCACTCGCAGCCCTGGGACTTCGTCGTCATCCGCTCCGCCGAAACCAGGCAGGCGATGCACGAACTGGCCATGCGTCAGCGCGAGGCGTACGCCAAGTCGCTGCCCAAGGGCCGGGCGAAGCAGTTCAAGGAACTGAAGATCGAGGCCATCCTCGACACCCCGGTGAACATCGTCGTCACCGCCGACCCGACCCGCGGCGGCCGGCACACCCTGGGCCGCCACACCCAGCCGCAGATGGCGCCGTACTCCTCCGCGCTCGCGGTCGAGAACCTCTGGCTTGCGGCCCGCGCGGAAGGCCTCGGCGTCGGCTGGGTGAGCTTCTTCGACGAGCGCGAGATGGTCCGCGCCCTCGGCCTGCCCGAGCACCTGGAGATCGTCGCCTACCTGTGCGTGGGCTACGTCGACGAGTTCCCGGACGAGCCCGAGCTGATGCAGGCGGGCTGGTCCAAGCGCCGCCCGCTGTCCTGGGTCGTGCACGAGGAGACGTACGGCCGTCGCGCCCTGCCGGGCGAGGACCCGCACGACCTGCTCGCCGAGACCGTCGCGCAGATCCGCCCGCTGGACGCCAAGGCGCTCGGCGAGGCCTGGGAGCGGCAGAAGCGGATGACCAAGCCGGCCGGCGCGCTCGGCATGCTGGAGATCATCTCCGCGCAGCTCTGCGGCCTGTCCCGCCAGTGCCCGCCGCCCATCCCCGAGCCCGCGGCCGTCGCGGTCTTCGCCGGCGACCACGGCGTGCACGCCCAGGGCGTCACCCCCTGGCCGCAGGAGGTCACCGCCCAGATGGTGGCCAATTTCCTCGGCGGGGGAGCGGTCTGCAACGCCTTCGCCGCCCAGGTGGGCGCCGAGGTCTGCGTCGTCGACGTGGGCGTCGCCGCCGACCTCCCGGCCACGCCGGGCCTGCTGCCCCGCAAGGTCCGCGCGGGCACCTCCGACATGACCGCCGGTCCCGCGATGAGCCGCGAGGAGGCCAAGCAGGCCATCGAGGTCGGCATCGAGACCGCCCGCGACCTGGTGGCGGCCGGGAACAAGGCGCTGCTCACCGGTGAGATGGGCATCGCGAACACCACCGCGTCCGCCGCCCTGATCTCCGTCTTCACGGGCGCCGATCCCGCCGAGGTCACCGGCCGGGGCACGGGCATCAACGACGAGACCCTGGCCCGCAAGACCGACGTGGTCCGCCGCGCCCTGGAACTGCACCAGCCGGACCCGGCCGACCCCATCGGCGTGCTCGCCGCGATCGGCGGCTTCGAGCACGCGGCCATCGTCGGCCTGCTGCTGGGCGGCGCCTCCCTGCGCACACCGGTCATCCTGGACGGCGTCAGCGCCGGCGCCGCCGCGCTGGTCGCCCGCGCCATCGCCCCCGAGGTGCTGGCGGCCTGCATCGCCGGCCACCGCAGCGCCGAACCGGGCCACGTCGCCGCCCTCAACAAGCTCGGCCTGCGCCCTCTGGTCGACCTCGACCTGCGCCTCGGCGAGGGCACGGGCGCGCTGCTCGCCCTGCCGCTGGTGCAGAGCACGGCCCGGGCGATGCACGAGGTGGCCACGTTCGACTCCGCGGGAGTGACGGAGAAGTAGCCGCGCGGAATCCACGATTCCCCGGCCGCCGGCCGCGTGTGTGGACGGACCGGACCCATGGTCCGTCCACAACGTGCCCTGGTGGTGCCCACGGCCCGGACCCGGCCACGCCGCCCAGCCACCGGACGCCCGGGCCGCCGCATCCCCCGACCGCGTAAAATCCGCACGTCAGGGCTATCGCACCGCCGCCGCAAGAGGAGCTCGCCTCATGGCCGAACACCCCGCCTACCCCGTAGGCCTCCGCCTGACCGGCCGTCGTGTGGTCGTTCTCGGCGGCGGGCAGGTCGCCCAGCGCCGCCTCCCGGCGCTCGCCGCGGCGGGCGCGGACGTCGTCCTCGTGTCGCCCGAGGCCACCCCCTCCGTGGAGGCGATGGCGGACACGGGCGAGATCACCTGGAAGCGGCGGCCCTACGAGGACGGCGACCTCGCCGACGCCTGGTACGCGCTGATCGCCACCAGCGACCACGACGCCAACACGCGCGCCTCGGCCGAGGCGGAGCGTCTGCGCGTGTGGTGCGTCCGCTCCGACGACGCCGACGCCGCGACCGCCTGGACCCCGGCCACCGGCCACAGCGAGGGCGTCACGGTCGCCGTGCTCACCACCAGCGCGCGCGGCCGCGACCCCCGGCACACCGCGGCCATCCGCGACGCGGTCGTGGAGGGCCTGCGCGACGGCACGCTGGTCGCCCCGCACCACCGCACCCGCACCCCCGGCGTCGCCCTGGTCGGCGGCGGCCCCGGCGACCCGGACCTGATCACGGTCCGCGGGCGCCGGCTGCTCGCCGAGGCCGACGTCGTCATAGCCGACCGGCTCGGCCCGCGCGACCTGCTCGCCGAACTCCCGCCGCACGTCGAGGTGATCGACGCGGCGAAGATCCCCTACGGCCGCTTCATGGCCCAGGAGGCGATCAACCACGCCCTCATCGAGCACGCCAAGCAGGGCAAGTCGGTGGTCCGGCTCAAGGGCGGCGACCCGTACGTCTTCGGCCGGGGCATGGAGGAGCTCCAGGCACTCGCCGAGGCCGGCGTTCCCTGCACGGTCGTCCCCGGCATCTCCAGCTCGATCTCGGTCCCGGGCGCGGCCGGCATCCCGGTCACCCACCGGGGGGTCGCCCACGAGTTCACCGTGGTCAGCGGGCATGTGGCGCCCGACGACGAGCGTTCCCTGGTCGACTGGCCGTCCCTGGCCAGGCTCACCGGCACGCTCGTCGTCCTGATGGGCGTCGACAAGATCGGCAGGATCGCCGAGACGCTCATGGCCCACGGCAAGTCCCCCGACACCCCGGTCGCCCTGGTCCAGGAGGGCACGACGGCCGCTCAGCGCCGGGTGGACGCGACCCTCGCGACGGTCGCCGAGACCGTACGCGCGCAGGACGTGAGGCCGCCGGCCGTCATCGTCATCGGCGAGGTCGTCGCGGTGGGCCCGCGCACCGAGGAGTGACCCCCGCCCACCCCAGCCGCCCCCACCGTCACCAGGACAAGGCAGTATCACCCGTGGCCGATCTCATCACCGTCGAGGACCCCGACGACCCGCGCCTGCGCGACTACACGGACCTGACCGACGTGGAGCTGCGCCGCAGGCGCGAACCCGCCGAGGGCCTGTTCATCGCCGAGGGCGAGAAGGTCATCCGCCGGGCCAGGGACGCCGGGTACGAGATGCGCTCGATGCTGCTGTCCGCGAAGTGGGTCGACGCGATGCGCGACGTCATCGACGAACTCACCGCACCCGTCCACGTGGTGAGCCCCGAACTCGCCGAACGGGTCACCGGCTACCACGTGCACCGCGGCGCCCTCGCCTCCATGCAGCGCAAGCCGCTGCCCACCGCGGCCGAGGTGCTGCGGACGGCCCGCCGGGTCGCGGTCATGGAGTCCGTCAACGACCACACCAACATCGGCGCCATCTTCCGCTCCGCCGCCGCCCTCGGCATGGACGCGGTCCTGCTCTCCCCGGACTGCGCCGACCCGCTCTACCGCCGCAGCGTGAAGGTCTCCATGGGCGCGGTCTTCTCCGTGCCGTACGCCCGTCTCGACACCTGGCCGAGGGGCCTGGACGCGGTCCACGAGGCCGGTTTCACGCTGCTCGCCCTCACCCCCGACGAGAAGGCCAAAACCCTGGACGAGGTCGCCCCGCACCGGATGGACCGGGTCGCGCTGATGCTCGGCGCCGAGGGCGCCGGACTGTCCCCCCGGGCCCTGGCCGCCGCCGACGAGTGGGTCCGCATCCCCATGTCGCACGGCGTCGACTCCCTCAACGTGGGCGCCGCAGCCGCGGTCGCCTTCTACGCGGTGACGACGGGCCGCCCTCAGCCATAGGCCTCGCCCAACGAGCCGACGCCCCCGCCCGACGAGCCCGGCGAACCGGCGCCCGGCCCAACGTCCGTGGCGGCTCCCGCCGGCTTGCTCGACGAGTCGGTGTCCGACGTGACGACCTGTGGGACCGCCGGGCGCCCGGGACGATCCGTGGCGACTCCCGTCGGCCTCACGTCCGCCGTGGTCGCCCTCGTTTTTCACGCGGTGACGGGTCGTCCTCGGCGTAGGTCTTGCCGGACGGGTCGGCGTCCGGCCCGACGAGCCGTGATATCGCCGGGCGCCCGGGATCGTTCGTGGCGATTCCCACGGCCCTTACGTCCGCCGCCGTTGCGGTTGCTTTTCACGCGGCGACGGGTCGCCCTCAGCCGTAGGCCCCGCCCGACGAGATGTGGCCTCCGCCCGACGAGCCGTAGCACCCGCCGCCCGACGAGCCCGACGAGCGTTGCACCCGCCCGACACCTGACACCCGACGCCCGAGATCCTCCCCGGCGGCTCCCGCCGTCCCCTACGGCTGCCGTGGCGACGGTGCCTCCGTCGTCTGCGCGTGCCGCTGCTCCCGGACGCCGTGGCCGTCGCCGCCCAGCCCCCGCGCGGGCCCCTGGCAGCCCTGCGCCGCCGCGATGCCGAGCGCGACCAGCAGCGTCACCACCACGAACACGATCAGACGCTGCCGCAGCAGCCTCGGATTGGCGGGTCGCAGGCCGCTCGACGTGCCGCGCGGCCCCGTCCGCCCGGCGCCGTCGCGCCGCACCGGACGGCTGCCGCTCCCCGAGCGCGAACCGCCCCGGGACGCCGGTGCCGGGCGCGAACCGCCCGTACGAGAGGGACCGCCGCCCCGGGACGAGCCGCCCGTGCGGGACGACGTGCCGCCCCGCGACGGAGGCACCGCGCCCTGTGGGGCGGGGGTGCCCGGCGGACGACGCCGGCCCCGCGCCTGCTCGGGCTGACCGGTTCGCCGGCGTCCCGGGTAGCTGTCGACCAGGGGGCCCGTCGACCGGTCGGCCTCCGCTCCACGCGGCGCGGGGGGCCGCGCCTCGTCCAGGTCCTGAGCCTCGCGCGCGGCGATCTCCTTCAGCCGCAGCGACAACTGCAGCGTGGTGGGGCGCTCCTCGGGGTCCTTCGCCAGACACGCCCGGACCAGCGGAGCGAGCGCGTCCGGCACGCCGTGCAGCTGCGGCTCCTCGTGCACCACGCGGTACAGCATCACCTCGGAACTGCCGTGCCCGAACGGCGAGTCGCCCGTCGACGCGTAGGCCAGGGTCGCCCCCAGCGAGAACACGTCGGTGGCCGGGGTGACCGCGGCGCCGCGCACCTGCTCCGGGGCGAGGAAGCCCGGAGAGCCGACCGCCGTGCCGACGTGTGTGAGCGTGGAGGCGCCGGTCGCCCACGCGATGCCGAAGTCGATGATCCGCGGCCCCTTGGGGGACAGCAGGATGTTGGAGGGCTTGAGGTCACGGTGCACCACCCCGGCCTCGTGCACGGCGACCAGCCCCTCGGACAGCGCGGCCCCGATCGCCGCCGTCTCCGCCGCGCGCAGGGCACCCTCTTCGGCCACCTTGTCGTGCAGGGAGGGCCCGGGCACGTACTGCGTGGCGAACCACGGCCGGTCCGCCTCCAGGTCCGCGGCCACCAGCCGCGCCGTGCACCCGCCCCGGATCCGCCGCGCCGCCGAGACCTCGCGCGCGAACCGCGAGCGGAACTCCTGGTCCTCCGCCAGATCCGGCCGGATGACCTTCAGCGCCACGCGCTGGCCCTTCCGGTCGGAGCCCAGGTAGACCACGCCCATCCCGCCCGCGCCGAGCCGTCGGTGAAGCCTGAACGAGCCGACGACGCGCGGGTCCTCGCGCCTCAGGCGCATCATCGCCATGTTCATCCCCGCTGCCCGGTCCCTGTGACGAGCCACAGCTTACGTATCCGGGACCGCCGGCGCGCAGAGGCCGCGCCCTCTCGACCCCATCGATTGTCCGCGCGAGACAGCGGATTTGACAGGCGGTCAACACGCTTGGGGTGAGCCCGTCTTGTGGTGCTTCAAGATCCCAACCGCCCGCAGGGGGAAGGAGGTTGGACCTCTGCTGGGCGGCCGTGGGGGCCGGGGGCGGACGGGCCCCGCCGCCGGGGGGAGCGGGCCCCGCGCCGGGGTGCGGCCGAGGTGAGCGAAGTCACGCACAGCGGGGGCGGCTCATCCGGTGGCCGGTGAGGGCGGCGGTGCCGCGGGCGACCCCTCCGGGAAGACCCCGAGGCCCGGAGACATGTCTCCACCCAGGGGAGTAGTCCTCGGCGCACGGCTCATCCTCCGGGAGGCCCTCCAATCGGTACGAGGGCATGACGCCCCGGATGCGCCGCGCACCTAGATTTGAGGTCAAGCGGCGGGTGCGGCACTCGTCCCCCGAGGTCAAGCACCCGCCGCTGCCAACGACAACCGAGACGGTCAGGAGAGGGACCATGGCCCTGACGGCACCGCGGACGCTGCTCCGCGCACAGGAGCGCCTCACGCGCCCCCACCGTACGGGCCGCCGCCACCCCCTGGTGGCGACGCTGATGGCCCTTCCCCTGGCGGCCCTGCTCCTGCTCGTCTTCGACGGCTGGAACACAGTGGCCACACAGGCGTCGTCCGTGGGTGTGATGCTGGGGCGCTGAGCGGCGACCCCAGGCCCGGAAGAGCGGTCCGGGCGGGGACATCCATCCATGAAACCCCGTGGGGACGGGGGTGCGGCGGACGGCAGAATGCCGGCGCAGCTGGGGAGCTGCGCCGGCATTGCCCTCTGCCCCCGCGGCCCGGCCCGGTCACGTGGAACCCCGGCCCCGATCACGTGGAACGACGAAGCCCCGGCCGTACGCGACGGCCGGGGCTTCGTGGTATGTGGACGATACTGGGATTGAACCAGTGACCTCTTCCGTGTCAGGGAAGCGCTCTCCCGCTGAGCTAATCGTCCTCAAGATCATGATCACGGGTAGGGATCACGATCCGTGTGCGCGATACTGGGATTGAACCAGTGACCTCTTCCGTGTCAGGGAAGCGCTCTCCCGCTGAGCTAATCGCGCGGGTAAGGATCTTCGGCAGATCCAGTGGACGATACTGGGATTGAACCAGTGACCTCTTCCGTGTCAGGGAAGCGCTCTCCCGCTGAGCTAATCGTCCTTGGAGGTGGAGACGGGATTTGAACCCGTGTAGACGGCTTTGCAGGCCGTTGCCTCGCCTCTCGGCCACTCCACCAGGAGTACAGGGGATCCGGGAGATCCCCTCTTCCTACGAGCGGACGACGAGGCTCGAACTCGCGACCTCAACCTTGGCAAGGTTGCGCTCTACCAACTGAGCTACGTCCGCCTGCCGTTTCGGTCCGCTTGCGCGGCCCGGCGACGTGTTGAACTCTAGCGGATTCCCGGGCCAGTACAAAAACGCGTTTGCGCAGCGTGCTGCGCTGCGCCCGCTCGGCGACGCGGCCGGGGGCCCGGAACGACACGCCCGGACCGCCCGGGACGGCGCCCGCCATAGACTCGACGGCGTGCTCGACCTGCCTCCTCTTGCCCGTTTCGGCGACCGTGTCGCCACCGGCCTGACCGATGTCACCAGCGATCCCGCGGCCCTGGACTCCAGCGGTTTCTGGGCCGTCGCCGCGGACTACGAGGGCCGGCTGACCTGCGCCCGCTTCCGTGACGTGCGGGAGGAACCCGTCCCCGCTCCCGTCCCGGGCCGGTGGCGCGGCCCGGCGGCCGGTGACTGGACCTCTTCCCTCGGCCACGCCGCGTACACGGCCGGCGTGCGCCGCGTCCGCGAGCACATCGCGACCGGCGAGGTCTACCAGGTGAACCTCTGCCGCGTGCTCGGCGCGCCGGTCGCCCCCGACGCCGACGTGGACGCCCTGACCGCCGTACTGGCCCGCGGCAACCCGGCACCGTATGCGGGAACGATTCGCCTGCCGGGCCACGGGGTGGAGATCGCCACCGCGTCCCCCGAGCTCTTCCTGCGCCGCGACGGCCGGACCGTCGAGTCCGGCCCGATCAAGGGCACCGCCCGCACCGAGGCGGAACTCCTGGCCAAGGACTACGCCGAGAACGTGATGATCGTGGACCTGGTCCGCAACGACATCGGGCGCGTCTGCGCCACCGGCAGCGTCACCGTCCCCGACCTGTGCGTCGTCGAGAAGCACCCCGGACTGGTCCACCTCGTCTCCACGGTCCGCGGCGAGCTGTGCGACGGCGCGGGCTGGCCCGAGCTGCTCGACGCCGCCTTCCCGGCCGGCTCGATCACCGGAGCCCCCAAGTCGAGCGCCGTCAGGATCATCGACGCGCTGGAGACCGCGCCCCGCGGCCCCTACTGCGGCGGCATCGGCTGGGTCGACGCCGACCGCGGTACGGGCGAGCTGGCCGTCGGCATACGCACCTTCTGGATCGACCGCGCCGCCGGCACGTCCGTCCTGCGTTTCGGCGCCGGTGCCGGGATCACCTGGGACTCGGACCCCGAGGGCGAGTGGCGGGAGACCGAGCTGAAGGCGGCCCGGCTGCTCGCGGTAGCGTCAGGCACGTACGAGGAAAGTGGAGAGGGACTGCAACGGTGAAGATCTGGCTCGACGGCGCGCTGCGGGACATCGAGTCCGCCCGTGTCTCCGCGTTCGACCACGGGCTGACCGTGGGCGACGGCATCTTCGAGACGGTGAAGGCGCTCGACGGCAAGCCGTTCGCGCTCACCCGTCACCTGGACCGGCTCACCCGGTCCGCCCGCGGCCTGGGCCTGCCCGACCCCGACCACGACGAGGTGCGCCGCGCCTGCGCCGCCGTGCTCGAGGCCAACCCGATGCCGCTGGGCCGGCTGCGCATCACCTACACCGGCGGTCAGGGTCCCCTCGGCTCCGACCGGGGGGACCACGGCCCGACGCTGCTGGTCGCCCTCGGCGAGACCACCCGCCGCCCCGACTCCACCGCCGCCGTCACGGTGCCCTGGACCCGCAACGAGCGCGGCGCCCTCACCGGCCTGAAGACCACCTCGTACGCCGAGAACGTCGTCGCGCTCGCCCGCGCCCACCAACACGGCGCCACCGAGGCCCTGTTCGGCAACACCGTCGGACGGCTCTGCGAGGGCACCGGCTCCAACGTCTTCGTCGTCCTCGACGGGGAGATCCACACCCCGCCGCTCGCCTCCGGCTGCCTCGCCGGGATCACCCGCGCCCTCACGATCGAGTGGACGGGCGCGAAGGAGACCGACCTGCCGCTGGACGTCCTGAGCCGGGCCGAGGAGGTCTTCCTCACCTCCACCCTGCGCGACATCCAGGCCGTGCACCGTGTCGACGACCGCGAACTGCCGGACGCCCCGGGCCCGGTGACCGCCAAGGCCATGCGGATCTTCGACGAACGCTCGGCACACCGACTGGACCCCTAGACACGGCGGTCCGGATCCGCACACGCGGGCCATAATCGGCTGCCGCGTCGTGCCGCAGCGGGTAGAACATCCCTGATGACCACGACCCTGCGGCCGACCGAGCCGCTGCAGCAGAACGCCGACGGAACCCGTTCACGCCGCTACCAGGTGTGCGTGAACAGCCGTCCGGTCGGCGGGATACACCTCGCCACGCACCCCGTCTTCGGGCCCTCCGTCGCCAGGGTCCTCGACCTGCACATCGACGAACCGGACCGCCGCCGGGGCCGCGGCACGGTGGCCGCGCTCGCCGCCGAGGAGGTGGTGCGCGGCTGGGGCTGCAAGCGGATCGAGGCCGCCGTGCCCGCCGACGCCGAGGCCGCGGTCCGGCTGGTCACGGCGCTCGGCTACGTCGAACGCAACCGCACCATGGAGAAGCGGCTGGACGCCACCGCGCCCGAACTGCCCGCCGGCAGCCGGGGCAGGCCCATGACCCCGGCCGAGTACGGCCCGTGGCTCGAAGACGGCAAGCGCGGCTACGCGCAGAGCTGGATCGACCGCGGTGTGCCCGCCGACGAGGCATGGGCCAAGTCGGAGGAGGACCACGCCCGGCTGCTGCCCCAGGGCCCCGACACTCCGGGCATGGTGCTCAGCGTCCTGGAGCACGAGGGCACCCCGGTCGGCACGCTGTGGGTGGCGGTCACCGAGGAGCGGGCCTTCGTCTACGACGTCGAGGCCGACGAGCGCTTCCGCGGCCGGGGCCACGGCCGCTCCCTGATGCTGCTGGCCGAGGCCCAGGCGCTGGCCGCGGGCAGAAGCGTCCTGGGCCTCAACGTCTTCGCGGGCAACACCCCGGCCGAGCGGCTGTACGAGTCCCTCGGCTACCGGCCCGTGCTGCGCGCCGTCTACAAGGAACTGCTCTGAGGAACCGCTTCGGCACTCCGTGCGAACGGGGGCGACGGACGGGCCGGTCAGTTCCCCTGCCCGGCCTCGGCCAGCAGCCGGTCCACGATCTCCTCGACGCGCTCGCGCAGCCCCTCCTGGCTCTTGCCGCCGTCCAGGCGCTCGCCCCCGACCACGTACGTCGGCGTGCCGGTCACGCCGATCGCCTTGCCCTCGGCCTGGTCGGCGTCGACGATCAGGATGTGCCGGCCGTCGATCAGCGCGGTGTCGAACTCCTCGGCGTCCAGGCCCAGTTCACGGGCCACCTCGATCAGGACGGGCTCGCCCTCGCGGGCCAGCCGCTCGACCCGGCCCAGCACCGCCTCCACGTACGGCCACCCCTGCCCCTGCTCGGCGGCCTCCTCCGCGGCCTGCGCGGCGGCGAAGGAGTGCTGGTGCTTCTCCAGCGGGAAGTGCCGCAGCCGCAGCTCCAGCCGGTCGCCGTACCGGGCACGCAGGGCACGCAGGTCGTCGAGCGCAGTACGGCAGTCGGGGCACTGGAGCTCGCACCAGACGTCGAGGACCGGGACGGGGGCGTGGGCGGGGGAGGAGTCGCTCATGGGGACAGTCTCCCAGGCCCCTGGCGGGCGCCCCAACCGGGATCACACGTCGTACGCCCCACCGGGACCTGCGGAGGAGACGACCCGGAGATCCCCCTGAAGTCCGCCCGGAACATGGCCTCCCCGGTGGTGGGCGGTGCAGGATGGAAGGGACGAACCACCCCGACCGGTGAGCCTGCCTGGAGGACCGGATGATCGCCGAGACCGTATGTTCCGCCGTTTCCGCGGCCGGCCTGGGCATCGCCGCCGTCACGGCGTATCGGCGGCGCTTCCTCGCCGCGGCCCGTATCGCCGCCTACTCCCTGATCCCGGTCGGCCTGGCGATGACCGGAATCGTCGGCTGGCTGGCCGACACCGCCCTCAGCCCGACCGCCTGGGCGGGATTCGGCCTGCTCGGCGCCGCCTGGCTGCTCTTCGCGACGACCCGGGCGGTGGAGCGCCGCCGCGGCGGCACGCGCACGGAGCGCAAAGAGACGACCCGGACGGCGGAGCGGGGAGCGGTGGCTCCGGCGGCGTCGGCGCCGTCCCTGGGACCGGCCGCCCGCACCTCCGGCCGGCCCGCCGCGAAGCCGGCGGCGTCCGGGGGCGAGGACGACTTCAGCGACATCGAGGCGATCCTGAAGAAGCACGGCATATGACGGTGATCATGGGTGCGCCCGTAAGTGATCACGGTCCGCGCCGAAGCGGACCGAAGATCACGGAATCCGGCTGACTCCCGCACAATCCTGGTGTGTTGATCGCGTCAGCCGCGGCGGCTGCGTCATCATCGCCCCGAGATGGTGGACACGACACAGAGCGAGTCCGCGCCGAAGCAGGACGAGCCGCGCGGATGTCTCTTCGCCCTTTCCCAGCCGCCGCTGATGATCTTCCTTGCGGTGATCGGGTGTCTGCTGCTCATGGCTTCGTTGCACGACCTGCTGTTGCTGTGAGCCGTATCCGTGGGTCCTCGGCGTCACCCGCCGGGGACCACGACAACCATCGGCACGGCGCCGGGACGGCCCGGACAGGTCCGTCACCCGCCCCCCCCGCTCAGCCGGCCGCCTCCTTGCGGCGCGCCCGGTAGGCGGCCACATGCAGACGGTTGCCGCACGTACGGCTGTCGCAGTACCGCCGCGAGCGGTTGCGGGACAGATCGACGAAGGCACGCCGGCAGTCGGGAGCCTCGCAGCGCCGCAGCCGCTCCCGCTCCCCGGCCACCACGAAGAACGCGAGCGCCATCCCGCAGTCGGCGGCCAGGTGGTCGGCCACGGAGGCACCGGGCGCGAAGTAGTGCACGTGCCAGTCGTACCCGTCGTGGTCCGTCAGCCGGGGCGTGGTGCCCGCGGCGGCCACCAGCTCGTTGATCATGCCCGCGGCCGTCCGGCAGTCCGGGGCCGCGAAGATCCCCGCGAACCGGCCGCGGATCCTGCGCACCGCGGAGAGATCGAACTCCGACAGCACACCCACATCGCTCATCCTGTGGTTCGCCACGAAATCCGCGAGCGCCGCGACGTCCTCCAGCCCGTCCGGTGCCCCGTCGTCCTCCGGTGCGGTGTTCACCAGATCCACCACGGTGTCCAGCGCGCACCGGGTGTCGTGGGTGATCAGCACGTTTCGCTCCCTGACCTGGGGATCGGGCACACGCCCGCCGATGCAGGCCGATGGTAGTGGCTCCACGCGCCCCCGAGCAGCTCACGGCGCCGCCGCTGAGGTCACGCGAGCACATCGGCACCAGCCCCCGCGGGAGACCGGTGCCGATGTGTTCGCGTATGCGGTTGTCCTGGCCCGAGCCGTCTCCCCGAGTGGACGGCGACGGGCAGCTTGAAGGGTTTCGACGGGCCTGCTCCTAACTCTCCGCGAGGATGTGCGACAGCTCCTGATCCAGATCGAAGTGCCGGTGTTCCGTGCCGGGGGGCACGGCCGCGTCCGTTCGCTTCAGGAAGGACTCCAGGGCCCGCGCAGGGGCCTCGAGCAGGGCTTCGCCCTCCGGAGAGCTCAGGGCGATGCACACGACGCCCTGGCCATGGCTGCGCGAAGGCCAGACACGGACGTCTCCGGTACCCGTGGGTCGGTGAAGCCCCTCGGCGAGGAGGTCGCGGGCGAACACCCACTCGACGGTCTCCTCGGCTCCGGTATGGAAGGTGGCGTGCACGGCGTAGGGGTCGGCCGTGTCGTACCGCAGGCCTGCGGGGACAGGCAGAGAGGACTCGCTCGATACAACGAGGCGCAGGTGCAGCTCGCAGCTGACCGTGGTGTTCATAAGCGCCAGGGCCTTTCGCTCAGTGTGCGCTCGGGGATTCGCACGTCGGCGAAATCGACATGCCACCTACGGTGCCGTTGTAAACCCCTCTGAGTGTTTTGCTTGGCTTTACGTAACTCTTCCGGCCGAGGGCGTGTTCGTACGGTACGCCCATTCCGGTGACCGGATTCTCGTCCGGTACGGTTGAAACGTATGAATACGGGGAGTGACGAACCGGAGAAGCCGGCCGAGGCGCCGGAAGGGGCGAAGGCCGAGGCGGAGGCGGAGGAGGCGCGGGACCGGCGGGGGCTGGGGTCGCGGGCTCCCGCGTTCGTCCGGTCACGCCGCGTGCTGCACCTGGGCTGGCAGGTGGGGATCTTCCTCGTCGGACTCCTGGTCGTGATCGCCGGCGTCGTCATGCTCGCGCTGCCCGGACCGGGCTGGCTGGTGATCTTCGGCGGCATGGCGATCTGGGCCACCGAGTTCGTCTGGGCCCAGCTCGTGCTGCGCTGGACCAAGCGCAAGGTCACCGAGGCGGCCCAGCAGGCCCTCGACCCCGAGGTGCGCCGCCGCAACATCGCGCTTACCCTGATCGGCCTGGTGATCGTCGCCGCGCTGGCCGGGGTGTACGTCTGGAGGTTCGGCCTGGTGCCGCCCTGGGACGTCGGCGGCCGCTGAACGCGGCGGGTGGCGTCCCGTTGCTCGCCGGGCCGTGGTCCCGGGTATCCCCTGACATGCGGTAATGTTCTCTCTGTGCCCGGGCGATTAGCTCAGTGGGAGAGCGCTTCGTTCACACCGAAGAGGTCACTGGTTCGAACCCAGTATCGCCCACCCGGAACCGGCGGCCCGTCTGCGATCACGCGGACGGGCCGTTGGTGTATGTCTGAGGCGCCAGAGAGCGCGGTGACGATCCGTTACTTCTGAGTGGAGCGCCGGCGAACGCGCCGAGAAGTCGACCCTCTCCGTCCCGTTCTTCCCGAAGAAGTATTTGAGGATCAAGGAGAAGGCCGACTTCCGGGACTATGTCCCATTCCGAGAGAAGTGCCGGACGCCGCCGGAGAAAATCCCCGGACCTTTTCCAAAACGCCGTCACCTTTCTTCATGGGTACGGAAGAAGAGATCCCGAACCGCGGGCGTCCGGGCCAGACTCGTTCCATGGACTGGACCCACTACCGCTTCCGCACCCGGTGGACCCTGCCCGCACCGCCCGACGCCGTCTACCGGGCGCTGGAGCGGGTCGAGGACTACCCGCACTGGTGGCGGCAGGTGCGCGAGGTGACCCGGACCGACCCGGCGACCGGCGTCATCCGGATCCGTTCCCTCCTGCCCCACGACCTGACCTTCACCGCGCGCGAGGTGCGCCGCGACCCGGCCGCCGGAGTCCTGGAGGCCGCGCTCACCGGGGACGTCGACGGCTGGGCGCGCTGGACGCTCACCGCGCACGGCACCGGCACCCTCGCCCGCTACGACCAGATCGTCGACGTGAACAAACCGCTGCTCAGGCGGCTCGCCGTGCCCGGCCGGCCCCTCTTCCGCGCCAACCACCGGCTGATGATGCGAGCCGGACGACGCGGACTGGCCGCCCACCTGGAAGCGGTTTGAACGAACGCCCCGCGGGCCTGTATGGTTCAGTGCGTTCCCGGGCGATTAGCTCAGTGGGAGAGCGCTTCGTTCACACCGAAGAGGTCACTGGTTCGAACCCAGTATCGCCCACCGGGTAAGGCCGGTCCGCACAGGCGGACCGGCCTTTCACATGCCTAGTGCTGTGACCGGAAAGGTTCACCGGCTCGCGGCGTCCGGCACGGCACTCCCCCAGCCTTCGGCCGGGGGTACCCCCACGCCGCGTTGTCGCATCACCCGAGTACATCCAGTACGCGGGCAATGCTCCGCCTTGCGAGGCACCGCACCGGACGCCGCGAGCTTCCCGGCAAACCTTTCCGGCCACAGCACTAGGCGGCCGCCGCCGGCAGGTCCGGACGCAGCGGCCACGACGGGTCCACCGTCTCCTCCGTCCCGCTGCGCGCGAACCACGCCTGAAGACCGCGGGCCTGCGCCGCGTGCCATCCCGTCTGCAGCGTGTGCAGTTCCGCCGGGGTCAGCTGTTCCAGGCGGGCCGCGAAGTGGCGGCCGAGCGCGCGGACCACCTCCAGCGCGGCCAGGGCGTCCGCCGCCGCGTCGTGCGCGTCCTGCAAGGCCACGCCGTAGTGCGCGCACAGGTCGGTGAGGGTGCGCCTGCCCTTGCGGTAGCGGTCGAGATGCTTGTCCAGCACCCGCGGATCCAGCACCCGCAGCGGCGACGCCTCGAACCAGCGCTCCAGCGACGAGGCCCGATGGCGGCGCAACTCCCGGTCCAGCAGCGTCAGATCGAACGGCGCGTTCATCACCACCAGCGGCCGCCCCAGAGCGGCCTGCTCCGCCAGCTCCTCGGCCAACTCGTACACCACCGGCGCCGGCCAGCGCCCGTTGCGCTGGAGATGCTCGTCGGTCAGCCCGTGCACCGCCGTCGCCGCCTCCGGAACCGGCACGCCCGGGTTCACCAGCCAGCGGTGAACCCGCGGCCGGAAGCCCGGGCCGTCCTGGACGACGACGGCGGCCGACACGATGCGGTCGGTCTCGACGTCGACGCCCGTCGTCTCCGTGTCGAACGCGGCCAGAGGCCCCTCGTACCAGCACGTCATACGCCCACAACTCCTCGGTCTACCCGGGCAGCTGACGCGGCGTCTCCTGCGTTCGCCTTCTGCCCGTTTGGTGATACCCGGGCTGTTTGCGCCGTACGCCGGAAGGACACAACAGGAGTGCGGGTCTTTGCAGTTCACGCGCCCGCAGCGGGGATTCACCAATCGTGGAAGGCTGTTGGTCATGGTGATGGCGCAGCCCGAGCGGGGCGGGCTGCTGCCCGAGCGCGCGAGCGCCCCACGGGGCACACTCGCCACCACCGCCTGCATGGAGACACTTCAGGTGGGCTATCTGCACGCGGTCGCCGCGGCGGCCGGCTGCTCGCTGTCGCAGCCCTTCCCCGACAACGGCATCGACTGGCACGTCAGCCACAGCGCCCCCGGTCACACCGTCGACGACGAGGTGACCATCAAGGTGCAGCTGAAGTGCACCTACCAGGTACCGCCCAACCCCCCGGGCCGGTTCTTCTCCTTCACGCTCGACAACGCCCACCTGGCGAAACTCGCCCGCACCCCGGTCTCGGTGCACAAGATCCTCGTCGTGATGATCGTGCCCCGGTCGCAGGACCAGTGGCTGCGCGCCGGCCACGACCGGCTCGACCTCAGACACTGCTGCTACTGGGTCAACCTCGCCGGCCACCCCGTCACCGGCCGGCACCGCACCACCGTGCGGATGCCGACCTCGCGCATCTTCGACGACCGGGCCCTGTGCGAGATCATGACGCGGGTCGGGACGGGAGGCAGACCATGACACACCGCCCCCTCGGCCAGCCGCTGCGACCGGTGCGACCGCACCCCGTCGGCGCCCACCGCAACCGCCTCCCCGCGCCCTCCGACGTCGACCCCGCCGTCCTCGGGGCCCTGCTGCGCCGGCACGGCTGGCAGCGGCGCGGCGGCGCCGTCGGCCGCTACGGCCGCTGGACCCCGCCCGGCCCCGGCGGCGCCGGCACCAGCCTGCTCGTGCCCGAGAGCCGCGCCTTCCCCGACAGCGACGACCTGCTCGGCGAGGCACTGGACGCCCTCGCCCGCAGCGGCACGCCCTCCGCGCGCGAGGTACTGGTCGCGCTCAGCCTGCCCAGCGACGAGATCCGCTGGTGGCGGGACGTGCCGGAGGGGCCTGCCGACGCCGCCGGCTGGACCGTCGAGGAACGGCTGCGCGGCGCCGCCCGGCAGATGCTGCTCGCCGCCGCGCTCGCCACACGCGCGCGTGCCGGCTACCACGGCGCCCGCCACCGGCGTACGGCCGCAGCGTGCCTGGACCACGTCCTCGTCGGCTCCGCCGCCGACGGCCGCGGCCTGACCGCCTTCGTCCCCGTCGACCCCGGACGCCCCCTCGCCGTATGCCTCCACCAGGCCCTGTACGCCGTCCGCGAGGCCGTCGACTACCGCCGGGCCACCGGCGCCATGGACGCCTTCGACGGCGCCGTCCGCGCGGGCGCCAGCCGTGAGCTCACCGAGGCCGTCGCCGCCCTCGTCCGCGGCACCGAGGGCGCGCGCGTCGCTGTCGAGTGGGCGCCCGCCGCGGGCGTCCCCGAGGCCTGCGCGGCCGCCGCAGAGGCCGTCGAGTTCTCGCCGGGCGACCTGCCCGTGCTGCGCGAGGCGGGCGCCCGCTATCTGCACGCCGAACCGTCGGTGCCCGCGCGGATCACCGGCACCGTGGTGCGGCTGCGCCGTGCGCAGCCGCGCGGCGAGGGCACCGTACGGCTGCGGGTGCTCGCGGGCGCAGAAGTGCCGTACGTGCGCGCGACCCTGGACGAGGAGGACTACCGCATCGCCGGGCACGCCCACCTCGTCGGACTGCCGGTGCGGGTGCTCGGACGGCTGGAGAGCCGCGGCGGCTTCCGCCGGCTCACGGGCGCCTCGGGCGTCGTACCCGTGCAGGTGGACGACGAGGAGCGGGACCGGCTGATGAAGTCGTTGCAGGAGAACGCCAAGGACACGGACTGCTTCGAGGAGGCGTGCGGCGGGGACGACCGCGACTGACGCGGACGACCGCGACCGACCGTGGACCGTGCGTAATCGTTTCGCGGTCACGGGCCCGGGGTCGGTACGATCCCAGTCATGCGCGCGCTCCAGGTATGGCGCCGCACCCCACCTGCAGTCAGGAGAGACCGGTGTCAGACGTCCGTGTGATCATCCAACGCGATTCCGAGCGGGAAGAGCGCACGGTGACGACGGGCACCACGGCCGCCGACCTCTTCGCCGGCGAGCGCTCGATCGTCGCCGCGCGCGTCGGTGGCGAACTCAGGGACCTCGCCCACGAGATCGAGGACGGCGAGACCGTCGAGGGCGTCGAGATCTCCTCCGAGGACGGCCTCAACATCCTGCGCCACTCCACCGCGCACGTCATGGCGCAGGCCGTGCAGGAGATCTTCCCGGAGGCCAAGCTGGGCATCGGCCCGCCGGTCAGGGACGGCTTCTACTACGACTTCGACGTCGAGAAGCCGTTCACGCCCGAGGATCTCAAGGCCATCGAGAAGAAGATGCAGGAGATCCAGAAGCGGGGCCAGCGCTTCTCCCGCCGCGTCGTCACCGACGAGGCCGCCCGCGAGGAGCTGGCCGACGAGCCGTACAAGCTGGAGCTGATCGGTCTCAAGGGGTCGGCTTCGCACGATGACGGAGCGGACGTCGAGGTCGGCGCCGGCGAGCTGACGATCTACGACAACCTGGACGCCAAGACCGGCGAGCTGTGCTGGAAGGACCTCTGCCGCGGTCCCCACCTGCCCTCCACCCGGCTGATCCCGGCGTTCAAGCTGATGCGCAACGCCTCGGCGTACTGGCGCGGCAACGAGAAGAACAAGCAGCTCCAGCGCATCTACGGCACCGCCTGGCCGTCCAAGGACGAGCTGAAGGCGCACCTGGACTTCCTCGCCGAGGCCGAGAAGCGCGACCACCGCAAGCTGGGCAACGAGCTGGACCTGTTCTCCATCCCCGAGCAGATCGGCTCCGGCCTGGCGGTCTTCCACCCCAAGGGCGGCATCATCCGCCGGGTAATGGAGGACTACTCGCGCCGCCGCCACGAGGAGGAGGGCTACGAGTTCGTCTACACCCCGCACGCGACCAAGGGGAAGCTCTTCGAGACCTCGGGCCACCTGGACTGGTACGCCGAAGGCATGTACCCGCCCATGCAGCTCGACGAGGGCGTGGACTACTACCTCAAGCCCATGAACTGCCCGATGCACAACCTGATCTTCGACGCACGCGGGCGGTCGTACCGGGAACTGCCCCTGCGGCTCTTCGAATTCGGCACGGTCTACCGCTACGAGAAGTCGGGTGTCGTGCACGGCCTGACCCGTGCCCGCGGCTTCACCCAGGACGACGCGCACATCTACTGCACCCGCGAGCAGATGGCCGACGAGCTCGACAAGACGCTCACCTTCGTGCTGAACCTGCTGCGCGACTACGGCCTGACCGACTTCTACCTGGAGCTTTCCACCAAGGACCCGGAGAAGTACGTCGGCTCCGACGAGGTCTGGGAGGAGGCCACCGAGACCCTGCGCCAGGTCGGCGAGAAGCAGGGCCTGCAGCTGGTCCCGGACCCGGGTGGCGCGGCGTTCTACGGCCCGAAGATCTCCGTCCAGGTCAAGGACGCGATCGGCCGCACCTGGCAGATGTCGACGGTCCAGCTCGACTTCAACCTGCCCGAGCGCTTCGACCTGGAGTACACGGCCGCGGACGGCACCAAGCAGCGCCCGGTCATGATCCACCGCGCGCTGTTCGGAAGCATCGAGCGGTTCTTCGCGGTCCTGCTGGAGCACTACGCGGGCGCGTTCCCGGCGTGGCTGGCGCCCGTCCAGGCGGTCGGTATTCCGGTGGGCGACGCCCACGTGGAGTACCTCCAGAAGTTCGCCGCGGACGCGAAGAAGAAGGGCCTGCGCGTCGAGGTGGACTCCTCCTCGGACCGCATGCAGAAGAAGATCAGGACGCATCAGAAGCTCAAGGTGCCGTTCATGATCATCGTCGGTGACGACGACATGAACGCGGGCACGGTGTCGTTCCGCTACCGCGACGGTTCCCAGGAGAACGGCATTCCGCGTGACGAGGCGCTGGCGAAGCTCCTCGACGTGGTGGAGCGCCGCGTACAGGTGTGATGCGGCGCCCAGCGACATAGGTCTTCAGGCCCCCGGGGCATCCCCGGGGGCCTTTGCCTGCCCGCAGGCCGCACGCCATATGCTGCACGCATGACGAGTGAGCCGGAGCAGCAGATCGGAGTGGGGACGCAGGACGCGTTCCAGCGCCTGTGGACGCCCCATCGGATGGCCTACATCCAGGGCGAGAACAAGCCGAGCGGCCCCGGTGCCGACGACGGCTGCCCCTTCTGCTCGATCCCGGCCAAGTCCGACGAGGACGGGCTGATCGTCCGGCGCGGCGAGCTGGTGTACGCGGTGCTCAATCTGTACCCCTACAACGGCGGCCACCTGATGACCGTGCCCTACCGTCACGTCGCCGACTACACCGACCTGACCGAGGCGGAGACCGCGGAGCTGGCGGAGCTGACCAAGCAGGCGATGCGGGCGCTGCGCGCCGCCTCCGGCGCCCATGGCTTCAACATCGGCATGAACCAGGGCACGGTCGCCGGCGCCGGTATCGCCGCCCATCTGCACCAGCACATCGTGCCCCGCTGGGGCGGTGACACGAACTTCATGCCGGTGGTCGGCCACACGAAGGTGCTGCCGCAGCTTCTCGCCGACACCCGCAAGATGCTCGCGGAGGCCTGGCAGGCCTAGTCCGTCCGACGGGCGTACGCCTCACGCGTCGTAGGAGTCGGCCTTCCTCGGCGACACGTCCTGGACGGCGCCGCTGAGGACCGCGGAGCGGGAGCCGAACTTCTCGACGTTCACGCCGTTCTCCTTGAGGACCTTGAGCGCCGCGGCGTGCACCACCCGCAGCACGGGGGTGGCGGCGCGCAGCGCGTCGTCGGCCATGAAGCGGTGCCGCCAGGGCTGGTCGGCCCAGGCGTGCCGCAGGCCGAACGGCTCGGGCAGGGTGAGGCTGCCGCCGAGCCACTTCAGCAGCGGCGGGTACCAGGACAGGGGGGCGCGGGCGGCGAGCCGTACCACCTCGTCGGCGTCGATCAGGGGCAGTTTCACCTTGCGGGTCTCCCAGAAGCGGAGCGCCTTCTGGACTTCCTTCTCCTTGGCCGCCGGTTTCTCGTTGAACAGGGGGTTGACCGGTCCCAGGGCGTGGCCGGTGACCTCGACGCGCAGGGTGTCGTGCAGCACCGTCACGGTGACCAGCATGGTGATGACCAGATGGCCGTCCCAGAGGGTCCACTGGACCCCGAGGTAGTGGCGGTCGCCGCTGCCGAACTGCTGCTTGTTGCAGATGTCCTGTATGGCGTGCGTCCTGACCGTGTACGTCTCGACGTCGGTGCCGCTCGGCCGGGAGACCTCCTTGGCGTTCTCCCCGATCGGTGTGACGACCCAGTGGGTGACGGTCGGCTTGGGGAAGCCGCCGGTGTTGACGGAGGTGCGTTCGAGCATGGCCAGGCCGCCCTGGATCGCGGTGATGACGTCCCAGCTGCGGAAGGGGTGGAACTCCTTGCCCGGTTCGGCGGAGACCAGTTCCTCGGCCAGCTGCCAGCTGCCCCAGCGGGTGCCCATGCCGAGTATGCCCTTGGGCCCGGCGTAGAAGACGGAGTTGGAGCGCTGCTCGGCGCTGAGCCGGGCGAGTTCCTTGCGTACTTGTTCGGCCGCGTCGCCGGGGTTGCCCGGAACGGCTTCGGGGATCTTGGCGCCCACGCCGCCGCCGGTCAGGAGGCCTTCCCAGCGCTCCCGCAGTTCGCGCGCCGAGCGTTCGCAGATCTGCTTGGCCCAGAACCAGCCGATCACGGGCATGACGACCGCCGCGCGTGCGTACCAGGCCCAGAAGTCGGTGAAGGGCATCTTGATCAGGAAGAGCACGGCGAGTGCGGCCATGGCGACCAGCAGGGTGTTGGCGAGCGCGCCGGCTCGTTTGTCCTCACGTTTGCCGATGGTGGCGCGCAAGGTGAACACGAGCAGCCACACGAAGAGGCCGGGCAGGAAGAGCAGCCCGCACAGTACCGTCACCGCCGTCAGCCAGTTGTCGCGGTCGCGGCGGATGCGGTGGGCGGCCAGGCAGTGCTCCACGACGACCTGGGGTTCGAGGCCGAAGGACTGGATGAGCGGTTTGCGCCCGGCGCCGAGCATGCGGTCGATCACCGCGCGGGAGAAGGCCTCGCCGAACCTGGGGCGGAAGATCTTCGCCCAGGGGCGCGGCAGACTGACCTTGGACTGGTGCCATTCGTTGTCCGCGGCCAGGATCTTGGTCACTTCGTCGTCCCGGTAGGCGGCCGCGGCGAGCGCGTTGGTCGCCGCCGTCTGCCCCGCCGAGCCGGACAGGGGCACCTGAGCCCCGGGACTGAAATCGAATCCGTCCGTCACTTCCGCCCCCATTGCCGCCGCTCCTGCATCTGCGGCCTTCCCGACTTCCCTGCCCCGCACACCTGTTGATCAGGTCATCAGGGTATCGGCAGCGGAGCGCGTGGACAGGTGGACGGCCGGAGCCGTCCACCTGTTCGCAACGATGCGTTCCAGTGCCCTGGTTGTGCGCCGGGCGCGCCGACTATGAGGCCTCGCGCTCCTGTTGGCGTATGCGGTCGGCCACCTGGGGCGGCATCGGCTCGTGCCGTACGTACCGTCGGTCGAAGCGGGCCGTGCCGTGCGACAGGGAGCGCAGGTCGATCGCGTACCGGCCGATCTCGATCTCGGGCACCTCGGCGCGTATCAGGGTGCGGCCGCTGCCCACCTGTTCGGTGCCGAGCACCCGGCCGCGCCGTCCGGACAAGTCGCTCATCACGGGCCCCACGTAGTCGTCGCCGACCAGCACGGTCACCTCGGCCACCGGTTCCAGCAGGTGGATCCGCGCGTCGGCCGCGGCCTCCCGCAGTGCGAGCGCCCCCGCGGTCTGGAAGGCCGCGTCGGAGGAGTCCACCGAGTGGGCCTTGCCGTCCAGCAGGGTGACGCGTACGTCGATCAGCGGGTGGCCGGCGGCGACGCCCTTGGCGGCCTGGGTCCGTACCCCCTTCTCCACCGAGGGGATGAACTGCCGTGGCACGGCTCCGCCGACGACCTTGTCCACGAACTCGATGCCCGAGCCGCCCGGCAGCGGTTCCACCTCGATCTCGCAGATGGCGTACTGGCCGTGGCCGCCGGACTGCTTGACGTGCCGTCCGCGCCCCGCGGACCGGTCCGCGAACGTCTCGCGCAGCGAGACGCGGTGCGGTACGACGTCGACCTGGACGCCGTAGCGGCTGCGCAGCCGCTCCAGGGCGACGTCGGCGTGGGCCTCGCCGAGGCACCACAGCACCACCTGGTGGGTGTCCTGGTTCTGCTCCAGGCGCATCGTCGGGTCCTCCGCGACGAGCCGGGCCAGGCCCTGGGAGAGCTTGTCCTCGTCGGGTTTGCTGTGGGCCTGGATGGCGAGGGGCAGCAGCGGGTCGGGCATCTGCCACGGCTCCATCAGCAGCGGGTCGTCCTTGGCGGAGAGCGTGTCGCCGGTCTCGGCGCGGCCCAGTTTCGCCACGCACGCGAGGTCGCCGGCGATGACGTGCGTCACCGGGCGCTGCTGCTTGCCGAAGGGGGTGGACAGGGCGCCGACCCGCTCGTCGACATCGTGGTCCTCGTGTCCGCGGTCGGCCAGGCCGTGTCCGGAGACGTGCACGGTCTCGTCGGGGCGCAGGGTGCCGGAGAAGACGCGAATCAGGGAGACGCGGCCGACGTACGGGTCGGAGGAGGTCTTGACGATCTCGGCGACCAGCGGCCCGTCCGGGTCGCACGGCCGCAGTTCGCGCGGGCCGCCGTCGATGGTGGTGACCGCGGGTGCCTCGTGCTCCAGCGGGGTGGGGAAGCCGCGGATGATCAGCTCCAGGATTTCCACGGTGCCGATGCCCTGCTTGGCGCCCTCGGCGGCGGGCGCGGCGGCCAGGACGGGGAAGAACGCCCCGCGGGCGACGGCTCGTTCCAGGTCCTCGATGAGCGTCTTGACGTCGACCTGTTCACCGCCGAGGTAGCGGTCCATGAGGGTCTCGTCCTCGCTCTCGGCGATGATGCCCTCGATCAGCCGGTTGCGGGCCTCCTCCAGCTGCGGCAGCTGGTCCTCGCCCGGTTCGGACTCCTTGCGCTCGCCGGAGGAGTAGTCGAACAGCTTCTGCGTCAGCAGTCCGACCAGACCGGTCGCGGGCGCGTGCCCGTCGGGTCCCTGCGGGCCGCGCAGCGGCAGGTAGAGGGGCAGGACGGCGTCGGGGTCGTCCGCGCCGAACGCCTCCGCGCACACCCGTGTCATCTCCTCGAAGTCCGCGCGGGCGGCCTCCAGGTGTGTGATCACGATGGCGCGGGGCATGCCGACGGCCGCGCACTCCTCCCAGACCATGCGGGTCGAGCCGTCCACGCCGTCGGAGGCCGAGACGACGAACAGGGCCGCGTCCGCGGCGCGCAGACCGGCCCTGAGTTCCCCGACGAAGTCGGCGTAGCCGGGGGTGTCCAGCACGTTGATCTTGATGCCGTCCCATTCGACGGGCACCAGGGAGAGCTGTACCGAGCGCTGCTGCCGGTGCTCGATCTCGTCGTAGTCCGAGATGCTGCCGCCGTCCTCCACGCGGCCCGCACGGTTCACCGCTCCCGCGGTCAGCGCGAGAGCCTCCACCAGGGTCGTCTTGCCCGATCCGGAGTGGCCGACCAGCACCACATTGCGTACGGATGCGGGATGGTCGGCCGCCCTTGCCCTGCCGGCGGCTCCGGGGTGGGTCTGCGTCTTGTCGCCCATGATCCTGCCTCCCGTTGAGGGTGAGGTCACTGTGGGCGCGGACACGCGGCACCGCGTGCACTGGCGGCTCCTGCGACGCCCGCGGTCCTTCGAGCTTTCCACTCCCGTCACGCTGCGTCCATACGAAGGACCCGATCCCGGCGTCGACCAGCGCTTGCGCACGGGTGGCCGCCGGTGCCCGCGGAGGTCGGGCGCCCGACCTCCGCGCACGCGCGTGCGTGGCTACGATGGGCCAGCCGGTGGCCAGCAGGGGCCGCCCGGCGACACCGACCCTCGGGAAGGCCATGCTGAACAAGTACGCGCGTGCATTCTTCACGCGTGTCCTCACACCGTTCGCCGCGTTTCTCATCCGCCGGGGCGTGAGCCCGGACACGGTCACGCTCATCGGGACCGCCGGAGTGGTCGCGGGCGCGCTGGTCTTCTACCCGCGGGGCGAGTTCTTCTGGGGCACGGTCGTGATCACGCTGTTCGTGTTCTCCGACCTCGTCGACGGCAACATGGCCCGCCAGCTCGGCCGCTCCAGCCGCTGGGGCGCCTTCCTCGACTCCACGCTCGACCGGGTCGCCGACGGCGCGATCTTCGGCGGATTCGCCCTGTGGTACGCGGGTCAGGGCAACGACAACGTGCTGTGCGCGGTGTCGATCTTCTGTCTGGCCAGCGGCCAGGTGGTGTCGTACACCAAGGCCCGGGGCGAGTCGATCGGCCTGCCGGTCGCCGTCAACGGGCTGGTCGAGCGTGCCGAGCGGCTGGTGATCTCGCTGGTCGCGGCCGGGTTCGCGGGCCTGCACAAGTTCGGGGTGCCGGGCATCCAGTACCTGCTGCCGATCGCCCTGTGGATCGTCGCCGCGGGCAGCCTGGTCACGCTGATCCAGCGGGTCGTCACGGTGCGCCGGGAGTCGGCCGAGGCGGAGGCCGAGGCGGCCCGGCGGGAGCAGGGGAGCGGAGCGGCGAAATGACCGTCCAGGAGCGGCTCACCGACGGGCTGTACGGGCTCGGCTGGGGCACCGTGAAGAAGCTCCCCGAACCGGTCGCCGCGCGACTCGGCCGCACGGTCGCCGACCTGGCCTGGCGCCAGCGGGGCAAGGGTGTGCGGCGGCTGGAGGGCAACTACGCGCGCGTGCTCCCCGACGCGACCCCCGAGCGCCTCGCCGAGCTGTCGCGTGCGGGGATGCGCTCGTACCTGCGCTACTGGATGGAGTCCTTCCGACTGCCGGCCTGGAGCGCCGAGCGGATCAGGGCGGGCTTCGACCCCAAGGACCTGCACCACCTGACCGACGGTCTGGCGGCAGGCAAGGGCGTCGTCCTCGCCCTGCCCCACCTGGCCAACTGGGACCTGGCCGGCGCCTGGGTCACCACCGAGCTGAAGACGCCGTTCACGACGGTCGCCGAGCGGCTGAAGCCGGAGACGCTCTACGACCGGTTCGTCGCCTACCGCGAGGGCCTCGGCATGGAGGTCCTGCCGCACAGCGGCGGTTCCGCGTTCGGCACGCTGGCCCGGCGGCTGCGCGACGGCGGCCTGGTCTGCCTGGTCGCCGACCGTGACCTGTCGGCCTCCGGGGTGGAGGTGACGTTCTTCGGCGAGACGGCCCGGATGCCCGCCGGGCCCGCCCTCCTCGCCCAGCAGACGGGAGCCCTGCTGCTGCCCGTCACCCTCTGGTACGACGACTCGCCCGTCATGCGGGGCCGTGTCCATCCCCCGGTCGACGTGCCCGGGACAGGTACGCGGGCCGAGAAGACGTCTGTCATGACACAGGCGCTGGCCGACGCCTTCGCCACGGGGATCGCCGAGCATCCGGAGGACTGGCACATGCTTCAGCGCTTGTGGCTCGCGGACCTGGATCCCGGGCGGGATCCGGCGCGTCCCGGGAAGGCGACGGCGTGAGGATCGGCATCGTCTGCCCGTACTCGTGGGACGTGCCCGGTGGTGTGCAGTTCCACATCCGGGACCTGGCGGAGTACTTCATCGGCCTCGGCCACGAGGTGTCCGTCCTCGCCCCCGCCGACGACGACACCCCGCTGCCGCCCTACGCCGTCTCGGCCGGCCGGGCGGTCCCGGTGCCCTACAACGGCTCGGTGGCCCGGCTCAACTTCGGCTTCCTGTCGGCGGCCCGGGTGCGGCGCTGGCTGCACGAGGGCCGGTTCGACGTGATCCACATCCACGAGCCGACCTCGCCGTCGCTGGGCCTGCTGGCCTGCTGGGCGGCCCAGGGACCGATCGTCGCCACCTTCCACACCTCCAATCCCCGGTCGCGGGCGATGATCGCCGCGTACGCCATCCTCCAGGCGGCCCTGGAGAAGATCAGCGCGCGGATCGCGGTGAGCGAGTACGCCCGCCGCACCCTCGTCGAGCACCTCGGCGGCGACGCGGTGGTCATCCCCAACGGCGTCGACGTCGACTTCTTCGCCCGTGCCGAGCCCAAGCCGGAGTGGCAGGGGGACACGATCGGTTTCATCGGCCGCATCGACGAGCCCCGCAAGGGCCTGCCCGTGCTGATGCGGGCGCTGCCCGGGATCCTCGCCGCCCGCCCGGGGGCCCGTCTGCTGGTCGCGGGCCGCGGGGACGAGGAGCAGGCGGTGGAGGACCTGCCGAGGGAACTGCGCTCGCGCGTGGAGTTCCTGGGCATGATCAGCGACGAGGACAAAGCGCGTCTCCTGCGCAGCGTGGACCTGTACGTGGCCCCGAACACCGGCGGGGAGAGCTTCGGCATCATCCTGGTCGAGGCCCTGTCGGCCGGAGCCCCGGTCCTCGCCTCGGACCTGGACGCCTTCGCCCAGGTCCTGGACCACGGCAAGGCCGGTGAACTCTTCGCCAACGAGGACGCCGACGCCCTCGCCGAAGCCGCCGTGCGCCTGCTGTCCGACCCGTCCCGCCGAGCCGAACTGCGCGAACGCGGCAGCACCCATGTGCGCCGCTTCGACTGGTCGACCGTCGGCGCCGACATCCTCTCCGTCTACGAAACGGTCACCGCCGGCGCCGCGGCCGTCGCCGCCGACGAACGCACCACGGGGCTGCGGGCCCGCCTGGGCCTGGCCCGCGACTGACCTCGGCAACGCATCCGGGACGCAAGGCCCAGGCCGTCCGGGCGGCGCGTCCCGGTAGCCTTGCCGCCCGTGACCGTAACGCTCATCTGGATTGTCGTCGCGCTCGTGGCCATCGGGCTGTATCTGAGCTGGACGGCCGGGCGGCTGGACCGGCTGCACGCCCGTATCGACGCCGCGCGGGCCGCGCTGGACGCGCAGTTGCTGCGGCGGGCCTCGGTGGCGCAGGAACTGGCCACCTCCGGCGTGCTGGACCCGGCCGCCTCCATCGTGCTGTACGAGTCCGCGCACGCCGCGCGGCAGGCCGAGGAGGAGCAACGGGAGGTCGCGGAGAGCGAGTTGAGTCAGGCTCTGCGGGCCGTGTTCGCGGAGGCCCAGCAGGTCGAGGCGGTGCGCGAGGCGCCCGGGGGAGAGGAGGCGGCGCACGAGCTGACCGAGGCCGTGCGCAGGGTGCCGATGGCGCGCCGCTTCCACAACGACGCGGTGGGAGCCGCCCGCCGGCTGCGTGAGCACCGCAAGGTGCGGTGGTTCCGGCTGGCCGGACACGCCCCTTTCCCCATGGCCTTCGAGATGGACGACGAGCCGCCGACGGCCCTGGCGGAGCGGGCCGCCTGACCGGAACCAGTGGCGCCCTTTCGGGCGGTGCCGGGCGAAAAGGATCCACCGGGTTCCCATTGGCCCTTGCCGTGGACTGGTCCAATCCCGTTTCCTCGGTGACGCACCACACCCTCTTCTCACCAAGTGAGGTCACCCGTGTCCACCACGATTTCCGACTCCGCCCAGACTCCCGAGACCGGTACCGCCCGTGTGAAGCGCGGCATGGCCGAGCAGCTCAAGGGTGGCGTGATCATGGACGTCGTCACGCCGGAGCAGGCGAAGATCGCCGAGGACGCGGGCGCCGTCGCGGTCATGGCCCTGGAGCGTGTCCCCGCCGACATCCGCAAGGACGGCGGCGTGGCCCGCATGTCCGACCCGGACATGATCGAGGGCATCATCGACGCCGTCTCCATCCCGGTCATGGCCAAGTCCCGCATCGGCCACTTCGTCGAGGCCCAGGTCCTTCAGTCGCTCGGCGTCGACTACATCGACGAGTCCGAGGTCCTCACCCCGGCCGACGAGGTCAACCACTCCGACAAGTGGGCCTTCACCACCCCCTTCGTCTGCGGCGCCACCAACCTCGGCGAGGCCCTGCGCCGGATCGCCGAGGGCGCCGCGATGATCCGCTCCAAGGGCGAGGCCGGCACCGGCAACGTCGTCGAGGCGGTCCGCCACCTGCGCCAGATCAAGAACGAGATCGCCCGCCTGCGCGGCTACGACAACCACGAGCTGTACGCCGCCGCCAAGGAGCTGCGCGCCCCGTACGAGCTGGTCAAGGAGGTCGCCGAGCTGGGCAAGCTCCCGGTCGTGCTGTTCTCCGCCGGCGGTGTGGCCACCCCCGCCGACGCGGCCCTGATGCGCCAGCTCGGCGCCGAGGGCGTCTTCGTCGGCTCCGGCATCTTCAAGTCCGGCGACCCGGCCAAGCGCGCCGCCGCCATCGTGAAGGCCACCACCTTCTACGACGACCCGAAGATCATCGCGGAGGCGTCCCGCAACCTCGGCGAGGCCATGGTCGGCATCAACTGCGACACCCTCCCCGAGACCGAGCGCTACGCCAACCGCGGCTGGTGAGCCGGCTCCGAGGGACCGCACGCAGAGAGACCCCACGTACATGACCGACTCACCCGTCATTGGCGTCCTGGCCCTTCAGGGCGACGTACGGGAGCACCTCATCGCCCTGGCCGCGGCGGACGCCGTGGCCAGGCCGGTGCGGCGCCCCGAAGAGCTCGCCGAGGTCGACGGCCTCGTCCTCCCCGGCGGCGAGTCCACCACCATCTCCAAGCTGGCCGTCCTCTTCGGAGTGATGGACCCCCTCCGCGCGCGCGTGCGGGACGGCATGCCCGTCTACGGCACCTGCGCCGGCATGATCATGCTCGCCGACAAGATCCTCGACCCGCGTTCGGGCCAGGAGACCGTCGGCGGTATCGACATGATCGTGCGCCGCAACGCCTTCGGACGGCAGAACGAGTCGTTCGAGGCCGCCGTCGACGTCAAGGGCGTTCTGGGAGATCCTGTGGAGGGCGTCTTCATCCGCGCCCCCTGGGTCGAGTCCGTCGGCGCCGGGGCCGAGGTGCTCGCCGAGCACGACGGCCACATCGTCGCGGTCCGTCAGGGCAACGCGCTGGCCACGTCGTTCCACCCGGAGCTGACCGGCGACCACCGTGTGCACGCCCTGTTCGTCGACATGGTGCGCGCGAACCGGACACCGGAGTCCTTGTAGGATTCCTGCGTTCGTACGCAGACGGGTTACGCGAAGGAGACAGGCAGATGTCCGGCCACTCTAAATGGGCCACGACGAAGCACAAGAAGGCCGTCATCGATGCCAAGCGCGGCAAGCTCTTCGCGAAGCTGATCAAGAACATCGAGGTCGCGGCTCGCATGGGCGGCGTCGACCTGGACGGCAACCCGACGCTCTACGACGCCGTGCAGAAGGCCAAGAAGCAGTCGGTGCCGAACAAGAACATCGACTCGGCCATCAAGCGCGGCGGCGGTCTCGAGGCCGGCGGCGCCGACTACGAGACGATCATGTACGAGGGTTACGGGCCGAACGGTGTCGCGGTGCTCATCGAGTGCCTCACCGACAACCGCAACCGCGCCGCCTCCGACGTCCGCGTCGCCATGACCCGCAACGGCGGCTCCATGGCCGACCCGGGCTCGGTGTCGTACCTCTTCAACCGCAAGGGCGTCGTGATCGTCCCCAAGGGCGACTTGGCGGAGGACGACGTCCTGACGGCCGTCCTGGAAGCGGGCGCCGAGGAGGTCAACGACATCGGCGAGTCCTTCGAGGTGCTCAGCGAGGCCACCGACCTGGTGGCGGTCCGCACCGCCCTCCAGGAGGCCGGCATCGACTACGACTCCGCCGAGGCCAACTTCGTCCCCACCATGCAGGTGGAGCTGGACGAGGAAGGTGCCAAGAAGATCTTCAAGCTGATCGACGCGCTCGAGGACAGCGACGACGTGCAGAACGTCTTCGCCAACTTCGACGTCAGCGACGAGATCATGGAGAAGGTCGAGGCGTAACGCCGCCGCGGACGCGCGGTCGCCCCGCACGCATGACGGGCCGGTGGGACATTCCCGCCGGCCCGCCGTCGTTGTCGGTGGCAGCGGATAGCCTGGCGTCAGGCAAAGATCACCACCACGGACCGCGACCATGTCACGAGGGGAGGGGACACGCGTGCGCGTACTGGGAGTCGACCCCGGACTGACCCGCTGCGGCGTCGGTGTCGTCGAGGGAGTCGCGGGCCGGCCGCTGACCATGCTCGGCGTCGGAGTCGTCCGCACCCCCGTGGACGCCGACCTGAGCCACCGCCTGGTCGCCGTCGAGCAGGGGATAGAGCGGTGGCTGGACGAGCACCGCCCCGAATACGTGGCGGTGGAACGCGTCTTCAGCCAGCACAACGTGCGCACGGTGATGGGCACCGCCCAGGCGAGCGCCGTGGCGATGCTGTGCGCGGCCCGCCGCGGCATCCCGGTCGCCCTGCACACCCCCAGCGAGGTCAAGGCCGCCGTCACCGGAAGCGGCCGCGCCGACAAGGCGCAGGTCGGCGCCATGGTCACCCGGCTGCTGCGGCTCGCCGCGCCCCCCAAGCCGGCCGACGCCGCCGACGCTCTCGCCCTGGCCATCTGCCACATCTGGCGAGCCCCCGCCCAGAACCGGCTCCAGCAGGCCGTCGCCGCGCACGCGGCCGGACACCCGACGACAACGACGACAACGAAAGGCCGTACGGCATGATCGCCTTCGTCAGCGGCACGGTCGCAGCCCTCGCCCCCGACGCCGCGGTGATCGAGGTCGGCGGTGTCGGCATGGCCGTGCAGTGCACCCCGAACACGCTGTCCACGCTCCGCCTCGGCCGGCCGTCCAGGCTCGCCACCTCCCTCGTCGTACGGGAGGACTCACTGACCCTGTACGGCTTCGCGGACGACGACGAGCGCCAGGTCTTCGAGCTGCTGCAGACCGCCAGCGGGGTGGGACCGCGGCTCGCCCAGGCGATGCTGGCCGTGCACACGCCCGACGCCCTGCGCCGGGCCGTCGCCACCGGCGACGAGAAGGCCCTCACCGCCGTCCCGGGCATCGGCAAGAAGGGCGCCCAGAAGCTCCTGCTGGAGCTCAAGGACCGGCTCGGCGAGCCCATCGGCGCACCCGTCGTCGGCGCACCGGTCACCCAGGGCTGGCGCGACCAGCTGCACGCGGCGCTGATCGGCCTCGGGTACGCCACCCGCGAGGCCGACGAGGCGGTGACCGCCGTGGCACCCCAGGCCGAGGCCGCCGGCGGCACGCCCCAGGTGGGCCAGTTGCTCAAGGCGGCCCTGCAGACCCTGAACCGAGCCCGCTGAGCCAGGAGTACGTGAGTGAACTGGGACGACACGACCGACACGCCCGCCGCCGAGGAGCGCGTCGGCCCCGGGGCGGAGCGGCTGGTGGGCTCCGCCGCCGACGGTGAGGACCAGGCCGTCGAGGCTGCCCTGCGCCCCAAGGACCTGGGCGAGTTCATCGGCCAGGAGAAGGTCCGCGAGCAGCTCGACCTCGTGCTGCGCGCCGCCCGGGCGCGCGGCGCCACCGCCGACCACGTGCTGCTGTCCGGCGCCCCCGGCCTGGGAAAGACCACTCTGTCCATGATCATCGCGGCCGAGATGGGCGCCCCCATCCGCATCACCTCGGGTCCCGCCATCCAGCACGCCGGCGACCTCGCGGCCATCCTGTCCTCCCTCCAGGAGGGCGAGGTGCTCTTCCTCGACGAGATCCACCGCATGTCGAGGCCCGCCGAGGAGATGCTCTACATGGCGATGGAGGACTTCCGGGTCGACGTGATCGTCGGCAAGGGGCCCGGCGCCACCGCCATCCCGCTCGAACTGCCTCCCTTCACCCTCGTGGGCGCCACCACACGCGCGGGCCTGCTGCCACCCCCGCTGCGCGACCGCTTCGGCTTCACCGCGCACATGGAGTTCTACGGGCCCGCGGAGCTGGAGCGCGTCGTCCACCGCTCGGCGAACCTGCTCGACGTCCGGATCGACACCGACGGCGCCGCCGAGATCGCCGGCCGCTCCCGGGGCACCCCGCGCATCGCCAACCGCCTGCTGCGCCGCGTCCGCGACTACGCGCAGGTCAAGGCAGACGGGACCATCACGCGCGAGATCGCCGCCGCGGCCCTGGCGGTCTACGAGGTCGACGCCCGCGGCCTCGACCGGCTCGACCGGGCGGTCCTCGAGGCACTGCTGAAGCTCTTCGGCGGCGGCCCGGTCGGCCTGTCGACGCTCGCGGTCGCCGTGGGCGAGGAGCGTGAGACCGTCGAGGAGGTTGCCGAGCCGTTCCTCGTCCGCGAGGGCCTGCTCGCCCGCACTCCGCGCGGCCGTGTTGCCACCCCCGCCGCCTGGGCGCACCTCGGTCTCACCCCGCCCGGCTCGTCAGCTGCGGGAAACGGACAACAGGGCCTGTTCGGGGCGTGAGGGCTGAGGTATTGGCCCGGGGAGGAACCCAGGTGTCATGCTGAGCGTTGTTCCTTGCATGCGGACTCGCCTAGACTCCGCCGATGCCGCCTTTGTAGGCAGTACACATACCCCCAACCAATCAGGCCGCTCCCCATCGCGGTCGTGTGAAGGAAGTTCCGACCCGTGAGTCTCGTGACCCTCCTCCCGTTCATCGTGCTCATCGGGGCCATGTTCCTGATGACCCGGTCGGCCAAGAAGAAGCAGCAGCAGGCCGCGGACATGCGCGACCAGATGCAGCCCGGTAGTGGTATCCGCACCATCGGGGGCATGTACGCCACGGTCAAGGAGGTCAACGACGACACGGTCCTCCTCGACGCGGGCCCGGGCGTCGATCTGCTGTTCGCCAAGAACGCGATCGCGACCGTCCTGAGCGACGACGAGTACAACCGCATCGTCCACGGCGTCGAGCACGACCTGAAGTCCGACGCCGACCTCGTCCCCGACGACGCCTCCTCCCTCACCGGTGCCGACGAGTCCGCCGACACCGACACCGACGGCGCCTCCGACGACAAGCCCATCGACCTCGGCAAGAAGGACGCGGCCGAGGACCCGGCCGAGTCGGCCGAGGACCCGGCCGAGTCGGCCGAGGAGCCGGCCGACGCGGCCGAGGCGAAGGCGGAGGACGAGCCGAAGAAGACCGACGGCGACTCCGAGGCGAAGTAGTCACCACCCAGGGCGCGCGGCACGACCTGCGCGCGCCCTGGGATGCGTTCACTTCGCGCGGGATTCCGACACCATGTGATGGCCGTCGCCGAGCTCACCCGGCGCGGGACGGCCCGAGAGGGAGTAGCTGAAAAGGTGGCTGTATCCAAAAAGGGACGCAGTGCGAGCGCCCAGAGCAAGCCGGGGCGCTCGCTGGCCCTCATTCTGATCGCCATCGTGGCGCTCACCGGAGGCATGTTCGTCACCGGCAACACCGCTCCGCGCCTGGGCATCGACCTGGCCGGCGGTACGAGTATCACGCTGCGGGCGGTACCGGAGCGCGGTCAGGAATCCGCGGTCAACAAGGCCAACATGGACACGGCTGTCAACATCATGGAACGCCGTGTCAATGGTCTCGGTGTATCGGAGGCCGAGGTCCAGACCCAGGGGAATGACAACATCATTGTCAACATCCCCAAGGGCACCAACTCCAAGCAGGCCCGGGAGCAGGTCGGCACCACCGCGAAGCTGTACTTCCGCCCGGTCCTCGCCACCGACATCAGCGGCGCCGCCCCGGCCGAGCCGTCGCCCAGCACCTCCCACAAGGCGACCGACAAGTCCACCGGCGCGGCGACCCCCTCCGGTTCCCCGACTCCCTCGGCCACCGAGACCAAGCAGGGCCGCCCGGTCACCGACGCTCTGAAGGCGGACGCCACCCCGTCCGCGAACGGCTCCCCGGCCAGCCCGAACGCCTCGGCGAGCCCGTCGGCCTCCACCAGCGCCGCACCGTCCCCGAGCAGCGGCTCCGGTGACGCGAACAGCAAGCTCCAGGCCGAGTACGCCGCCCTGGACTGCAGCAAGCAGGACGTGCGTGCCACCGCCGGCAAGGGCGTGCTGCCCACCGAGTCGACCGTCGCCTGCGGCCAGAACTCGCAGGGCCAGTGGCAGAAGTACCTGCTCGGCCCCGCCCAGGTGGACGGCACCGACGTCGACAAGGCGCAAGCGGTCTTCGACACGCAGGGTGCCTCCGGCTGGATCGTCCAGCTCGACTTCACGAGCAAGGGCGGCAAGAAGTTTGCGGACATCACCGGCAGGCTGGCTCAGAACCAGTCCCCGCAGAACCAGTTCGCCATCGTCCTGGACGGCGACGTGGTCTCGGACCCGTACGTGCGCAGCGCCATCACCGGTGGCAACGCCCAGATCTCGGGCAGTTTCGACCAGCAGTCCGCTCAGAGCCTCGCCAACATGCTGTCCTACGGCTCGCTGCCGCTGACCTTCAAGGAGGACAGCGTCACCACCGTGACCGCCGCGCTCGGCGGCGAGCAGCTGCACGCCGGTCTGATCGCGGGCGCCATCGGCCTGGCCCTGGTCGTGATCTACCTGGTGGTCTACTACCGCGGCCTGGCGATGATCGCCATCACTTCGCTGATGGTCTCCGCGATGCTGACGTACACCCTCATGTCGCTGCTCGGCCCGACCATCGGCTTCGCGCTGAACCTGCCGGCCGTGTGCGGCGCGATCGTCGCGATCGGTATCACCGCGGACTCGTTCATCGTGTTCTTCGAACGCATAAGGGACGAGATCCGCGAGGGCCGCTCGCTGCGCCCCGCCGTGGAGCGCGGCTGGCCGCGGGCCCGGCGTACCGTCCTCGTCTCGGACTTCGTGTCGTTCCTGGCCGCCGCCGTGCTGTTCATCGTGACCGTCGGCAAGGTGCAGGGCTTCGCGTTCACGCTCGGTCTGACCACGGTGCTCGACGTGGTCGTCATCTTCCTGTTCACCAAGCCGCTGATGACGATTCTCGCCCGTCGGAAGTTCTTCGCGAGTGGCCACAGCTGGTCGGGACTGGATCCCAAGCGCCTGGGCGCCAAGCCTCCGTTGCGCCGCACCCGCCGTCCCTCCGCCCCCATCGAGACGAAGGAGGCGTGAGGTGTCCAAACTCGGCAACCTCGGCGCCCGACTGCACCACGGCGAGGTCGGCTACGACTTCATCAAGAACCGCAAGATCTGGTACGGCATCTCCATCCTGATCACCATCACGGCCATCCTGGGCCTGGCGGTGCGTGGCCTGAACATGGGCATCGAGTTCCAGGGCGGAGCGGTCTTCACCACGCCGAAGCACATGAGCGCGTCGGTGGCCCAGGCGGAGAGCTACGCCCACGACGCCGCCTCCGGCGCGGAGTCGATCGTGCAGAAGCTCGGTGACGGCACCCTGCGCATCCAGATCGCCGGCATCGAGACCGGCAAGTCCGACCAGGTCAAGGAAGCTCTGGCCAAGGACCTGAAGGTCAATCCGGAGCACATCAACGCCGACCTGGTCGGTCCTAGCTGGGGTGAGCAGATCGCCAACAAGGCCTGGCAGGGCCTGGGGATCTTCATGGTCCTGGTCGTGATCTACCTGGCGATCGCGTTCGAGTGGCGTATGGCGCTGGCCGCGCTCGTCGCGCTGATCCACGACCTGACGATCACCACCGGCGTCTACGCCCTCGTCGGCTTCGAGGTCACGCCCGGTACGGTGATCGGTCTGCTGACGATCCTCGGTTACTCGCTCTACGACACGGTCGTCGTCTTCGACAGCCTCAAGGAGCAGACGAAGGACATCACCCGGCAGACCCGCTGGACGTACAGCGAGATCGCGAACCGCTCGATCAACGGCACGCTGATCCGTTCCATCAACACCACCGTGGTGGCGCTGCTGCCGGTGGCGGGCCTGCTGTTCATCGGCGGCGGTGTGCTCGGCGCGGGCATGCTGAACGACATCTCGCTGTCGCTGTTCGTCGGCCTCGCGGCCGGTGCGTACTCCTCGATCTTCATCGCCACGCCGCTCGTCGCCGATCTCAAGGAGCTCGAGCCGCAGATGAAGGCCCTCAAGAAGCGCGTGCTCGCCAAGCGGGCGCACGCGGCGGCGCAGGGCGAGCCCCTGGAGGCGGAGTCCGCCGGGGTCACCGCCGGTGACGAGCCGGAGGACCCGGAGGACGCCGCACCCGCCGTGGTGGGCCCGCGCAACCAGCCCGCCTCCCGCGGCCGGGGCCGCGGCCGACCCTCGGGGAAGCGACGATGACCGACGTCCAGGAGCTGCTGCTCAGCCGCATCCGTGATGTGGCCGACTATCCGTCGCCGGGGGTGATGTTCAAGGACATCACCCCGCTCCTGGCGGATCCGGCGGCGTTCACCGTCCTCACGGACGCGCTGGCGGAGGTCGGCACCCGGGAGGGGGCGACGAAGGTCGTCGGCCTGGAGGCCCGAGGCTTCATCCTCGGCGCCCCGGTCGCGCTCCGCGCGGGCCTCGGCTTCATCCCCGTGCGCAAGGCGGGCAAGCTCCCCGGAGCGACGCTGAGCCAGGCGTACGACCTGGAGTACGGCTCGGCGGAGATCGAGGTCCACGCGGAGGATCTGAGCGCGGGGGACCGTGTTCTCGTCGTCGACGACGTGCTCGCGACGGGAGGTACCGCGGAGGCGTCCATCCAGCTCATCCGGCGGGCCGGGGCGGAGGTCGCCGGTGTGGCGGTACTGATGGAACTCGGGTTTCTCGGTGGGCGGACCCGGTTGGAGCCGGCGTTGTCGGGGGCGCCGCTGGAGGCGCTCCTCCGGCTCTGAGTGTGGTGTGTGGGGGCCTGGGGCTTGGTGCCTCGGGCCCCCTGTTCCGGGGCTGCGCCCCCGCTCCGCCCACCCGTCTCGGTGGGTGGGTAGGGTCCCGTCCCCGGGGCTTCGCCCCAGACCTCGGCGGGGCTTCGCCCCTGCACCCCTGGCTTTCCCGGCCGCCCACCCGTCTTGGTGAGTGAAGAGGATCCCTCCCTGGGCTTCGCCCCAGACCCCGGCGGGGGCTTCGCCCCCTGCACCCCCGGCTTTCCCACCCGGCCACCCGTTTCGGTGGGTGAAAAGGGCCCGTCCCTGGGGCTTCGCCCCAGACCCCAGCGGAAGCTCTGCCCCCTGCACTCCCGGTTTCCCGGCCGTCTGCCCGGCTCGGTGGGGGAGAGGCGCCCTCCTGGGGCTCTGCCCAGGTCCCGGCGGGGGCTTCGGACCCCGTACAACGGGCGGTGCCCGGTTGTTCGGGGGCTTGAAAGGGGGGTACCGGAATCTCGTGTCCGTCTTGTGTGTTAGTCCCGTAAACGGTCCTTCGATCGGGCTGGAGGGGATCCCGGAGCTCTGGATCGCTACCATGGGGGCTCCGGAGCCTGACTGGGGGACCCGGATCGCGCACGAGGAGTCCTCTTGCCAGACGAGGCCCAGCCACTGACCGCCGCCAAGCCCGAGTCCGCCTCGGCGCCCGCGGCGAAGCCCGCGCCGCACGCGAAGAGCGACACCCGTGGGACGGCCGAGCACGCCCAGTCCGCCCCCGTAGGCAAGTCGACCGAGGCCGCGCGCCCCAAGCCGGCCCCGACCGAGCGTCCCGCGCCGCCGCCCGTCGTGCGCCCCTCCGTCGGCCAGCCCGGCCGTTCCGGCTCCTCCAACCGCGTCCGCGCCCGCCTCGCCCGTCTCGGCGTGCAGCGCGCCAACCCGTACAACCCGGTGCTGGAGCCGCTGCTGCGGATAGTGCGCAGCAACGACCCGAAGATCGAGAACTCGACCCTGCGCCAGATCGAGCGCGCCTACCAGGTCGCCGAGCGCTGGCACCGCGGCCAGAAGCGCAAGAGCGGCGACCCGTACATCACGCACCCGCTCGCCGTGACCACCATCCTGGCCGAACTCGGCATGGACCCGGCCACGCTGATGGCGGGGCTGCTGCACGACACCGTCGAGGACACCGAGTACGGCCTGGACCAGCTGCGCCGCGACTTCGGCGACACCGTCGCCCTGCTCGTCGACGGCGTCACCAAGCTGGACAAGGTCAAGTTCGGCGAGGCCGCGCAGGCCGAGACCGTACGCAAGATGGTCGTCGCCATGGCCAAGGACCCCCGCGTCCTGGTCATCAAGCTCGCCGACCGCCTGCACAACATGCGCACCATGCGTTACCTCAAGCGCGAGAAGCAGGAGAAGAAGGCCCGCGAGACGCTTGAGATCTACGCCCCGCTCGCCCACCGGCTGGGCATGAACACCATCAAGTGGGAGCTGGAGGACCTCGCCTTCGCGATCCTCTACCCCAAGATGTACGACGAGATCGTCCGCCTCGTCGCCGAGCGCGCCCCCAAGCGGGACGAGTACCTCGCCATCGTGACCGACGAGGTCCAGGCCGACCTGCGCGCCGCGCGCATCAAGGCGACCGTCACCGGCCGGCCCAAGCACTACTACAGCGTCTACCAGAAGATGATCGTCCGCGGCCGTGACTTCGCGGAGATCTACGACCTGGTGGGCATCCGCGTCCTGGTCGACACGGTCCGCGACTGCTACGCCGCTCTCGGCACCGTGCACGCGCGATGGAACCCGGTCCCCGGCCGGTTCAAGGACTACATCGCGATGCCCAAGTTCAACATGTACCAGTCGCTGCACACGACGGTCATCGGCCCCAACGGCAAGCCGGTCGAGCTGCAGATCCGCACCTTCGACATGCACCGCCGCGCCGAGTACGGCATCGCCGCGCACTGGAAGTACAAGCAGGAGGCCGTCGCCGGCGCCTCCAAGGTCCGTACCGACGCGCCGAAGCCCGCCGGCAAGGCCGGCAAGGACGCGGGCGCCATCAACGACATGGCGTGGCTGCGGCAGTTGCTGGACTGGCAGAAGGAGACCGAGGACCCCGGCGAGTTCCTGGAGTCGCTGCGCTTCGACCTGTCCCGCAACGAGGTCTTCGTCTTCACGCCCAAGGGCGACGTCATAGCGCTCCCGGCGGGCGCCACCCCGGTGGACTTCGCCTACGCCGTCCACACCGAGGTCGGCCACCGCACCATAGGAGCACGCGTCAACGGCCGGCTCGTTCCGCTGGAGTCGACCCTGGACAACGGCGACCTGGTGGAGGTCTTCACCTCCAAGGCGGCCGGCGCCGGTCCCTCCCGCGACTGGCTCGGCTTCGTCAAGTCCCCGCGCGCCCGCAACAAGATCCGGGCCTGGTTCTCCAAGGAGCGCCGGGACGAGGCGATCGAGCAGGGCAAGGACGCCATCGTCCGCGCGATGCGCAAGCAGAACCTGCCGATCCAGCGCATCCTGACCGGCGACTCCCTGGTCACCCTCGCGCACGAGATGCGCTACTCGGACATCTCCGCGCTGTACGCGGCGATCGGCGAGGGGCACGTCTCCGCGCCGAACATCGTGCAGAAACTGGTGCAGGCGCTCGGCGGCGAGGAGGCGGCCACCGAGGAGATCGACGAGAGCGTGCCGCCCTCGCGCGGACGCTCCCGCAAGCGCCGCTCCAGCGCCGACCCGGGTGTCGTCGTCAAGGGCGTCGACGACGTGTGGGTCAAGCTGGCCCGCTGCTGCACTCCGGTACCCGGCGACCCGATCATCGGCTTCGTCACGCGGGGTAGTGGCGTATCGGTTCACCGCAGTGACTGCGTCAACGTGGAGTCACTGTCGCGTGAGCCGGAGCGGATCCTCGACGTCGAGTGGGCGCCCACCCAGTCCTCGGTCTTCCTGGTCGCCATCCAGGTCGAGGCCCTGGACCGCTCCCGTCTGCTCTCGGACGTCACACGCGTCCTGTCCGACCAGCACGTCAACATCCTCTCCGCGGCCGTCCAGACCTCCCGCGACCGCGTCGCCACCTCCCGCTTCACCTTCGAGATGGGCGACCCCAAGCACCTGGGCCACGTCCTGAAGGCCGTGCGGGGCGTGGAGGGCGTCTACGACGTCTACCGGGTCACGTCGGCGCGCAGCCGGGCGTAGCCGCCACCGGACGAGTACGGGGAAAGACAAGTACAGAGAACGGCTGAGGGCCCCCGTAGGCGCTACGGGGGCCCTCAGCCGTCAGTGGAAGCGTCGCCGGATCCAGGCGGACCCAGGATCAGCCGCCGAACTCCTGGAGGCCCTTCAGAGCCTGGTCCAGGAGCGCCTGGCGGCCGTCAAGCTCCTTCTCGAGCTTGTCGGCCCTGGAGGAGTTGCCCTGGGCGCGGGCCTGCTCGATCTGCCCCCGCAGCTTGTCCACGGCGGCCTGGAGCTGACCGGTCAGACCCTCGGCACGGGCCCGCGCCTCCGGGTTCGTCCGGCGCCACTCGGCCTCCTCGGCCTCCTGGATGGCCCGGTCGACCGTCTGCATCCGACCCTCCACCCGCGGACGGGCGTCGCGCGGCACATGGCCGATGGTCTCCCAGCGCTCGTTGATCGAGCGGAAGGCGGCGCGGGCGGCCTTCAGGTCCGTGATCGGCAGGAGCTTCTCGGCCTCTCCGGCCAGCTCCTCCTTCAGCTTCAGGTTCTCGGCCTGTTCGGCGTCCCGCTCGGCGAACACCGAGCTGCGGGCGGCGAAGAAGACGTCCTGGGCACCGCGGAAGCGGTTCCACAGGTCGTCCTCGTGCTCGCGCTGGGCACGGCCGGCTGCCTTCCACTCCGTCATCAGCTCGCGGTAGCGGGCCGAGGTGGGACCCCAGTCCGTCGAGCCCGACAGCGCCTCGGCCTCGGCGACCAGCCGCTCCTTGGCCTTGCGTGCGTCCTCGCGCTGCGCGTCCAGCTGCGCGAAGTGCGCCTTGCGCCGCTTGGAGAACGCCGACCGGGCGTGCGAGAAGCGGTGCCACAGCTCGTCGTCGGACTTGCGGTCCAGACGCGGCAGCCCCTTCCAGGTGTCCACCAGCGCGCGCAGCCGCTCCCCGGCCGCCCGCCACTGATCGGAACGGGCCAGCTCCTCGGCCTCCGTGACCAGCGCCTCCTTGGCGTGCCGGGCCTCGTCCGCCTGCCGGGCGCGCTGCGCCTTGCGCTCCTCACGGCGTGCCTCGACCGTCCCGACCAGCTTGTCCAGGCGGGCACGCAACACGTCCAGGTCGCCGACCGCGTGGTGCGCGTCGATCTGCTCCCGCAGATGGCCGACGGCGGCCTGGGCGTCCTTGGCCGACAGGTCGGTGGTCTGCACTCGCTTCTCGAGGAGGCCGATCTCGACAACCAGGCCCTCGTACTTGCGCTCGAAGTAGGCCAGCGCCTCCTCAGGGGAGCCGGCCTGCCAGGAACCGACGACCTGCTCGCCATCGGCCGTACGCACGTACACGGTCCCCGTCTCGTCGACGCGGCCCCACGGGTCGCTGCTCACAGCGCCTCCTCCACATGATGCCTGCGGAGGGCCTCGAAGCTCCCCCGGGCATCGTCCACAGTTTCGTCACCGCCAACATAGGCGACCGGCGGGTGGCCTGTCCGCATCCAGCGCGACCGAAATTTCCCAGCCGGTCGTCGCTGCCGTCAGGACTTCGTCACCGTCGCCTTGTTGATCACCACGGTCGCGTTCGGGGCGGTGTTGCCCGTCTCCGGATCGGCGGGCTCCGCCCCTGCGTCAGCGATCTTCTTCAGCACCTTCATACCCGACTCGGAGACGGTGCCGAAAGGCGTGTAGCTGGGCGGGAGAGGACTGTCCTGGTACACCAGGAAGAACTGGCTTCCACCGGAGTGCGCCTGCCCCGTGTTGGCCATTGCCACGGTGCCCGCCGGATAGACGTCGCCCTTCAGGCTTTTGTCCTTGAGGTTCTCGTCGGGAATCGTGTATCCGGGACCGCCCCGGCCCGTACCCTCCGGGTCGCCGCACTGCAGGACATAGATGCCCTCGGCGGTGAGCCGGTGGCACTTGGTGTGGTCGAAGAAGCCCTTTCCGGCCAGGAAGTCGAAGGAGTTCACGGTGTGCGGTGCCGCGGACGCCTTCAGGTCCAGGTCCATCCCGCCGCACGTGGTGTCGAGCGTCATCGTGTACTTCGCCGACTTGTCGATGGACATCGCCGGTTCCTTGGCCCAGCTCAGCTTCTTCACCGAGCCCGCGGCCGGCTTCGCGCACGGGTCCGGCGCCTTGCTGGTGGCCGAGGCGCTCGGGGTGACCTCGGCGCTCGCGTTGGCCTTGTCGCCCTTGCCGTTCTTCAGCACCCCGGTCGTGTACAGCGCGACACTGCCGATCAGGACCACGCCCAGTACCGACGCGATCACGGAGGTGCGTGCGCGTGACTTGCGCCGCGCGGCGGTGCGCCGCTGCTGCTGCCGCAAGAACTTCTCCCGGGCGAGCTGACGCCGCCGCTGCTCCTGGCTGACCACCGCGTTCTCTCCTCATGCGTCTCGTGTGTCCACCGGTCACGGGTGCGTCGCCCGAGGCGTCCACCCGCGTGTGCCCGTACCGTATATGGGTTACCTGAGGATCCGGCAGCGCCGGTAGGCTCTGACAACAGCTGTAGCCGCCCGTAATCGACACAACGAAGGACGATCGTGCTCATTGCCGGGTTCCCCGCCGGGGCCTGGGGGACGAACTGCTACCTCGTCGCCCCCGCCGCCGGTGAGGAGTGCGTGATCATCGACCCCGGCCACCAGGCCGCCCAAGGCGTCGAGGAAGCGGTCAGGAAGCATCGGCTCAAGCCCGTCGCCGTCGTTCTCACCCACGGCCACATCGACCACGTGGCCTCGGTCGTCCCGGTGTGCGGCGCGCACGACGTACCGGCCTGGATCCACCCGGCCGACCGGTACATGATGAGCGACCCCGAGAAGGCGCTCGGCCGTTCCATCGGCATGCCGCTCATGGGCGAGCTGACCGTGGGGGAGCCGGACGACGTGAAGGAACTGGCCGACGGCGCCGAGCTGAAGCTGGCCGGCCTGGAGTTCTCCGTCGCGCACGCGCCCGGCCATACCAAGGGGTCGGTGACCTTCCGGATGCCCGGGGCCGCGGACATCCCGCCGGTCTTCTTCTCCGGGGATCTGCTGTTCGCCGGCTCCATCGGACGCACCGACCTGCCCGGCGGTGACACGGCCGAGATGCTCGACTCGCTGGCCCGCGTGTGCCTGCCGCTCGACGACTCGACCGTGGTGCTGTCCGGCCACGGCCCCCAGACGACCATCGGCCGGGAGCGCGCCACCAATCCCTATCTGCGGCAGGTGGCCGCCGGCCCGGGAGCGGACCTGGACGACGCTCCCCGACGAGGAATGTGACGAGAGACCTTCCGTGAGCACCTTCAAGGCCCCCAAGGGCACGTACGACCTGATCCCGCCGGACTCCGCGAAGTACCTGGCGGTCCGCGAGGCGATCGCCGCCCCGCTGCGCAACTCCGGCTACGGCTACATCGAGACCCCCGGCTTCGAGAACGTGGAGCTGTTCGCACGCGGCGTCGGCGAGTCCACCGACATCGTGACCAAGGAGATGTACGCCTTCGAGACCAAGGGCGGCGACAAGCTCGCCCTGCGCCCCGAGGGCACCGCCTCCGTGCTCCGCGCCGCCCTGGAGGCCAACCTCCACAAGGCCGGCAACCTGCCGGTCAAGCTGTGGTACTCCGGCTCCTACTACCGCTACGAGCGCCCCCAGAAGGGCCGTTACCGCCACTTCTCGCAGGTCGGCGCGGAGGCGATCGGGGCGGAGGACCCGGCGCTCGACGCCGAGCTGATCATCCTGGCCGACCAGGCCTACCGTTCGCTGGGCCTGAGCAACTTCCGCATCCTGCTCAACAGCCTGGGCGACAAGGAGTGCCGTCCGGTCTACCGGGCCGCCCTCCAGGACTTCCTGCGCGGCCTGGACCTGGACGAGGACACCCGCACCCGGATCGACATCAACCCGCTGCGCGTCCTGGACGACAAGCGGGAGTCGGTGCAGAAGCAGCTGACGGGCGTCCCGCTACTGCGCGACTACCTGTGCGACGGCTGCAAGGCGTACCACGAGGAAGTGCGGGCGCTGCTGGAGGCCCAGGGAGTCGCCTTCGAGGACGACGCCAAGCTGGTCCGCGGACTCGACTACTACACCCGCACCACCTTCGAGTTCGTGCACGACGGGCTCGGGTCCCAGTCCGCGGTGGGCGGCGGCGGCCGGTACGACGGCCTGTCCGAGATGATCGGCGGCCCCGCGCTGCCGTCGGTGGGCTGGGCGCTGGGCGTGGACCGTACGGTCCTGGCCCTGGAGGCGGAGGGAGTCGACCTCCCAATCCCGTCGGCCACCAGCGTGTTCGCGGTCCCGCTCGGCGAGGAGGCACGCCGGGTGCTGTTCGCGAAGGTCTCCGAACTGCGCAAGGTGGGCATCGCCGCCGACTTCTCCTACGGCCACAAGGGCCTCAAGGCCGCCATGAAGGCGGCCAACCGGTCCGGTGCCCGCTTCACGCTCGTCGCCGGTGAGCGCGACCTCGCCGACGGCGTCGTCCAGCTCAAGGAGATGGAGTCCGGAGAGCAGACGGCGATCGCGGTCAACGAGATCGTCGCGGAACTGGAATCCCGTCTCGGCTGACGCTCCTCACGCAAGGGCGCCGGTGCTTGTCCGGGCACCGGCGCCCTTCGCCGTCCCGGCCGCGGCCGCCTCCCGGACTCAGCCCGCCCGCCGGTCCTTCCAGCGGAACGTCAGCAGGCAGAGCACCAGTCCGCCGGCGCACCAGGCCGCGAGCACCAGGGCGATCCGCCCGAACTCCCAGCTCCCCGCCTGTTCCAGCACCCGCGCCGAGTCCGGCAGGAACACCCCGCGCAGGCCCTGGCACAGCCACTTCAGCGGGAAGAGGGCGCCGACGTTCAGCATCCAGCCGGGGAGGGCGTCGACCAGGATGTAGACCCCGGAGATGAACTGGAGCACCAGGAACGGCAGCACGACCACCGAGGCGGCGCTCTTCGCCGACCTGGGCACCGAACTGATCGCGATGCCCAGCAGCGCGCACCCGGTCAGGCCGAGCACGAAGATCCACGCGAAGTGGAACCACCGGGTCGCGTCCGAGGGTAGCCGGACGCCGTACAGCGTGGTGCCGACGAGCAGCAGGATCGCCGTCTCCAGCAGGCCGGTGAAGAGAACCAGCCAGATTTTCCCCAGGAAGTACGCCGTCGGCGGCATCGGCGTGCCGCTCAGCCGGCGCAGCGCCTTCTCGTCCCGTTCGACCGCGATCGATATGCCCAGGGACTGGAAGCTGGTCGACATGATGCCCGAGGCCAGCATCGAGGAGACGTAGAGCTGCGAGGCGGTGACGCCGGTGCCGCTGACGTCGTCGTGGAAGATCGACGCGAACAGGAACAGGAACACCACCGGGAAGGCGAAGGTGAACACCACCTGCTCGCGCTGCCGGAAGAACTGCCTGATCTCCAGGGCGCCCCGGTGCAGCCCGATGCCCCACGCCCCGGGCAGCCGCGCGGCCGCCGCCCCGGCGCGGGTCCGTCCGGTCGTCGAGGTCATCACGCGTCCTCCTGTCCGGTCAGCCGGAGATAGACGTCCTCCAGCGTGGGGCGGCCCACCCGCAGGCCCGGTATCTCTCCGTCGAAGCGACGCATCAGGCCGGCGACTGTCCTGGTGGGGGTGCCGGTGTGCTCGGTGCGCGGGGTGCCGTCGGGGTCCGTCCACTCGACGGTGGCACCGGTGGCGTGCCGTTCCCGCAGCTCGCGGGAGGTGCCCTCGGCGACGATCCGGCCTCGGGCGACCACCGCCAGCCGATCCGCGAGGACCTCCGCCTCCTCCAGGTAGTGCGTGGTCAGCAGGATCGTCGTGCCCTCCTGCGCGAGCGTGCGGATCAGCGTCCAGAACCGGCGCCGCGCCGCCGGGTCGAAACCGGTCGTCGGCTCGTCCAGGAGCAGCAGCTCCGGGCCGCCGATCACCCCGAGGGCCACGTCCAGCCGACGCCGCTGGCCACCCGACAGCGCCTTGATCCGGCTCCCCGCCTTCGCCTCCAGACCCACCAGGGCGATGACCTCCTCCGGGTCGCGCGGCCGGGGGTAGTACCGGGCGAAGTGCCGCACGGTCTCGCGGACCGTCAACTCGGCGGGCGCCGATTCGTCCTGCCAGACGATTCCGACGCGCGAGCGCCACGCGCGCGTGGCGCTCGCCGGGTCCGCCCCCAGGACCGAGACCTCGCCCGCGTCCCGTGAGCGGTGGCCCTGGATGATCTCCACCGTGGTGCTCTTGCCCGCGCCGTTGGGTCCGAGCAGCCCCAGGACCTCGCCCTTCCTGATCGCCAGGTCCATTCCGTCGACCGCGGTGACGTCCCCGTACCGCTTGCGCAGCCCCCGTACGTGCACCGCGAGTTCGTTTCGCGTCATGGTCCGAGCATCGTCCGGAACCGAACGTTCGGATCCGGCCGTGCACACCTTCGTGTCACCACCTGACGGTGTTCACACACGCACGTGCGGCACAATGGCCGTGCCCGAAGAAGGTCCAACTCACAAGTGACGGAATCGGCGTGATGAGCAAGACGACAGTCAAACACGTCTCCGCGGAGCCCGAGCCGGAGCGCGCGGTGACCGCGCCGCGGACGGTGGGCGGCAGCCGCGCCTTCGCGCTGCTGCTGGTGATCACCGGAGCGGCCGGTCTGCTCGCCGCGTGGATCATCACGATCGACAAGCAGAAGATCCTCGAAGGCAAGCTCAGCGGCAAGACCTTCACCCCGAGCTGCAGCCTCAACCCGATCGTGTCCTGCGGCAGCGTCATGGAGAGCAAGCAGGCCACCGTCTTCGGGTTCCCCAACCCGCTGCTCGGCCTGGTCGCCTACGGCATCGTCATCTGCGTCGGCATGAGCCTGCTCGCCCGCACCACCTTCCCGCGCTGGTACTGGCTGACCTTCAACTTCGGCACGCTCTTCGGCGTCTGCTTCGTCACCTGGCTCCAGTTCCAGTCGCTGTACCGCATCAACGCGCTGTGCCTGTGGTGCTCGCTGGCCTGGGTGGCCACGATCGTCATGTTCTGGTACGTGACCTCCTTCAACATCCGCAACGACTTCCTGCCCGCCCCGCGCCCGGTGAAGAACTTCCTCGCCGAGTTCACCTGGGTGCTGCCGGTCACGCACTGCGGTGTCATCGTCATGCTGATCCTGACCCGCTGGGGCACCAGCCTCTGGGCCTGAGCCGGAGCGGTGATCACCGTCCGGCCACGTTGTCGGTGGTGTGCCATAGGGTTTCAGCGTGGAGCCCGACCTGTTCACCGCCGCAAGTGAAGAACGCCAGGAGAAGGACCCGGCCGCGAGTCCCCTGGCGGTCCGGATGCGCCCGCGCACCCTCGACGAGGTGGTGGGCCAGCAGCACCTGCTCAAGCCGGGCTCGCCGCTGCGCCGGCTGGTCGGCGAGGGCGCGGGCGGCCCTGCGGGACCCTCCTCGGTGATCCTGTGGGGCCCGCCCGGCACCGGCAAGACCACCCTGGCGTACGTGGTCTCCAAGGCCACCAACAAGCGCTTCGTGGAGCTGTCGGCGATCACCGCGGGCGTCAAGGAGGTCCGCGCGGTCATCGACGGCGCCCGCCGCGCCTCCGGCGGGTACGGCAAGGAGACCGTCCTCTTCCTGGACGAGATCCACCGTTTCAGCAAGGCCCAGCAGGACTCCCTGCTCCCGGCGGTCGAGAACCGCTGGGTGACCCTGATCGCGGCCACCACGGAGAACCCGTACTTCTCGGTGATCTCCCCGCTGCTCTCCCGCTCGCTCCTGCTCACCCTCGAACCGCTCACCGACGACGACGTGCGCGGTCTGCTCCGCCGCGCGCTCACCGACGAGCGCGGCCTGAGGTCGGCCGTCGGCCTCCCCGAGGACACCGAGAGCCATCTGCTGCGCATCGCCGGCGGCGACGCCCGCCGCGCCCTGACCGCCCTGGAGGCCGCCGCCGGGGCCGCCCTCGACAAGGGCGAGAGCGAGATCGGCCTGACCACGCTCGAGGAGACCGTCGACCGGGCCGCGGTGAAGTACGACCGCGACGGCGACCAGCACTACGATGTCGCCAGCGCCCTGATCAAGTCCATCCGAGGCTCCGATGTCGACGCCGCCCTGCACTACCTGGCCCGGATGATCGAGGCCGGCGAGGACCCCCGGTTCATCGCCCGCCGCCTGATGATCTCCGCCAGTGAGGACATCGGGCTGGCCGACCCGCACGCGCTGCCCACGGCGGTCGCCGCCGCCCAGGCCGTCGCCATGATCGGCTTCCCCGAGGCCGCCCTGACCCTCAGCCACACCACCATCGCCCTGGCCCTCGCCCCCAAGTCCAACTCGGCGACCACGGCCATCGGCGCAGCCCTGGACGACGTACGCAAGGGACAGGCCGGACCGGTCCCGCCCCATCTGCGGGACGGGCACTACAAGGGCGCGGCCAAGCTCGGGCACGCGCAGGGGTACGTCTATCCGCACGACCTGCCCGAGGGCATCGCCGCCCAGCAGTACGCGCCGGACGCCCTGAAGGACCGCGAGTACTACTCCCCGGGACGGCACGGCGCCGAGGCGCGGTACGCGGACGCGGTGGAGTGGACCCGCAAGCACCTCGGTCGGAAGCGGTCCTGAGCGCCCTGTAGACTGCCGGGAAGCGCTGAGTTCCGTGTCCGGAACCCCGAAAGGGGAACCGGCGCCACCAGAGCGGGACATTCAGCCGGAACTCCGCCGTTCCAGGACGGCGGGGATCCAGGAGCGTCGCGCACCGTCGAACGGTGTCGCGGGCAGCCCACCACCACCCGGAGCTCCGGGAGCGGTCGGTGGGCCACTCGCGTGCTGCACGTATGTGCCCAGACCAGGGGAGCGGCTGCCCACCAGGCCCGGCAGGGCCCCGGAGGGTTTCCCCGGCTGCGGATGCGACCTCCCCTAACCCTGGTGAAGCCGTATTCGCACAGAAAAAGCGAGGTGTTTGGTTCATGGCGAACCAGTCCCGCCCCAAGGTCAAGAAGTCGCGTGCCCTCGGCATCGCGCTGACCCCGAAGGCCGTCAAGTACTTCGAGGCGCGTCCCTACCCGCCGGGTGAGCACGGCCGTGGCCGCAAGCAGAACTCGGACTACAAGGTCCGTCTGCTGGAGAAGCAGCGTCTGCGTGCTCAGTACGACGTCAGCGAGCGTCAGCTGGTCCGCGCCTACGAGCGTGCCGCCAAGACGTCGATGAAGACCGGTGAAGCCCTGGTCATCGACCTCGAGAAGCGTCTTGACGCCCTGGTGCTGCGTTCGGGCATCGCCCGCACGATCTACCAGGCCCGCCAGATGGTCGTCCACGGCCACATCCAGGTCAACGGCAAGAAGGTCGACAAGCCGTCCTTCCAGGTCCGTCCCGACGACGTGGTCCAGGTCCGCGAGCGCAGCCGCGAGAAGACCCTCTTCCAGGTTTCCCGCGAGGGTGGCTTCGCCCCCGACGGCGAGACCCCGCGCTACCTCCAGGTGAACCTCAAGGCCCTGGCGTTCCGCCTGGACCGCGAGCCGAACCGCAAGGAGATCCCGGTGATCTGCGACGAGCAGCTCGTCGTCGAGTACTACGCCCGCTGATCACCGGCAGGCCGTAGCACCACAGCACCACCCGGCCCGCCGTCTCCCCGCCCTTCCGGGCGGGCGGGACGGCGGGCTCGCTCGTTCCACCGGCGCACGGGCGCGAAATCCGGTACGGAGCCCCACCCTCGGCGCGATAGGCTCGGTGCACGACTTTCTCGATGTACAGGCACGTTTCAGGGAGCGGGTGCGCACAGTGTCCGGTGGAGAGGTGGCCGGGATCCTGGTGGCCGTGTTCTGGGCGATCCTGGTCTCCTTCCTCGCGGTCGCACTGGCGAGGCTGGCCCAGACGCTCAAGGCGACCACCCGGCTCGTGGCGGACGTGACCGACCAGGCAGTTCCGCTGCTGGCCGATGCCTCCCAGGCGGTGCGCTCCGCACAGAGCCAGATCGACCGTGTCGACGCGATCGCCTCCGACGTCCAGGAGGTCACGTCCAACGCCTCCGCGTTGTCGACCACCGTCGCCTCCACCTTCGGCGGTCCGCTGGTCAAGGTCGCGGCCTTCGGATACGGCGTGCGCCGGGCGCTCGGCGGCCGCAAGGAGGACGTGCCCGGCAAGGCGTCGAGGCGTACCGTGATCGTGGGCCGCACCGTCCCGGCCGCGCGGCGGGGGAAGCGGAACAACCGGGAGAAGTAAGGACTAGCGATGTTCCGCCGTACGTTCTGGTTCACCACTGGTGTCGCCGCCGGAGTGTGGGCCACCACCAAGGTCAACCGCAAACTCAGGCAGCTGACCCCCGAGAGCCTCGCCGCGACCGCGGCGACCAAGGCGGTCGAGGCGGGTCACCGGCTCAAGGACCGCGCCCTCGGCTTCGCGCTCGACGTCCGCGACAACATGGCCCAGCGGGAGGCCGAACTCGGCGAGGCCCTGGGCCTGAACGCCCCGGTCGACCCGGAACTGCCCCCGTCCAGGCGGTACACCGCCATCGAGAACCGCAATCACCCGAAGTACGTCGAGGGCCCGGCGTCCTCGGAACACCCCTACACGACGTACTCGTACAACCGGAATGAGGACCACTGATGGAGTCGGCTGAGATCCGCCGCCGCTGGCTGAGCTTCTTCGAGGAGCGCGGGCACACCGTCGTCCCTTCGGCGTCGCTCATCGCGGACGACCCGACTCTGCTCCTCGTCCCGGCCGGCATGGTGCCCTTCAAGCCCTACTTCCTGGGTGAGGTCAAGCCGCCCTTCCCGCGCGCCACCAGCGTGCAGAAGTGCGTGCGCACGCCCGACATCGAAGAGGTCGGCAAGACCACCCGGCACGGCACCTTCTTCCAGATGTGCGGCAACTTCTCCTTCGGGGACTACTTCAAGGAGGGCGCCGTCAAGCTCGCCTGGGAGCTGCTCACCTCGCCCCAGGACAAGGGCGGTTACGGCCTGGAGCCGGAGAAGCTCTGGATCACCGTCTACCAGGACGACGACGAGGCCGAGCGGATCTGGCACGAGGTCGTCGGCGTGCCCAAGGAGCGCATCCAGCGCCTGGGCAAGAAGGACAACTTCTGGTCCATGGGCGTTCCCGGCCCGTGCGGCCCCTGCTCCGAGATCAACTACGACCGCGGCCCCGAGTTCGGCGTCGAGGGCGGCCCCGCCGTCAACGACGAGCGGTACGTGGAGATCTGGAACCTCGTCTTCATGCAGTACGAGCGCGGCGAGGGCACCGGCAAGGACAACTTCGAGATCCTCGGCGACCTGCCGAGCCAGAACATCGACACCGGGCTCGGCCTGGAGCGGCTCGCCATGATTCTGCAGGGCGTGCAGAACATGTACGAGATCGACACCTCCATGGCCGTCATCGGCAAGGCCACCGAGCTCACCGGTGTCGCCTACGGCGACGCCCACGACTCGGACGTGGCGCTGCGCGTGGTCACCGACCACATGCGCACCGCCACCATGCTCATCGGCGACGGCGTCACCCCCGGCAACGAGGGCCGTGGCTACGTCCTGCGCCGCATCATGCGCCGCGCCATCCGCAACATGCGCCTGCTGGGCGCCACCGGTCCGGTCGTCAAGGACCTGATCGACGTGGTGATCGGCATGATGGGGCAGCAGTACCCCGAGCTGATCACCGACCGCGAGCGGATCGAGAAGGTCGCCCTCGCCGAGGAGGCCCGCTTCCTCAAGACCCTCAACGCCGGTACGAACGTGCTGGACGGCGCCGTCGCCGAGACCAAGGCCGCCGGCTCCGCCGTGCTGCCCGGCGACAAGGCCTTCCTGCTCCACGACACCTGGGGCTTCCCGATCGACCTCACCCTGGAGATGGCCGCCGAGCAGGGCCTGTCCGTGGACGAGGAGGGCTTCCGCCGCCTGATGAAGGAGCAGCGGGAGCGCGCCAAGGCCGACGCCCAGGCCAAGAAGACCGGCCATGCCGACGTCGGCGCCTACCGTGAGATCGCCGACTCCGCCGGTGAGACCGACTTCATCGGGTACACCGACACCGAGGGCGAGTCCACGATCGTCGGCATCCTCGTCGACGGCGCCTCCTCCCCGGCCGCCACCGAGGGCGACGAGGTCGAGATCGTCCTCGACCGCACCCCCTTCTACGCCGAGGGCGGCGGTCAGATCGGCGACACCGGCCGCATCAAGGTCGACTCCGGCGCCGTCATCGAGGTCCGCGACTGCCAGAAGCCGGTCCCGGGCGTGTACGTCCACAAGGGCGTCGTCCAGGTCGGCGAGGTCACCGTCGGCGCCAAGGCCCAGGCTTCGATCGACTTCCGCCGCCGCAAGGCCATCGCCCGCGCCCACTCCGCCACGCACCTGACCCACCAGGCCCTGCGTGACGCCCTCGGCCCGACGGCCGCCCAGGCCGGCTCCGAGAACCAGCCCGGCCGCTTCCGCTTCGACTTCGGCTCCCCGTCCGCCGTCCCGACGGCCGTGATGACCGACGTCGAGCAGAAGATCAACGAGGTGCTCGCCCGCGATCTGGACGTGCACGCCGAGGTCATGGGCATCGACGAGGCCAAGAAGCAGGGCGCCATCGCCGAGTTCGGCGAGAAGTACGGCGAGCGTGTGCGCGTGGTGACCATCGGTGACTTCTCCAAGGAGCTGTGCGGCGGCACCCACGTGCACAACACCGCCCAGCTGGGCCTGGTGAAGCTGCTCGGCGAGTCGTCGATCGGCTCCGGTGTGCGCCGTATCGAGGCCCTGGTCGGCGTGGACGCCTACAACTTCCTGGCCCGTGAGCACACGGTCGTCGCCCAGCTCCAGGAGCTGATCAAGGGCCGCCCGGAGGAGTTGCCGGAGAAGGTCTCCGCCATGCTCGGCAAGCTGAAGGACGCCGAGAAGGAGATCGAGAAGTTCCGCGCCGAGAAGGTGCTTCAGGCCGCCGCCGGTCTCGCCGAGTCCGCCAAGGACGTCCGCGGTGTGGCCGTCGTGACCGGCCGGGTCCCGGACGGCACCACGCCGGACGACCTGCGCAAGCTGGTGCTCGACGTGCGCGGCCGGATCCAGGGCGGCCGGGCCGTCGTCGTCGCCCTGTTCACGGTGAACAACGGCAAGCCGCTCACGGTGATCGCCACCAACGAGGCCGCCCGCGAGCGCGGCCTGAAGGCCGGTGACCTGGTCCGCACGGCCGCCAAGACCCTCGGCGGCGGCGGTGGCGGCAAGCCGGACGTCGCCCAGGGCGGCGGACAGAACCCGGCCGCCGTCGGCGAGGCCGTTGACGCCGTGGAGCGGCTCGTGGCCGAGACGGCGAAGTAGGGCGGCCGAAGCGATGCGCAGAGGACGTCGGCTCGCGATCGACGTCGGGGACGCCCGGATCGGGGTCGCCTCGTGCGACCCCGACGGGATCCTCGCCACCCCGGTGGAGACGGTCCCCGGCCGGGACGTCCCCGCGGCACACCGTCGGCTCGGGCAACTCGTCGCGGAGTACGAGCCGATCGAGGTCGTCGTCGGTCTCCCGCGCTCCCTCAAGGGGGGCGAGGGGCCGGCCGCGGTCAAGGTCCGCGCCTTCGCCGGCGAGCTGGCCAAGGGCATCGCCCCGGTGCCGGTCCGCCTGGTGGACGAGCGGATGACCACGGTGACGGCCAGTCAGGGACTGCGTGCCTCCGGGGTGAAATCCAAGAAGGGACGCTCCGTGATCGACCAGGCCGCGGCCGTCATCATCCTCCAACAAGCCCTGGAATCCGAACGAGTGTCAGGGAAAGCACCGGGCGAGGGCGTCGAAGTGGTCATCTGATCGCGATACGGTAACGTTCCGCGCGATGCGCCTGCGTTCGAACAGACGACGCACAGAAAGAGGCGGAACGGAAGCCGGGGCACACAGCCGTGTGACCGACGCCTCGCGGCTCTAGGGGATCGATGACTGAGTATGGCCGGGGTCCAGGCCCCGAACCGTGGCATCCGGAGGACCCGTTGTACGGGGACGGCGGATGGGGGGGACAGCAGGCCCACGCGGGCCCGCAGTCCCCCTACGGGGGTGGGCCGCAGCACCATCCGCAGCAGCCGCAGCAACAGCAGTACGGCGAGTGGGATCAGCAGCAGGCCGGCTACGACGGGCAGTACCAGCAGCAGCCCTACGGTGACCAGGGGCAGCAGCACTACGACCCGCAGGGGCAGCAGCACTACGGTCAGCAGGGGCAGCAGCAGTACGACCAGCAGCCCTACGGTGACCAGGGTCAGCAGCAGTACGACCAGCAGTACGCGGGCCACCTCCAGCAGCAGGGCTACGGCCAGGGCGGCTGGGACGGCTCCGGCGGGCAGCAGCAGCCGGCCTACCCCGGCGACCCGGCCGACCCGTACGGCCAGCAGGCCGCGTCCTACGGCGCGCAACAGCCCGATCATTACGGCACCCCCGAGGCCTACCCGCCGCCGGAGCCGCCGAGCCGTCGGCGCGCCGAGCCGGAGCCGCGGCCCGACTGGGACCCGGATCCCGAAGCCGAACAGGACGACCACGCGTTCTTCGCGGCCGGCGACGGCGAGGACGACGAGGACGGCGACGATCCGAACGAGGGCCGGGGACGGGGCGACCGCAAGGGCCGTGGCGGCAAGGGCAAGGACAAGAAGCGCCGCAGCGGCTGCGCCTGCCTGGTCGTCGCCCTGGTGTTCGGCGGAGGTACCGCCGGAGTCGTCTACTACGGCTACCAGTTCTACCAAGATCGTTTCGGCGCCGCCCCGGACTACGCGGGCGACGGAATCAACGAGATGGTCACCGTCGAAATCCCCAAGGGCGCGGGCGGCTACGACATCGGCCGGGCGCTGAAGGCGGCGGGCGTGGTCAAGAGCGTCGACGCCTTCGTGGCGGCGCAGTCGAAGAACCCCAATGGAGACCGGATCCAGGCGGGCGCCTATCTGCTGAAGAAGCAGATGTCCGCGGCGAGCGCCATCACGATGATGCTCGACCCCAAGAGCCAGAGCAATGTCCTGGTCAAGCCGGGCGAACGCAATGCCCTGGTCTACGAGGACATCGACAAGCAGCTGGAACTGGCCGCCGGCACCACGCAGAAGATCGCCGCGCGGCAGTACAAGGACCTCGGTCTGCCCAAGTGGGCCCAGAACAAGAGCCGGATCAAGGATCCGCTGGAGGGCTTCCTCTATCCGGGCACCTATCCCGCGGCCAAGGGCATGAAGCCCGAGGCGGTCCTGAAGGAAATGGTCAAACAGGCCGACGAGGTCTACGCCCGGTACAAGTTCGCCGACAAGGCGAAGGAACTGAACCTCGACGATCCGTTCCAGCTCGTCACGGTCGCGAGCCTGGTCCAGGCCGAGGGCAAGACGCACGACGACTTCCGCAAGATGGCGGAAGTGATCTACAACCGCCTGAAGCCGACCAACACCGAGACCAACCAGTTGCTGCAGTTCGACTCGACCTTCAATTACCTGAAGGGCCAGAGCAACATCCACATCAGCGAAAAAGAGATCAACAGCAACCAGGACCCGTACAACACCTACACCAACAAGGGCCTTCCGCCCGGACCGATCGGAAACCCCGGCGACGACGCGCTGAGGGCGGCATTGAATCCGACCCAGGACGGCTGGATCTATTTCGTGGCGACCGACGGCTTGCACAAGACGGAGTTCGCCAAGACGTACGCCGAATTCCTCAAGCTCAAGGACAAGTTCGATGCCACCAAGAGCAACTGACGCCCGTCGGGCGGCTGTGCTCGGTTCACCGATCGCCCACTCGCTCTCCCCGGTGCTGCACCGGGCGGCGTACGCGGAGCTGGGGCTCACGGACTGGTCGTACGACCGGTTCGAGATCGACGAGGCAGGCCTGCCCGCGTTCTTCGAGGGCCTGGGACCCGAGTGGGCCGGGCTGTCGCTGACCATGCCGCTGAAGCGGGCGGTCATCCCGCTGCTCGACGAGATCAGCGACACCGCCGCCTCCGTCGAGGCGGTCAACACGGTCGTGTTCACCGCGGACGGCCGCCGGGTCGGGGACAACACCGACGTGCCGGGCATGGTCGCCGCCCTGCGCGAGCACGGCGTCGAGCAGGTCGGCTCGGCGGCGATCCTCGGCGCCGGCGCCACCGCCTCCTCCGCGCTGGCCGCGCTCGCCCGCGTCTGCACCGGCGAGGTCGTCGCCTACGTCCGCAGCGACGCCCGCGCGGCCGAGATGCGGGAGTGGGGTGAGCGGCTGGACGTCGAGGTCCGCACGGCGGACTGGACGGACGCCGGGCAGGCCCTGAAGGCGCCGCTGGTGATCGCCACCACCCCGGCCGGGACGACGGACGCGCTCGTCGACGCCGTACCCGGACGGCCCGCCACGCTCTTCGACGTCCTCTACGACCCGTGGCCCACGCCGCTGGCGGCCCGCTGGTCCATGGCCGGCGGCGCCGTCGTCGGCGGCCTCGACCTGCTGGTGCACCAGGCGGTCCTCCAGGTCGAACAGATGACGGGCCACAGCCCGGCCCCCCTGCACGCCATGCGCGAAGCGGGCGAGAAGGCCCTCGCGGCCCGCTGACCAGGGCGCATCCCCTCCGGCGCAGAAGCGCCGGCCCTCGCGGCCCGGATGACCCACTCGCCGTGCGCCCGTGACGGGCCGACGGGAGTACGTGACATGCCGGTGCCACGGGGCGGGCCTGTGCGCCGCGCGTCCGACTGCTGGACCGGCGACCGGGGCCGACGTCCGGACGTGGGAGGATCGGAGGTGGCGGGCCAGGGCCGCGCACCCGGTCGCGCCGTCGCAGTTCCAGGCGCGAGCATGAGGAGCACCGTTGAGCAGGTTGCGCTGGCTGACCGCGGGGGAGTCCCACGGACCCGCACTCGTCGCCACGCTGGAGGGCCTTCCCGCCGGCGTGCCCGTCACCACGGAGATGGTGGCGGACCACCTCGCACGGCGGCGCCTGGGCTATGGGCGCGGTGCCCGGATGAAGTTCGAGCGGGACGAGGTCACCTTCCTCGGCGGGGTCCGGCACGGCCTCACCCTCGGCTCCCCGGTGGCCGTCATGGTGGGCAACACCGAGTGGCCCAAGTGGGAGAAGGTCATGGCCGCCGACCCGGTCGACCCGGCGGAGCTGGCCGAGCTCGCGCGCAACGCGCCGCTGACCCGGCCCCGGCCCGGGCACGCCGATCTGGCGGGCATGCAGAAGTACGGCTTCGACGAGGCCCGGCCGGTGCTGGAGCGGGCCTCCGCGCGCGAGACCGCGGCCCGTGTCGCGCTGGGCGCCGTGGCCCGGTCGTACCTGAAGGAGACCGCCGGCATCGAGATCGTCAGCCACGTCGTCGAGCTGGCCGCGGCCAAGGCGCCCTACGGCGTGTACCCGACCCCGGCGGACGTGGAGAAGCTGGACGCGGACCCGGTGCGCTGCCTGGACGCGGACGCCTCCAAGGCGATGGTCGCGGAGATCGACCAGGCCCACAAGGACGGCGACACGCTCGGCGGCGTGGTGGAGGTGCTGGCCTACGGCGTGCCGGTGGGCCTGGGCTCCCACGTGCACTGGGACCGGCGGCTCGACGCCCGGCTCGCGGCCGCGCTCATGGGCATCCAGGCGATCAAGGGCGTCGAGGTCGGCGACGGCTTCGGCCTGGCGCGGGTGCCCGGCTCCCAGGCCCACGACGAGATCGTCACGACCGACGAGGGCATCCGGCGTGCCACGGGCCGCTCCGGCGGCACCGAGGGCGGGCTGACCACGGGAGAGCTGCTGCGGGTGCGCGCCGCGATGAAGCCGATCGCGACCGTGCCGCGGGCCCTGCGGACCGTGGACGTCTCCACCGGCGAGTCCGCGCAGGCCCACCACCAGCGCTCCGACGTGTGCGCGGTGCCGGCCGCCGGCATCGTGGCCGAGGCCATGGTGGCCCTCGTCCTCGCCGACGCCGTCGCGGAGAAGTTCGGCGGCGACAGCGTGCCCGAGACCCGCCGCAACGTGCGGTCCTACCTCGAGAACCTGGCGATCCGGTGAGCGCCGAGCCGGTCGTCGTCCTGGTCGGACCCATGGGCGTCGGCAAGTCCACCGTCGGGCGGATGCTGGCCGACCGCCTCGGGATCGCCTACCGGGACGTCGACGACGACATCGTCGCGGAGCAGGGCCGCACCATCGCCGAGATCTTCGTCGACGAGGGCGAGCCGTTCTTCCGTGCCGTCGAGAAGGATGCGGTGCGCCGGGCGCTCGCCGGGCACGACGGCGTACTGGCCCTCGGCGGCGGCGCGATCCTGGACCCGGACACACGGGCCCTGATCGCCCGGCTGCCGGTCCTGTACCTGTCGATGGACGTCGAGGAGGCCGTCAGGCGCACCGGCCTGAACGTGGCCCGCCCGCTGCTCGCCGTGAACCCGCGCAAGCAGTGGCGCGAGTTGATGGAGGCCCGGCGGCACCTGTACGAGGAGGTCGCCACCGCGGTCGTGCCGACCGACGGGCGCACTCCCGAAGAGGTCACCCAAGCCGCCCTGGACGCACTGGAGTTGAAGGAAGTATGAGCGAGTCGGTCACGCGGATCCACATCGCCGGCACGGCCGGCACCGAGGCGTACGACGTCCTGGTGGGCCGCCGGCTCCTCGGTGAACTCACCGGCCTGGTCGGCGAGAAGGCCAAGCGGGTCGCCGTGATCCACCCCGAGGCGCTCGCCGAGACCGGGGACGCGCTCCGCGCCGACCTGGCCGAGCAGGGCTACGAGGCCGTCGCCATCCAGGTGCCGAACGCGGAGGAGGCCAAGACCGCGGAGGTCGCCGCCTACTGCTGGAAGGCGCTGGGCCAGTGCGGGTTCACCCGCACCGACGTCATCGTGGGCGTGGGCGGCGGCGCCACCACCGACCTGGCCGGGTTCGTGGCCGCGACCTGGCTGCGCGGGGTGCGCTGGATCGCCGTCCCGACCACCGTGCTGGCCATGGTGGACGCGGCCGTCGGCGGCAAGACCGGCATCAACACCGCCGAGGGCAAGAACCTCGTGGGAGCCTTCCACCCGCCCGCCGGTGTGCTGTGCGACCTGGCCGCGCTGGACTCCCTCCCGGTCAACGACTACGTGTCCGGGCTCGCGGAGGTCATCAAGGCCGGCTTCATCGCCGACCCGGTGATCCTCGACCTGATCGAGTCCGACCCCGAGGCCGCCCGCACCCCGGCCGGCCCGCACACCGCCGAACTCGTCGAGCGGTCCATCAGGGTCAAGGCGGACGTCGTCTCCGCCGACCTGAAGGAGTCGGGCCTGCGGGAGATCCTCAACTACGGCCACACGCTGGGCCACGCGATCGAGAAGAACGAGCGGTACAAGTGGCGGCACGGCGCCGCGGTCGCCGTCGGCATGCACTTCGCCGCCGAACTCGGCCGTCTGGCGGGCCGGTTGGACGACGCCACGGCCGACCGCCACCGCGCGGTCCTCGAATCGGTGGGCCTGCCGCTGCACTACCGCTACGACCAGTGGCCCAAGCTGCTGGAGACGATGAAGGTCGACAAGAAGTCCCGCGGCGACCTGCTGCGCTTCATCGTCCTGGACGGCCTCGCCAAGCCCACCGTCCTGGAGGGCCCCGACCCGGCCGTGCTGCTCGCCGCGTACGGCGAGGTCGGACAGTAAGTCCCACCGAGCGGCATCCGCCCCGTTCTGCCTGCCGCGACGGGCACTTCGGACCGCGCCCGGCCGTTCACCATATGGCGGCCGGGGACGGTACCGTTCGGTAGGCGGCGGGGCTGGGACCCGCTGCCGGCGCCAATTGCCCCGTACGAGACGGAGTCGCACCGGATGCAGCACGCAGTGGGTTCACCGCTGCCGCCGCCCCGCCAGCCGGGGCACGGACCGGCCGCCGGCTGGGCGCCGGACGCACATCACCCGGGGCCGCGGCACCCGGGCGCGTCCCAGGGCTCCGCGCCCGTGCCCCCGCCTCCTCCGGCATCGGGCCATCCCGGCGCCCCGGCACCGCAACCGCCGGGCCCGCACCCGTCGGCGCCCCATCCTCAGAGCCCACGCCCTCAGGGCCCGCCCCCGTCGGCGCCACAATCGCCGGGCCCGCGTCCGTCAGCACCGCACCCTCAGGGTCCGCCCCTGTCGGCGCCGCGTCCCCAGAGCCCGCACCCCCAAGGCCCGCCCCCGTCGGCACCGCATCACCAGGGGCCGCCTCTGCCGACGCCGCATCACCAGGGCTCGCCTCTGTCGGCGCCGCGTCCTCAGGGTCCGCCTCTGTCGGCGCCGCGTCCTCAGGGTCCGCCCCCGTCAGCGCCGCACCCTCAGGGCTTGCCCCGGTCGGCGCCGCATCCTCAGCAGCCGCCTCCGTCGGCGCCGCACCCCCAGAACTCGCAGCCTCAGCGGCCGCACCCCCAGAGCCCACACCCGTCGGCCCCCGGGGTCCCGCCGCCCGCCGCGCCGCCCGCGACGGACGCCACCGGACATGTCCGGCTGCCGCCGGGCGGTCCCGTCGGCATGCCCAGCGTGCCGCCGGCCCAGACCGCGCCCGACCCGACGACCACCACGCTGGCGGTGCTGCTGATCGGGCCGGCGGGCGCGGGCAAGACGAGCGTCGCCAAGTACTGGGCCGACCACCGCCGCGTGCCCACCGCGCACATCAGCCTCGACGACGTCCGCGAGTGGGTCCGCTCCGGCTTCGCCGACCCGCAGTCGGGCTGGAACGACCACTCCGAGGCGCAGTACCGCCTCGCCCGCCGCACCTGCGGATTCGCCGCCCGCAACTTCCTCGCCAACGGCATCTCGTGCATCCTCGACGACGCCGTCTTCCCCGACCGCCCGGTGGTCGGGCTCGGCGGCTGGAAGCGCCATGTCGGCCCCGGCCTGCTCCCGGTCGTGCTGCTGCCCGGCCTGGACATCGTCCTGGAGCGCAACGCCGAGCGTTCCGGAAACCGCCGGCTGACGGACGAGGAGGTCGCCCGCATCCACGGCCGCATGGCCGGCTGGTACGGATCCGGCCTCCCCATCATCGACAACTCCCAACTCGACGTCCCGGCCACGGCCAGAGTCCTGGACGAGGTCCTGTCCCGAGCCATCGCCAGCCCCCCGAACTGGTAGGGCGCGGCCGCGCCCGGCGGGCCCGGGCAGGCGGCCCGACCGCCGGACACGGCACCCGGCGCCCCGGGGCCGGGATCCGGCAGACCCACTCGGACCTCTCGAACGGCGATATTGAGCCATGACTCTTACGCTCGGTTCATGTCAGAGGTGTACGCGGCCCGCCGGACCCGGCTGAGGGAGCGCTGCAACGCGGGCGGCAGCGCGGCGGCGCTGGTGACTCGTCCCGCCAATGTGCGGTACCTCGCGGGGGCGGCCCCGCAGGGTGCCGTCCTGCTTCTCGGAAGGCGCGAGGACCTGCTGGTGTGCCAGAGCCCGCCGGACGACCGGCCCTGCGAGGGCCGGACCGACGAGGCGCTGCGGGTGCAGGTCCTGCCCCAACCCTCCGGCGGCGACCCGGCCGTCGCCGCCGCCGACCACGCCCGGACCCAGGGCGCCGACTCGCTCGCCGTGGAGGAGCACCACCTCACGGTGGCCCGCTACCGGGCCCTCGGCTCGGTGGCGCCCCAGTTGCGTCTGACCGACCTGGGCAGCGCGGTCGAGCAGCTCCGAGTCGTCAAGGACGAGGAGGAGATCTCCTGTCTGAGAATCGGTGCCGAGATCGCCGATCAGGCCCTCGGTGAGCTGCTGGAGTCGATCCTGGTCGGCCGCACCGAGCGCCATCTCGCCCTGGAGCTGGAGCGGCGGCTCGTCGACCACGGCGCCGACGGACCCGCTTTCCCGACCTCCGTGGCCACCGGCCCGAACTCCGGCCGCCGCGGCCACCGGCCCACCGACCGGCGGGTCGAGGAGGGCGACTTCCTCACGGTGTGCCTGGGCGCCGCCTACCGCGGCTACCGCTGCGAGATCGGCCGCACCTTCGTGATCGGCACGTCTCCGGCGGACTGGCAGATCCAGCTCTACGACCTGGTCTTCGCAGCCCAGCGCGCCGGACGGGAGGCCCTGGCCCCCGGCGCCGCCTACCGTGACGTGGACCGCGCCGCGCGCCAGGTACTGGATTCGGCCGGGTTCGCAGAGGGCCTGCAACCCCTCACCGGGCACGGGGTCGGACTCGAAATCGACGAGGACCCGCAGCTGGCCCCTTCAGCCATGGGTAAACTGGACGCTTGCGTGCCGGTCACCGTCGAACCTGGGGTCCACCTCCCGGGCCGGGGCGGTGTCCGGATCGATGACACGCTCGTCGTACGCCCCGAGGCGGACGGCGGACCCGAGCTACTCACCATCACGACCAAGGAGCTCCTCGCGCTCTAGCCTCGCGCTGTGCGCCTGCCCCCGGGTCGTACGTCAGTCCAGGAGATTCCGCAACCGTGGCTTCCACGAACGACCTCAAGAACGGCATGGTGCTCAAGCTCGACGGCGGCCAGCTGTGGTCCGTCGTCGAGTTCCAGCACGTCAAGCCCGGCAAGGGCCCGGCCTTCGTGCGCACCAAGCTCAAGAACGTGCTCTCCGGCAAGACCGTCGACAAGACGTTCAACGCCGGCGTCAAGGTCGAAACGGCCACCGTCGACAAGCGTGACATGCAGTTCTCCTACATGGACGGCGACTACTTCGTCTTCATGGACATGGAGACCTACGACCAGCTGCACATCGACCGCAAGGTCGTCGGCGACACCGCCAACTTCCTGATCGAGGGCTTCGAGGCCACCGTCGCCCAGCACGAGGGCGAGGTGCTCTTCGTCGAGCTGCCGGCCGCCGTCGAGCTGACCGTCGCCGAGACCGAGCCGGGCGTCCAGGGCGACCGCTCCACCGGTGGCACCAAGCCCGCCACGCTGGAGACCGGCCACCAGATCCAGGTCCCGCTCTTCATCACCACCGGTGAGAAGATCAAGGTCGACACGCGCACGAGCGACTACCTCGGCCGGGTGAACAGCTAACCGTGGCTGCCCGCAACACGGCCCGCAAGCGTGCCTTCCAGATCCTCTTCGAGGGTGACCAGCGCGGCGCCGACGTCCTGACGGTCCTCGCTGACTGGATCCGGCTCTCCCGGACCGACACCCGGCAGCCCCCGGTGAGCGAGTACACGATGCAGCTCGTCGAGGGCTACGCGGAGCGCGCGACCCGGATCGACGACCTGATCGCGCAGTACGCGGTCGGCTGGACGCTCGACCGTATGCCGGTCGTCGACCGCAACATTCTGCGGCTCGGCGCGTACGAGCTGATCTGGGTCGACGAGACCCCGGACGCCGTCGTGCTGGACGAGATGGTGCAGCTGGCGAAGGAGTTCTCCACGGAGGAGTCGCCCTCGTTCGTCAACGGCCTGCTGGGCCGTCTGAAGGAGCTCAAGCCCTCCCTCCGCCGCGACCAGGTGTAAGAGGGGACCGGCCCGCAGCCGGTGCCCGCACGGACGTGCAGGGGCCCGCAGCACGACTGCTGCGGGCCCCTCGGCGTCCGTGTGCACGCGCCCGGTCCCATCTGACCGCTTCAGGGCCGCGCTCACCCCACGGGGGCCGCGAAAAAGCCGCCGGGGTGGCCGGAACCAAACGGTTCCGGCCACCCCGGCGGCACGTTTCTGCTGGGTCTGCCGAGCGGTCAGCTCTCCTCGTGGGACGCCACCGCGCGGCGCGCGTCCGCGTCCAGCACGCCCCAGCTGATCAGCTGCTCGGTGAGGACCGAGGGCGACTGGTCGTAGATGACGGCGAGTGTGCGCAGGTCGTCCTGGCGGATGGAGAGCACCTTGCCGTTGTAGTCACCGCGCTGCGACTGGATCGTCGCCGCGTAGCGCTGGAGCGGGCCCGCCTTCTCGGCCGGCACCGTGGCCAGCCGCTCCAGGTCCAGGACCAGCTTCGGCGGGGGCTCGGCGGCTCCGCCGGGGGTGGTGCCCGGCAGCAGCTCCTGCACGGGGACCCCGTAGAAATCCGCCAGTTCGGCGAGGCGCTGCACGGTCACGGCACGGTCGCCGCGCTCGTACGAACCGACCACGACCGCCTTCCAGCGTCCCTGGCTCTTCTCCTCGACACCGTGGAGGGAAAGGCCCTGCTGGGTGCGGATCGCCCGGAGCTTGGCCCCGAGCTGTTTGGCGTATTCGCTGGACATATGGCTCCCCGGACACTGTGTCGACGCGACTGGCTCGGGTGCCACGCCGCGCGGCTGGTAACTCACTGTGAGGTTACGCAGCGTTACTCTGCCGCGTCAAGCCGAATGGTCCGCAGCGCCGCTTCCGTGGTAACCGCGGTCCGTTGCGCCAAGGGGGTGATCAGGGAGGTCTCCGGCACCTGGTAGCGTGTATGGCGCAATTCCGACGTCCTTTAAGGTCCGTCCCGTGAGGCGGAGAAGGAGGTCCGTTTCTTATGGACTCGCACGAAACCACGCAAGCGTCCGATGCCCGGCCCGTTCTCGAGGGCCCCGACATCGAGCGGGTGCTGACCCGCATCGCCCACGAGATCGTCGAGCGCGCCAAGGGCGCCGACGACGTGATGCTCCTCGGCATTCCGACCCGGGGCGTCTTCCTCGCCCAGCGGCTCGCCGTCAAACTCGAGCAGATCACCGAACGCAAGGTCCCCTGCGGCTCGCTCGACATCACCATGTACCGCGACGACCTGCGCATGCAGCCCCCGCGTGCGCTGGCCCGCACCGAGATCCCCGGTGACGGCATCGACGGCCGCCTCGTCGTCCTCGTCGACGACGTGCTCTTCTCCGGCCGCACCATCCGCGCCGCCCTCGACGCCCTGAACGACATCGGGCGTCCGCGCGCGGTGCAGCTCGCCGTCCTCGTCGACCGCGGCCACCGCGAACTGCCGATCCGCGCCGACTACGTCGGCAAGAACCTCCCCACGTCGCTGCGGGAGACGGTCAAGGTCCTGCTCGCCGAGGAGGACGGTCGCGACACCGTGCTGCTCGGCGCCAAGCCGGCCGCCCAGGGCGACCAGCCGTAACACGCGCGCGTACGCATCGCCGTACGCCCCGCGCGTGTGCCCTCGCACGCGCCCGTATGCCCCAATTCTCCCGAATGAACCGCCTTACGGAGCCTGACAGATGCAGCGTCATCTCATCTCGGCCGCCGACCTCACCCGCGACGACGCCGTCCTGATCCTCGACACCGCCGAGGAGATGGCCCGGGTCGCCGACCGGCCGATCAAGAAACTGCCGACCCTGCGCGGCCGCACCGTCGTCAACCTCTTCTTCGAGGACTCCACCCGCACCCGGATCTCCTTCGAGGCCGCGGAGAAGCGGCTGTCCGCGGACGTCATCAACTTCACCGCCAAGGGATCGTCGGTGTCCAAGGGCGAGTCCCTGAAGGACACCGCCCAGACCCTGGAGGCCATGGGCGTCGACGCCGTGGTCATCCGGCACGGCGCCTCCGGGGCCCCGTACCGGCTGGCCAACTCCGGCTGGATCGACGCCGCCGTCATCAACGCCGGCGACGGCACCCACCAGCACCCCACCCAGGCGCTGCTCGACGCCTTCACCCTGCGCCGCCGGCTGGTCGGCAGGGACGCGGGCCTCGGCCAGGACCTGTCCGGCAGGCGCGTCACCCTCGTCGGCGACGTGCTGCACAGCAGGGTGGCCCGGTCCAACGTCGACCTGCTGCACACCCTCGGCGCCGAAGTGACCCTGGTCGCCCCGCCGACCCTGCTGCCGGTCGGCGTCGGGTCCTGGCCCTGCGAGGTCTCCTACGACCTCGACGCCACCCTGCCCAAGTCCGACGCGGTGATGATGCTCCGCGTGCAGCGCGAGCGGATGAACGACGCCTTCTTCCCGACCGAGCGCGAGTACTCGCGGCGCTACGGTCTGGACGCCGAGCGGATGGCCAGGATGCCCGAGCACGCCATCGTGATGCACCCCGGCCCGATGGTCCGCGGAATGGAGATCACCGCCGAGGTCGCGGACTCCGACCGCTGCACCGCCGTCGAGCAGGTCACCAACGGCGTCTCCATCCGCATGGCCGTGCTGTACCTCCTGCTCGGGGGCATGGAGCCCGCCCCGCAAGCCCGCACCACCGAGGAGAAGTAAGAGACATGAGCAAGATTCTGATCCGTGGTGCCAAGGTGCTCGGCGGCGCGCCGCAGGACGTCCTGATCGACGGCGAGGTCGTCGAGGCGGTCGGCACCGGACTGTCTGCCGAGGGCGCGGAGATCGTCGAGGCCGACGGCAAGGTGCTGCTGCCGGGCCTGGTCGACCTGCACACCCACCTGCGCGAGCCGGGCCGCGAGGACTCGGAGACCGTCCTGACCGGCACCCGCGCGGCCGCCTCCGGCGGCTACACCGCCGTGTTCGCCATGGCCAACACCTTCCCCGTGGCCGACACCGCCGGCGTCGTCGAGCAGGTCTGGCGTCTGGGCCGGGAGCACGGCTACTGCGATGTGCAGCCCATCGGCGCCGTCACGGTCGGCCTGGAGGGCCGCAAGCTCGCCGAACTCGGCGCCATGCACGAGTCGGCCGCCGGGGTCACCGTCTTCTCCGACGACGGCAAGTGCGTCGACGACGCGGTGATCATGCGCCGGGCGCTGGAGTACGTGAAGGCCTTCGGCGGCGTCGTCGCCCAGCACGCCCAGGAGCCGCGGCTGACCGAGGGCGCCCAGATGAACGAGGGCGTCGTCTCCGCCGAACTGGGCCTGGGCGGCTGGCCGGCCGTCGCCGAGGAGTCGGTCATCGCCCGCGACGTCCTGCTCGCCGATCACGTCGGCTCCCGCGTCCACATCTGCCACCTGTCGACCGCGGGCAGCGTCGAGATCGTCCGCTGGGCCAAGTCCCGCGGCATCCAGGTCACCGCCGAGGTCACCCCGCACCACCTGCTCCTCACCGACGAGCTGGTGCGCACCTACAACCCGGTCTACAAGGTCAACCCGCCGCTGCGCACCGAGCGGGACGTGCACGCCCTGCGCGAGGCGCTCGCCGACGGCACGATCGACATCGTCGCCACCGACCACGCCCCGCACCCGCACGAGGACAAGGACTGCGAGTGGGCCGCGGCCGCCATGGGCATGGTCGGCCTGGAGACCGCCCTGTCCGTGCTCCAGGAGACCATGGTCGACACCGGTCTGCTGGACTGGGCGGGCATCGCGGACCGCATGTCCTTCGCGCCGGCCCGGATCGGGCGGGCCACCGGCCACGGCCGCCCCGTCTCGGCAGGTGAGCCCGCCAACCTCACGCTGGTCGACACGGCATACCGTGGGCAGGTGGACCCCGCGGGCTTCGCCTCGCGCAGCCGGAACACCCCGTACGAGGGACGTGAGCTGCCGGGCCGTGTCACCCACACGTGGCTCCGGGGCAAGGCCACGCTCGTCGACGGGAAGCTCACGTGACATCTGCACCTCTGCTCGCAGCCGGGCTCGCGACCGAAGTCGCCGCGGAAGGGAAATCGGCCACGGTCACCGACTGGGGCGCCCGTATCGGCTGGCTGATCGGCCTCGTCCTGTTCATCGCCCTCGTCTACTGGCTGATGCGCGAGGGCTGGAAGTGGCGCGCCACCCTCCAGGGCGACCTGCCCGAGCTGCCGAGCGCGCCGGAGGAGCCCGGTCCGGCGCACCTGACGATGACCGGCCGCTACCACGGCTCCACCACCGCCGGGCAGTGGCTGGACCGCATCGTGGCGCGCGGCCTGGGCACCCGCAGCCGGGCCGAGCTGACCCTGACCGACGCGGGCCTGGACGTGGTGCGCCCCGGAGCGAACGACTTCTTCGTCCCGGCCGCACAGCTGCGCGGGGCCCGGCTCGACAAGGGCATCGCCGGCAAGGTGCTCACCGAGGGCGGACTGCTCGTCGTGACCTGGGAGCACGGCGATCGCCTGATCGACTCCGGGTTCCGCTCCGACCGGGCGGCCGAGCACACCGAGTGGGTCGAGGCCCTCACCACCATGATCGAGAAGAACAGCACGGAAGGCGCCGAACGATGACCACCTCCACCAGGGGAACCTCGAAGGTTCCCGCCGTACTCGTCCTGGAGGACGGCCGGATCTTCCGCGGCCGTGCCTACGGGGCCGTGGGGGAGACGTTCGGCGAGGCCGTGTTCTCCACCGGCATGACCGGCTACCAGGAGACGCTCACCGACCCGTCGTACCACCGTCAGGTCGTCGTCATGACCGCTCCGCACGTCGGCAACACCGGCGTCAACGACGAGGACCCCGAGTCGAACCGGATCTGGGTCTCCGGCTACGTCGTGCGCGACCCCGCGCGCCGGCCCTCCAACTGGCGTGCCCAGCGCACCCTGGACGAGGAGCTCGCCGCGCAGGGCGTCGTCGGCATCAGCGGCATCGACACCCGCGCCCTCACCCGCCACCTGCGCGAGCGCGGCGCCATGCGCGTCGGCGTCTTCAGCGGGGAGGCCGTCCAGGACGACGCCGCGCTGCTGGCCCGCGTCCTGGAGTCGCCCCGGATGGAGGGCGCGGACCTGTCCGCCGAGGTGGCCACCGAGGAGGCGTACGTGGTCCCCGCGATCGGCGAGAAGAAGTTCACCGTCGCCGCGGTCGACCTCGGCATCAAGGGCATGACCCCGCACCGCATGGCCGAACGCGGCATCGAGGTGCACGTGCTGCCCGCCACCGCCACGGTCGAGGACGTGTACGCGGTCGGGCCCGACGGCGTGTTCTTCTCCAACGGCCCCGGCGACCCGGCCACCGCCGACCACGCCGTCTCCGTCATGCGGGGCGTCCTGGAGCGCGGCACGCCGCTGTTCGGCATCTGCTTCGGCAACCAGATCCTGGGCCGCGCGCTGGGCTTCGGCACCTACAAGCTGAAGTACGGCCACCGCGGCATCAACCAGCCGGTGCAGGACCGTACGACCGGCAAGGTCGAGGTCACCGCGCACAACCACGGCTTCGCCGTCGACGCCCCCACCGACCGGGTCTCCGACACCCCCTTCGGCCGTGTCGAGGTCTCCCACGTCTGCCTCAATGACAACGTGGTGGAAGGCCTCCAGCTCCTCGACAAGCCGGCCTTCAGCGTCCAGTACCACCCCGAAGCGGCCGCGGGACCCCACGACGCCGCCTACCTGTTCGACCGCTTCACGTCTTTGATGAGCACAGTCCTGATGGAGGGCCAGCGTGCCTAAGCGCACCGATATCCAGTCCGTCCTGGTCATCGGCTCCGGCCCGATCGTCATCGGCCAGGCCGCCGAGTTCGACTACTCCGGCACCCAGGCGTGCCGCGTCCTGAAGGCCGAGGGTCTCAGGGTCCTCCTCGTCAACTCCAACCCCGCGACGATCATGACCGACCCGGAGATCGCCGACGCCACCTACGTCGAGCCGATCACGCCGGAATTCGTCGAGAAGATCATCGCCAAGGAGCGCCCCGACGCCCTGCTGCCCACCCTGGGCGGTCAGACGGCGCTCAACACCGCCATCTCGCTGCACGAGAACGGCGTCCTGGAGAAGTACGGCGTCGAGCTGATCGGCGCCAATGTCGAGGCCATCCACAAGGGCGAGGACCGCGAGCAGTTCAAGGGCGTCGTGGAGGCCGTCCGGCGAAAGACCGGGCACGGCGAGTCCGCCCGCTCCGTGATCTGCCACACCATGGACGAGATCCTGGCCGGCGTCGACGAGCTCGGCGGCTACCCGGTCGTGGTCCGCCCCTCCTTCACCATGGGCGGCGCCGGCTCCGGCTTCGCCCACGACGAGGACGAGCTGCGCCGCATCGCGGGCACCGGCCTCGCGCTCTCCCCGACCACCGAGGTGCTCCTGGAGGAGTCCATCCTCGGCTGGAAGGAGTACGAGCTGGAGCTGATGCGCGACAAGCACGACAACGTCGTGGTCGTCTGCTCCATCGAGAACTTCGACCCGATGGGCGTGCACACCGGCGACTCCATCACCGTCGCCCCGGCCATGACGCTCACCGACCGCGAGTACCAGATCCTGCGGGACATCGGCATCGCCGTCATCCGCGAGGTCGGCGTCGACACCGGCGGCTGCAACATCCAGTTCGCGGTGAACCCCGAGGACGGCCGGGTCATCGTCATCGAGATGAACCCGCGCGTGTCGCGTTCCTCCGCGCTCGCCTCCAAGGCGACCGGCTTCCCCATCGCCAAGATCGCCGCCAAGCTCGCCGTCGGCTACACCCTCGACGAGATCCCCAACGACATCACGCAGGAGACCCCGGCCTCCTTCGAGCCGACCCTCGACTACGTGGTCGTCAAGGCGCCCCGGTTCGCCTTCGAGAAGTTCCCGCAGGCCGACTCCACGCTGACCACCACCATGAAGTCGGTCGGCGAGGCTATGGCCATCGGCCGCAACTTCACCGAGGCCCTCCAGAAGGCCCTGCGCTCGCTGGAGAAGAAGGGCAGCCGGTTCACGTTCGTCGGCGACCCCGGCGACCGGCACGAGCGGCTGCGCGAGGCCGTCCGCCCGACCGACGGCCGGATCAACGCGGTGATGCAGGCCATCCGCGCGGGGGCCACGGCCGAGGAGGTCTTCGACGCCACGAAGATCGACCCGTGGTTCGTCGACCAGCTGTTCCTGATCAAGGAGATCGCCGACGAGCTGGCCGAGGCGCCCGAGCTGACCGCCGACCTGCTCGCCGAGGCCAAGCGGCACGGCTTCTCCGACCAGCAGATCGGCGAGATCCGGGGCCTGCGCGAGGACGTGGTCCGCGAGGTGCGGCACGCGCTCGGCATCCGCCCGGTCTACAAGACGGTCGACACCTGCGCCGCCGAGTTCGCCGCGAGGACGCCGTACTTCTACTCCTCCTACGACGAGGAGAACGAGGTCGCCCCGCGAGAGAGGCCGGCGGTGATCATCCTGGGCTCCGGCCCCAACCGCATCGGCCAGGGCATCGAGTTCGACTACTCCTGCGTGCACGCCTCCTTCGCGCTGCACGACGCCGGGTACGAGACCGTGATGGTCAACTGCAACCCGGAGACCGTCTCCACCGACTACGACACCTCCGACCGGCTGTACTTCGAGCCGCTCACCCTGGAGGACGTCCTGGAGATCGTCCACGCGGAGCGGCAGGCCGGCCCGATCGCCGGTGTCGTCGTCCAGTTGGGCGGCCAGACCCCGCTGGGCCTGGCGCAGGCCCTGAAGGACAACGGCGTGCCGATCGTCGGCACCCCGCCCGAGGCGATCCACGCCGCCGAGGACCGGGGCGCCTTCGGCCAGGTCTTGGTCGAGGCGGGCCTGCCGGCCCCCAAGCACGGCACCGCCACCACCTTCGCCCAGGCCAAGACCATCGCCGACGAGATCGGCTACCCGGTCCTGGTCCGACCGTCCTACGTCCTGGGCGGCCGCGGCATGGAGATCGTGTACGACGAGGCGCGCCTGGAGGCGTACATCGCCGAGTCGACCGAGATCAGCCCCTCCCGCCCGGTGCTCGTCGACCGGTTCCTCGACGACGCCATAGAGATCGACGTCGACGCCCTCTACGACGGCGAGGAGCTGTACCTCGGCGGCGTCATGGAGCACATCGAGGAGGCCGGCATCCACTCCGGCGACTCGGCGTGCGCGCTGCCGCCGATCACGCTCGGCGGGTACGACATCAAGCGGCTGCGGGCCTCCACCGAGGCCATCGCGCGCGGTGTCGGGGTGCGCGGCCTGATCAACATCCAGTTCGCGCTGTCCGGCGACATCCTCTACGTCCTGGAAGCCAACCCGCGCGCCTCCCGTACGGTCCCCTTCACCTCCAAGGCGACCGCCGTGCCGCTCGCCAAGGCCGCCGCCCGGATCTCGCTGGGCTCGACCATCGCCGAACTGCGCGAGGAGGGGCTGCTGCCGAGGAACGGCGACGGCGGCACGCTGCCGCTGGACGCGCCGATCTCCGTCAAGGAGGCCGTGCTGCCGTGGAGCCGCTTCCGGGACACCTCCGGACGCGGTGTGGACACCGTCCTCGGCCCCGAGATGCGCTCCACCGGCGAGGTCATGGGCATCGACTCCGTCTTCGGCACCGCGTACGCCAAGTCGCAGTCGGCGGCCTACGGTCCGCTGCCGACCAAGGGCCGCGCCTTCATCTCGGTCGCCAACCGGGACAAGCGGTCGATGATCTTCCCGGCCCGTGAGCTGGTGGCCCACGGCTTCGAACTGCTCGCCACCTCCGGCACGGCCGAGGTGCTCAAGCGCAACGGCATCAACGCCACGGTCGTGCGCAAGCAGTCCCAGGGCACCGGGCCCAACGGCGAGCGGACCATCGTCCAGCTCATCCACGACGGCGAGGTCGACCTCATCGTCAACACCCCGTACGGCACCGGCGGCCGCCTGGACGGCTACGAGATCCGTACCGCGGCCGTGGCGCGCTCCGTGCCGTGTCTGACGACGGTCCAGGCGCTGGCCGCGGCGGTCCAGGGCATCGACGCCCTCCACCGCGGCGAGGTGGGTGTCCGCTCCCTCCAGGAACACGCGGGACACCTGACCGCGACCCGCGACTAGCGGCCACGAGGGGGGACACCGGAGACGGTGTCCCCCCTCTTCACGAGGACCCATGGGGACCCATGAGGCCCCGAGGACACCCGAGGACTCAGTGATGTACAAGCTTTTCTTCCGTCTGCTCTTCCAGCGGATGGACCCGGAACAGGCGCACCACCTGGCCTTCCGCTGGATCCGGCTCGCCGCCCGCGTCCCGGTGCTGCGCACCTTCGTCGCCGCCGTGCTCGCCCCCCGCCACAAGGAGCTGCGCACCGAGGCCCTCGGGCTGCGGATGCACGGCCCCTTCGGGCTCGCCGCCGGCTTCGACAAGAACGCCGTGGCGATCGACGGGATGTCGATGCTCGGCTTCGACCACGTCGAGATCGGCACGGTCACGGGGGAGCCGCAGCCCGGCAACCCCAGGAAGCGGCTGTTCCGGCTGGTCGCGGACCGCGCGCTGATCAACCGCATGGGCTTCAACAACGAGGGCTCGCTCGCCGTCGCCGCGCGCCTGGCCTCGCGCACGCCCGCGTTCAGGACCGTCGTGGGCGTCAACATCGGCAAGACCAAGGTCGTCCCGGAGGAGGAGGCCGTCGGCGACTACGTGAAGTCCGCCGAGCGGCTGGCCCCGTACGCCGACTACCTGGTCGTCAACGTCTCCTCGCCGAACACCCCCGGACTGCGCGACCTCCAGGCCACCGAGGCGCTGCGCCCGCTCCTTGCCGCCGTGCGCGAGGCCGCCGACCGGGTCGTGCCGGGGCGCCGGGTGCCGCTGCTGGTGAAGATCGCCCCGGACCTCGCCGACGAGGACGTCGACGCCGTCGCCGACCTCGCCGTGGAGCTGGGCCTGGACGGGATCATCGCCACCAACACCACCATCGCGCGCGAGGGACTCGGGCTGACGTCCGCGCCCTCGCTGGTGAAGGAGACCGGCGGACTCTCGGGCGCGCCGCTGAAGGCGCGCTCCCTGGAGGTGCTGCGCCGCCTCTACGCGCGCGTGGGCGACCGCATCACCCTGGTCGGCGTGGGCGGCATCGAGGACGCCGAGGACGCCTGGCAGCGCATCCTGGCCGGCGCCACCCTGGTCCAGGGCTACAGCGCCTTCGTCTACCAGGGGCCCTTCTGGAGCCGCGCGATCCACAAGGGGCTCGCCGCACGCCTGCGGACCAGCCCGTACGCCACCCTCGCCGACGCGGTCGGCGCCGACGTGAGGAAGGCGGGGGAGGCGGCATGAGCCCGGTGGAACCCTTCGGCGCGCGTCTGCGCCGTGCCATGGACGAGCGCGGCCCGCTGTGCGTCGGCATCGACCCGCACGCCTCGCTGCTCGCCGAGTGGGGCCTGAACGACGACGTGGCCGGTCTGGAGCGGTTCAGCCGCACCGTGGTGGAGGCGCTGGCCGGCCGGGTGGCCGCCCTGAAGCCGCAGAGCGCCTTCTACGAGCGTTTCGGCTCGCGCGGCCTCGCCGTCCTGGAGAAGTCGGTCGAGGAGGCCCGGGCGGCCGGGGCGCTGGTCGTGATGGACGCCAAGCGCGGCGACATCGGCTCGACCATGGCCGCCTACGCCGAGTCGTTCCTGCGCAAGGACGCGCCGCTGTTCTCGGACGCGCTCACCGTCTCGCCGTACCTCGGCTACGGGTCGCTGAGGCCCGCGGTCGACCTGGCGCGGGAGAGCGGCGCGGGCCTGTTCGTGCTGGCCCTGACCTCCAACCCGGAGGGCGCCGAGGTCCAGCACGCCGTGCGGCCCGACGGCCGTTCCGTGGCCGCGACCGTGCTCGCGCACCTCGCCGAGGAGAACGCGGGGCAGGCCCCGCTCGGCTCCTTCGGCGCGGTGGTGGGGGCCACGCTGGGCGACCTGTCGTCGTACGACCTGGACATGGGCGGGCCGCTGCTCGCGCCGGGGATCGGCGCGCAGGGAGCGACGCCGGCCGACCTTCCCCGGGTGTTCGGCTCCGTGGTGCGCAACGTGGTCCCGAGCGTCAGCCGGGGTGTTCTGCGTCACGGTCCCGAGGTGGGGGCGCTGCGGAGCGCCGCGGAGCGCTTCGCGGAGGAGATCAGGACCGCGGTGACCGGCGGCTGAGTCACCGGGCGGGCGTCCCGGGGCCCGCCTGGGTCTGGATACATCCTCAAATCCGGGGCATTATGTCCTAAATGCCCGGCCTGGCGGAGGCTGACCAGGACTTTTCCTCTGTTCTCGCTGACTCTGGCGGACGAGACCGCTAGTCTCCGTCGAGTGGGGGCGCCTCCCACGCCCTCAAGGTAGTGGGGGAGAACGGGCAAGCGTGTTGCTCGTAGCTCCTCAGGTGTGGGGCGACTAGGTTCCTCACCGGTCCGTATCCGACAGTTCGACATCCGAGGTGACGTAGGCGTGGCTCTTCCGCCCCTAACCCCTGAACAGCGCGCAGCCGCGCTCGAAAAGGCCGCCGCGGCTCGCCGGGAGCGGGCCGAGGTCAAGAATCGACTCAAGCACTCCGGCGCCTCCCTGCACGAGGTCATCAAGCAGGGCCAGGAGAACGACGTCATCGGCAAGATGAAGGTCTCCGCCCTTCTTGAGTCCCTTCCGGGCGTGGGCAAGGTCCGCGCCAAGCAGATCATGGAGCGGCTCGGCATCTCCGAGAGCCGTCGCGTGCGCGGCCTCGGGTCCAACCAGATCGCCTCCCTGGAGCGCGAGTTCGGCAGCACCGGCTCCTGAATCCGGGGGCTCGGGGCCGGAGTCCCGGGCACCGCGCGATTGCTGGAATAATCGGCGCATGGCTGTAACACCCCGGGGCGCGACCCCCGTACCCCCGGACGCACGTCCGCGGCTGACCGTGCTCTCCGGCCCCTCAGGGGTCGGCAAGAGCACGGTCGTCGCCCATATGCGCAAGGAACACCCCGAGGTCTGGCTGTCGGTGTCCGCGACGACCCGCAAGCCCCGTCCCGGTGAGCAGCACGGCGTCCACTACTTCTTCGTCACCGACGAGGAGATGGACAAGATGATCGCCAACGGCGAGCTGCTGGAGTGGGCCGAGTTCGCGGGCAACCGCTACGGCACGCCGCGCGCCGCCGTGCTGGAGCACCTGGAGTCGGGTGTGCCGGTGCTGCTGGAGATCGACCTCCAGGGCGCCCGGCAGGTCCGCGAGTCCATGCCCGAGGGCCGGCTGGTGTTCCTGGCTCCTCCCTCCTGGGAGGAGCTCGTGCGCAGACTCACCGGGCGGGGGACCGAGCCGCCCGAGGTCATCGAACGGCGGCTGGAGGCGGCGAAGATCGAACTCGCGGCCGAGCCGGAGTTCGACGAGACCCTGGTCAACACCTCCGTCGAGGACGTGGCTCGCGAGCTGCTAGCCTTGATGGACGTTGTGTGATCGTGAGAGTGACCGTGACGGTCGCACCGACTGATTCTTTCCCATCCATCGGAAGGTAGAGCGTGTCCTCTTCCATCTCCGCGCCCGAGGGCATCATCAACCCGCCGATCGACGAGCTCCTCGAGGCCACCGACTCGAAGTACAGCCTCGTGATCTACGCGGCCAAGCGGGCCCGCCAGATCAACGCGTACTACTCGCAGCTCGGCGAGGGCCTCCTCGAGTACGTCGGTCCGCTCGTCGACACCCACGTCCACGAGAAGCCGCTCTCCATCTCCCTGCGGGAGATCAACGCGGGTCTGCTGACGTCCGAGGCCATCGAGGGCCCGGGTCAGTAGTCCCCGCTCAGTAGCCCCTGCGGTTCTTCATATCTGCAGATCGCAGTAGGTTTTTCCACAGGCCCGGCAGCACGACTGCCGGGCCTGTGGTGTGCTCGGGGGGTGCGGGAGTCGATCCCGCGATGATGCAGCATGGACGCGTACGCCGACGAACCGCGGCGTGCGTGTGTCGAGTGCGGGGAGGCCCGGTGAGCAAGCCCAAGGTCGTTCTGGGGGTCGGTGGCGGCATCGCCGCCTACAAGGCGTGCGAGCTGCTGCGCAGGCTGACCGAGTCGGGGCACGACGTGCGTGTGGTGCCGACCGCCTCCGCGCTGCACTTCGTCGGCGCCGCGACCTGGTCCGCCCTGTCCGGCCACCCCGTGTCCACCGAGGTCTGGGACGACGTCCATGAGGTCCCGCACGTCCGCATCGGGCAGCAGGCCGACCTGGTGGTCGTCGCCCCCGCCACCGCCGACATGCTCGCCAGGGCCGCCCACGGCCTCGCCGACGACCTGCTGACCAACACCCTGCTCACCGCCCGCTGTCCGGTGGTCTTCGCCCCCGCGATGCACACCGAGATGTGGGAGCACCCGGCCACCCAGGACAACGTGGCGACGCTGCGCCGCCGCGGCGCCGTCGTCATCGAACCGGCGGTCGGCCGGCTGACCGGCGTCGACACCGGCAAGGGCCGGCTGCCGGAACCGGCGGAGATCTTCGAGGTCTGCCGCCGTGTGCTGGCCCGGGGCGCGGCCGAGCCCGACCTCGCCGGGCGGCACGTCGTCGTCAGCGCCGGCGGCACCCGTGAGCCCCTCGACCCCGTCCGCTTCCTCGGCAACCGTTCCTCCGGCAAGCAGGGCTACGCCCTCGCGCGGACGGCGGCGGCCCGTGGGGCCCGGGTCACGCTCGTCGCCGCCAACACCGCCCTGCCGGATCCGGCGGGCGTGGACCTGGTCCGGGTCGGCACGGCCGTGCAGTTGCGGGAGGCGGTACTGAAGGCCGCCGCGGACGCCGACGCGGTGGTCATGGCCGCCGCGGTCGCCGACTTCCGCCCCGCGGCCTACGCGGCCGGCAAGATCAAGAAGAAGGACGGCGAGGACCCCGCGCCCATCACGCTGGTACGCAATCCGGACATCCTCGCGGAGATATCAGCCGAACGGGCGCGGCCCGGACAGGTGATCGTGGGCTTCGCCGCGGAGACCGACGACGTCCTCGCCAACGGGCGCAAGAAGCTCGAGCGCAAGGGCTGTGACCTGCTCGTGGTCAACGAGGTGGGGGAGCGCAGGACCTTCGGCGCGGAAGAGAACGAAGCCGTGGTGCTGGCCGCCGGCGGCGGCGAGACCCACGTGCCGCACGGTCCGAAGGAGGCGCTGGCCGACACCGTGTGGGACCTGGTGGCCGCCCGGCTGGGCTGAGCGCCCCCTGCCCGGCTCCCTCGAACGTCGAAGCCCGGCGCGTGGCGACTCTGGTCAAGGTCGCCGGGCTTGGGCAGAATGCCCGTGCCGCAGGTCACAGCGCTCCCGAGAGGCGAGACAGGTGGGCCGGTGGCCGAGCGCGACCGATAAACTGTTCTCGGACGACGCCGGGCGCAGCCCCGTGCCCGTCCGCCAATGATCAGCCAGCAGCCGCTGCAACCCCAGGGAGCGTTGTGTCCCGTCGCCTGTTCACCTCGGAGTCCGTGACCGAGGGTCACCCCGACAAGATCGCTGACCAGATCAGCGACACCATTCTCGACGCGCTTCTGCGCGAGGACCCGACCTCCCGGGTCGCCGTGGAGACACTGATCACCACCGGCCTGGTGCACGTGGCCGGCGAGGTCACGACCAAGACCTACGCGGACATCGCGACCCTGGTCCGGGACAAGATCCTCGAGATCGGCTACGACTCCTCCAAGAAGGGCTTCGACGGCGCCTCCTGCGGCGTGTCCGTCTCGATCGGCGCGCAGTCCCCGGACATCGCGCAGGGCGTGGACACGGCGTACGAATCGCGGGTCGAGGGTGGCGCCGCGGGCGACGGCATCGACGAGCTGGACCGGCAGGGCGCGGGCGACCAGGGCCTGATGTTCGGCTACGCCTCCGACGAGACCCCGACGCTGATGCCGCTGCCGATCTTCCTGGCGCACCGGCTGTCCAAGCGCCTGTCGGACGTGCGCAAGAACGGCACGATCCCCTACCTGCGCCCGGACGGCAAGACCCAGGTCACCATCGAGTACGACGGCGACAAGGCGGTCCGCCTCGACACCGTGGTCGTCTCCTCGCAGCACGCCTCCGACATCGACCTGGACTCGCTGCTGGCGCCCGACATCCGCGAGTTCGTCGTCGAGCCGGAGCTGAAGGCGCTGCTGGACGACGGCATCAAGCTGGACACCGAGGGCTACCGGCTGCTGGTCAACCCCACCGGCCGGTTCGAGATCGGCGGCCCGATGGGCGACGCCGGACTGACCGGTCGCAAGATCATCATCGACACCTACGGCGGTATGGCCCGCCACGGCGGCGGCGCCTTCTCCGGCAAGGACCCGTCCAAGGTGGACCGCTCGGCCGCGTACGCGATGCGCTGGGTCGCCAAGAACGTGGTGGCGGCGGGCCTGGCCTCCCGCTGCGAGGTCCAGGTCGCCTACGCGATCGGCAAGGCCGAGCCGGTGGGCCTGTTCGTGGAGACCTTCGGCACCCACAAGGTGGAGCCCGAGAAGATCGAGAAGGCGATCGACGAGGTCTTCGACCTGCGTCCGGCCGCCATCATCCGCGACCTCGACCTGCTCCGCCCGATCTACGCCCAGACCGCCGCCTACGGCCACTTCGGCCGCGAGCTGCCCGACTTCACCTGGGAGCGCACCGACCGCGTGGACGCGCTGCGCGAGGCGGCGGGTCTGTAGGACCGGCGCCGCGGGCGCCGTCCGCCGCGAGACCTGAGCGAGGCCCGGACCCCAGGAGGGTTCGGGCCTCGCTCGCCGTCGGTTGTCGGTCCCGTTTGGTAAGAATGCAAGCGTGAGCAGCGAGAACGGGACGGGGGACGGCGGGGCCGCGGGGGCGCCGCCGGAACAGCTTGCGCTCATCCGGGAGAGCGTGCGCAAGGCGCAGGAGCCGCGGGCCAAGCCGCGCACCTGGCGCGGTGCCGCGCTCGCCGGGGAGCTGCCCGTGGCGCGCGTACTGGTCGACAAGGGCGCACTGCACCTCGACCGTTACTTCGACTACGCCGTGCCTGCCGAACTGGACGCCGACGCGCGGCCCGGGGTGCGGGTGCGCGTGCGGTTCGGAGCCGGACGGCACCGGGTGCGCGAGGGACGGCGCGAGGGCGGCGGGCTCATCGACGGGTACCTGATCGAGCGCCGGGCCGAGTCCGACTACGCGGGGCCGCTCGCCGCGCTCGCCCAGGTCGTGTCGCCCGAGCCCGTGCTCAGCGAGGAACTGCTCGGCCTGGCACGGGCCGTCGCCGACCGGTACGCGGGCAGCGTCGCCGACGTACTCCAACTCGCCGTGCCGCCGCGCAGGGCGCGCGCCGAGGAACGGCCCTCGCCCGCACCGCTGCCGCCGCCGCCCGCACCCGACGCGGGCTCCTGGGCCCGCTACGAGCGGGGGGACGCGTTCGTGCGGGCCCTGGCCGCGGGGGGCTCGCCGCGTGCCGTGTGGAACGCGCTGCCCGGGCCCGGGTGGAGCGAGGAACTGGCCCGCTCCGTCGCCGCCGCGCTCGCCTCGGGACGCGGTGCGCTCGTCGTCGTACCGGACGGGCGGGCCGCCGTCCGGGTGGACGCCGCGCTGACGGCCCTGCTCGGCGAGGGACGGCACGCGCTGCTCACCGCCGACGCGGGGCCCGAGAAGAGGTACCGGCAGTGGCTCGCCGTGCGGCGGGGATCCGTACGGGCCGTCGTCGGTACCCGGGCCGCCATGTTCGCGCCGGTGCGGGATCTCGGGCTGGTCGCGCTGTGGGACGACGGGGACGACAGCCACAGCGAGCAGCACGCGCCGCAGCCGCACGCCCGCGAAGTGCTGCTGCTGCGCGCCGCGCAGGACAAGTGCGGTTTCCTGCTGGGCGGTTGGAGCTGCACGGTGGAGGCGGCACAGCTCGTCGAGAGCGGCTGGGCCAGGCCGCTCGTCGCGGCCAGGGAACAGGTGCGGCGGGCGGCTCCGCTCGTGCGCACGGTGGGCGACACCGATCTCGCCCGGGACGAGGCCGCGCGGGCGGCCCGGCTGCCCTCGCTCGCCTGGCAGGCGGCCAGGGAGGGACTGCGGCACGGGCCCGTACTGGTGCAGGTGCCCCGCCGGGGTTACGTGCCGCGGATGGCCTGCGCGCAGTGCCGGGCGCCCGCACGGTGCCGGCACTGCGCGGGACCCCTCCAGGGGCAGGACGCGGGGGCGCTCGGCTGTGACTGGTGCGGGCGGGAGGAGCCGGCGTGGCACTGCCCGGAGTGCGGCTCGTTCCGGCTGCGGGCCCAGGTCGTCGGAGCGCGGCGGACCGCCGAGGAACTGGGCCGGGCGTTCCCGTCCGTACCCGTGCGGACCTCGGGACGCGAGCACGTGCTGGACACGGTGCCGGGGACACCCGCGCTGGTGGTGAGCACCCCGGGTGCGGAGCCGGTCGCCGAGGGCGGGTACGCGGCGGCCCTGCTCCTGGACGGCTGGGCCATGCTCGGGCGTCCCGATCTGCGCGCCGGTGAGGACGCGCTGCGGCGCTGGATCGCCGCCGCCGCGCTCGTCCGGCCGCAGCCGGAGGGCGGCACCGTGGTGGTCGTCGCCGAGCCGACCCTGCGGCCCGTGCAGGCGCTGGTGCGCTGGGATCCAGTCGGTCACGCCCTGCGGGAGCTGTCCGAACGCGCCGAACTCGGGTTCCCGCCGGTGTCCCGCATGGCGGCCGTGTCGGGCCCGGCGGAGGCGGTGTCGGACTTCCTCCCCGCCGTCGAACTGCCGCGGGAGGCAGAGGTGTTGGGGCCCGTCCCGCTACCGGTCACGCCTCCGGGACGCCCGCGCCGATCCGGCGCGCCCCCACCCGGCGAACACTGGACCCGGGCCCTGATCCGCGTCCCGCCCGGCAGTGGAGCCGCGTTGGCCTCCGCCCTGAAGTCCACTCAGGCGGCCCGCATGGCCCGCGGAAACCATGACCCGGTCCAGGTACGCGTCGACCCACCGGACATCGGCTGACACGGCAACGCCCGCACGGTGAGGGGGGCTGCCAACTCCGGCCGCGTGTACTGCCGTTCGCCGAAGGCGCGCGTCCCGGCCGGGCTGTGGGCGCGCAGAGGCCCGAGGCTCCGTGCGGCACGGGCGAGTCGGTGCCCTGCGGAGGACGGATCGCAGGTCAGGTCGGGCGGTCGGGTCTGCGCGGGCCGGTGTTCCGGGGCTGTGCCCCGAGGGCCCGGTGCGGTGGCCGAGGCCGCACCGCGTCGTGCCGGCACGGGTCTCGCCGGGGTGCCCGGCGGCCGTCGGGCCGGAGCGGTGAGCGAACCGCCTGGTGTCCGGCCGCGCCCGGGACCGCGTGAGATGGGCGGACGGGAGCCGTCAGTGCCCGGCCGACGGTGGTGTCAGGACCTCCCGGGTGCCCGCCGGGAGGGGACACGGGAAGGGGGCGTCAGCCGTTGCGGGGGCCGGGGAAGGCGGTGGGGCGGGGCTCGTCGCGCAGTGCCGGGCCGCAGGCCGTCGGCTGGGTCGGCATGGAGCGGGCCGCGGGGACCGTGGCGATGCCGGTGCCGACATTGACCGTACGGGTGCCGGTCGGCTCCGGGGTCCGCTCGCCCTCGGCGGCCGGCGCGGCCGCCGAGCGGCGTGCGCCGTAACGCCGGTGGACCGCCTGCTTGGTGACACCGAGGGCCGAGCCGACGGCGTCCCACGAGAAGCCGAGCGAGCGGTCGAAGTCCACGGCGGCCGTGACCAGGGTCTCGACACTGTCCCGCAGCTCCTGGGCGAGACGGACGGTCGGGGCGGGGGCGCGTCCGTAGACGACGAAGCCCGTGGAGGGGCCGGAGCGGCGTGGGCGGTAGACGTTGCCCAGCTGGGCGGTGAGCGTGCGCAGTGCGTCCACCTGCCGGCGGACCCGCTCGATGTCCCGCACCAGCAAGTGCAGGCTGGCCCGGGCCTGGGCGTCGTGGGTTGCGTGGTCGGCCATGAACAAGCCTCTCGAACCGGCGTTGAAAGGAATCGGGCCGAGCAGGCGGCCCGCTGTGGTCAACTCTTACTTGACCAACGCGCTTGCCCTCCACGGGTCACGGTGTGGGGGCGTAGGGAAACACGCGTACGCCCCCGTGCGCCGGACGCGCGCTGCACGGTCGGCCGACGGCCTCCCCCCCGTCACCTGACGCGCCGCCCGGTCGTCTGCTTCGTCCCGGCTCCGTGGCCTGCTGCCTGGCGTGCCGGCTGTTGCCCGGCTGGGTCGTCTGTGGCTGGGCTTCGTGGTCTGCTGCCTGGCGTGCCGCCCATTGCCCGGCCCAGTCATCTGCTGCCCCGGCTCCGTGGCCTGCTATCTGGCCTGCCGCCTGCCGCCTGCCGCCTGCCGCCTGCCGCCTGCCGCCTGCCGCCTGCCGTGTGCCGCCTGCCGCCTGCCGCCTGCCGTGTGCCGCCTGCCGTGTGCCGCCTGCCGCCTGCCGCCTGCCGTGTGCCGCCTGCCGTGTGCCGTGTGCCGCCTGCCGTGTGCCGTGTGCCGCCTGCCGCCTGCCGTGTGCGGCCTGCCGTGTGCCGCCTGCCGCCTGCCGTGTGCCGTGTGCAGCCGCGGCTCCGGTGGCCTGCCTCCTGCTGCCCCGGCTTCGTGGCTCGCCGCCTGGCGTGCCGCTCGTCGCCCGGCCCTGTCCCCTGCCGCCCGGTCACCTGTCGCCCGGCCCTGTTACCTGTGTCGCCCGGCCCCGTCACTTGCCGCCCGGCCCCGTCACCTTCCGCCCGGCCCGGCGTCCGCGGCACCGCTCCGCCCGTCAGCCACGGCCTTTCGCCCGTGGTCATAGACTGGTGCGCTGCCCGCCGTCCAACCCGCCCGAGAGGCCCAAGCCACCCCATGAAGCTCGTCTTCGCCGGTACCCCCGAGGTCGCCGTTCCCGCTCTGGACGCCCTGCTCGCCTCCGGGCGGCACGAGGTGGCCGCCGTCGTCACCCGGCCCGACGCGCCGGCCGGGCGCGGGCGCAGGCTGGTCGCGAGCCCGGTCGCCGAGCGGGCGGAGGAGGCCGGGATCGAGGTGCTCAAGCCCGTCAAGCCGCGCGACCCGGAGTTCCTGGAGCGGCTGAAGGAGATCGCCCCGGACTGCTGCCCGGTCGTCGCCTACGGTGCCCTGCTGCCCAGGGCGGCCCTCGACATCCCCGCCCGCGGCTGGGTCAACCTGCACTTCTCCCTGCTGCCCGCCTGGCGCGGCGCCGCCCCCGCGCAGCACGCCCTCATGGCCGGGGACGAGATCACCGGCGCGTCCACCTTCCTCATCGAGGAAGGGCTCGACTCCGGCCCGGTCTACGGCGCCGTCACCGAGCGGATCCGGCCCACCGACACCAGCGGCGACCTGCTCACCCGGCTCGCCCTCGCCGGGGCCGGACTGCTCGCCGCGACCATGGACGGCATCGAGGACGGCACCCTGGCGGCCGTGCCGCAGCCGGCCGAGGGCGTCACCCTCGCCCCCAAGATCACCGTCGAGGACGCCCGGGTCGACTGGACGGCGCCCGCCCTGCGCGTGGACCGCGTGGTACGCGGCTGCACACCGGCGCCCGGCGCCTGGACCACGTTCCGCGGCGAGCGGCTCAAGCTGATCCAGGCCGCCCCGGCGCCGCAGCGCACCGACCTCGCCCCGGGCGCGCTCGCCGTCGGCAAGAACGACGTCCACGTCGGCACCGGTTCGTACGCCGTCGAGCTGCTGTGGGTACAGGCGCAGGGCAAGAAGCCGATGCGGGCGGCGGACTGGGCGCGCGGGGCGCGCATCGCCGAGGGCGAGACGCTCGGCGGCTGACCGGGCGGCCCGGACCGGGACGTAGGCTGGGTGCACCGCGCGTCCGAGCGCGGCGCACCCAGACAACCGGAGCACCTTTTCGTGAGCGACACCCGTCGGCCCGGCAAGCCCGCCAAGCCCTACCGCCGACCCCAGAAGGACCCCGTCCGCATCCTCGCCTTCGAGGCGCTGCGCGCCGTGGACGAGCGGGACGCCTACGCCAACCTGGTCCTGCCCCCGCTGCTGCGCAAGGCACGCGAGAAGGGCGACTTCGACGGCCGGGACGCCGCGCTCGCCACCGAGCTGGTGTACGGAACGCTGCGCCGCCAGGGAACGTACGACGCGATCCTCGCGGACTGTGTCGACCGCCCGCTGCGCGAGGTCGACCCGCCCGTCCTGGACGTGCTGACCCTCGGCGCCCACCAGCTGCTCGGGACGCGCATCCCCAGCCACGCCGCCGTGTCCGCCACCGTCGAGCTCGCCCGGGTCGTCCTCGGCGACGGGCGGGCCAAGTTCGTCAACGCAGTGCTGCGCAAGGTCGCGCAGCACGACCTCGACGGATGGCTGGAGAAGGTCGCCCCGCCCTACGACGAGGACCCCGAGGACCACCTCGCCGTCGTCCACTCCCACCCCCGCTGGGTCGTCTCCGCCCTGTGGGACTCCCTCGGCGGCGGGCGCGCCGGGATCGAGGACCTGCTGGAGGCCGACAATGAGCGGCCGGAGGTGACCCTGGTCGCCCGGCCCGGACGGGCCGGCACCGAGGAGCTGCTGCGCGAGGAGGCCGCGGTGCCGGGCCGCTGGTCGCCGTACGCCGTACGGCTGACCGAGGGCGGCGAACCGGGCGCCGTGGACGCCGTACGGGAGGGCCGGGCCGGCGTCCAGGACGAGGGCAGCCAGCTCGTCGCGCTCGCCCTGGCGAACGCGCCCCTCGACGGCCCCGACCGGAAGTGGCTCGACGGATGCGCGGGCCCCGGCGGCAAGGCGGCCCTGCTGGCCGCGCTCGCCGCCGAGCGCGGAGCCGTCCTGCTCGCCTCCGAGAAGCAGCCCCACCGCGCCGGGCTGGTGGCGAAGGCGCTGGCCGGCAACCCCGGTCCGTACCAGGTGATCGCCGCCGACGGCACGCGTCCCGCCTGGCGGCCGGGCAGCTTCGACCGTGTCCTCGTCGACGTCCCCTGCACCGGGCTCGGCGCCCTGCGCAGGCGCCCCGAGGCTCGGTGGCGGCGCCGCCCGGAGGACCTGGACGGCTTCGCCCCGCTCCAGCGCGGCCTGCTGCGCACGGCCCTGGAGTCGGTGCGCGTCGGCGGCGTGGTCGGCTACGCGACCTGCTCCCCCCACCTCGCCGAGACCCGCGTCGTGGTCACCGACGTGCTCAAGCAGTTCCCCGAGGCCGAACTGATCGACGCCCGCCCGCTGCTGCCGGGCGTCGGGATCCTCGGCGACGGCCCCGACGTGCAGCTGTGGCCGCATCTGCACGGGACCGACGCGATGTACCTGGCCCTGATCCGCCGCACCGGCTGACCGGCCCCTTCCCGGGTGCGGCCCATGCCGTCCCGCGAAGCGTCCATGGAGCGTCCGTGGAGCGGGCCGGCGGGTGCGGCCCCGACCGCACCCGCGCACGGCGGTCCCGCCCGCACCCGCGCACGGCGGTCCCGCCCGCACCCGCGCACGGCGGTCCCGACCGCACCCGCGCACGGCGGTCCCGCCCGCACCCGCGCACGGCGGCCCCGCCCGCACCCGCGCACGGCGGCCCCGCCCGCGCGCCCGTGCGTCATGATCGCCGGCTCTCCCCGGTACCCGGCTTGAGGCCGGGTACCGGGGAGAGCCGGCGGGCCCGGGCATGGCACGCTTGGGTCATGGCCGTGCAGATCAACCCCAGCATCCTGTCCGCCGACTTCGCGCGTCTCGCCGAGGAGGCGAAGGCGGTCGAAGGGGCCGACTGGCTCCACGTCGACGTCATGGACAACCACTTCGTCCCGAACCTCACGCTCGGCGTGCCCGTCGTGGAGTCCCTGGCCCGGGCGACGGACACCCCGCTGGACTGCCACCTGATGATCGAGCAGCCCGACCGCTGGGCGCCGCAGTACGTCGAGGCGGGTGCGTCCTCCGTGACCTTCCACGTCGAGGCGGCCGCCGCCCCCGTCCGGCTGGCCCGCGAGATCCGCGCCAAGGGCGCCCGGGCCTCGATGGCACTCAAGCCCGCCACCCCCATCGAGCCGTACGAGGACCTGCTTCCCGAGCTCGACATGCTCCTGATCATGACGGTGGAGCCGGGCTTCGGCGGCCAGGCCTTCCTCGACATCATGCTGCCCAAGATCCGCCGCACCCGGGAGCTGATCGGCAAGCACGGCCTCCAGCTGTGGCTCCAGGTCGACGGCGGAGTGTCGGCCTCGACGATCGAGCGGTGCGCGGAGGCGGGCGCGGACGTGTTCGTCGCCGGCTCGGCGGTCTACGGTGCGCAGGACCCCGCCGAAGCGGTGCGAGCCCTGCGCAGTCAGGCGGAAACGGCCACCACCAAGGCGTCCTGGGCGTGCGGCCACTGAACAACGGCTGAGTGAACGGCTCCCCAGCAGGGCTGATCAAGCGCGCAGGATCTGCAAGGATGAACGGTGAATCCAGAATGTGAACAGCAGTGAGGAGATCGCCGTGTCGGGTATGTCGGCGGGCCGGTCAGCCATGCGGATGGGACCCGCTGAGCTGGTGCAGGCGGCGGCCATGGCCCGCCGTTTCTACCTCGAGGGCAAATCGAAGATCCAGATCGCCGAGGAGTTCGGCGTCAGCCGCTTCAAGGTGGCCCGGGTCCTGGAGACCGCTCTCGAACGGGATCTCGTGCGCATCGAGATCCGCGTGCCGGCCGAGCTGGACGCCGAGCGCTCCGACGCGCTCCGCGCCCGCTACGGCCTCAGGCACGCCGTCGTGGTCGAGTCCCCGGCCGAGGCAGAGGAGACGCCCGACCCCGAGAACCTCGGCGAAGTAGCCGCCGATCTGCTCGGCGAGCTCGTCGACGAGGGAGACGTGCTGGGTCTGGCCTGGGGCCGTTCCACCATCCACATGGCGGCGGCCCTGAACCGGCTGCCGCCCTGCACGGTGGTGCAGCTGACGGGGGTGTACGACGCCGGGACCTCCGAGCGCGGCTCGGTGGAGGCCGTGCGCCGCGCCGCCCAGGTCTCGGGGGGCGACGCCCACCCCATCTACGCGCCGATGCTGCTGCCGGACGCGGCCACCGCTGCGGCGCTGCGGCACCAGACCGGGATCGCGCGCGCCTTCGAGTACTTCGACAAGGTCACGGTCGCCTGTGTGTCCATCGGTTCCTGGGAGCCGGGCATCTCGACGGTGCACGACATGCTCAGCGACGAGGAGCGGGCCCACTACGCCTCGCTCGGCGTCTCCGCCGAGATGGCCGCGCACCTGTTCGACGCCGACGGCCGCCGGATCGGACGGGACCTGGGGGAGCGGTGCATCACGGTCAAGGCCGACCAGCTGCGCCGTATCCCCGAGGTCGTCGCGATCGCGGGCGGACAGCGCAAGGCGGCGGCGATCGACGCGGTGCTGCGGTCCGGCCTGGTCACCAGCCTGGTCACGGACACCTCGGCCGCGGACTACCTGATGACGGCGGGGCCCGCCCCCAGGCCGGCTCTCAACAGGGCGGACCCGGACGGCCCCTGACGAGTCCGCGCGGGACGGCCGTGGGAGCATCGACGGCATGCTGCTGCGGTTCGTCCCCCGTGTGCTCGCGGGGCTCCTCGTCACGCTCGCCGTCCTTCTGACGGGCTGCTCGCCCTCCGGGCCGGGCGGTTCCGACCCCTCAGCCCCGTCGTGGGCCCATGGGATGGCCACGATCAGCCAGTCCCGGCTGCCGGCCGAGGCCCGGCAGACCCTGGCCCTCGTCGACAAGGGCGGCCCCTATCCGTACCGGCAGGACAACACCGTGTTCGGCAATTTCGAGGGGCGGCTGCCCAAGGAGCCGCGCGGCTATTACCACGAGTACACGGTACGGACCCCGGGGTCGCGCGACCGCGGAGCCAGGCGCATCGTCACCGGCCGGGGCGGGGAGTTCTACTACACCGATGATCACTACAACACGTTCCGGGCGGTGCTGAGATGAGCGAAGACCTGGCGGGCCGGGTCGTGGTCACGCTGGACCTCGACGGTGTCACGGACAAGGCGGGGCTGATGGACCGGGTCGCCCGTGCCCTCTCACTGCCCGGCTGGTTCGGACGGAACTGGGACGCGCTGGCCGACAGCCTCGGCGACGAGACCCTCTGGCCGGCGGAGGCCGTGGAGCGCGGGATGCTGATCGTGGTACGGGGCTGGCAGGCGTACGCGCAGGCCAGGCCGGAGGAGTGGGAGATCGCCGAGGAGGTCTTCGCCGCCTCGGTGGACGGCCGGCCGACCCTGGACGTCGCCCTCGCGCTTGGAGGTTCCTCCTAGGGGGCGGGCGGCCGGCCTGGACGTTCCGTCCGGGGCATGGCACGGCCCGCGCCATGGGAGAATGAAGTACGTGCTCTTTCCCCCTGACGGACCTGTCCGGGGGTCACCTCTGATCGACTGGGATGTGCGGCACGTGCGTTTCCTCAATGACATCCAGCCCGCGTACGACCTGACGTACGACGACGTCTTCATGGTGCCGAGCCGCAGCGCGGTCGGTTCACGTCAGGGCGTGGACCTCGGCTCCCCGGACGGCACGGGCACCACCATCCCGCTCGTCGTCGCCAACATGACCGCCATCGCCGGGCGCCGCATGGCCGAGACCGTGGCCCGCCGCGGCGGACTGGTGGTCATTCCGCAGGACATCCCGAACGACGTCGTCACCGACGTGATCTCCTGGGTCAAGAGCCGCCATCTGGTCCTGGACACCCCGATCGTGCTCGCCCCGCACCAGACCGTCGCCGACGCCCTGGCCCTGCTGCCCAAACGCGCGCACAACGCCGGCGTGGTCGTCGACGAGCAGCACCGGCCGGTCGGTGTGGTCACCGACCGGGACCTGACCGGTGTCGACCGCTTCACCCAGCTCGAAGTGGTCATGAGCAAGGACCTGCTCCTGCTGGACGCGGACATCGACCCGCGCGAGGCCTTCAACACCCTGGACGGTGCCAACCGCCGCTACGCGCCCGCCGTGGACAAGGACGGCAGGCTCGCCGGCATCCTCACCCGCAAGGGCGCCCTGCGCGCCACGCTGTACACCCCGGCCACCGACGCCGGGGGCAAGCTGCGCATCGCCGCCGCCGTGGGCATCAACGGCGACGTGGCCGGCAAGGCCGAGCAGTTGCTCGACGCGGGCGTCGACACCCTCGTCATCGACACCGCGCACGGCCACCAGGAGTCGATGATCAACGCCGTCAAGCTGGTGCGGGACCTCGACCCGCGGGTGCCGGTCGTCGCCGGCAACATCGTCTCCGCCGAGGGCGTCAAGGACCTCATCGAGGCGGGCGCCGACATCGTCAAGGTCGGCGTGGGACCGGGCGCCATGTGCACCACCCGCATGATGACCGGCGTGGGCCGCCCGCAGTTCTCCGCGGTCCTGGAGTGCGCGGCCGAGGCGAGGAAGTACGGCAAGCACGTGTGGGCCGACGGCGGTGTCCGCCACCCGCGCGACGTGGCGATGGCACTCGCGGCCGGCGCGTCCAACGTGATGATCGGCTCCTGGTTCGCGGGCACCTACGAGTCGCCCGGCGACCTTCAGCACGACGCCAACGGCCGCCCCTACAAGGAGTCGTTCGGCATGGCCTCCGCGCGCGCGGTGCGCAACCGCACCTCCGAGGAGTCCGCGTACGACCGCGCCCGCAAGGCGCTGTTCGAGGAGGGCATCTCGACCTCCCGGATGTTCCTCGATCCGGCCATGCCGGGCGTCGAGGACCTGATCGACTCGATCATCGCGGGCGTCCGCTCCTCGTGCACCTACGCCGGGGCCGGCTCACTGGAGGAGTTCGCCGACAAGGCCATCGTCGGCATTCAGAGCGCGGCAGGCTACGCCGAGGGCAAGCCGCTGCACGCCAGCTGGAACTGAGCCGCCGAGTCCCGAGAAGTGATCCACCGACAGTGCTGAACGATCTCGACGAACGCATCGTGCACGCCCTCGCCGAGGACGCCCGCCGCTCCTACGCGGACATCGGGCAGCTGGTCGGCCTGTCCGCGCCCGCCGTGAAGCGGCGCGTGGACCGGCTGCGCGCCACCGGGGCCATCACCGGTTTCACCGTCCGGGTCGACCCGGCGGCACTCGGCTGGGAGACCGAGGGGTTCGTCGAGATCTACTGCCGGCGCCACACCTCGCCGGAGACGATCCAGCGCGGCCTCGAGCGCTACCAGGAGGTCGTGTCCGCCTCCACCGTCACCGGTGAGGCGGACGCGATCGTCCAGGTCTTCGCCGCCGACATGCGGCACTTCGAGCGGGTCCTGGAGCGGATCGCCGGCGAGCCGTTCGTGGAACGGACGAAGTCCGTGCTGGTGCTCTCGCCCCTGCTGCGCCGCTTCTCCTCCGGCGCGCCGGGCTGACCCGCCGTCAGGCGGACCGGCGGCCGACCGCAGACAGCAGGCGCCGCATGCCCATCGCATGCCCGCCCGTGGCGATCACCAGCCGCCGGTAGAGGCCGCCGGCCGGGCCGGGGAAGGCGGCCCGGGTCTCGGCGCGCAGCCGCGAACGCCCGGGACCGGCCGGTTCGAGGCGGAACGTCAGCGCGTACGACGAGAAGCGATGACGTCCGGTGAGCACCAGCTCCCGGCCCCTGTCGGCGGCGACCACCCGGAACCCGGGGAGAGTCGAGCCCTCCGCGAAGGGACGTGGTCCGGCCGCCGCACGGTCGGCGCATCCGACCAGGCGGGCGTAACGGGCCGCGCCGGGACCGCAGAACGATTCCTCCAGCGCGGCGCCGAGCCCGCGCCACACGGCGTCGGTGTCCGCCGCGACGACGGTCGTGTGCTCGTCGACGTACGGCAGCGCGGTGATTCCGGCGACATCCATGAAGGCCCCCTTCAGCCGGCCGTCTTGCGTGCCAGGGCGTTGTTCCCTATCGAATTGTGCACGCTGAAGCTCACCGCGTCCGGACGGTAGCGGTCGTCCGACCACTCCACGGGGCGCCCCTCGCGGGTCGTCGTCACCCGGCGGACCCGCAGCAGCGGGCTCGTGCGGCGGATGCCGAGCAGTTCGGCGTCCTGGGCGCCTGCCGCGACCGCGTCGATGAGGTGTTCGCCATAGGCGAAGACCAGGCCGGTGTCCTCGTAGAGCCGTTGGGTGACGGACGCGCAGTCGGGCTCGATCGCCTCGACGGCGGGGGCGACCCAGCCGGCGTACACGGTCCGCTCCACCAGGACCGGCTCGCCGTCCAGTCCGCGTACCCGAAGAACGTGCAACACCGGTGAGCCCTCGTCCAGTTGGAGCCGGACGGCGTCCTCCTGGGTCGCCGGGCGGTACTCCTGGGCCACCACGCGCCCCGTCGCCTCCCGCCCCATGGCGCGGGCCCACTGGGCGAAGCTGCGCAGTTCGGCGAAGCTCTGGCTGCGGCGGCTGGCCAGTACGACCCGGCGGGCGCCCTGCCGGGAGCCGATCAGCCCCTCGGCGGTGAGGGCCGCGACGGCCTGGCGGACCGTACCGCGTGCGACGCCGTACTCGGCGGCCAGGGCCGTCTCGGTCGGCAGCCGGCTGCCGACCGTGTACTCCTCGTGGTCGATGGCACGCCGCAGGGCGTCGGCGATCTCCTCGTGTCGTGCCGTCATGCTTCCCCTCTGAGTCGACAGCTGTGCACAGCGTAGGCAGCCTAATCGAGTTTCAGTGTCGATCCAGGCGGACGGAACTATGCAGGCGAAGGGCCTTGGAGGTTTGGCCGGCGTTCATGTTCAGGACATCATCGACGGGCGTACTGAGGTCAACTTGTTCAGACAAGTTCTCCGCTCTGCCTCACCCCTCGTGCGCACCCCTGGAGAGACCGTGACCGTGTCCTTGCCGAGAACAGCCCTCCTGGGCGGCTCCCTCGCCGTCGTCGCCGCGCTCGCCCTGAGCGCCTGCGGCGCCGCCCCCGACAAGGCGTCGGCCACCGCCGACGGCAAGAGCGCCGCCACCGCCACCTTCGCCGCCGACTTCGGCGGGATGGACGCGCTGGTCGCGGCGGCCAAGAAGGAGGGCACGCTGCACGCCATCGCGCTGCCCCGCGACTGGGCCAACTACGGCGCCCTGATCGACGGCTTCGAGAAGAAGTACGGCATCAAGATCGAGGTCGAGAACCCGGACGGCTCCAGCCAGGACGAGATCAACGCCGTCACCTCCCGCAAGGGCCAGGACCGCGCCCCGGACGTACTGGACCTCGGCAGCTCCTTCGCACTCAGCGCCGCCGAACAGGGCCTGCTCGCCGGGTACAAGGTGGTCGCGTTCGACGGCATCCCCGCCGGCCAGAAGGACCCGCAGGCCCGCTGGTACAACGACTACGGCGGCTACGTCTCCATCGGCTGCGACGCCAAGCGGGTCAAGGAGTGCCCGACCACCTTCAAGGACCTGCTCAAGCCGGAGTACAAGGGGCAGGTCGCCCTCAACGGCAACCCGACCAAGGCCGGCGCGGCCTTCGGCGGCGTCTACGCGGCCGCCCTCGCCGCCGGCGGCTCCTTCGACGACATCCAGCCCGGCATCGACTTCTTCGCCAAGCTGAAGAAGAACGGCAACTTCACTCCCGTCGAGTCCACCCCCGCCACCGTCGAGCAGGGCGAGACACCGATCAGCATCGACTGGGACTACCTCAACGCCGGGTACGCCGACGAGTTCAAGTCCAAGGGTGTGGACTGGAAGGTGGCCGTCCCCGCCGACGGCCGGTACGCCCAGTACTACTCCCAGGCCATCAACAAGGACGCCCCGCACCCGGCCGCCGCGCGGCTGTGGCAGGAGTACCTCTACAGCGCCGAGGGCCAGAACCTGTGGCTCAAGGGCTACGCCCGCCCGGTCCTGATGCCCGCCATGGAGAAGGCCGGCACCCTCGACCAGGCCGCCGCCACCAAGCTGCCGGAGGTCGACGGCACACCCGCCTTCCCGTCCGAGGCCCAGCAGAGCAAGGCCAAGGACGTTCTCGCGCAGGGCTGGGGGAAGGCCGTCTCCGGATGACCACCGCCCTCACGCGGGCGGACGTGGCGCCCGCCGCTTCGGTGAAGCGGCGGCGCCGCGCCCCGGGATGGCTCGCCGTCGTCCCTCTGCTCGCCTTCACCGCACTCGCCTTCGGGCTGCCCGCCCTGGCGATGCTGAACGGCGCGTTCACCGTCCAGGATCCGGCGACGGGCGCCGAGTCCCACACCACGGACAACCTGACGACCTCCCTGCGCGGCGCCTACCTGACCGCCCTGCTCGGCAGCGTCAAACTGTCCGCCGTCGCCGCCGGGCTCGCGGCCCTGCTCGGGCTGCCGCTCGCGCAGGCGGTCGTGACCTCCCGCTCCAGGGTGCTGCGCGAGGCCGTGCTCACCGCCTCCGGGGTGCTCGCCAACTTCGGCGGCGTCCCGCTGGCGTTCGCCTTCGTCGCCACCCTCGGCAACGCCGGTGTGCTGACCCGGCACCTGGGCCTGACCGAGAAGGGCTGGGACCTGTACAGCTTCTGGGGCCTGGTGATCGTCTACCTGTACTTTCTGATCCCGCTGATGGTGCTCACCATCACCCCCGCGCTGGACGGCCTGCGCTCCCAGTGGCGGGAGGCGGCGCGGAACAACGGCGCCACGGCCGTGCAGTACTGGCGGCACGTCGCCCTGCCCGTCCTCGCGCCGTCCCTGCTCGGCGGGCTGGTCCTGCTCTTCGGCAGCGCCTTCGCCGCCTACGCCACCGCCGCCGCCATGGTCGGCAGCTCGGTGCCGCTGGTCACCCTGCAGATCGCCGACGCCCTCTCCGGCAACGTGCTGGTCGGCCAGGAGCACGTGGCCCTCGCCCTCAGCCTCGACATGGTCCTGGTGGCGGGCCTGGTCATGGCCGTGTACCTGCCCCTGCAACGCCGGAGCGCCCGATGGCTCGCCTGAACCCATGGCGGTGGGCCGTCCTCGGTCTCGCCGCGCTGTACTTCCTGATTCCGCTGGCCGCGTCCGTGGTGTTCACGGTCGACGTGCCGGGCCGGGGCGTCACCTTCGACGCCTACACGCGGATCGTCTCCACCGAGGGCTTCGTCCCCAGCCTGCTGCTGTCGCTGCAACTGGCCGCCGCCACCATCGCCGTCGTGCTGCTGCTGATGGTCCCCGCCATGGTCGCGCTCCGGCTCGGCGCGCCCCGGCTGCGGCCCGTCGTCGAAGTGGTGTGCCTGCTGCCGCTGGTCGTGCCGCCGATCGCGTACGTCGCGGGGATCGCGACCGTGCTGAAGTGGGGACCCGAGCACCTGTCCCGCACCCCGCTGTTCCAGACGTTCGTGGCCCTGCAGGATCCGGACTTCCCCGTCGTGCTCGTCCTCGCCTACGTCGTACTGGCGCTGCCCTTCGTGTACCGGGCCCTGGACTCCGGGCTCCGCGCGATCGACGTGCGGACCCTCGTCGAGGCCGCCCGCAGTTGTGGCGCCTCCTGGCCGCAGGCACTGATCCGGTCCGTGCTGCCCAATCTGCGCGGGGCGCTGCTGAACGCCGCCTTCCTCACCCTGGCGCTGGTCCTCGGCGAGTTCACCGTGGCCCAGCTGCTGGGTTTCCGGCCCTTCGCCGTGTGGATCTTCAGCATCGGCGGCTCGCAGGCCCAGATGTCCGTCGCCGTCTCCGTGCTCAGTCTCCTCGTGACCTGGGCACTGCTTCTCGCGCTCGCCGGTGCCGGCGGACGCACCCGAACCGCTTCGTCCCGGGGATGAACCATGACCGCCACCACCCTTGAGAAGGCCGCCACGACGCAGGCCGCCACCATCGAATTCCGTGGGCTGCGCCGGGAGTTCGGCGCCACGGTCGCCCTCGGCGGACTCGACCTGAGCGTGCGGCCGGGGGAGTTCCTGGCGCTGCTCGGGCCCTCCGGCTGCGGCAAGACCACCGCGCTGCGCATGCTCGCCGGGTTCGAACACCCCGACTCCGGTGAGGTGCTGGTGGACGGCGCCGACGTCACCCGGGTCCCGGCCCATCGCCGCGACGCCGGGATGGTCTTCCAGTCGTACAGTCTCTTCCCGCAGCTGAGCGCCCGCGACAACGTCGCCTTCGGACTGCGGATGCGCAAGGTGCGGACGGCCGAACGCCGTTCCCGTGCCGCCGAGTTGCTGGAGCTGGTCGGCCTCGCCGACAAGGGCGACCGATTCCCGCACCAGCTCTCCGGCGGTCAGCAGCAGCGGATCGCGCTGGCCCGAGCGCTCGCCCTGCGCCCCCGGGTCCTGCTCCTCGACGAGCCGCTGTCGGCCCTCGACGCCAAGGTCCGGCTGACCCTGCGCGAGGAGATCCGCAGGCTCCAGCAGGAGCTCGGCATCACCACCCTGTTCGTGACGCACGACCAGGAGGAGGCCCTGTCGATCGCCGACCGGGTCGCCGTGATGCGCGCCGGGCGGCTCGAACAATGCGCGCCTCCGGCCGAGTTGTACGGCCGCCCCGCGACCGCCTTCGTCGCCGAGTTCGTCGGCACGATGAGCCGGATCCCGGGCCGGCTGTCCGACGGCGGCGTCGAGGTGCTCGGACAGCGGCTGCCGGTCAACGGCCCGGCGCCCGCCGCGAGCGAGGTGGACGTGCTCGTGCGGCCCGAGGCCGTCCAGGTGCGGGCGACCGAGGACGGCGGCGCGCGGGTGGTCGCCACCGCCTTCCTCGGCGCGACCGTCCGGATCACCGTCCGGCTGGCGGACGCCACCGAGGTCAAGGCCGACCTGCCCGCGCACGAAGCCGCCGGGCTCGCGGCAGGCACCGCCGTGAACGTGTCGCTGCCCGAGCGGCCCGTCCTCGTGGCAGAACGCCCGAACAGGTCGTGAGGCGCCGGCCGTGAGCCGCCAGTCCTGAAGAACCGGTCCCGAAGAACCCGCTGTGAAAGAGAATCACGTGACCCCCCACCCCCGGCTTCCCCTCCAGGCCGTCCTGTTCGACATGGACGGCACGCTCGTCGACACCGAGCGGCTGTGGTGGGAGGCGGTGGAACACGTCGCCGGCAGACCCCTGACCGAGGCGGACCAGCCCGAGGTGCTCGGCCGCCCCGTCGAGCACACGGCGGGCTGGCTGGCCGCGGCCTCCGGCGCACCGGCCGCGGACGTGGCCCGGGAACTGCACCGGGAGTTCACCGGCCGTGTCCGCACCGGCACCGTGCCCCGCCCCGGCGCCCTCGACCTGCTCGACGCCCTCGCCCGGGAGGGCGTACCCACCGCCCTGGTGACCGCGTCGCCCCGCGCCGTCGCCGACATCGTGCTCGACGTCCTCGGCCCCGGGCGCCTGACGGTCTCCGTCACCGCCGACGACACCGACCGCACCAAGCCCGCCCCCGACCCCTACCTCGCCGCCTGCCGCGCCCTGGGTGTCGACCCCGCCGCCTGCGTGGCCGTCGAGGACACGCAGACCGGCGTCAGCTCCGCCGAGGCGGCCGGGTGCGCGGTGCTCGCCGTGCCGTCGCTCGCCCCCATCGACGCGGCACCCGGACGGAGGCTGCGCGAGAGCCTGACCGGGGTCACCCCCGGGGAACTCTCCGCCATGGTGAGCGGCGAACTGCGGGTGATGAGCTGGAACCTCTGGCTCGGCGGGAGCAAGGTCGACGACCACCGGGCCAAGCAGGTCGAGGCGATCCTGGAGTGCGGTGCGGACGTCGTGGGCCTGCAGGAGACCGGGGGCACCGCGGCCCAGGAGCTCGCCGGGGAACTCGGCTGGTACCACCACCGGGCGGGCGAGAACCTCGGTGTCATCAGCCGCCACCCCATCACCGCGCGCCTCGGCGACCCGGACGTCGGCTTCTACGGCGCCGCCGGGGTCCGTATCGGGCTCGCGCCGGGCCACGAGGTCGACGTCTGGACGGCCCACCTGCACTACACGCCCTACGGCCCGTACGAGTCGGCCTACGACGGGCTCGCGGCGGACCTGCTGATCGCCCACGAGGAGGTGCGGCTGACGCAGATGCGGGACGCCCTGCGCCGGATCGACGAGGAGGGCGACCCCTCCGTACCGGTCGTCCTGGTCGGTGACTTCAACTGTCCCTCCCACCTGGACCGGCCGGACGTCGCCTGGCCGGTGACGAAGGCTGCCGAGGAGGCGGGCCTGCGCGACTCCTACCGCGAGGCCCGTCCGGACCCGGCCGCCGACCCGGGGCACACCTGGTCACCGATCCACCCGGTGCACGAGGACGGCAGCGGGCGGCCCGAGCCGCAGGACCGCATCGACTACGTGCTGCACCGGGGGCTGCGGGTGCTCGACTCCTGGACGTACGTCAGGGGTACCCCGCGTCCCTGGCCGGAGGTCGCCGGCAACGACTGGCCCTCGGACCACGCGGCGGTCGTGACCGCCTTCGGCGTGCCAGGGGGCCACCGGGGCCGGCCCGGCGCGTAGCGGGCGCCCGGGCGGTCGGCCCGGAGCGGGAGGCCGCGGGGCGGCTGCGGACCTGTGCTTCGACCCCGTGTCCCGCGGTGGCGCAACGAATCGCCGCCCATCCCTGGTTGTACGCAACGATTCGCTCACCGGCGCGCAACGGCTCCGGCTTGTCCGCCCGAGACGGCCGAACGTACGGTCTAACCGACCCCCGAACCCCCCGTACCGGTGAGGAACACCCATGCGCACCGCCCTGCTCCAGAGCTCCGGCCGTCCCGGCTCCGTCGCCGAGAACCTCAAGGTCCTCGACGACGCCGCCGGCCGGGCCGCCGCCGCGGGGGCCGGGCTGCTGGCGACGTCGGAGCTGTTCCTGACCGGGTACGCGATCGGCGACGACATCGGCCGCCTGGCCGAGCCCGCCGACGGGGACCGGGCGGACGCGGTCGCGGAGCTGGCCCGCCGGCACGGGCTGGCCGTCGCCTACGGCTACCCGGAGCGGGACGGCGAGACGGTCTACAACTCCGTGCAGCTGATCTCCGCCGACGGCACCCGCCTCGCCAACTACCGCAAGACCCACCTGTTCGGCGACTTCGAGCACGGCCAGTTCACGCCGGGCGAGCAGCCGGTCGTCCAGGCGGAGCTGAACGGACTGACCGTCGGTCTGATCATCTGCTACGACGTGGAGTTCCCGGAGAACGTGCGCGCCCACGCGCTGGCCGGCACCGACCTCCTCGTCGTCCCGACGGCGCTCATGCACCCGTTCCAGTTCGTCGCCGAGTCGCTGGTCCCGGTGCGCGCCTTCGAGAACCAGATGTACGTCGCCTACGTCAACCGGGTCGGCACGGAAGGCGAGTTCGAGTTCGTCGGGCTCTCCGCCCTGGCGGGCCCCGACGGGGTGGCCCGCACCCGCGCCGGCCGGTCCGAGGAACTGGTCCTCGCGGACGCCGACCCCGCCGCCCTCGCCGCCTCCCGCGAGGCCAACCCGTATCTGGAAGGCCGCCGCCCCGGCCTCTACGGGTCCCTCGTCTGACCCCCGGACCCTCCCTCTCTCCCCACCCCCGGTTCTTTCGCGCAAGGAGTCCGCACCCCATGACGTCCACGGTGCCCAACGCCGTCGAGCACGCCGACGAGCAGCAGCCGCCGATCACCATGTTCGGCCCGGACTTCCCGTACGCGTACGACGACTTCCTCGCCCACCCGGCGGGCCTCGGCCAGGTCCCCGCGACCGAGCACGGCACCGAGGTCGCGATCATCGGCGGCGGCCTTTCCGGCATCGTCGCCGCCTACGAGCTGATGAAGATGGGTCTCAAGCCCGTCGTCTACGAGGCCGACCGGATCGGCGGCCGGTTGCGCACCGTCGGCTTCGAGGGCTGCGACGAGTCGCTGACCGCCGAGATGGGCGCCATGCGCTTCCCGCCGTCCTCCACCGCGCTCCAGCACTACATCGACCTGGTGGGCCTCGAGACCCGGCCGTTCCCCAACCCCCTGGCCGAGGCGACCCCGTCGACCGTCGTCGACCTCAAGGGCGAGTCGCACTACGCCGAGACCATCGACGACCTGCCGCAGGTCTACCGGGACGTGGCGGAGGCCTGGAACAGGTGCCTGGAGGCGGGCGCCGACTTCTCCGACATGAACCGCGCCCTGCGCGAGCGCGACGTGCCGCGCATCCGCGAGATCTGGTCCCGGCTGGTCGAGAAGCTCGACAACCAGACCTTCTACGGCTTCCTGTGCGACTCCGAGGCCTTCAGGTCCTTCCGGCACCGGGAGATCTTCGGCCAGGTCGGCTTCGGCACCGGCGGCTGGGACACCGACTTCCCCAACTCCATCCTGGAGATCCTGCGCGTCGTCTACACCGAGGCCGACGACCACCACCGCGGCATCGTGGGCGGCTCGCAGCAACTGCCGCTCAGGCTCTGGGAGCGCGAGCCGGAGAAGATCCTGCACTGGCCCTACGGCACGTCGCTGAAGTCCCTGCATGTGGACGGCGACCCGCGCCCCGCCGTGACCCGGCTGCACCGCACCGCGAACAACCGGATCACGGTGACGGACGCGAACGGCGACATCCGCACCTACAAGGCGGCCGTCTTCACTGCCCAGTCCTGGATGCTGCTGTCCAAGGTCCGGTGCGACGACGCGCTGTTCCCGATCGACCACTGGACCGCGATCGAGCGCACCCACTACATGGAGTCCAGCAAGCTCTTCGTGCCCGTCGACCGGCCGTTCTGGCGGGACAGGGCCGTCGAAGACAAGGGCGAGCCGACCGGCCGGGACGTGATGTCGATGACGCTCACCGACCGCATGACCCGCGGCACCTACCTGCTCGACGACGGCCCGGACAAGCCCGCCGTCATCTGCCTCTCCTACACCTGGTGCGACGACAGCCTGAAGTGGCTGCCGCTGTCCGCGAACGAGCGGATGGAGGTCATGCTGAAGTCGCTCTCGGAGATCTATCCGAACGTCGACATCCGCAAGCACATCATCGGCAGCCCGGTGACCGTCTCCTGGGAGAACGAGCCCTACTTCATGGGCGCGTTCAAGGCCAACCTGCCCGGTCACTACCGCTACCAGCGGCGCCTGTTCACCCACTTCATGCAGGACCGGCTGCCCGAGGACAAGCGGGGCGTCTTCCTCGCCGGCGACGACATCTCCTGGACGGCCGGGTGGGCCGAGGGCGCCGTACAGACCGCGCTGAACGCGGTCTGGGGCGTCATGCACCACCTCGGCGGCGGCACCGACCCGGCCAACCCCGGCCCCGGTGACGTCTACGACGAGATCGCTCCGGTCGAACTCCCGGAGGACTGACCGGAGTCCAGGGCGGTCACACCCCGGCCGCCCGCGCCTTCTCGAACACCTCCGCGGCGACGTCCTTGAGCTCCTCGGCGTCCCGCAGCCGGCCCTGCACGTCGATCAGGATCTCCTCCAGGCCGATCGCCGCGTACGCGAGGAGGTCCTCGGCGATCTGGTCGGCGTCGCCCTGGAAGGGCCGGCGGCCGGTGCTCTCGTACGCCTTGGCCGAGTACGTCGCGTTCACCCGCAGCACCGTCCGGATCGGCTGCTGCCGGCCACGCTCGGCGGCCAGGTCCCGCACCGCGTCCCACTGGCTCGCGACCTGCTCGGCGCCCATGGCCACCGGGAGCCAGCCGTCGGCGTGCTCGACGAGCCGCTCCCGGGCCTTGCGGGTGCTCGCGGCCAGCAGGATCGGGATCGGCCGGGCCGGCTTGGGGCCCACCACGGCCGACTCGATCTTCGTGACACGGCCGTCGTAGCGCACAGGGTCGGGCCCCCACACGGCCCGGCAGACGTCGATCACCTCGTCCAGCACCCGGCCGCGCTCCTTGATCGGCCGGATTCCCGCCGCCGCGTACTCGTCCAGGGACCAGCCCGTGCCGAAGCCGGCGAGCACCCGGCCGCCGCTGGCCGCGTCCAGGGAGGCGAGGGACCTGGCGAGCTGGAACGGCACGTGCAGCGGCGCGACCAGCACGCTGCTGCCCAGCTGGACCCGCTCGGTGGCCGCCGCGGCCAGGGTGAGCGTGACCAGCGGGTCGGCCACGTGCCGGTACGAGTCGGGCCAGGGCACGCCCTCGATGCCGTACAGGCCCTGTGTGGCGGGCTCCGGGAACAGGGCCCGCTCGTACACCCAGACGCTGTCGTAGCCGATGCGCTCCACGGCGCGTGCCACGTCGGGCACGTCCCTGCCGAGGTCGTACTGCCGGTTCTGCGGAAGACCGATTCCCAGACGGGTCGCCATGACGGTGCGCTCCTTCGTGATCGTCCGTGTTCCGCGGTCAACGTACAGTGATCACGGGGGAGTTCCGGGAAGGTGCGGGGCGGATGTCCGGATCAGCCCGGCAGTGGCGTGAGCATCATGCGGCAGTCGAAGCCGATCGCGGCGTCCAGCCGCCGGCCGAACTCCTCGGCCATGTCGGGCAGTCGGCGCAGTGCCCACAGCGCCCGCGCGGCCGACCAGCTCGCCTCCCGGGCCCGCTCCAGGTCCCACGAGCCGAGCAGGTGGGTGAGCGGATCGGTGATGTGGAGCAGTTCGGGACCGGGCACCAGGTCCTCGCGGACCCGCTCCTCCAGCGACAGGAGGAAGTCGCCCAAGCGGTCGAACTCGCCCTCCAGCTCGGCCGGTTCGCACCGCGCGGCCCGGCAGGCGTCCACCACGGCGAGGGCCAGGTCGTGGCCGATGTGCGCGTGGACGCCCGCCAGCGCGAACTGCGCCGGCCGCACCCCGGGGTGCCGCCGGAACTGGAACAGGGGCCGCCAGCAGGCGGGCGGCCGCCGTCCTTCGGCGGCCGCGTCCACGGCGGCGAGGTACCGCCCGGCGAACGGTGCGTCCAGCGTGGTCGCGGGCCATCGGCCGGCCGCCTCGGCGGCGGCGAGGTACACACGCTGGAAGACCGCGACCCCGTCGCGCTCGGGCAGCCCGGCGGCCAGGTGGCGCATCCTGGCGACCAGCGCGTCCACTGTGTCCGGGCCATGGGTGAGTTGTGCCGATTGCCCCATGAGGGCAGCGTCCCAGGCCCGGGACGCCCCGTTCGCCGACGGGCCCGGCGCTTCCCCGGAACGGGGGAACGCGCCCGTCGGCGAACGGGGCGGAGGGGGCCTGTGAGACAGGTCGGGCGGAGGGGGACCTACGAGGCGGGCCCGGTGCCCTGAGCCTCCCCGCCGTACGACGACGTGCCCTCGTCCAGCAGCGGCTCCTGCTTCTTGAGGTGGGCGGGCGCGAACGCGCGCAGCGCGTGGTAGCCGGTGATGACGACCAGGGTGCCGAGCGCGATGCCGCTGAGGGAGAAGGTGTCGCTGAACTTCAGGCTGACGTTGCCGACGCCGATGATGATGCCCGCCGCGGCCGGCACCAGGTTCAGCGGGTTGCGCAGGTCGACCTTGGCGTTGATCCAGATCTGCGCGCCGAGCAGGCCGATCATGCCGTACAGGATGACGGTGATGCCGCCGAGGACACCGCCCGGGATCGCGGCCACGATCGCGCCGAACTTGGGGCAGAGGCCGAACAGCAGCGCGAAGCCCGCGGCGGCCCAGTACGCGGCCGTCGAGTAGACGCGGGTCGCGGCCATCACGCCGATGTTCTCGGAGTAGGTGGTGTTCGGCGGGCCGCCCACCGCGGTCGACAGCATGGAGGCCACACCGTCGGCCGAGATCGCGGTGCCGAGCTTGTCGTCCAGCGGGTCGCCGGTCATCTCGCCGACCGCCTTCACGTGCCCCGCGTTCTCCGCGACCAGCGCGATGACGACGGGCAGCGCCACCAGGATCGCCGACCACTGGAAGCTGGGCCCGTGGAAGGACGGCAGCCCGATCCAGTCGGCCTTGCCCACGCCCGAGAGGTCCAGGCGCCAGTGGTCGGTGAGCTTGCCGCTCGCGTCGACCGAGTGGATCCTGCCGAAGACGTGGTCGAAGACCCAGGAGGCGGCGTAGCCGAAGAGCAGGCCGAGGAAGATCGCGATCCGGGACCAGAAGCCGCGGAGGCACACGACGGCCAGCCCGGTGAACAGCATCACGAGCAGGGCCGTCCACTGGTCCTGCGGCCAGTAGGTGGAGGCGGTCACCGGAGCGAGGTTGAAGCCGATCAGCATGACGACCGCGCCGGTGACGATGGGCGGCATCGCGGCGTGGATGATCCGCGCCCCGAAGCGCTGCACGGCGAGGCCGACCAGGAACAGCGCGACCCCGACGACGAAGACCGCGCCGGTCACGGTGGCGCTGGTGCCGCCCTGCGCCCGGATGACCGCGGCGACGCCCACGAAGGAGAGCGAGCAGCCCAGGTAGCTGGGCACCCGGCCGCGGGTGGCGAGCAGGAAGATCACGGTCGCGACGCCCGACATCATGATCGCGAGGTTGGGGTCGAGACCCATGAGCACGGGGGCGACGAAGGAGGCGCCGAACATGGCCACGACGTGCTGGGCGCCGAGTCCTGCCGTGCGGGGCCACGAGAGCCGTTCGTCGGGCCGGACCACTGCTCCGGGTGCGGGCGTACGCCCGTCACCGTGCAGCTTCCAGCGCACGCCGAGGTTCATGGTGGGATTTCGCTTTCTCTGTACGTGGAGCCTGTCCGCACCATTGTCGGGGGTGCCCGGAGGTCCCGTACCCACCCGCCCCTGCTCAGGGGCCGTTCAGACGCCGCTCAGGAGCCGCTCAGGCGTCGCTCAGGGCCGCGGGTCGGGAACCGCGGTGCTCGCGGGACCGACCTTCGTCCGGTCCCGGTCACCCGCCCTGAGCACCCCCGCGAAGGCGACCAGACCGCATGCCAGCAGGGTCACCAGGCCGAAGGACACCACCAGGCTGGTCGCCTGGGCCAGCCCGCCGATCGCGCTCGGGGCGACCAGCCCGGAGGTGTATGTGATGGTCGCGACACCGGCGATGGCCTGACTGGGGTTCGGGCCGCTGCGGCCGGCCGCGGCGAAGCACAGCGGTACGACGACCGCGATACCGAGGCCCATCAGCGCGAACCCGGTCATCGCCACCGCCGGATGGCCCCCGGCGACGACGAGCAGGCCGCCCACGACCGCCAGCACGCCGCTCGTCCGCACCGTGCGCACGGCGCCGAACCGGTCCACCACCCGGTCACCCGCGATCCGCGCGATCGCCATGGTGAGGGTGAAGCCGGTGGTGCAGGCCGCCGCGAGGCCGGCCGAGGTCTCCAGTTGGTGCCGCAGGTAGACCGCCGACCAGTCCAGGCTCGCGCCCTCCGCGAACACCGCGCAGAACCCGATCGCGCCGATCAGCAGCGCCGACTTCGGCGGCAGCGCGAACCGCGGCGGCGGCTCCTCGTCCTGGGCGGGCTGGAGGTCCAGCACCCAGGTGCAGGCGGCCACGCCCAGCACGGTCAGCACGGCGGCGGCCAGCAGATGGTGCAGCCGCGCGTCCGAGCCGAGGTGCGCGGCGACCGTGCCGGCCGCCGAGCCGACCAGGGCTCCCGCGCTCCACATGCCGTGCAGGCCGGACATGATCGAACGGTCGAGGCGGTTCTCGACCTCCACCCCGAGGGCGTTCATCGCGACGTCCGCCATGCCCGCCGTGGCGCCGTAGACGAACAGGCTGAGGCAGAGGGTCAGGAGGTTCGGCGCGAGGGAGGGCAGGACGAGGGCGAGCGTCCACGGGGCGATCAGGCCACGCAGCGCGTTGCGGGCGCCGAAGCGGTGGCTGATGCCGCCCGCGAGCGGCATCGCGAGGGACGCGCCGAGGGCCGGGAAGGCCAGCGCGAGCCCCAGCTGCCCGGGGCTGACCCCGGCGTGGTCCTGGATCCACGGCACGCGGGTCGCGAACGAGCCGGTGACGGCGCCGTGTACGGCGAAGACGGCCGCCACGGCGTACCGGGCGCGCCGCACCTCGCGCTGTGCGTAGACCACTGCACTCATTGTCCGGCCCCTCCCGGGCTGACCGCCGTTGCCCCTCGCGCCGTCGCGCCGACGTAAACTATCAGGGAACCTGCCTGATAGATAGCGCACATCAAGGACGGCAGCAGCCCGCAGATCTGGGAGGATTCCCGGCATGCCCGCATCCCCGAGCACCGCCCGGGCCATCAACGACCGGCTCGCCCTGCGGCTGCTTCAGCAGCAAGGACCGCTGACGGCAGGGAAGTTGAAGCAGCTCACCGGTCTGTCCCGGCCCACCGTCGCCGACCTCGTCGAACGGCTGACGGTCTCCGGCCTGATCACCGTGGTCGGTGAGTCCGGCGAGCAGCGGCGCGGGCCGAACGCCCGGCTGTACGGCATCGTCGCCGACCGCGCCCACCTGGCCGCCCTCGACGTCCGCACCGAGAGCGTGTCCGTGATCGTCGCCGATCTGCTGGGCCGGGAACTGGCCGCGGAGTCCGTGCCGATCGGCGGGGACACAGGCACCGGGCCGGCGCTGGAGCAGGCGGTCGGTCTGGTGGAGCGGGTGGTCAAGGAGGCGGGAGCGGAGCGGCTGCACACGGTCGGCATCGGCGCGCCGGGGCTGATCGACCCGGTCACCGGCGAGCTCCGCGACTCCACGGGACTGCCCGAATGGCATCGCAGGCTGGTGGCGGCGTTGCAGGAGCGGCTGCCGCGGGCCCGGGTCACCGTCGAGAACGAGACCAACCTCGCGGCGCTGGCCGAGCAGCGCGACGGGGCCGCCCGGGGCCGGGACACGTTCGTCCTGCTGTGGCTCGGCCACGGCACGGGCGCGGCCGTCGTCCTGGACGGAACCCTGCGCCGCGGTGCCTCCGGAGGCACCGGCGAGATCGGCTTCCTGCCCGTCCCGGGCACCGACGGCCTCCCTTCGGCGACGGACTGCGCGGACGGCTTCCACTCACTGGCCGGCGCGACGGCGGTGAGGGAACTGGCGGCGCGGCACGGACTGTTGGCCGAGGGGGCCGGGTCGGAGGGGAGCGGGTCGGAGGGAGCCGGGCCGGAGGGCGTGGGTTCGGAGCCGGTCGCCGCGGAACTGGTGCGGGCGGCGGTACGGGCAACCGCGGGGGCGCCCGTATCCGCCGCCGAGGACTCCGCCGTGGCCTCACGCTTCCTCGATGCCCTGGCCGACCGCGTCGCCCTCGGGGTCGCCTCGGTGGTGGCCGTCCTCGATCCCGGGTGCGTGGTCCTCGGGGGCGAGATCGGACAGGCGGGCGGTGAGGTGCTCGCCGCGCGCGTGGCGGAGCGCGTGGCGCGGATGTCCCCGCTGCGCACCGAGGTGAGGGCGGGCGCGCTCGGCGGCCGGGCGGTGCTGCGCGGCGCGCTCGTGACCGCCCGCGACCGGGCCCAGGACGACTTGTTCGCCCCTCCGGAGCGCTGACACCGCAAGGGGTCCGGCCCGGCGCCGCACGGGAATCGGTCCGGCCCGGCGTGGCAAGGAGTCCGGCCCGCCGCACGGGAATCGGTTCGGCGCGGCATGGGGTCCGGCCCGGCGCCGCACGGGAATCGGTCCGGCGCCGTTCGGAATTCGGTCCGGCGCCGTTCGGAATTCGGTCCGGCGAGTACGGAATTCGGTCCAGCGAGTACGGAATTCGGTCCAGCGTCGTGCGAACCTCACAGCTCGCGCCGTATGTTCGGCCCGGCGCGGCGGAACTTGCATGTCCCACGCACCTGTTGACCTGCATGGTCTAGTCCTCTTAGTGTCTGACTTCCGTGCAGACCGGTCCGGCGGCGGTGACGACGGCCCTTGCCCGCCGCCGGACCTCCACGCCCGCGCACGGCACGGCGGGCGGTACGTTCTGTGAGCCACCCCACACGCTTCGTCGGTAGTCGCGCCGATCGGGCGTGGCACACTGGCTCTGTACCAGTAGCAGCGCACTCCGGGGTCGGTGAAAGTCCGAACCGGCGGTTATAGTCCGCGACCCGGTCGCTTCCAGCGGCCGGTTGACCAGGTGGAATTCCTGGACCGACGGTTAAAGTCCGGATGGGAGGCAGTGCGCGGCGAGCGAGCACACCCGTGTGCGCCGCCGTCTCTGGGCTCGCCCTCCACGGGCGGGTCCCGTCCGGCGTCGCCCTCCGAGGGTCCTCGTTCGTGCAGTCTGTCGACGTCGGCAGCCCCCGGAGTCCGTGCCCCGAAGAGGCAGGAGGACCCGGGAAGTGTTCACCGGAATCGTCGAAGAGCTGGGCGAAGTCACCGCCGTGGAGGACCTCGGCGACGCCGCCCGCTTCCGGCTCCGCGGCCCCGTCGTGACCGAGGGCGCACGGCACGGCGACTCCATCGCCGTGAACGGGGTCTGTCTCACCGTCGTCGAGCACGAGGGCGACGAGTTCACCGCGGACGTCATGGCGGAGACCCTCAAGCGCTCCAGCCTCGGCGTCCTCACCACCGGCTCCCGCGTCAACCTCGAACGCCCCACCGCCGTGGGCGCCCGCCTCGGCGGCCACATCGTGCAGGGGCACGTCGACGGCACCGGCACGATCCTGGACCGCACCCCCTCCGAGCACTGGGAGATCGTGAAGATCTCGCTGCCGCCGGACCTCGCGCGTTACGTCGTCGAGAAGGGCTCCATCACCGTCGACGGCATCAGCCTCACCGTCGTCGAGGCCGGCGACGAACACTTCACCGTCAGCCTCATCCCCACCACCCTGGCGCTGACCACCCTCGGCCTGAAGCAGCCCGGCGACCCGGTCAACCTCGAGGTGGACGTCGTCGCCAAGTACGTCGAGCGGCTGCTCGGCGACCGTGCGCGGGGAGCCGGACGGTGAACTGGCTCAACTCCGAGGCGTTCACCCTCCTCGGCCAGCACATCAAGTGGTCCGACATGACGGGCAACATCATCGGCCTGCTCGGCCTCGCGTTCGGCTGGCGGCGCTCCATCTGGAGCTGGCCCGTCCAGTTCCTGTCCGGCCTGATCCTGTTCGCCGCGTTCGCCACCGCCCATCTCTCGGGCAGCGCCGGCAAGCAGATCGTCGTCATGGTGGTCGCCGTCTTCGGCTGGTGGCAGTGGAACCGCGGCAAGGGCCGGGCGGCGGACGGCCACATCGCCGTCCGGTTCGCCACCTGGCGCGAGCGTGCCGTGCTGCTCGGCGCCGCCGCGGTCGGCACGGTCGCCGTCGCCGGACTGTTCCATGCCTACCCGTCGCTGTCCTGGGACCCCTGGCCCGACGCCTACATCTTCGTCGGCACCGTCGTTGCCATGTACGCGCAGGCGCGCGGCATGGTCGAGTTCTGGTTCGCCTGGCTGCTCGTCGACGTCGTCGGCGTACCGCTCAACTTCGCCAACGGCTTCGCCTTCTCCGGCTTCGTCTACATCGTCTACGGCGCACTGGTCCTGTGGGGCATGCGCGACTGGTGGCTGCGCACCCGCACGGACGCGCGGCCCGTCCTGGAAGGAGCGCCCGCATGACCGCGGCAACCGTCCTCTACGGCACCGACAACACCGAGGACTTGACACTCGACCCGGTCGAGCGGGCCGTCGCCGACATCGCGGCCGGCCGCCCGGTCGTGGTCGTCGACGACGAGGACCGCGAGAACGAGGGCGACCTCGTCATCGCCGCCGAGAAGGCGACCCCCGAGATCGTCGCCTTCATGATGAGCGAGTGCCGCGGCCTGATCTGCGCGCCCATGGAGGGCGAGGAGCTGGACCGGCTGAAGCTGCCGCAGATGGTCGAGGAGAACACGGAGTCGATGAAGACCGCCTTCACGGTCTCCGTCGACGCCGGTGCCGCCCACGGCGTCACCACCGGCATCTCCGCCTCCGACCGCGCCACCACCCTCCAGCTGCTGGCGAGCGGCACCGCGGAGCCCACCGACCTCGTCCGGCCCGGCCACGTCTTCCCGCTGCGCGCCCGTCCCGGCGGGGTGCTCGCCCGCCCCGGCCACACCGAGGCGGCCGTCGACCTCGCCCGGCTCGCGGGGCTGCGCCCGGCCGGCGCGATCGTCGAGATCGCCGGTGAGGACGGCCGGATGCTCCGCCTGCCCGAACTGATCGTCTTCGCGCGCAAGCACGGCCTGACGATCATCTCCATCGAGGACCTGATCGCGCACCGGCGCCCGTCCGAGCTCCCGGCCCCGCCCGAGCAGGGGGAGCGGCCGTCCCAGCCCGCGGTCCGCCGCGAGGCCGAAGTCCGCCTGCCCACCGCGCACGGCGTCTTCACCGCGTACGGCTACCGCTCCACCGCCGACGGCGTCGAACACGTGGCCCTGGTGCACGGCGAGATCGGCGACGGCGAGGACGTCCTGGTCCGCGTGCACTCCGAGTGCCTCACCGGAGACGTCTTCGGTTCCCAGCGCTGCGACTGCGGCCCCCAGCTGGACACCTCCCTGGAGCGCATCCAGAAGGAGGGCCGGGGAGCGGTGGTCTACCTGCGCGGCCACGAGGGGCGCGGCATCGGCCTGATGTCCAAGCTGCGCGCCTACGAGCTCCAGGAGCGCGGCCGGGACACCCTCGACGCCAACCTCGAACTCGGACTGCCCGCCGACGCCCGTGACTACGGCGCCGGCGCGCGGATCCTTCAGGACCTCGGGGTCAGGAGCGTGCGCCTGCTGACCAACAACCCCGACAAGACCGACGCTTTGCTCCGCCACGGCCTGAGGGTCACCGGACGGGAGCCGATGCCCGTCCAGGCCGGCGAGCACAACCTCCGCTACCTGCGCACCAAGCGGGACCGGATGGGGCACGACCTGCCCTGGCTGGACACCACCGCCGTGTCCACCTGCGGCAACCAGTAAGCGAAAAGACTCGAGGAGACACGTGAGCGGCAAGGGTGCACCGGAACTGTCCGTCCGGAACGTCGGGGACCTCAGGGTCGCCGTCGTCGCGGCGCAGTGGCACGAGAAGGTGATGGACGGACTCGTGGACGGGGCCCTGCGTGCCCTGCACGAGCTGGGGATCGACGAGCCGACCCTGCTCCGGGTGCCGGGCAGCTTCGAGCTTCCGGTGGTGGCGAAGGTCCTGGCCGGGCGCGGCTACGACGCGGTCGTCGCCCTCGGCGTCGTCATCCGGGGCGGCACCCCACACTTCGACTATGTGTGCCAGGGCGTCGCCAACGGCCTGACCCAGGTGTCGGTCGAGACCGGCGTTCCCGTCGGCTTCGGCGTGCTCACCTGCGACACCGAGGAGCAGGCCCTGGACCGGGCCGGCCTGGAGGGATCCAGCGAGGACAAGGGCCACGAGGCGGTCACCGCGGCGGTCGCGACCGCCGCCACGCTCCGCTCGGTATCCGAACCCTGGCGGTGAGCAGCCGCCCGGAGCGCGTAGGGTTGGCAGCACCATGTCCAAGAAGACGTTCGAGGAGCTCTTCACCGAGCTCCAGCACAAGGCCGCCAACGGCGACCCCGCCACCTCCCGCACGGCCGAGCTGGTCGGCAAGGGTGTCCATGCCATCGGCAAGAAGGTCGTCGAGGAGGCCGCCGAGGTCTGGATGGCCGCCGAGTACGAGGGCAAGGAGGCGGCCGCCGAGGAGATCTCGCAGCTGCTGTACCACGTCCAGGTGATGATGGTCGCCCGCGGCATCTCCCTGGACGACGTCTACGCCCACCTCTGAGCACTCCGAGCACTCCGAGTACCAGCAACCGCACACACTGTCGTACAAGACGAACGAAGGAAGCCGACCTCATGCTGCGCATCGCCGTCCCCAACAAGGGTTCACTCTCCGGCCCTGCGGCGGACATGCTGCATGAGGCCGGCTACCAGCAACGGCGGGAGTCCAAGGAGCTGCGGATCGTCGACCCGGTCAACGAGGTGGAGTTCTTCTACCTCCGCCCCCGCGACATCGCGATCTACGTCTCCACCGGCCGCCTGGACATCGGCATCACCGGCCGCGACCTGCTCATCGACTCCGGCGCGGGCGCCGAGGAGATCCTTCCGCTCGGCTTCGCCCGCTCCACCTTCCACTACGCGGCCAAGCCCGGCACGGTCGGCGGCGTCGCGGACCTGAACGGCAAGACGGTCGCCACGTCCTACGAGGGCATCGTCAGCAAGCACCTCGCCGACAGCGGCATCGACGCCTCCGTCGTCCACCTGGACGGCGCCGTCGAGACCGCCATCGAACTCGGTGTGGCCGAGGCCATCGCCGACGTCGTCGAGACCGGCACCTCCCTGCGCAACGCCGGACTGGAGGTCGTCGGCGAGTCGATCATGAAGTCCGAGGCGATCGTCGTCCGCCGCACCGGCGCCGACGTCGAGGAGCCCAAGGTGCAGCAGTTCCTGCGCCGCCTCCAGGGCGTCCTGGTGGCCCGGACGTACGTGATGATGGACTACGACTGCCGGGTCGAGCAGCTGGAGAAGGCCGTCGCGCTGACCCCGGGCCTGGAGTCCCCGACCGTCTCCCCGCTGCACAACGAGGGCTGGGTCGCCGTGCGTGCCATGGTCCCCGCCAAGGAGGCGCAGCGGATCATGGACGATCTGTACCAGATCGGCGCCCGGGCCATCCTCACCACGGCCATCCACGCCTGCCGTCTCTGAGGGACGAGGAGGCACACAGAGATGTCCGACCTGCCCGCACTTCCCGTCACCTTCCGGCCGGGCCGCACCCGGGCCGTCCTGCTCACCGCCGGAGCGGCCATATTCGTGGTGATCACGACCGTGGGGCTGCTGCTGGAGCAGCTCAGCCCCGGCGAACGGGTGAGTTTCGCCTTCACCGGCGCGCTCCTGGCCGGGGTCCTGGTCCTGCTCGCCCGCCCGAAGGTGGTCGCCGACGACGCGGGTGTCACCGTCGTCAACATCGCGGGCCGGCGCCGTCTGGAGTGGGCCGAGATAGTACAGGTCAACCTGCGCCCGGGTGATCCGTGGGTTTTCCTGAACCTCAGCGACGGCACCAGCCTGGCCGCACTGGGCATCCAGCCGGGCATAGCGAAACAGCAGGCCATCGCCGATGCGCGCGCCCTGCGCGCGCTCGTCGAAGCCCGTTCGGTCCCGGGCTCCGAGCGGTCCCCGGACGAACCTCGGGACTGACTCTGTGCCGTCCGCCCTGCCGCATCTGCCGGTGTCTTGATTAATCTGGTTACGGACGCGTTTTCGCTGCGCCTCCGCCCCTGGGTTCCACGACCGGTGCCAGGGGCTCCTGCTACCCGAGGAGTGACTCCCCCCGGCGATGGACGGATCGTCCTGCAGTACCTGCGCCGCCCCCTGCCGACATAGCGCGGACCTGTTCCGCGTATATGCGGAGGCGGCGGCATCATGACCATCCCCCTGCTGCTCCTCGGAGCGGCGCTTCTGCTCATTCTCGCCAACGGCTTCTTCGTCGCGGCCGAGTTCGGCCTGGTCACGGTCGAGCGCCCGGACGCCGAGAAGGCCGCCGAGGAGGGCGACAGACGGGCCCTCAGGGTCGTCGAGTCCCTCAAGGAGCTGTCCTTCCAGCTCTCCGGCACCCAGCTCGGCATCACCATCACCTCCCTGGTCGTCGGCATGCTCGCCGAACCGGCGCTGGCCGGGCTGCTGCGCGGCCCGTTCGCGGCGGCCGGTGTCCCGGGCGGAGCCGTCTCCGGGGTCGCCGTCGTCGTCGGCATGCTGCTGGCCTCGGCGGTCCAGATGGTGATCGGCGAGCTCGTACCCAAGAACTGGGCGGTCTCCCGGCCCCTTCAGGTGGCGCGTTTCGTGGCCGGCCCGCAGCATCTCTTCTCCCGCCTGTTCCACCCGGTGATCGCGGCGCTCAACACGGTCGCCAACCGGCTGGTGCGCGCCCTGGGCGTCGAACCCACGGAGGAGCTGGCCTCCGCCCGCACCCCCGGCGAGCTGGTCTCGCTGGCCCGCCACTCGGCCCGGGCCGGCGCCCTCGAACAGGACACCGCGGACCTCTTCGTGCGCACCCTGTCCCTGGGCGACCTGACCGCACAGCACGTCATGACCCCGCGGGTGAAGGTCAGCGCGCTGCAGTCCTCGGCGACCGCCGAGGACGTGGTGAACCTCACCCGTGCCACCGGCCTGTCCCGCTTCCCCGTGTACCACGAGAAGATCGACGAGGTCGTCGGCATGGTCCACCTCAAGGACGCCCTCGCGGTGCCGTCCGACGAGTGGCTGCGCACCCCGGTGGGCCGTATCGCCCGCCCGGCGCTGCTGGTCCCCGAGACCCTGCCGGTGCAGCCGCTGCTCGCCCAGCTGCGCAACGAGCAGCCGATCGCGGTCGTCGTCGACGAGTACGGCGGCACCGCGGGCGTCGTCACCCTGGAGGACATCGTCGAGGAACTCGTCGGCGAGGTCCGCGACGAGCACGACGCCACGGACGTGCCGGAACTCGCGCCGGCCCCGCCCGAGGACGGGAGCCCCGCCTGGGACGTCGACGGCGGCTGCCGGGTCGACCTGCTCCGGCGGATCGGCCTGGACGCGCCCGAGGGCCCGTACGAGACCGTCGCCGGCCTGGTCGCCGACCTGCTCGGCCGCATCCCGGCCCCCGGCGACAGCGCCGAGCTGCCGGGCTGGCGGCTGGCCGTGCGCCAGGTCGAGCACTACCGCGCGGAGCGGGTGCGGCTGGTCCGCACCGTCACCGCGGCGGACCCGGTCCCGGCCGTGGCGGAGGCCGCCCGATGAGCGTGATCCACCTGCTTTTCGCCGCGCTGCTGGTCCTCGCCAACGGCTTCTTCGTCGGTGCCGAGTTCGCCCTCGTCTCCGTCCGCCGCAGCCAGATCGAACCGCTCGGCACGGCCCGGGCCCGCCAGGTGCTGCACGGCCTGGAGCGGCTGCCGCAGATGATGGCCGCCGCCCAGTTCGGCATCACCGTCTGCTCGCTGACCCTGGGCGCCGTCGCCGAGCCGACGGTGGCCCGGCTGCTGGAGCCGGTGTTCGCATGGCTCCACATGCCCAGCGGCATGGTCCACCCGCTCGGCTACGTCATCGCGCTCGCGGCCGTGGTCTTCTTCCACCTCGTCATCGGCGAGATGGTGCCGAAGAACCTCGCGATGGCCGCGCCGGAGAAGGCCGCACTGTGGCTCGGTCCCGGTCTGGTTGCCTTCGCCCGGCTGTGCCGGCCGATCACGGTGGCGCTCGGCGCCTGCGCCAAGGGTGTCCTGCGGCTCTTCCGCGTCGAGCCCAAGGACGAGGTCGAGGCCGCCTTCACCAGCGTGCAGCTGGGCCGGCTGGTGGAGGACTCCCGTCAGGCGGGGCTGCTGGACCCCGAGGAGCAGGAGCGTCTGGAGGACGCGCTGGAGCTGGGCTCACGGCCGGTGACCGACGTCCTGCTCCGGCCCGAGGCGCTGGTCACGGTCGGCCCGTCGGTCACGTCGGCCGAGATCGTCGCGCTCACCGCCCGGACGGGCTACTCGCGCTTCCCGGTCGCCGCGGGCAACGGTGCCTTCCTGGGGTATCTGCACGTCAAGGACGTGCTCGACCTGGAGGACCTCGACGGGGCGGTGCCACAGCGGGCCTGGCGGCCGATGACCACGCTGCGGGCCGATCTGCCGCTCGACGACGCCCTGACGGTGATGCGCCGGGCCGCCACCCATCTGGCCCAGGTGGCCGACACCACCGGCCGGGTGCTGGGCCTGGTCGCCCTGGAGGACGTGCTGGAGCTCCTGGTCGGTGAAGTCACAGACCCGGCCCACCGCACCCCGACCCTCACGTCCCCCCGCCCCGGCCCCCGGCAGGCCCTCACGGCCTGACCCACCATGGCCACCGGCCCACCCGCTTCACCGGGTGGGCCGGTGGCCGTTTCACCGAGCGTCGTCGCCCCGGCCGGGTCGGGTTTCCGGCTTCGAAGGAGCCCCCTCGCCGGTTGCGCCGGGGCGTCCCGCAGGCTGACCTCCGCCGCCCACTGGGGGCCGCCGCCGCTCAGCGCCGTCGTGGTGCCACGGCGCGGACCGGTGCGCCGGGCCTCGCTCACAGGCCGGACCAGCTCGTCAGTCGGGGGCCGGACCGGGCGCCGGGGTCGGGCCGGGCGCCGGGGTCGGGCCGGGCCCCGTACCCGGGGCCGGGTCCAGGGGCCTGGACTGGTGCCAGAGGTGTTCGTACTGGTGGAGCCAGTAGCGGTGCCACGTCTCGTGGGCGCGGCGGGTGAGGCGCAGGTGCATTCGGCTGGTGACGGCCTCGTTGCGGATGCCGTGCAGTTCCAGGACCAGCCAGCCGTCCCGCTCGCCCGGGTCGACGGCCAGCAGGCTGAAGCCGGGGCTGTAGGGGAGCACCCGGTACTCGAAGGTGCCGGTGCGCGGCCAGGAGTCCATGGTGCGGAGCTGCCGGAGCACCGTGTCGAGCGACGGCCGCAGCCGCTGCAGCGGAGCGTCCAGGCTGTCGTCCAGCTGGTGTTCGGCGACCGCGACGGCGTCCGTGGCAGCCGGGTCCAGCACCACCACCCGCACCGACCCCTCCGGCCGGCTCAGCACATGGTGCCGCAGCGCCTGGGACACCTGCGGCGTCAGGAAGTTGACCGCGCTCGGCGCGAACAGCCAGACCGTACGGGCCGTTTCCAGCCGCTTGGCGAGCGGCGGCGAGGCCTCCTGGAGCGCGACCCGGTCCCCCAGCAACTCGTCCCCGGACGGGCCCCGGGTCTCCAGCGCCGACCGGTACACCAGCAGGGCCACCGCCGCGAGCAGCGCCGCCCACCGCAGGTCCACCGGCACGATGTCACCGATGACCGACAGCACGGCGAACACGGCGGCCAGCGCCGCGGCCACGTAGACCTCGACATTGCGCAGATGCCTCATCCGGGCCGATGTTTCCGTATGGCGGGATCCACCGCAACTGCCCCGTGCGCGGCACTTGTTGAGGCGCGCGCACCGCTGCCCCCGTCCTCGCTGGTGTGGCATGGTTCACTACACGGCGCGCCCGGCGCACGAGGCCCGGCCGGCGCGGCGGCTCTCCGCACCCCCGTACTTCCGTACTGTCCGGGAACACTCGCGCGACCCGCCAGGAGGCCGGCCATGCTGATCCGGATCGTCTCAGCACCTTGTGTGAGCGCCTATCTCAACCTGGACCACCACTTCGTGGAGCTCGGCGAGGTCGCCGCCCATCTGCGCGATCGCGCCGGACACGAGGTCCGCGTCGTCGACGGCGTCCTGCCCGAGGTCACCTGGGACACGGTCGTCGAGGAGGCACTGCACGCCACCGGACTCGTCGTCCTGCACGTCACCCTGGACAACACCCTGGAGACGGCCCGTACCATCCGGCTGCTGCGCCAGCTGTCCCCCGGCACCCGGATCGCCCTGTACGGGCGGGGCGCCTACCACCTGCGCCGGCTCTTCCAGCGCACCGACGCCGACTGGATCGTCCTGGAGCAGGACTGGGAGCCGGCACTCGCCGAGATCGCCGCCCAGGTGGCCGCCGGCGTCGAGCCGGGACCCGTGCCCGGCACCCTGACCCGGACGGCGGGCACCTGGACCCGCGGCCCGGCCGGCGTCCGCCTGGCCGGCGACTGGGAACTGCCCGCACTGGACCTGCTGCCCGTCGCCGGGTACGCGCGGCTGCCCGCGGACGAGTCGTACCCGGGCCGCGAACCCGAACGGGAGCTCGCGGTCGGCGTGTCACGCGGCTGCGACAGCTACTGCGGCTACTGCCCGATCCCCGATGTGATGGGCCGCCACGAGTACTTCCGCACGGGCCTGGACACCCTGGCCGGCTATCTGCGCGCGGCCCGCGAGAGCCACGGATACACCGCCGTCTCGCTGTTCGGGGCCAACTTCACCGCCCACCGCGACTACGTCCACGACTTCTGCGCCCGCGTCGGCACCCCGCGCACCGGGGTCACCTGGAAGTGCGTCACCTCGCACGCCGAACTCGACCCCCCGCTGCTGGGCGAGATGGCCGCGGCCGGCTGCACCCGGGTGGCCGTCGGCGTGGAGTCGCTGCTCCCGGACGGCCGGAACCGCTTCTCCGGGCGCGTCGGCGCCGAGCGGCTGGCCGATCTGGGCGCCTGGTGCGCGGCCGAGGGCATCCTGCTGATCTGCTTCGTCATGGTGGGGCTGCCCGGCCAGACCCGCCACGAGGTCGCCGTGACCCTGGACACCGTGCGCGCGGCCGGCGCCGTACCCCGCCCGATGACGTACGTCGACTACCGCCGGCTCGCCGCGGCCGAGGACTTCACCGATGTGTTCTGGGCCAACCGCAAGACGGTGAGCGAGCCGTTCGGCCGCGGCATCCTCTCCATGCGGGACACGGCCCTGGCCGTGCACTCCTGGGAACACTGGCTGGACACGGTGGGCCCGGCCGCCGGCCGGACCAGCGGCGAGCGCCCCGCCGCGCCGCCCCGCCGGCCGGCCCAGTGAACGTCCCCCCGGCCCCGGACCTGGCCCCCACCGGGCCCGACGGGGCGCCCTGGCCGGTCACCACCTGGTACGGCGCGGTGGAGACCGAGTTCACCGCGGTCTTCGTCCAGGACCTGTGGAGCACCCCGCTGCGCACCGCCGCCGCGCACTGGCTGGGCCCGGCCGCCGTGCACTACGTCGAGGCGATGCCCGGCCGCAAGTACCGCGCCGTACTGCCCTGGCTGACCCTCGGCCGCCCCAACCGGCTGGTCCACCGCTGTCTGGTGCCGGAGCTGCTGTTCGCGGTTTTCTACTGCCTCGACGACCTGCTCGACCGCAAACGCGTGCGCTACGGCACCGCCACGGCCTACGCGGCCCACGGACGTGGCGAGTTGACCCGCTCCCTGGAGGCCGCCCGGCGGGGCGTGCCGCGCTCGGGACCGCTCGCCGGGCTGCCCGGCGCGCTGTGGGAGGAGTGCGTGACCGGGATGGCCGACGGCCAGTCGCAGCGGCACGCGCTGACCACCGACGCGTTCTCCTGGGAGCGGTACACCGAGGCGGCCCGGCGGCGCACCGCCTTCGTCGGGCGCGCCTGGGCCGACGTCCTGACCGCCGGCGGCGACCCGCGCGCGGCGGCCTTCGTCACCACCGCCTACCCCTGGTGCGCCGAGGCCGGCCAGTTGCGCAACGACCTGCGCAACACCACCGCCAGGGAGAGCCGCGACGGCGGACGGCGCCACTCCGACCTCGGCGACGGCAGGGTGACCGCGGTCTCGGGACTGCTGTGGGGGCGCGCCGACCCCGCCGACCGGCAGTGGCTCGCCCGTCGGGTGTGGGGCCGCGGCCCGCTCGGCGCCGAGGCACTCGTCCGGGTGGACCGGATGCTGGAGCACTACGCCGTGCGCTCCCATGTCGCCCTGGCCACAGGCCGGTTGACCCGCCGGATCCGGGCGGCCCTCGATGCGATCGAGGACCCGCGGGTGCGTGCGGTGTGGGACGCTTGGGTCACCCGGCAACTGGAGGTCGGGGTCCGGCACGACTACGGCCACGGCCGGGGCAACGCCTCCGTCTCCCGCTTCCGCTCCGCCGTCGCGGAGCTGCGCGGCCCCGCCGGGCGGACGGACACCGAGTGATCGACGGACGTACGACCGACGCACGACGAACGAACGGGGACGGTGGACGCGGATGACAGCAGCCGACGGAGTGTTCGGACACCTCGCCGCACGGGCCGCGGAGGGCCGCCTGGCCGTCCTCGTGGGCGCCGGACTGTCCATGGGTGCCGGATACCCCGGCTGGGGCCGGCTCTTCGCCCCGCTCGGGCAGGCCCTGGGCCCGGCGGCCGGCGGCGCCCCGCTGCCCGACGACCTGCCCGCGCTGGCCGAGGCGTACGAGGCGGAGTACGGCCGCAACAGCCTCATCTCCCATCTGCGCCGCGAACTGCGCCGCTCCCTCGCCTGTACCGAGGCGCACCGGGCACTGGCCGCCACCGGCCTCAAGGAGATCCTCACCACCAACTACGACGTGCTGCTCGAGGAGGCCCTGCAGGATGTCGCCGGTCCGGTCGACGTCGTCGTACGGGACTCCGACCTCGCCTACACCGCCCCCGCCCGCCCCCGGCTGGTCAAGATGTGCGGCGATGTGCTCAACCCGGAGACGCTGACCGTCACCCGCCGGGACTTCGCGGTGTACGGCGCGGTCAAACCCAGGCTCGCCGAGTACGTGCGCGGCCTGCTGGAGACTCATGAACTGCTGGTGCTCGGCGCCGGGCCGTCCGACCCGGAGTTCAACATGCTCTGGGACCTGGCGACCGCCGGGCTCGGTGAGCACAAACCCGTCGGCTGGGTGCTGACCGCCGACGTTTCGCCCCTGCAGCAGCGGGTCGCGCTCACCCGCGGGCTGCGCACCCTGCCGCTCGACGTGACGGACGACGGCGTCACCCGGGCCCTGGCCCGCTGGCTGGACGGACTGAGCGCCGCCCATGCCTGACACCCAGCCGGAGTTCGACCCGCACCTCGTCGTCGAACTGGCCCGGGCCTGGGAGACCGGCTCCCTGGCCGTGGTCCTGGGCCCCGAGTTCGACCGCGAGACGGATGACACGGTCCGCACGGCGCTGCTCGCCGAACTCGGCCGCGCCGACGAGTCCTCGCCCCTTCCGCTGGGCCGGCTCACCGAGGAGTACCTGGCCCGCTTCGGCCGCGCCGCCCTGATCACCCTGCTGCGCACCGCAGGACGCCCGGCGGTGCCCGGCGAGACGCCCGCACGGCCCCCTTCGCCCTCCGAAGCGCTCCATGAATGGCTCGCGGCCCGCCCACCGGCCTGCCTCCTGGTCACCTCGCTGTATCCGACGGCCGAACACGCCTACCGCCGCTTCCGGCGCCCCTTCCACGTCGTCAAGACCGAGACGGCGATCGCCTTCTGGGACACCGCACAGCCCCAGATCGTCCATCTCTTCGGCTGTCTGGACGCCCCGCAGGACGCCCTGCTCGGCGAACGGGAGCGGCGGGCCGCCCGCTTTCTGCGCCCCCTGCTCACCGCCCGCCTGGCCGACCTGCCCGCCTCGCACACCCTGGTCCTCGTCGGCTTCGCCCCGTACGACGCGGTCCTCGAAGAACTCCTGGCACCCGCCCTGCACTCGCTCGGCGCCTACTGGCGTGGCGCCGTCGTGGTGCTGCCCGAGGCCGACGAGGGCGTGCGCGCCGCCTACGGGCGGCGCCAGATCAAGGTCGTCACCACCGGCGGCGCCCCCACCGCCGCCTACACCCGGGACCTGCTCGACCTGGTCCGAGGCACCGCCGAACGGCAGGGCACCGAGGCGCTGCGCGGAGAGTCACCGGCCATAAGGGAGTGCGAGGAGCAGCTCGGCGTCCTCGGCTGGAGCGCACAGCACTCGGTCCGGCTGAGCGACCGCGCCGTGGAGTCGGTCTTCGGCCACCCCACCGAACCCGGGCCGCTCACCGCGCACATCGTGGAGGGCGAGCTGTCGGGCGGCGATGTGCGCCGGCTCGCCGAACGCGTCGGCGGACACGGCCGGGGCATGGCCGTCACCGAGACCAGGATCTCCAACACCGCCCGCCGCCTCGCCGCCACCGACGGCCGGCTCGAACTGCACACACGCCAGTCCCTGCTGGAGCGCGTACTCGGCGTCGAACCGTATCTGCGCTGGATCCTCGACGAGTACGAGAACGGAACCCAGCGCGGCGCCTATGTGGATCTCCAGTGCCGGCGCCCGCTGTCCGACGCGGTGGCCCCGGTGCGCGGCGACGCCTACTGGCTCGACGACTACGTCGACTCCTGGCTGCGCGAGCGCTCGCACAGCCAGCTGACCCTGCTCGGCGAACCCGGCAGCGGCAAGTCCTGGTACTGCCGGCACCTCGCCTACGCCCTGGCCCGCCGCTGCCTGGACGACCCCGACCGCGGACGTGTCCCCGTGCTCGCCCTGCTGTCGGAGATGCCGGCCACCGGCTCGCTGGAGGACTTCCTGATCGCGCAGATGCGCGGCAAGGGCGCCGAGCTCCTCGGCGGCACACAGTCCTTCCGGTACGCCAACGACACCGGCCGGCTGGTCGTCATCCTCGACGGGCTCGACGAACTGCGCTGGCAGGTCACTCCCGAGCGTGCCCGGCGCACGCTGGCCGAACTCGCCGATCTGGTGGGCCCCCGGAGCAAGATCCTGCTGGCGAGCAGGCCCGGCTACTTCGAACAGGACCGCTCCGCCCTGCGCCCCGGTGATGCGCCGGGCGCGCCGATGTCCGGGAGCGCGCCCGAGGACACCGCCGGCGTCCCCGGACTCCGGCTGTCGGACGGGTCCACCTTCGAGGTGATCCGGCTCGCCGACCTCGGCTACGAGCAGCGCGTCCAGGCCCTGGTGCGCCGGCTCGGCACCCGGTCGGAACCGGTGCGGCGGCTGATCGACGCCAGCAGCGCCCTGACCGACCTGGCCCGGCTGCCCGGTCTGCTCGACCTGATGTCCGTGGTACTGGCCGTGCCCGGCCGCGAGGCCCCCACGACCGCCTCGGAGCTGTTCGAGGAGTACGTCACCGTCCTGCTCGGCGGCGCCGAACGCGTCGCCGTCGACGGCGCGGCGGTCCGCGCCGACACCGACCGGCTCGCGGCGCTCGCGGGCCGGATGCGCAGCCGGGCCACCCACGCCCTGCCGCTGGCCGAGGCCCGCGGCATCCTCGGCGTGCCCGAACCCGCCTCCGCCGGGACGGCCGGACCGCTGAGCACCGACCCCCGCTGGGAGGCCTTCCTGCGGGTGGCCGCCGACGGCACCGTGCGCTTCCGGCTCAAGACGATGCGCGAGTTCCTCACCGCGCGCAGCCTGTGCACGGCGCTGCGGGCCGGGGACCGGGCCCCGCTGGACGAACGGCTGCTGCTGCCCGAACCGGTCGGCTACCTGGCCGAGCAACTGGCCTCCGCCGGACTGTCGCCGCTGGACTGGCTGCCGCCGGGCGGGTCGGCGCCGGCCGTCCGCGAGCCCGCCGCCGGACCGGTGGGCTCCCTGGTCGGCGGCCGGCTGCCCGCCAACTGCCTCTCCCTGGCCAACCGCATGGGCGTCTCCCTGGCCGGCCGCTCGCTGCGCGGACTCGATCTGCGCGGTGCCGACCTCCAGGGCGCCCGGCTGGCCGGCGCCGATCTGCGCGACTGCGATCTGCGCTCGGTGCTGCTCCAGGGTGCCGTGGTGACCGGAGCCGACCTGCGGGGCGCCTGGCTGCACGGAGCGATGCTGCACGAGACCCAGGTGGTCTCCGCGGTGGGCATGCTGCCCGACGACGGCGAGGTCGTGGCCGGCACCGCCGAGGGCCTGGTGCAGGTGCTGGACCGGGCCCGCCTGGACACCCTGGAGAGCATGCGCTGCCCGGGGGTCTTCCGCAACATGGCCCTGATGTCCCACGGCCGCTATGTGGTGGCGGCCGCCCTCGACGGCGGCGTGTATCTGGCGGACCGGGAGAACGGGCAGGCCTTCCTGGAGATCGCCCACCACGGCGCCCCCACCACCTCCGCCGTCGCGGTCGGGGACACCCGGCTCGCCTCGGGCGGCACCGACGGTTCCGTACGGCTGTGGACCCTCGACGGCGACGAGGTGTGGCAGACGCGGGTCTCCTCCGGCTACGTGCGCTCCCTCGCCCTGGACCCGGACGCCGGCCTGATGTTCGCCGGTTCCTCCGCCGGAACCGTGGCCGCCCTGGACGCCGTCACCGGCCGGCCCGTCAGGCAGTGGGTCGCGCACCCGGACGCCGGGGTGTACTGCCTGTGCGCGCTGCCGGGCACGGGCCTGGTGGCCAGCGGCAGCGACGACCGCAGGATCCGGCTCTTCGTCCAGGACGACGGCAGCCATGCCGCCGACCTCGCCGTACTGGGGGACACGGTGCTCGGCCTGGTGTACGACGCGGGCACCGGGGTGCTCTACTGCGGCTGCCGGGACGGCACGCTCAGCTCCTGGGACCTGAGGCACCGGGAGCGCAACTGGTCGGTGGGCGGGGGACACGCCGTGCTCTCCGTGGCGCTGCACGCCAAGTCCGGGGTGGTGGCGACGGCCGGCGCGGACGGCTGGGTACGGCTGTTCGACAGCGGTTCGGGGGAGCCCCTGGGCGAGCGGCTGGTCGGCCGCCGCTCCGAACCGGACTGGCACGGCGTGGACCTGCGGGGCACCACGGGCTGGCACCGGGAGTGGCTGCGCTTCATGGGCGAACGCGGCGCGATCCTCGACGACTGACCGCCCTCGGTGGCGAGGGCCGTGCTCACACACCCGACGGATCCTGGGGCCCCCGTCCCGACAGCACCTCCCCGTACGCCTGCATCAGGTCCGGCAGCCGCAGGGTCGACAAGTCGTCCCGGGTCGGCGTTCCCGGGTACGTCGACAACCTCAGGTCCCGGTAGGCGCAGCTCTTCTCGTAGAGGGTCCGCAGGAACCGGCCGTTGCCGAGTTCGTCGATCCAGCCCTGGTCGACCACGTGCCCGGCGATCGAGTGCAGCTCGTCCCGGGCCTCGTCGTCCCACAGGTCACCGTTCTCCGTGGCGAGCACCTTGCCGATCTCGGTGAGTTCCGTCGGCCGGTACGACGGGAAGTCCACCCGGGTGGTGAAGCGCGACGACAGCCCGGGGTTCGCGGCGAGCAGGCGGTCCATGCCCTCGGGGTAGCCGGCGAGGATCACCACCAGGTGGTCGCGGTTGTCCTCGGCCCGCTTGAGCAGCACCTGGAGGGCTTCGTCGCCGTACGCGTCGCCCTTGCCGTAACCCGAGTTCGACAGGGAGTAGGCCTCGTCGACGAAGAGCACACCGCCGATCGCGGAGTCGATGAGCTCGTTGGCCTTGACGGCGGTCTGCCCCAGATATTCGCCGACCAGGTCGGCCCGCTGCGCCTCCACCAGATGGTCGCCGCCGAGCAGGCCGAGCGCGTAGAAGACACGGCCGAGGATGCGGGCGACGGTGGTCTTGCCGGTGCCCGAGGGGCCGGAGAAGACGAAGTGGCGTTTGGGCGGCTGCACCGGCAGCCCCTGCCCGGCCCGCAGCCGCGCCATGTTCAACTGCGCCGACAGGGCCTTGACCTGCCGCTTCACCGGTTCGAGCCCCACCATGCGCTCGAGTTCGGAGAGCGCTTCCTCCAGTAGCGCCGGGTCGGTGGGCCCGGTGGGCAGCGGCGCGTCGGCGGCCGGGGTGCGCCGGCGCACCGCCGGATCGGTCACCGACGGCAGTGGACCGGTCACCGACAGGTCGGTCCCGGACAGCTTCAGGTCCCGGCCCTCGGCGCCGAACAGCGGGTCCAGCAGATCCGGGCCGTCCATGAGGTCCTGCCCGAGGCCGGTGAGGGTGATTGCGGCGAGGCCGGCCGTGTCCTCGTACCCGTCGCCCTCGGCGATCGCCGTGAGCCGCGCCGAGGTGTCCATGAAGGCCGGATCGACCCGGTGCACCGCCCGGTACAGGGGCAGCGCCGCCGCGCTGCGGCCGGTGCCCTCGTGCGCCCGCGCCAGCCAGTACCTGAGTTCCTTGCGCTGCGGCTGCTCGCTGCGGCAGCGCATCAGCGCGGCCGACAGCAGCGGCTCGGCCTGCCCGTACATCTCCAGGCGCACCCGGGCCATGCCGCCGAACAGTCCGGCCTCGATGCCGAGCAGCGGATCGTCGAGCAGCGGGTCGGTGTGCCGGACGAGCTGTTCCCAGTCCTTGACGAGGTAGGCGCGGCAGGCGTGCAGAAAGCGGACCTGGGGGTCGGCGTCCACCGGCGGCAGCCCGGCCAGCGCGCGGTCCAGCTCGGGGACATGGCGGCCGTCCAGCCAGTGCGAGACGTGCGCGAGCAGCAGGTCGCGCGGGCTCTCCAGTACGGGCTGCACCCACCAGCCCAGCCAGTACCAGGAGTTGAGGGTGCGGCGGTGCCGGGCGCGCTGTTCGCCGAAGCGGTCGCGGTGCCGGAACATCCTGAGCAGCGCGGTCGTCGTGTCGACGCGCAGCGCGTGCAGACCGAGCCAGCCGTCGGCCATCCCCGGGTCGAGCCGCACCGCGGCCCGGAACTCCTCCTCCGCCTGCGGATAGGCGCCCATCGTGTAGGCGTCCACGCCTCGCAGCCACGCGAGGTCGGCCGGGGCCTTCGGGCCCTGCGTGCCGAAGTCCATCACGTCCCCCACAAACCGTGCCCCCGAAGGTTCGCCGCCAGGCATCCACCTGACGGCTTCCTGTGGTCGAACCGCTCTGCCGCGGACCGGAGTTGCAGGTGCGCGAAGCAGTCGTTCAAAGGTCGCACCGAGGGCATCGTACCTGCGGGGCCGCCGCCCGCCGAAGGGTGCCGCACAGGCTGTTCGGTGAGGCGGCGGAGTACGGGACGCACCCGATGTGGTGACCGAGGGTGAGCGAATGACGTCGCGCAGCGTCCGGAAAACGCGAAGAGGGCAGAACGAAGCCCCCGATCACGGGGGAACAACCGGGGGCTTCGTGACTGCGGGCGGTACGCGATGACCGCTCATTCAGAACGTAAGACCTGTACGGCCCCCGGGTCAAGCGGAGTTGGGGGACTCGGGAAAGTTGCTTGGCAAGGGTCTTCACAAGTTCAGCACATTGCCGATGACCCGTCACCGTGGGTGACGAACTGGTCCGGTCCAACAGCCCCGGCAGGCCCCGGCAGCACCGCGTATCCCTCTGGCAACTGCCGTACCAGAAGATCGGCGAAGGGCCGCGAGGGGTCCTCGGCGAAATGCCGCCGCTCGGCCTCGACCCACCCGGCCCAGAACTCCTGCTGTTCCTCGCCGTCGCGCGACCGGCCCCGCCCCCAGGCCTCCTCGCGTGGCAGATCCATCCACAGCAGGCGCGCCAGATACGGACGCAGCGCCCGCCGTCCGGCGCCCACGCCCTCCACAAGGACCACGGGCGCCCGCGGCAGCGTCCGCGCGGCCCCGAACCGCCGCGCCCGCCAGTCGTAGGGGGCGTAGCGTGCCGCCGCTCCCCGCCCGAGGGGCTCGACGACCTCGCTCAGCAGCCGGCCTTCCCACGCGAACAGTTCCTCATGGCTGGCGACGTCGTCCAGGTGCAGCACAGGCGCGCCCCCCAGCGCCACGGCCAACTTCCCGGCGAACGTGGACTTCCCGGATCCCGCGTGCCCGTCGACGCCGACCAGCCGCACGGTCCCGCAGGACGGCGGCGCGTCACGAAGGAAGGCGGCGAGGGCGCGGATGGCGATTCCCGGAGTGCGTGGAGGGGACGGGACGGTGTGTTCTTCCCGGTCATTCTAGTGACCGCTCCCCGCGCCGCCGGTGGTCGCGGGGGGCCGCGCGGGCGGGCCGCCTGACCGGCGACGCGGGGACTCGGCGCAGGTCATGCCAGTGGTGGAGACCAATATTGGTGGGCGTGGCGTATGTCGAAGTGCTGGCAGGAGGCGGGTGTCACGGCCATAGTGGGCGCAGCCACGGACCCGCCCCGACTTCGGACACCTGGGGGTCATCCACCCATGAGCAGAGCCGAACAGCCGTCCCGCAGATCAGTCCTGGCCGTCGCGGTCGCCGCGGCGGCGATGGCGGGTGGCGCGGCCCCGTTGGCCGCTGCGGCCACGGCCGCCCCCGCCGCCCCCGCCAAGGGCGCCGGAGCCGCCCCGGCCCGCCCGGTCGACTACCGCGCCTGGACCACCTACACCGACTGGCGCGCGGGAACGGCCCGCGGTACCCGCGCCGTCGCGGGCACCCGGCCCGGCCTCGAGATCGCGCAGCCCGCGGGCACCACCGACTACACCGACCCGCACACCGGCACGACCAGGACCTGGGAGTACGCCACCTGGACCAGCCCGGCGCACCGGCTGTCCGTCCCGGCGACGGAGGCGGTCGCCTCCTGGAACGCGCACACCCCGGCCGGCACCTGGCTCCAGGTCGAACTGCGCGGCACGTACTCCGACGGCACGGACACCCCCTGGTACGTGATGGGCCGCTGGGCGGCCGGCGACCAGGACGTCAAACGGACCTCCGTCGACGGCCAGAGCGACGGCCGCAGCACCATCTGGACGGACACCTTCTCCCTGGACGATCCGGCCTCCGGGCTGCGTCTCACCTCCTACCGGCTGCGGCTCACCCTCCACCGCAGGCCCGGCACCCGGCTCACGCCCACCGTCTGGCGGATCGGCGCCATGGGCTCCGACGTCCCCGACCGCTTCACCGTCCCGGCCTCCGCACCCGGCGTGGCCAAGGAGTTGACCGTTCCGCGCTACTCGCAGTCGATCCACTCCGGCCAGTACCCCGAGTACGACAACGGCGGCGAGGCCTGGTGCAGCCCCACCTCCTCCCAGATGATCATCGAGTACTGGGGCGGACGGCTCACCCCCGAGCAACTGTCCTGGGTCGACCCGTCCTACGCCGACCCGCAGGTCTGCAACGCGGCCCGGTACACGTACGACCACCAGTACGAAGGCTGCGGCAACTGGCCGTTCAACGCCGCCTACGCGGCCACCTTCAAGGACCTCCAGGCAGTGGTGACCCGGCTCGGCTCGCTCACCGACCTGGAGACGCTGATCGCGGCCGGGATCCCGGCCATAACGTCCCAGTCCTTCCTCAACACCGAGCTGACAGGCGCCGGTTACGGCACCAACGGCCACCTCATGACCGTCATCGGCTTCACCGCGGACGGCGACGTGATCGCCAACGACCCGGCCTCGCCGAACGACGCGGCGGTACGGCGTGTGTACCGGCGCCGGGAGTTCGAGAACATCTGGCTCAGGACCAAGCGCTACAACGCCTCCGGCAAGGTCGCCTCCGGCTCCGGCGGCATCTGCTACCTGTACTTCCCGGCCCACCTCACGGGCCAACAGCGCAAGGCGCTCGCCGCCGTGGGCGTGAGCTGAGCGGAACTCCGCGCGTGCACGAGGGCCCCGGGCGACCGGGGCCTTCGAGGCGACCCGCCTCCGGGCCATGACGGCCTGCCATACTGCGGTTGTCCGACCGCCAGTTGGAGGCCAGGGTCGAATTGAACATCCCACCGCGTGACACCGCCCGCCCCCAAGCTCCGAACTCCGTTCGAGCAGGGGGGACCCCCAGCCGGGTGCGCGGCACCGAGCGCTCCGAGGGTCGTCGCGCCGAACTCCTCGCCATCGGACGGAGGCTGTTCGCCGACACGTCCTACGACGCCCTCTCGATGGACGACATCGCCCGGCAGGCCCATGTGGCCAAGGGACTGATCTACTACTACTTCCGGTCCAAGCGCGGCTACTACCTGGCGATCATCGAGGACTCCGTCGCCGACCTGGTCACCTCCGCGGCGCGCGGCCTGGAGATGCCGGCCGTGGACCGGGTGCAGCGCACCATCGACGGCTACCTGCGCTACGCGGAGCACAACCAGGCCGCCTACCGCACCATCGTCTGCGGCGGCGTCGGCTTCGACACCGAGGTGCACGCCATCCGGGACGGCGTGCGCGAGGCCATCGTCGCGACCATCGCCGATGGTGCCTACGGCCGTACCGCCATCGCCCCGGTGGCCCGCATGGGGCTGCTCGCCTGGGTGTGCAGTGTCGAGGGCGCCACCCTGGACTGGATCGGCCGGCCCGGACTCTCCCGGGAGACCATGCGCGAGTTGCTGGTGAAGACCCTCGGCGGCGCGCTGCGCGCCATCGAGGAGATCGACCCGACCCACCCGGCCCCCGCACCCGCCCGTCGCGACGACTGAGAGACAAGGGCCCAGGGCGAGGAGGCGGGAGGGGACTCGCCCTCCGCCCCGCCTCCTCGGTCCTGGCGCTACTTGATCGCCTTGATCAGCTCCCCGCTCGCGGTGTCCCCGCTCAGCTCCCAGAGGAACGTCCCGCCCAGGCCCTGGTCGTTCTTGTACGTCATCTTGGTCGCGATGGTCGCCGGAGTGTCGTAACTCCACCATTCGCTGCCGCACTTGGCGTACGCGGTGCCGCCCACCGTGCCGGTCGCCGGGCACTTGGTCCTGAGCACCTTGTAGTCGTCGATGCCCTGTTCGTACGTGCCCGCCGCCGGTCCGGTCGCCGTGCCGCCGGGGGCGGACTGGGTGACGCCGGTCCAGCCGCGGCCGTAGAAGCCGATGCCGAGCAGCAGCTTCGACGCGGGGATCCCGAGACCCTTGAGCTTGGCGATGGTCGCCGAGGTGGTGTACTCCGTCCTCGGAATGCCGGAGTAGGAGGTCAGTGGCGAGTGCGGAGCCGTCGGCCCGGCCGCGTCCCAGGCGCCGAAGTAGTCGTAGGTCATGGGGTTGTACCAGTCGACATGCGCCGCGGCGCCCGCGTAGTCGGCCGCGTCGATCTTGCCGCCGCTGCTGGCGTCCGCCGGGATCGCCGCGGTGACCAGCGCACCGCCGCCGAACTTGGCCCGCAGCGCCGCCATCAGGTTCTTGTAGGCCGCGCGGCCGCTGGTGTCGCAGGTGTTGCCGCAGGCGTTGGGGTACTCCCAGTCGATGTCGATGCCGTCGAAGACGCCCGCCCACTTGGAGTTTTTGACCAGGTCGTAGCAGGACTGGGCGAAGGCGGACGGGTTCTTCGCGGCCTCGCCGAAGCCGCCCGACCAGGTCCAGCCGCCGAACGACCACAGCACCTTCAGCCCCGGGTGCTTCTTCTTCAGCTTCAGCAGCTGGTTGAAGTTGCCGCGCAGCGGCTGGTCCCAGGTGTCGGCGACCCCGTCCACCGACTCGGCGGCGGTGTAGGCGCGGTCGGTCGCCGCGTACGAGTCGCCCATGGCGCACTTGCCGCCGGTGACGTTGCCGAAGGCGTAGTTGATGTGGGTGAGTTTCGCCGCTGAGCCGGAGGTCTCGATGTTCTTGACGTGGTACTTGCGGTCGTAGACGCCCCATTCGGTGAAGTAGCCGACCACCTTGGAACCCGCGGCGGCCGTCTGGGCGGCGGACCGGGTGGGGGTGGCGGTGGCCGTGCCCGCGCCGGCGAGCAGTCCGGCGCCGAGTGCGACGGTACAGGCGGCGGACAGCAGCGCCCGGAGGCGGTGCGGAGTGTGCATCGGTGTCTCCTCGTGGGGGAGAGGGGATCGTGCCGATTGGCATGAACGCGGTAAGCGTTGGTTTCGGGCACCCTAGGAGGACTAGACCAGTGCGGTCAATGGTTCGGACCAATTTCGGGCCCCTGGGATTTCTTGAAGTAAGCGGTCGTTAACCGGTGACGAGATGCCTCGGATCGGGCATACTCACAGCGCACAGCCGCTGGTCAGCAGCTTCCGTGACCCGGGATCGCCGACACCGGCTGGGCCCGAGAAAGACCCCGGCGGAGCCGCCCCACCCAAGGCGCACATCCGCCGATGTGCCCGAAAGGGAGGAGAGCGTAGCCATGCCCGACCGCGCCCCGCAGCCGGTGGACCGGCAACTGCCCACGGAGGAGGCCCGGGACCTGATCTCGCTCGTCCGCGACATCGCGCAGCACGAGATCGCCCCGAAGGCGGCCGAGGAGGAGGACGCGGGACGCTTCCCGCGCGAGGTCTTCACCCTGCTCTCCCGCTCCGGCCTGCTCGGCCTGCCCTACGACTCCGAGTACGGCGGCGGCGACCAGCCCTACGAGGTCTACCTCCAGGTCCTGGAGGAGCTGGCCGCGGCCCGTCTCACCGTCGGCCTGGGCCTGAGCGTGCATACCCTCGCCTCCTACGGGCTCGCCGCCTACGGCACCAAGAAGCAGCAGGTCGAGCATCTGCCCGCGATGTTGGGCGGCGGCCTGCTCGGCGCGTACGCCCTCTCCGAGCCGGCCTCCGGCTCCGACGCCGCCTCGCTCAGCACCAAGGCGGTCCGGGACGGCGACGAGTGGGTGCTCACCGGGACCAAGTCCTGGATCACCCACGGCGGGGTCGCCGACTTCTACACGGTGATGGCGCGTACCGGTGAGCGGGGCCCGCGCGGGATCACCGCCTTCCTCGTGCCGGCCGGCGCCGAGGGCCTGAGTGCCGCTGCCCCGGAGAAGAAGATGGGCCTCAAGGGCTCACCCACCGCGCAGATCCATCTCGACGGTGTGCGGGTCGGCGACGACCGGCGTCTGGGGGAGGAGGGACAGGGCTTCGCCATCGCCCTGTCCGCGCTCGACTCCGGACGCCTCGGCATCGCGGCCTGCGCCATCGGCCTCGCCCAGGCCGCGCTGGACGAGGCGGTCGGCTACGCCGCCGGACGGCAGCAGTTCGGACGGCCGATCTCCGACTTCCAGGGGCTGCGCTTCATGCTCGCCGACATGGCGACGCAGATCGAGGCCGGCCGCGCGCTGTACCTGGCGGCGGCGCGGCTGCGCGACGCGGGCCTGCCGTTCGCGCGGCAGGCGGCCATGGCCAAGCTGTTCTGCACGGACGCGGCCATGAAGGTGACCACGGACGCCGTCCAGGTGCTCGGCGGATACGGCTACACCACGGACTTCCCGGCCGAGCGCTACATGCGCGAGGCCAAGGTCCTGCAGATCGTCGAGGGCACCAACCAGATCCAGCGGATGGTCATCGCCCGTCACGTCGCGGGTCCCGAGACCCGCTGAGCTGCGCGAGACCGGCCGGCGGCGCCGCCAGCCGGACCCACTCCGGGTCGTGACGTCCCGGCAGGGTGCGGCCCCGGTCGGCCCAGGCGCGCATCAGGTCGCGGTAGATCGGCGGGTCCGTGGGCTGCGAAGGCACAGACGGAACCGATTCTGCGGGCGGCGGCGGCACGAAGACGCGCCGCCGTCGTCCGGCTGCCGGATGCGTGGTGGTCATACCCGGGCAACGCGGAGTACGGCGGGCAGGTCACCGCCCGGTGGAATCGCGCGTGAGTTCACCGGCGTCCGAGCCGGCGGCCTCCGGAGAACCGGGGGCGCTGTTCGGGCACCACGGCGGCCTGTGCGCCCTGGCCGTGGTGCGCGGACGGACGCCGGTGCCCGGCGGTGCGGCGCCGCTCAGGCGGCGAACCGGCGCAGCTGCGGCACGCGCATCGGGCGGGAGCCCGGGCCGCCGACGTGCGAGAAGGGCTGCATGCGCCAGTCGAGGCTCTGCGGGAGCGTCAACAGCAGCGCGGTGTCCTGCTCCTGGGGGTCGACGGACTCGTCCGCGGGCCGGGCCTCGGACGCCCAGCGCCCCGTACCGGCGCAGACCGTGAGTCCGAACGGGTTCCACGGCGAGACGCACAGCGCGTGCTCCGGCAGAACCTCCTCGTCCGCCAGCAGGGCGATGGGTTGCGCGCACTCCGGGCAGAACACCCGGTACATCTCGAAGGTGTCGTAGGCGTCGGATTCCGCGCCGTCCACGTCGTCGTCGACGTCGGGTTCCAGGCTCTCCGGCTGGAACTCGATGACCGACTGCCGTCGCCTGGGCACAGGACGACCAGGGCGCTTGAGACTCTGCATGGGATTCTCCCCCTAAGGCTGGGCCGTGAAGGCGCTGCGGCCTCGACCACAGCAAGCACTTCCCGTCCGCTCTCGCCGGTAATCACGAGAACATCACGGAGGGGCTTCGGGGTGTGTGGCGTTGGTCACATGCCGCTCGCAGGTGCCCGCCGTGGTGGGTTTGTCCGCCGGCGGGACACGACCCGGGCCGCTCGGCTGTTCCGGGAGATCGGCCGCACGGTAGGTTCTTGCGCCATGGAGGAGCTGGACCGACAGATCGTGCAGCTGCTCGTCAAGGACGGGCGGATGAGCTACACCGACCTGGGCAAGGCCACTGGTCTGTCCACGTCGGCCGTGCACCAGCGGGTGCGGCGGCTGGAGCAGCGCGGTGTCATCCGCGGCTACGCCGCCGTCGTCGACGCCGAGGCCGTGGGGCTGCCCATGACCGCCTTCATCTCGGTCAAACCCTTCGATCCCAGCGCCCCCGACGACATCGCCGACCGGCTGGCCGGCGTCCCCGAGATCGAGGCCTGCCACAGCGTCGCCGGCGACGAGAACTACATCCTCAAGGTCCGCGTCTCCACCCCGCACGAGCTGGAGGAACTGCTGGCCCGCGTACGCACGTTGGCGGGCGTGTCGACCCGTACGACGGTGGTCCTCTCCACCCCGTACGAATCCCGCCCGCCCCGTATCTGACCCGATCCGGCGCAGCAGGCACGTCCCGGGACGCGGGGCGGGCTCGTCGGGGCGCCCGCGGTGGAGTTCCGGAGCGTGTCCGGGTGACCTGCGTGCCGGGTGGTTCGGGGCAGGCGGGAGACTGGGGGCATGAGTGAGCGTGCTGCCGAGGTCCGGACCGTCCTTCTGCGCAGGGGCGAGATCCACAGTCCCGCCGACCCGTTCGCGACCGCCATGGTCGTGGAGGCGGGCCAAGTGGCCTGGGTCGGCTCGGAGGGGGCGGCCGACGCCTTCGCCGACGGTGTCGACGAGGTGGTCGATCTGGACGGTGCCCTCGTCACCCCGGCGTTCACCGACGCCCATGTGCACACCACCGCCACCGGCCTCGCGCTCACCGGTCTCGACCTGTCCGACGCGCCCTCCCTGGAGGCGGCGCTCGCCCGGGTACGGGACTTCGCCGCCGCCCGGCCGGACGACCGCGTCCTGCTCGGCCACGGCTGGGACGCGGCCCGCTGGCCCGGCGGACGGCCCCCGACGCGCGCCGAACTCGACGAGGCCACCGGCGGCCGGCCGCTCTACCTCAGCCGTATCGACGTGCACTCCGCGGTCGTCACCACGGCACTGCTCGACCTCGTACCGGAGATCCACGGGCCCGTGGACGGCCCGCTGACCGGCGACGCCCACCACGCCGTACGGGCCGCCGCGTTCGCCGCCGTCACCCCTGCCCAGCGCGCCGGGGCGCAGCGCGCGGCGCTCGCCCGTGCCGCCTCCCTGGGCATCGGATCGGTGCACGAGTGCGGCGGCCCGCGCATCTCCTCCGAGGACGACTTCACGGGCCTGCTGCGGCTCGCCGCCGAGGAACCCGGCCCCCGGGTCGTCGGCTACTGGGCCGAGCAGGACGTCGACAAGGCGCGCCGGCTGGGCGCCGCCGGCGCCGCCGGTGACCTCTTCGTCGACGGCTCCATCGGCTCGCACACCGCCTGCCTGCACGCGTCCTACACCGACGCCGCCCACACCGGCACCGCCTACCTGGACGCGGCCGCCGTCGCCGCCCACGTCGCCGCCTGCACCGAGGCGGGCCTCCAGGCGGGCTTCCACGCCATCGGCGACGCCGCCGTCACCGCGGTCGTCGACGGTGTGCGCGCCGCCGCGGAGAAGGTCGGCCTGGCCCGCGTCCGCGCCGCCAGGCACCGCGTCGAGCACGCCGAGATGCTCACGCCGGAGACCGTCGCGGCCTTCGCCGAACTCGGTCTCACCGCGTCCGTACAGCCCGCCTTCGACGCCCTGTGGGGCGGCGAGGAGGGCATGTACGCCCAGCGCCTGGGCGCCGAGCGGGCCCGGACGCTGAACCCCTTCGCGGCCCTGCTGCGCGCCGGCGTCCCCCTCGCCTTCGGCTCCGACAGCCCCGTCACCCCGCTGGATCCGTGGGGCACGGTTCGGGCGGCGGCCTTCCACCGCACCCCCGAGCACCGCGTCTCCGTCCGCGCCGCGTTCACCGCGCACACCCGCGGCGGCTGGCGGGCGGTCGGACGGGACGACGCGGGCGTCCTGGTGCCCGGCGCCCCCGCGGACTACGCCGTCTGGCGCACCGGCGAACTCGTCGTCCAGGCCCCCGACGACCGGGTCGCGCGCTGGTCGACCGACCCGCGTTCGGGAACCCCCGGGCTGCCCGACCTCACCCCGGGCGGTGACCTGCCCGTCTGCCTGCGGACCGTGGTGGGCGGACGGACGGTGTTCGTACGGCCGGGCGAGTGATCTCCCGGGGAGGCGCTGTGCCGCCCCGCGTCCGCCGCTGGGTCGCGCGACCTGCGCATCCTCCGCCCCGACCTGGCTGTTGTGGTCGTTTGTACAGGTCAAGGCACTGGTTGACAGGCGACGGCAGCGGGCCGGTAGGTTCTGCCGGGTCCACCACCGGACGCCCGGCCGGGGAACTTCCGTACCCGTGTCGCGGCGCCGCTGCGTCAGGGACGGTGTACCGCACCGGGTCACCGTCGCTGGGAGCCAGGCTCAGCGCCCGCGTCCGCGGGGGAACGTTCCGGACGGTCGGCAAGGTGTGACCCGGGTGGGGCCCGGGCGCTCAGTAGACAACGGCTTTCGGTAGACCCGCAGCCAGCGGGTCCCAGGTCGGCCCGAAGGGCGCCGGGCCCCCATCCGCCGGACGGGCGGATCCATGACACGATCGAGGCGAGCGCTCTTACCCCGCTCTTGCCGAATCGACACCCCCGTACGCCTGCGATGTCACGTCCTCGCAGGCCGGGGCCACTAGGGTGGTCCCCTGCGTACGGACATGAAGGGGCAGTAGTGAACGACGGCGACGGCACCCCCGCGGCCGGCTCCCGGGCCCGGGACAGGCGACTCGGCCCGCTCGGCACGGCCTTGGTGATCATTCCGACCTACAACGAGGCGGAGAACATCAAGACGATCGTGAGCCGGGTGCGCACGTCCGTCCCCGAGGCGCACGTCCTCGTGGCCGACGACAACAGCCCCGACGGCACGGGCAAGCTCGCCGACGAACTGGCGGCCGAGGACGGCCAGGTGCACGTGCTGCACCGCAAGGGCAAGGAGGGCCTCGGAGCCGCCTACCTCGCGGGCTTCCGCTGGGGCCTGGAGCGCGACTACGGCGTCCTGATCGAGATGGACGCCGACGGCTCCCACCAGCCCGAGGAACTGCCCCGGCTGCTGACCGCCCTCAAGGGCGCCGACCTGGTGCTCGGCTCCCGCTGGGTGCCGGGCGGACGCGTGGTGAACTGGCCGAAGTCCCGCGAGTTCCTCTCGCGCGGCGGCAGCACCTACTCCCGCATCGCCCTGGACCTCCCCCTGCGGGACATCACCGGCGGCTACCGCGCCTTCCGCCGGGAGACGCTGGAGGGCCTGGGCCTGGACGAGGTCGCCTCGCAGGGCTACTGCTTCCAGGTCGACCTGGCCCGCCGCGCCGTGAAGGCCGGCTACCACGTCGTCGAGGTCCCCATCACCTTCGTCGAGCGCGAGCACGGCGACTCCAAGATGAGCCGTGACATCCTCGTCGAGGCGCTGTGGCGGGTCACCGCGTGGGGCGTGGGGGAGCGGGTGACCAAGATCACCAGCCGGGGCGGCAAGCCCCAGGCGTAGTGCTTATCCGGGATTGAGCAGCCGCCAGGCACACTGGGAGCATGACGACTGGCGCTCCGACCTCTTCGTACTCCGCCCGGCCCCGGCGTTCCCGGCCCCGCCGGTATCTGCCGCTGAGCCTCGCGGTGTGGATCGTGCTGGAGATCTGGCTGCTGACGGTGGTCGCGGGAGCGGCGGGCGGGTTCACGGTCTTCCTGCTGCTGGTCGCCGGCCTCGTCCTCGGCGCGGTGGTGATCAAGCGGGCGGGCCGCCGTGCCTTCCAGAACCTCAACGAGGCGCTCCAGCAGGGCGGCGCCCCCTCCTCGCGCCGCGGTGGCAACGGCCTGATGATGCTGGGCGGCCTGCTGCTGATGATCCCCGGCCTGATCTCGGACGCGGTGGGCCTGCTCCTGTTGCTTCCGCCGGTCCAGCAGGCCGTGAGCCGCTACACGGGACGGACCGTCGACCGCAGGCTGCGCGAGGCCACCCCCGGCACGTTCGGCGACGCCTTCCAGCAGGCCCGCATCCACCGCCCCGACGGCAAGGTGGTCCAGGGCGAGGTGATCAGGGACGAGTCGGCGAGCGCGTCGGGGCCGGCCGATCCGTCAGGGGAGCAGCGCCCGCCGCTGACCCGGTGACCCGGTGACACCGGCGCATCGCGCCACCCATGCCACCGAGAACGGACATGGCAGCGGGCGCCGTACGTGAACGTACGGCGCCCGCTGCCATTGGCGTACGTGGCGTGCGCTGCGAACCGGCCCGGCCCCCGGCGGGGACTACGCGCTCTTGCGGCTGTCCCGGGGATGGACGGCGATGTTCATCGCACCGGACCGCAGCACGGCGAGACGCTCCTCGAGGACCTCTTCGAGCTCCTCGCGGGTACGCCGCTCCATCAGCATGTCCCAGTGCGTACGCGCCGGCTTCGCCTTCTTCTCCTCCGGTCCGTCGCCATCCACCAGGAGTGCCAGGGCCCCACAGACCTTGCACTCCCACTCCGGCGGGATCTCCGCCTCGACCGAGAAGGGCATCTCGAAACGGTGCCCCTTCTCGCATGCGTACTCCACGGCCTGGCGCGGGGCCAGGTCGATACCGCGGTCGGTCTCGTAGCTGGTCACCACGAGGCGCGTGCCGCGAAGAGCTCGCTCACTCATGAATCGTGCCTCCCGGGCTTGTCGCCCACAGGACAGGTGTCGCTGTCGTCGTCATCCGGTCAACGTCCGGTCGGCGGTAAAGATTCCCGTTCCGATCTCCCGTTCCGGGTCATGCGTCGCCGTCGTAGCCGCAGCCTTGTCAACCAGTGCAGTACCCACCGGCGCCCGGTTTGTCACATCCGTTAGGAGATGTCACCCAGCGTTTCGGCATCTTTGACGCGCAGTAACGGTACGCCTGGCAGGCCAAACGCGTACACTACCGCCCTTTCGCCTTGAGTGCTAAATCCGATCCGGAACGGGATTGCCCGCGTCGCCGATCGCACGGCGCACCGGAACCCGGGCGAGCAGCACGAACCCGATCGCGAAGAACGCCACCAGCGAGATGATCGCGTCCCGGTAGCTGCCGGTCAGCTGGTAGGTGAGCCCGAACAGGAGCGGGCCGAGCCAGCTCATGCCCCGGTCGCTCATCTCGTAGGCCGAGAAGTACTCGGCCTCCTTGCCCGGCGGGACCAGGTGCGAGAACAGCGACCGGGACAGCGCCTGGCTCCCGCCGAGGACCAGCCCGATCCCGGCCGCCAGCACGAAGAACCACATCGGCGCCCCGGCCGGCAGGAAGTACCCGGCCGCCAGGATCACCGCCCACGCGGCCAGCGATCCGAGGATCGTGCGCTTGGCCCCGTACCGGCGGGCCAGCCGGCCCATGCCGAGCGCCCCCGCCACCGCCAGCACCTGCACCATCAGCACCGCCGTGATGAGCGTCGACTGGCTCAGGCCCAGCTCCCTGGAGCCGTACACCGAGGCCTGTGAGATCACCGTCTGGATGCCGTCGTTGTAGACGAGATAGGCCAGCAGGAAGGACAGGGTGAGCGGTTTGCCCCGCATGTCCCGGATGGTGGAGGCGAGTTGGCGCCAGCCGTGGACCCGCGCCGCGACGGGGGCGGTGCGGCGGTCGCGCAGCCGCTTCAGCGGGACGAGCGTGAAGAGGCCCCACCACAGACCGGCCGAGGCCAGGCAGATGCGCACGGCCGTCGACTCGGAGACGCCGAAGGAGTCGTGGGCGGTGAACAGGACGAGGTTCGCCACCAGCACCAGTGAGCCGGCCGCGTAACCGAAGGCCCAGCCGCGCGAGGAGACCGTGTCGCGCTCCTCGGGCCCGGCGATCTGCGGCAGGTAGGAGTTGTAGAGGACCATCGAGACGGCCACCGACGCGTTGGCGACGATCAGCAGCAGACCGCCGAGCAGATAGCGGTGGCCGTCCAGGAAGAACAGGCCCGTGGTGGCGCCGGCGCCCACATAGGCGGCGGCCGCCAGGAGCGGCTTCTTGCGGCCGGTGCGGTCGGCCGCCGCGCCGGCGACCGGCATCAGCACGATCGCCACGATGACGGACGCCGAGACGCAGTACGCGAAGAACGACCCGGCCCGCACCGGGATGCCCAGCGGGTGCACGAACCCGTCCGCGTCCGCCGCCGACTCGGCGACCGCCGTGAGGTAGGGGCCGAGGAACACGGTGAGCACGCTCGTGGAGTAGACGGAGCACGCCCAGTCGTAGAAGTACCAGCCGCGCTGCTCGCGGCGCCGGTCGGCGGCCTCGTCGCCGGCCTGTCCTGCCCGCACGGTGTCACTGCCCACCCCGTGCCCTCGCTTCCCCGCTGGTTCCCCTGTTGCCGACGGTCCGCGAAGGCGAACGGGGGTGTGCCGGGCCTCAGGCCCAGACGCCCCGGTCCTCCATGACCTTGCGCAACGTGTCGATGTGATCGGTCATGATGCCATCGACGCCGAGGTCCAGGAGACGGTGCATCAGCGCGGGTTCGTTGATCGTCCACACGTGCACGTGCAGCCCGCGCGCGTGTGCGGCGCGCACGAACCGCCCGTCGACCACCGGGACGCCGTACTGGGAGACGGGCACCTGCGCGGCCACCGCGGACCGGCGCGGCACCGCCGGCAGACCCCAGGAGCGCAGCCGCAGAGCCAGTACCCCGCGGGTGCCGTACGAGGTCGCGAGGCGCGGCCCGGCCAGGCGCTGCGCCCGGACCACGCGTGCCTCGGAGAACGAGCCCACGCAGACGCGGTCCCAGGCGTTCGTCCGCTCGATCAGGTCCAGCAGGGGGCGCAGGGCGGGCTCGGCCTTGACGTCGACGTTCCAGCGGACGCCGGGGAAGGTCTCCAGCAGCTCCGCGAAGAGCGGCACCGGCTCCCGGCCCGCCACGCGCGCCTGGCGCACGTCCTCCCACGGCAGGTCCGCGATCCGGCCGGCGCCGTCGGTCACCCGGTCCAGGGTCGCGTCGTGGAAGGCGACGAGCCGGCCGTCCGCCGTGGCGTGCACGTCGGTCTCCATGTAGCGGTAGCCGAGTCCGGCCGCCTGCCGGAACTGCGCCACCGTGTTCTCCAGCCCGTCGGCCGCCCCGCCGCGGTGCGCGAACGGGATGGGCCCCGGATGGTCGAGGTACGGGTGGCGTGCGGGCGTGGTCACGGACGCAGTATGGCTCGTTCGGGTGTCCCGGCGGCAACGGGCTTGTCTCCGGCCGGCGCCGGAACGGCGAACACGCGCAGGAAGAGCTGGGCCAGCGGGCCGATGGACACCGCGTACAGCACCGTGCCGACGCCGATCGTGCCGCCGAGGGCGAAGCCGGTGACCACGACCGCCACCTCCACGGCCGTCCGCATCAGGCGGATCGAGCGGCCGGTGCGCTGGTGCAGCCCGGTCATCAGCCCGTCGCGGGGGCCGGCCCCGAAGCGGGCGGCGATGTAGAGACCGGTGGCCACTCCGTTGAGCACGATGCCCGCCAGGAGCAGCGGAACCCGGACGGCCAGTGTGCGGGCGTCGGGCACCAGGGCGAGGGTGCCGTCCAGGGCGAGGCCGACGACGAAGACGTTGGAGACCGTGCCCAGCCCGGGGCGCTGGCGCAGCGGCACCCACAGGAGCAGAACCATCGCGCCGACGATGATCGACACCACGCCGATCGTCAGGCCCGTCAGTTCGGACAGGCCCTGGTGCAGCACGTTCCATGGCTCCAGGCCCAGGCCCGCCCGGACGAGGAGCGCGGAACTCGCGCCGTACAGCGTGAGGCCGGCGTAGAGCTGGATCAGTCGTCGCCCGAGGCGGGCCGGTGTGGACAAAACGTCCCCCCTGGTGGTGGAAGTGGACTGGTGGATGACACTCTGTGGTGTGGGGAGATGATCCATCCATGGCCAATTCGAGGAAGGTGGACTGGTCGTCATGGCGCAGTGGACCTCTGCGGTGGGCGCCGCGCAGCTCGCCCGGCTGCTCAAGTCCCAGCAGGACCGCCCGGCGGGCCCGGGCTCACGCCGCCCGCCCGCCTACCGCGCGCTCGCCGACGGCATCCGGCTGCTGGTGCTCGAAGGCCGTGTCCCGGTGGCCGCCCGGCTGCCCGCCGAGCGCGAACTCGCCCTGTCCCTCTCCGTCAGCCGCACCACGGTCGCCGCCGCGTACGAGGCCCTGCGCACCGAGGGCTTCCTGGAGTCCCGGCGCGGCGCGGGCAGCTGGACTGCGGTGCCGGCGGGGAATCCGCTGCCCGCGCGCGGACTGGAGCCCCTGCCGCCGGAGGCACTGGGCTCGGTGATCGACCTCGGCACCGCGGCCCTGCCGGCCCCGGAGCCGTGGCTCACCCGCGCCGTTCGGGGCGCGCTGGAGGAACTGCCGCCCTACGCCCACACCCACGGCGACTATCCCGCCGGACTGCCCGCGCTCCGCTCGATGATCGCCGAGCGGTACACCACGCGTGGGATCCCCACCATGCCCGAGCAGATCATGGTGACGACCGGCGCCATGGGCGCCATCGACGCCATCTGCCACCTCTTCGGGGGCCGCGGTGAGCGCATCGCCGTCGAGTCGCCGTCCTACGCGAACATCCTCCAGCTGATGCGGGAGGCGGGCGCCCGGCTCGTGCCCGTGGCCATGGCCGAGGGGCTGACCGGGTGGGACCTGGACCGCTGGCGCCAGGTGCTGCGCGAGGCCGCGCCCCGGATCGCCTACGTCGTCGCCGACTTCCACAACCCGACCGGCGCGCTCGCCGACGAGGAGCAGCGGCGGAGGCTGGTGGAGGCGGCCCGCTCGGCGGGGACGGTGCTCGTCGTCGACGAGACGATGAGCGAGCTGTACCTGGATCCGGGGCTGGAGATGCCGCGGCGGGTGTGCGCCTTCGACCCGGCCGGGTCCACGGTGATCACCGTCGGCTCGGCCAGCAAGGCGTTCTGGGCCGGGATGCGCATCGGCTGGGTACGGGCCGCCCCCGACGTGATCCGCAGCCTGGTCGCCGCGCGGGCCTACGCCGACCTGGGCACCCCCGTCCTGGAGCAGTTGGCCGTGAACTGGCTGTTCAGCACCGGGGGGTGGGAGGAGGCCGTGACGGTCCGGCGGGACCAGGCCCGCGACAACCGGGACGCCCTGGTCGCGGCGGTCCGGCGCGAGCTGCCCGGCTGGGAGTTCGAGGTCCCGGGCGGCGGCCTCACGCTGTGGGTGCGCACCGGCGGCCTGTCCGGCTCCCGTATCGCCGAGGCGGGCGAGCGGGTGGGCGTCCGTGTTCCCTCCGGCCCGCGCTTCGGCGTCGACGGCGCCTTCGAGGGCTATGTCCGCCTGCCGTTCACGGTCGCGGGAGCGGTGGCGGAAGAGGCGGCGACGCGACTGGCGGCGGCGGCCCGGCTGGTGGAGGCGGGTGCCTCCAACGGGGGCGAGTCCCCTCGCACCTTCGTCGCCTGAGCGCCGCCCGCGGCCCGGTGGGTCGGCTCGGGGCGGCGCGCCTCGCCCCCGTTTGCGGCTTCGCGGCTCACGAGGGCTCTGCGGAAGGCGTTCACGAGGGCTCCGACGAGGGGGTTCACGAGGGCTCCGCGACCGCCTTCGTGGGCTCCGCGACCGCTTCCGTCACCGTCTCCATGGGCTCCGCGACCGCTTCCGTCACCGTCTCCATGGGCTCCGCGACCGCTTCCGTCACCGCCTCCATGGGCTCCGGCACCCGCTCCCCGTCGGCCGGCGTGGTCTTCGGCGGCAGAAGGTCGAGCACGGCCTGCCGGTGCGCGTCGCTCGTCGCGTCGTCGTAGGGGTCGGGCGTGACCGGCACCTGGAGCCGGTGGACCGGCTTCGTCCCCAGCCGGGCGTACCCGCGTCCGGCCGGGACGACGGGCAGCGGCGTCGTGTGCGGCGGCGCCCCCAGTACCGCCTTGAGCTGCTCCGCCGTCGCCGGCCCCAGGACGACACGCGCGCGTGTGTGCTGCCGTACCGCGTCGCTCAGCGCCTCCGCGCTGTCGAACTGCTCGGCCACGACGACCGCCACGCCGACCGCGCGCCCGTGCCGCAGCGGCACCTGGAGCAGCGCCTGCGGGTCCTTGCGGCCGTCCGCGGCGGCCAGGTGCGTGAACGCGGTCGGCCGGTCGAGCAGCAGCCACAGTGGCCGCTTGGTGTCCTCCGGCGGCGGATGACCCGCCTGCCGCGCGCGGTTGACGGCGATCAGCCTGCGCTCCGTCTCGGTGGCCGCCCACTCCAGGCTCGCCAGCACCCCGGCCAGCCCGCACTCGACCGCGAGCACCCCGTCCCGGCCGGACAGGCAGGCGAACTCGCCGGTGGCGCCGCCGTCGACGATCAGCACGTCGCCGTGCTGGAGGGCCTGGAGCGCGATGGAGCGCAGCAACGTCGAGGTGCCGCTGCCGGCCTGGCCCAGGGTCAGCAGGTGCGGCTCGGTGGAGCGCAGGCCCGTGCGCCAGAGGACCGGCGGCACGTCGCGCTGCTCCTCGCCGTAGCCGAGGGGGAGCGTGCGCTGGACCTCGCCGGGGTCGGTGAAGCCGAGCACGGTCTCGCCCGGCGCCGTGACGAAGCGCTGCGCGGCGATGTCCGTGGGCAGCGGGGCGAGCGCGGTGACGGTGAGCTGGTTGCCCTCCTCGTCCCAGGAGAAGAGGTATTCGCGCCCGCGGCCGGCCTTGACGGTGAGCAGGTGCTCGATCCGCGCGCGGGACTCGGTCTCGCCGTCGGTGAAGTACGCGGGGTAACGGATCAGCAGGTGGCTCACGCGTCCCGAGTCGTCGAACTCGAAGGTGGGGAACGCCTTCTCCCACGCGCCACCGTGCGCGTACAGCGGTGCCGGATCCTCGGCCGCCGAGAAGTAGGGGACCAGGGCCTCGTACAGGGAGGCCAGGCGCTGGATGCGCGACTCGTCGGGGCCCTTGGACTTCGGCGGGGTGCGGTCGCGGCCCTGCCAGCCGGCCGCCGCCATGAGGACGATGCCGGAGAGCAGCGGCCCGTACGGCACCAGGGCCACGACCAGGATCACCGAGACGACCAGGAAGAGGAGCGGTCCCCGCCGGTCCTTCGGTGTCTCCGCCCACTTGCGCCGCCCGGCCCCGGCCAGTCGGCGCAGACCGCGCGAGATCGTGATCAGCGGGTGGAGGACATCGGTGGCGCCGCCCGCCGCCGTCCGGGCCAGCTCCCGGCCGCGGGCGATCTGTGCGCTGCCGTTGCTCAGAATGCGAGGGAGAGGGCGCCGGGCCACTTGATGCTCCAGGGGTGCGTACGGACGGGGGCGGAATCAGAAATTGAGCCCGCCCAAGAGGCTCGCGAGGCTTGCGCCCCCGGCCTTGATGCTCGGGGCCACGCCGGTGCTCGACAGGTAGAAGCCGAAGAGCCCGCAGACCGTCGCGTGCGAGCTCTTCAGTCCGTGGTTGCGGCAGAACAGGAAGACGACGGTGCCGAGCAGCACAACGCCCGAGATGTTGAGGATCATTGCTCTCTCCTGGTTCACGGGGGACAGTCACCATGAGTTCTTCCAGGCTCACAGAATGTATCCATATGACAAAAGGTGCAACTAGGTGAATTTCGTTAGATTTCCATCGGTTGGCGGAGTCCCGTGGGGTGCCTGAGGGCCACTGTTGCGTCCGACCGTGTCCGTGGTGATCTTTACCTCGGGCGCATCCGGCCATGTGGCGCACGAGCCAGTACGCTGGCGATTCACCCGTACGGCCGACCAGCGCGGACCGCCGTACGCTTGCTCCCCGCAGTACCGAACGTTCGCAGTGAGAGGCGGTCCGGCCGATGAGTGAAGCCCCCGACCCCGAGGTCGTGGAGCTGGCGACCAAGATCTTCGATCTGGCCCGGCAGGGGCGGACCGAGGCACTCGTGGCGTACGTCGACGCGGGCGTCCCGGCCGACCTCACCAACGACCGCGGCGACTCCCTGGTGATGCTCGCCGCATACCACGGCCACGCAGCCGCCGTCCGCGCGCTGCTGGCCCGAGGCGCCGACGCCGACCGCGTCAACGACCGGGGCCAGACCCCCCTCGCAGGAGCGGTCTTCAAGGGTGAGCAGGAAGTGATCACAGCCCTCCTGGAGGGCGGCGCGGACCCGTCCGCCGGCACCCCCTCGGCCGTCGACACGGCCCGGATGTTCGGCAGGACGGAGCTGCTGGAGATGTTCGGCGAGAGCTGATCCCCGGGCCGGAAGCAGCCGCTTCGGCCCTTCTGACCAGGAACGACACAAACAACGGGGGAGGCGGTACAGGGCCGCCGGAAATTTCGGTCGCGGCAGCGCGGGCGCCGGGTCATCATGACGTCGTGATTCACGGACGCGATGGCTGGGCAGGTGTTGCCGCACCGCGCGGGCCGTGATCCGGCCCGCATGGGCCACCGACGAGAGGCAGAGGAAGATGGTCTACAGCAAGCAGCGGACGGCGGGCGCCCCGACGTGTTGTCGCGCGGCCAGGTAGTACGAGATCCCCGGTTGCGTCGACGCTTGATGTGAGGCTGTTTCCCATGTTCGATCCGGTCATAGCGCCCAGCGGTACGCTGCTCGGCCTGCTCCAGCGGGGCCGCGGCGACGGCACGCTGCACGCGCTCACCGCCCCCCGCGCCGAGGCGCTGGCGGCACTGAACCACTGCGTGCTCAGCGACCCACGCCACGACTGGCAGGTGGAGAACCGCTCCCTGTACTACGCCCGCCTCTTCCTCGACCTCGACGGCGAACTGGACCGGATCGAGGAGCACCTCCTCGACCCCGAGGACGCCCTCGACACCGACGAGTCACGCACCGGACTCGCCCTCGCCGTGCTCGGGCACCTCGCCTCCTACGGCAGGCGGGACGCGCTCGCCCTGCTGCGCAGGTACGCCGCCACCGGCGCCAACTGGGCCTGGGCCCTGGACGAACTGGCGCTCAGGGACGACGACGCGGGGCTGCGCGCCCTCGCCACGCCGGTCCTCGCGCGCTTCGCCACCGACGCCGAGGGCGAGGCCGAGCTGGCCGCCGCGGTGCGCGACGCCTTCGAGCCCCGGCCGTGGCGGCTGTGGGCCGACGACCCGCGCGAGTCGGTCGCCACCCGCGTGCGTGCCGCGCACGAGGCGGGCTGCTTCGACCTCTGGCAACGGCAGATGCGCCCCACCGGACCCCGGCCCGGGTGGAGCGTGCAGGCGGTGTTCGAGTGGGCCGAGCAGGGCGCCGACCGCGGCGCGCCCCGCCATGCCCCGGCCGCCCGCTGCCTCACCGCCGTCGCCGGTCCCGAGGACCGGCCCGAGATCCTCCGCGCCGCCCGGGCGGGCACCGACGCGGCCCGCTGTACCGCCCTGCGCTACCTCGCCGACGGCGACGACCCCGACGCCCTGGACCTCATCGAGGCCGCGGTGTCCGACGGCTCCGCCACCGTGGTGGAGGCCGCCGTCGACGCCTTCGAACGCATGCGCGGAGCCGCCGCCGTCGACCGGGCACGCGGCTGGGCCCACCGCCCCGACCCGCTCGGCGCCGCCGCCGGACGAGTGCTCGCCTGCCGCGGCGCGGTCCGGGACCGCGACCTCGTCCTCGCCGCCCTCCGGGAGGCGGTCCGGGGCGAAGGCCCCGACGCGCCCACCCTGTGGACCCTGGTCGACGGCGCCGGCCGACTCGGCATCACCTGCGCCGCGCCCGTCCTGCGCCACGTCTACCGCGAGACCGCCTCCTCACATCTGCGAGGCCGTGCCGCCCGAGCCCTGGCCGCCACCGACCCCTCCTTCCCCGCCGGGTTCGCCGTCGAGTGCCTGTGGGACTGCGAGGAGACCACCCGCGAGATCGCCGCCCGGCACGCCGAGACCGGCGACACGCGCGTCGTCGAACGACTGCGCAGACTCGCCGCCGACCCGGCCGAGGAGGACGAGGTCCAGACCGCCGTGCGCAGCCGGATCGGGCCGGACACGCCCACCGCGTGAACATCCGGTGACCCGGGGGCCAGGAGCGCGTGGCCGGGGACCGTCCGGTCCGGCCGCACAGCACAACGCTCATGGGACGTTCCTCGTCCGGAAAGATCCACGTTGACGCGGGCACGTCCAGCACGGCGACAACACCGGTATGCGTGTCGTCATCGTGACCGAATCCTTTCCCCCCGATGTGAACGGCGTGGCCCACTGCGCGCTCCAGACCGCCCGGCACCTCGTCGATCGCGGTCACGCCCCCCTCGTCGTGGCTCCCGCCACCGCCGCCTCGACCGGGTCCGACGCCCCCGCGCCGTGCCCCGTCGTCCGCGTCCCCTCCCTTCCGCTCCCGGGCTACCCCCAGGTCCGCGTCGCCCTGCCCAGCAGGCGCGTCGCGGCGGCGCTCACCGAGCACCGCGCCGACCTCGTCCACCTGGCCGGCCCCTTCGTCCTCGGCGTCCGCGGCATGGCGGCCGCCACCCGGCTCGGCATCCCCGCCGTCGCCGTCTACCAGACCGACCTCGCCGGCTACGCCCGCACCTACATGGGCGCCGGCGAGGCGGCCGCCTGGCGGCGCATCCGCTCCGTCCACGCCGCCGCCGACCTCACCCTCGCCCCCTCCAGCGCCGCCCTGCAGGACCTGGAGGCACACGGCGTGCCCCGTGTCAGGCTGTGGGGCCGCGGCGTGGACACCGTCCGCTTCCGCCCCGAGCACCGCGACGAGGCGCTGCGCCGCGAACTCGCCCCGAACGGTGAGCTGATCGTCGGCTACGTCGGCCGGCTCGCCCCCGAGAAGCAGGTCGAACTGCTCTCCGGGGTCTGCGGCCTGAACGGCGTACGGGTCGTGGTGGTGGGCGACGGGCCCAGCCGCGCCCAGCTGACCGAGTCCCTGCCGGGCGCGGTCTTCCTGGGCCGTCGCACCGGCGACGACCTCGCGCGGATCTTCGCCTCGCTGGACGTCTTCGTGCACACCGGCCCCTTCGAGACGTTCTGCCAGACCGTGCAGGAGGCCATGGCCTCCGGGGTGCCCGTCGTCGCGCCCGCCGCGGGCGGTCCGCTCGACCTGGTCGCCCACGACCGCACCGGGCTGCTGGTCCCGCCGCGCGACGCGGCCGCCGTACGCGACGCCGTGTGGGCGCTGGCCGCCGACCCGGCACTGCGGGCGTCGTTCGCGGCGGCCGGCCGCTCCGCGGTCGAGGAGCGCACCTGGGCGGCGGTCGGAGACCAGCTCATCGCCCACTACGAGAACGTGCTCGCCGCGCGGCGGACGGCGGTGGCGGCATGACCACCGCGCCGCTCACCCTCGTGCGGCTCGCGAACTTCGTCGCCCCCGCCTCCGGTGGACTGCGCACCGCCCTGCGCGAACTCGGCAAGGGCTACAAGGCCGCCGGCCACGAACCGGTGCTGGTCGTCCCGGGCGACCGCCACACCGACGAGGAGACCGAGCAGGGCCGCGTGATCACACTGCCCGGGCCGCTGCTGCCCGGCACCGGCGGCTACCGCGTCCTCACCGACAAGCGGCGGGTGGCCGCCGTCCTGGAGGAGCTCGCACCGGACCGCCTGGAGGTCTCCGACCGCACGACGCTGCGGTGGACCGGCAAGTGGGCGCGGCGGGCCCGGGTCCCGGCCGTGATGGTGTCCCACGAGACCGCCGACGGCGTGCTGCGCACCTGGGGCCTGCCGCAGACCCTGTCCCAGCGCGCCGCCGACGCCCTCAACGTCCGTACCGCGCACACCTACGCGCGCGTGGTGTGCACCACCGAGTTCGCCGAGCGCGAGTTCGTGCGGGTCGGCGCGCGCAACGTCGTGCGCGCGCCCCTGGGCGTCGACCTGGTGGAACGGCACCCCGCGCTGCGGGAGGCGGCTCTGCGTGCCCGGCACGCACGCGACGACGAGGCGCTGCTGGTGATGTGCTCCCGGCTGTCCGTGGAGAAGCGGCCCGGCAACGCGCTGGACGCGCTGGAGGCGCTGCTGCGGCGCGGACGGCGGGCGGTGCTGGTGGTGGCCGGGGACGGTCCGCTGCGGACGCGGCTGGAGCAGCGGGCCCGTGAGCGGGCGCTGCCGGTGACGTTCCTCGGGCACGTCCGCGACCGCGACCGGCTCGCCGCGCTCCAGGCCTCCGCCGACGTGTGCCTGGCACCCGGGCCGGCCGAGACCTTCGGGCTCGCCGCGCTGGAGGCGATGGCCTGCGGCACCCCCGTGGTGGCCAGCGCCTCCTCCGCGCTGCCGGAGGTGATCGGCTCCGCCGGCGACAGCGCGGCGGACCACGGCGAGGCGTTCGCCGACGCCGTGGAGGGCCTGCTGGCACGCCCGGAACGGGAGCGGCGCGAGGCGGCACGCGCGCGTGCGGAGTGCTTCGGGTGGACCGCCTCCGTGGAGGCGTTCCTCGCCGCGCACGACGTCCCGGCTCCCGTGCGACGTCCGTTGCAGGAGGGTGTGGCATGAGACCGCTGCGCTTCGTCGCCCTCGGCGATTCGCTGACCGAGGGCGTCGGCGATCCCACGGGCGACGGCCGGCGCGGCTGGGCGGCACTGCTCGCCGGCGGTCTCGCCGAGAAGCCCTCGGCCGTGGAGTTCACCAACCTCGCGGTGAGCGGGGCGCAGACCCGCGACGTTCTGGAGCGCCAGACGCCGGCCGGACTGGAGCTGCGCCCGGACGTCGTGTCGGTCGTCGTCGGCGTCAACGACACCCTGCGCCGCACCTTCGACATCCACGCGGTGGCCGCCCGGCTCGACCGGGTCTTCGCGGCCTTCACCGGCCGGGGCGCGGTCCTGCTGACGGCCTGTCTGCCCGACCCCGGCGCGATGCTCGGCCTGCCCGGCGCGCTGGCCCGCCCGCTGGCCCGGCGGCAGCGGGCGGTCAACACGGTGGTCCACGCCCTGTCGGAGCGCTACGGGGCCGTGCACCTGCACGCCGACGCGGGCCAGTGGCTGACCGACCGCGCGATGTGGAGCGCGGACCGGCTGCACCCGGGGGAGCGCGGTCACCGCCAACTCGCCTTCCGCTTCCACACGTTGCTCGCGGAGACGGGTGTGGCGAGCGGGCCCGCGCCCTCGCCCGAGCCGGAGTTCCCCGCGCCCACCCGGTCGGCGAGCCTGTGGTGGCTGGCCACGGCGGGCACCGGCTGGGTGGCCCGGCGCTGCACCGACCTGCTGCCGCAACTGCTCACCCTGGCCGCCGACGAACTCCGCCACCACGCCCGCGGCACGAGCGCCCGCCTCGACCTGCGCTCGTCGGCATCGGTATCGGCGGCCCTGGCCGCGCTGTCGACGCCGGAGGGGGCGGAGCCGGAGTTGGCCTGAGCCGGGAGTGGCCGGCCCACGGGAACGGCGCGGCGCCTTCAACCGCCGCCGAACCGTGCCCGCCGTCCACGTCGCGTACGACCCGCTGCGGCTGACGGGCCGTACCTCACCCGCGACCGGCGGACCCTCCGCGCCCTGTGCGAGGGCGGGCGGGACGACGCACCGTGGCGGCCGCGTCCGTGCCGTTTGGGTCGTTGTCAGGCCGAGGACCTAATCTGTGCACCGTGACTTCGCCTGCATCGACGGACAGCGTTCCGCCCCAGCTCAGCGCGGGGCCGCGCCCCGCACAGGGGCCGGCCGCCGACGAGGGACTGGCGCGGCGGCTGCGCGCGCTCGCCTGCACCGCGCCGCTGCACGACCTGGACGTCCGCAAGGCCAACCTCGCCGGCGAGTACTCGGTGTACGGCATGGCGGAGGTCGCGCTCGCCGCCATCGACCTCGTCACCCTCAACATGGACTTCGACACCGGCGCCGACCACGACCAGGTCGTGGCCCGGCTCGTTCCGCGCGTCGCCGCGCAGGCCCCGCGGCGTCCGTCCGGCGAGCACGAGCGCGTGGCCCGCTGGGTCCTGGAGAACCTGATCAACGTCGGCAGCGTCGACCGCGGCTTCCGCGCGGTGTACGGCACCTTCGGGCCGGACGGCACGTATGTGCGCCGCGACTACGACTTCAAGCTGATCGAGGAGGTCCCCGGCCCCGGCGGCAGCGTCTACCTGCGCACCACGGACGAGGCGGTCAACGTCCTCGTCGGCGCCCTCGACACCGACGTCACCAGCGCTCAGATCGCCGCCGAGGTCAAGCTGGAGGTGCTCATCAGCCGCGGCCGCCTCGCGGACGCCCAGCTCGCCGCCGAACAGGCCCGCTACCGGACCGTGCAGTACTCGGAGACCCTGCGCAGGGCCCTGGAGGCGACCCGGCGCAACGTCCGGGCGGTGGACTGGCTCAGCGCCGTCCCCGACATGATCGCCGAGGCCCTGGACCACGTCGCCGACCGCTACCGGCACGAGAACGCGATCCTGACCAACATCCGCAGGGCGCGCGACGAGTCGGAGGACCCCGAGCACAAGCGGCGCGCCGCCGAACTGGTCGACATCGTCAAGGACTGCATCCGCAGGCACACCCAACTGCAGTCCCGGCTGCTGGAGGCCGGGCCCCTGTTCCGCGCCGAGCAGGACCGGCAGGCCTTCGCCACCCCCCTGACCACCTCCGGGACCGACCTCTACGGCCACCTGCTCGCGCCCACCCTCCCGCTGCCGCTGGAGCAGGCGATCCGGGTCACGGACGCCTTCTTCGCGCGCGGGACCGGGCTGCGCACACCGGTGTCGGTCCGTGTCGCCGACCTCGTGGACATCCTGCTGACGCCGCCCGTCGAGCGGGAGCACCTGGGCGCCGAGATGCCCGAGCCCGACCTGATCGCCACCCCGGACGACAGCCGGTTCAGCGAGGAGCAGCTCGCGGCCGCCATGGAGCTGCTTGACCTGCCGGCCGACGCGCCGCGACGGCTTTCGGGACTGCTCGCCGAGGCCCGCGACAAGGACCCCGACCTGCCGTACCTGGTCGCCCTGCTGGCCGTCCACGCGGCCAGCCCCCCGGTCGGCACCGCCTACCGGCAGGGCGAGGAGAAGCTGCTGTTCGCCGTGGACGACGGGACCGAACTGGACGATCGGGAGTTCGGCGGCGCCGACCTCATCGTCGGCACGGCACTGCTGGACGCGGCGGGCATGGCGGCCGACCGGACGGAGGCGGCGTGAGCCCCGCCGGCAACCGTACGCACGAGCGACACCCCAGCAAGGAGCCCCAACCGTGACCGAGCACGTCGACCGGAGTGAGCCGGAAGCCGCAGGCGCGCCCACGGCGGTCGCCGTCACACCCGCCGACGCCGCCGACGCGGCCCGGCTCGTCGCCTTCGGGCTCCAGCCCAAGCTGCAGCCCGCCCGCGACCAGGAGTACGCCGACCTGCTGCGCCGCCACCGCGAGGACCCGGCGTTCGCACGGCTCGCGGACGCCGTGGCCGCCGGACTCGGGCTGGTCGTGCTGGAGGTGTCCCCGCGTGCCGGGATGGCGGTCACCGCCGCCGAGGACTCGGTGTTCGCCGTCCGCATGGGCGACTACGCGCGCCGTACCGCCGCCGACTCCGGCGACCGCTTCCTGCACGGACTGGCCCACCTCGCGGTGGCCGCCCTGGCGTTCCCGCGCCCCGAGGACCTCGCCGACGACGGCTACATCGGGCGCGTCACCGTCAACGGCGTGGACGCCTTCGTCCGCCAGGCCTGCCGCCGCCTGGAGGAACGCGCCGAGGAGCAGGGCGAGAACACCGACCCGGCCACCGACGCGCCGGGCCTCGAGGCCGCCTGGCGGATCTGGGCCAGACGCAGCGCGACCGGGGCCACCAAGGACGCACGCCGGCCGGCCGCCTCCACCACGGGCATCGTGGCCAAGGCCCTGGCGTTCCTGACCGACTCCGGGTTCCTCCAGCGCACCGGCGACGAGAGCGGCGGCACGTACCGCACGACGGCCCGCTACCAGCTCCAGGTGCGCGACATGGCGGGCAGCGCCGCCCTGGCCGAACTCCTGGAACTGGGCATCGTCCCGATGACCGGCGGCACACCGAGCCTGCTGCCCGCCGAGGACGGCGACGACCTGGACCTGGTGGCCGACGCCGGGCTGCCGTTCCACTCCTGAGGCCCTGCCGCCTCCCGCCACCCCCGCCCGCACGAAGTCCGCCACCCCCCAACTGCAAGAAGACTGACGAGAGTCCGCCATGTACGAGCTGTCCCGGGTCCGCCTCTACTCCATCGGGCCCGCCGGTGCGCGCTACGCCGACACCGTGCTTGACCTGCGGAGCGTGGGCGAGCCGGTGCCCGATCCCGCGCCCATCCAGGCGGAGTTCTTCGAGGAGGAGCCGGTCGGCCCGCCGCGCCGGCCCGCCCCCGCCGGTGTGCTGTTCCTGGAGAACGGCGGCGGCAAGTCGGTGCTGCTCAAGCTGATCTTCTCGGTGATGCTGCCCGGCCACCGCAACACCCTCGGTGGCGCCAGCTCCGGCGTGCTGCGCAAGTTCCTGCTCGCCGACGACTGCGGGCACGTGGCGCTGGAGTGGCAGCACGTGCAGACCGGCGAGTGCGTGGTCGTCGGCAAGGTCAGCGAGTGGCGCGGGCGCCAGGTCTCCAACGACCCGCGGAAGTTCGCCGAGGCCTGGTACTCCTTCCGGCCCGGACCCGGACTCACCCTGGACAACCTCCCCGTCGCCGAGGCCACTTCCGTACGGCCCTCCGCCGAGGGCCAGTCGGGCGCGCGGGGCCGTCGCCGCACCATGAAGGGCTTCCGGGACGCCATCACCGAGGCTGCCAGGACCTACCCGTACCTCGAGGTGCACTTCGAGGAGATCCACGAACGCTGGACCGAGCACCTGGGCGACCTCGGCCTCGACCCCGAACTCTTCCGCTACCAGCGGGAGATGAACGCCGACGAGGGTGAGGCGGCCGGCCTGTTCGCGGTGAAGAAGGACTCCGACTTCACCGACCTGCTGCTGCGCGCCGTCACCGACACCCGCGACACCGACGGGCTCGCCGACCTGGTCAGCGGGTTCGGCAACAAGCTGGGCCGGCGCGCCGAGCTGATCGCCGAGCGGGACTTCACCGCGGGCTCGGTCGACCTGCTGGGCCGGATCGTCGAGGCCGCCGAGGCCCGCACACGCGCGCGTGACGTCCACGTCGCGGCCGAGCGGCGCACCCGGACGCTGGCGCGACGGCTGTCCGCCCGGGCGGTACGGGAGCGGGTCCGGGCCGCCGACCTCGCCCAGCGCGTCACGGCCGCCGCCTACGGCGTCACGCACTCCGACGGCGCCCGCGAGCGCAGCGCGCTGATCGCCGCCGAACTCGCCTACCGGCATGCCTCACTGGCCCTCGCGGCCGCCGAGAAATCCGCGGCCGCGCAGAAGCGGGAGCTCGCCGACGCGCGCACCCTGTACGCGGCGTGGCAGGCCGCCGAGGCCGTGCTGCGCCACCGCGCCGCCGCCGACCGTGTGGCCCGTGTCTCCGCGGCGATCCAGGAGGCCGAGCGGGACGCGGCCCCGGCCCTGGCCGCGCGCGCCAAGGCCGCCACGGATCTCGTACGGGCCCTGCACGCGGCCGCCGAGAGCGCCGAGACCGTCGCCAACGAGGAGGAGGAGCGGTCCGCGCGGCTCCAGGAGGTGGGCGAGTCCGCCTACCGGGACCAGACCGCCGCCGCGACCGAGGCGCAGCGCGCCCGCAGCGAGGCCGGGCATCTGCGGCAGCGCCTCGCCGAGGTCGAGCAGGAGACCGCCGAGGCGGTACGTGCGGGCTGGCTGGACGACAGCGCCCCCGACGCCGATCCGGCGCGTGCGGCCCTGGCCGCCAGCGACGCGGAGAAGACGGCGGTCGCCGCCTGGGACCAGGTCCGCGAGACTGCCCGGAAGGCCACGGAACACGCGCGCGAGGCCGCCTCGGCCGAATCCCGCGCGGAGCTCACCGCGGCCCGCGCGGCCGACGCGGCGACGGCGGCCCAGCGCGCCCACGAGACCGAGCGCCGCATTGCCGAGGCGCTGGCGGCCGAGGGGCGGCTCGCGGAACTGCTGAGCCTGCCGGGCGCGACCGGGGCCGCGCGGGCCGGAGTGCCGGCGCCCCGGACCGGACCGGACGCCACGATGGCGGGTGCCGAGTCGGCCCACCGCACCGGAGGGGCGCCGTACGGCACCCCGGGACGGCAGAGTGCCGCGGAGACGGACCAGGCCGGGGCCGAGGGCACGCTCACCCCCGAGGACCTGGACCGCTTCGCCGACGAGCTGCGCGAACTGCTCGTCGACGCCGTCTCCTCCGCCGAGCGGCATCTGTTCGAACTGCGCACCGCCGCCGCCGACGACTCCCGGATCCTCGGCGCGCTCGGCGACGGCGGCCTGCTGCCGCCCGGCCCGGACGTACTGGCCACGGTGGAGTTCCTCGGCGAGCACGGCATCCCCGCGCTGCCCGGCTGGCGCTACCTCGCCCAGGCCGTCGACCCCGCCGACCACGCGCGCGTCCTGGCCGCCCGGCCCGAGCTGGTCGACGGCGTGATCATCACCGACCCGGACACGCACGCGCGTGCCCGCGAGGCCCTCGCGGACGCGGCCCTGCTGCCCCGCTCGACCGTGGCCGTCGGCACCGCGGCCGCCCTGCTCGCCCCCACCCCGGCGGACGGCACGCCGCAGGGCGACGTGTTCCTCGTTCCGCCGAACCCGGCCATGCACGACGAGTACGCCGCCGACGAGGAACGGCAGGCGCTGCGCGCGCGGGCCACCGAGCGGGACGAGGAAATCCGCACCCTGGCCGCCCGGCTCGGCAAGGACCGGGAGTTGGCGGCGCGGCTCGCCTCCTGGCGCACCGGCTGCCCCGCCGGCCGGCTGCTGGAGCTGGCACAGGCCGCCCAGGACACGCGCGTGTTCGCCGAGGAGGCCGAGGCCGAGCTGGCCGAGGCGCGGAGCCTGCGGGCGGAGGCCGACGAGGCCGCCGCCGAAGTCGCCCAGGAGCGCGACGAGCGGCAGGAGGCCGCCCAGAAGGCGCGGCGCGCCGCCGACGCCCTCGCCGGGCTCGCGTTCCGGCTGCGCGAGCGGGCCGGCTGGCAGGCCCGGCTGCGCGAACTCGCCGACGAGGCAGCCGAGTCCGAGGCCCGCGCCCAGGTCTGCCTGGAACGCGCCCGTGCCGCCGACGAGGACCGGCGCGCCGCTCAGCGCGCCGCCGACGACACCCGCCGCACCGCGCGGGCGCTGCGCGCCGAGCGCTCCGAGATCGCCGGCGCCCCCGACGGCGTGCCGGAGAGCGACGGGGAGGCACCCAGGGCGTCCCTGCCCGCTCTGCGCGAGGCCTACCGGGCCGCCTCCCAGGTCTACGAGAAGGTCGGTGTCGGCGCGGACCTGCGTGCCGAGCAGGCCCGAGCGGAGAGCGACGAGAGCGCCGCCCGCGCCGAACTCGACCGGCTCAGCAACAGGGTCCGTACGCGCGCGGAACAACTCCTGGAATCCCCCGAGGGCTCCGACGGGCCGTCCCGGCAGGGCGCCGCCGCCCGAGCCGAGGAGCTGGTGCAGCTCCTGGAGACCCGGATGTCCTCCGCGAGCGAACAGCTCGGCCGGCTGCGCGGCGAGGCCGAGCGGCACGCACCCGAGGACGGCGAGGCACACACCGAACTCCCCGAGGACCTGCTCCCGCGCGACGCCGAGCACGCACAGGCCCTGCTGCGCACCGCCACCGCCGAACTCGCCTCCAGGGCCGGGGCGCTGGCCCAGGCCCGTGAGGCGCACGCCGAGCTGCTGGAGTCCCACCGCGCCGCCGAGGACGCGGCCGGCGGCTTCGACGAGATCGCCGGCATGCTGCGCGACCAGCTGCGCGAAAACACGAGTGACGAGGAGCAGGAGGAACCCGAGCCGTACCCGGGCAGCCCGGAGGACGCCCGGCAGGCGGCCGCCGAGACCCGCAGGTCACTGCGCGGCTGCGCCGGCGACCTGTCCGCCGCCGACTCCGCCGCCCGCGAGGCGAGCGACGTCCTCGTCCGGCACGCCAACTCCACGCGCTACGAGCAGGTGCGCACCCCCGCCCGGCAGCAGATCCGCGAACTGCCCGCCTCCGCCCTGCCCGAGCACGCCCGGAAATGGGCGGAGGCCTTCGCGCCCCGGCTCCGGGTGCTCACCGACGAACTGGCCCAACTGGAACGCAACCGGGACTCGATCGTGGACCGGTTGCGCGGACTGGTCGAGTCGGCGCTCGCCACGCTCAGGTCGGCCCAGCGTCTGTCCCGCCTTCCGGAGGGGCTCGGCGAGTGGTCCGGGCAGGAGTTCCTGCGCATCCGCTTCGACGAACCCGACCAGGCCACGCTCACCGAGCGGCTCGGCGAGGTCATCGACGAGGCCACCCGCGCCGCCGTGAAGAAGAACTCGGACCTGCGGCGGGACGGCATGTCCCTGCTGCTGCGCGGAGTCGGCGCGGCGCTCCAGCCCAAGGGCATCGCCGTGGAGATCCTCAAGCCGGACGCCGTCCTGCGCGCCGAGCGGGTCCCCGTCGGGCAGATGGGCGACGTGTTCTCGGGTGGCCAGCTGCTCACCGCGGCCATCGCCCTGTACTGCACGATGGCCGCCCTGAGGTCGAACGACCGCGGCCGGGACAAGCACCGCCACGCGGGCACGCTCTTCCTGGACAACCCGATCGGCCGCGCCAACGCCACCTATCTGCTGGAGCTCCAGCGGGCCGTCTCGGACGCCCTCGGTGTGCAGCTCCTCTACACCACCGGCCTGTTCGACACGACGGCGCTCGCCGAGTTCCCCCTGGTCATCCGGCTGCGCAACGACGCCGACCTCAGGGCCGGGCTGAAGTACATCAGTGTGGAGGAGCACCTGAGGCCAGGGCTGCCGCAGCAGACTCCCGCGGGCGAGGCGGTGCACAGCGAGATCACGGCGACCCGGATGTTCAAGCGTCCGGCGTGACCGAGCCCGGCCGGGCCGTCACGCTCGACCGGCCCGACCGAGCCCGGCCGCTCGACCGGCCGCCGCCCGCCGGCGGCCGGGTCACCCCTACGGATGCGACAGCTGCCCCGAGCCGTTCCGGCCGCGTATCCGCTTCCGCGCCCGCTCGGCGGCCCGCGCCTCCCGCCGCGCCTGGCGCCGCTCCCGCCGAAGGGCACGCGCGGTACTGCTCGGCACCGACACCACGCCGTTGCGCTGGTTCCACACCTGGCGGGTCACCCACACGTCGAGCGCCGCCCAGGTGGCCACCACCGTGCCGGCCACGCTGCTCAGAAGCATCGGGAACGCCAGCCACGACCCGGACACGCTGAACAGGAACGCCACCACGGCCTGTATCAGCGTCACGGAGACGATCAGCACCGCCCGCACGGCGGCCGAACGCACCGGATCCGGCAGCCTGCGCCGCCGCGCGGGCTCCTCGACCCACAACGGCCTGTAGGACGGCTGCCCGTCCCGCCCGCCCGTGTACACCGAAGACCCGTACGCCCCCGGTCGCTCCGCTGTCCCCATCACTTTGCGTCCCTCCCCACCGCCGGCAGACCGCTCGCCCCGGTGCCCGAAGAATCGGCTCCCCAGTGGCTGCCCGGCTTGCGCTGTTTTACGCGGCCCGGAGGCGCACTGCGTCTCCTGTGGCCGATTCCGCCCCCATCTCCCATGGACAAGGACGAACGAGACGTCACGAAGATTCCCGGCCGACGAAAAAAATCGGTCAACCGACCGGGCCGGACGCCCCGTTCCCGTACCCCCGCCACCACGGCCTTCCGGACCGGCATCTCCCGCAATGCCCCGACAACTCGCCCGCTCCCGGCACTCATACGGAAGTACTGGCTCCGGACGACTCTTCGAGTTGACTGCATGTCGGTAGTAGGCTCGCGCCGTTTGTTGACGCACATGTGTACCCCGGGGCCTCTGGGGGACGAGCTGGGGGAGGCCATGCGCTTTCGCGGGAAGTCCATCCGCCGGAAGATCGTGGCGCTGCTGCTCGTGCCGCTGCTCTCGCTCACCGCGATCTGGGCCTTCGCCACGCTGATCACCGGGCGGCAGGTGACGCAGCTGTTCAACGCGTCCTCCGTGGTGGAGGAAGTCGCCTACCCCACCGAGGACACGGTCCGGGGCCTGCAGCAGGAACGCCGCCAGACCCTCGTCCATCTCGCCGACCCCCGCGCCTCCGACGGCCTCGCCGCACTGCGGCGCAGCAGGAGCGCCACCGACGAGGCCATCGCCAGGATCCGCAGGACCGCGAAGAACCCCGACGTCCGCGAAGCGCTCGGCCCGTCCGGCGCCGGACGCCTGAGCGTCGCGCTGGACGCCTTCGACGGCATCGACTCGCTGCGCCGCAGCGTCGAGGACCGCACCGTCGGACGCGCCCAGGCACTCGACCTCTACAACCAGCTCATCGACCCCTGCTACGCCCTGCTCGCCAACCTCCACGTCGTCGACGACGTCGACCTGGCCAGGCAGTACCGCGCCCTGGTCGGTCTCGCCCAGGCCCGCGAACTCCTCTCCCGCGAGGACGCGTTGTTCGGCTCCTCGCTGATCGTCGGCCACCTCTCCCGCGACGAGACCCGCGGCATCTCCGACCTGGTCGCCCAGCGTTCCCTGCTGTACGACGTCGACCTGCCCCTGCTGCCCTCCGCCGAACGCGGCCGCTACGACCGCTTCTGGCGGAACGCCTCCTCCGCACCGCTGCGGACCGCCGAACAGGCCGCCGTCTCCAGCACGTCCGGCACTCCGCGGGCGGTGAGCGTGCAGAGCTGGGACACCGCCGCCGGAGACGTCCTCGACGAGCTGGGCACCCTCAACGACGAGGCGAACGACCGCTTCCAGGACCGTGTCCGCCCGGTCGCGATGGACGTCATCCTGGAGGCCGCCGTCGCGGGCGTGCTCGGCCTGATCGCCGTGCTGGTCTCGCTCGTCCTGTCCGTGCGCGTCGGCCGCGGCCTCATCCGCGACCTCAGGCAACTGCGCCTGGAGGCCCACGAGGCCTCCGGCGTTAGGCTGCCCAGCGTGATGCGCCGCCTGTCGGCCGGCGAACAGGTCGACGTCGAGACCGAGGTCCCGCGCCTGGAGTACGACAGGAACGAGATCGGCGAGGTCGGACAGGCCCTCAACACCTTGCAGCGGGCCGCCGTCGAGGCCGCCGTCAAACAGGCCGAACTCCGCGCCGGCGTCTCCGAGGTCTTCGTCAACCTCGCCCGTCGCAGCCAGGTCCTGCTGCACAAGCAGCTCACCCTCCTCGACGCGATGGAACGCCGCACCGAGGACACCGACGAACTCGCCGACCTGTTCCGGCTGGACCACCTGACCACCCGTATGCGCCGGCACGCCGAAGGCCTGGTGATCCTCTCCGGCGCCGCCCCGTCCCGGCAGTGGCGCAAGCCCGTCCAGCTGATGGACATCGTGCGCGCCGCCGTCGCCGAGGTCGAGGACTACGAACGCATCGAGGTCCGGCGGCTGCCGCGCACCGCGGTCACGGGCCCGGCCGTCGCCGACCTCACCCATCTCGTGGCCGAACTCCTGGAGAACGCCACGGTGTTCTCGCCGCCGCACACCGCGGTCCAGGTCGTCGGCGAACGCGTCGCCAACGGCTTCACCCTGGAGATCCACGACCGGGGCCTCGGCATGGCCGCCGAGACGCTGCTGGACGCCAACCTCCGGCTCGCCGAGACACCCGAGTTCGAGCTCTCCGACACCGACCGGCTCGGACTGTTCGTGGTCAGCCGGCTCGCCCAGCGGCAGAACGTCCGGGTCTCGCTCCAGCCGTCCCCGTACGGCGGCACCACCGCGATCGTCTTCATCCCCGACGCGCTGCTGACGGACGACGTCCCGGACACCAACGGCATCGGCTTCCGCCTCGACCGGCCCACCCCGAAGGCCGACCGGGAGGGAGGCCGCAGGACCGCTCTCGCCCAGGCACCCGTGCAACTGCCCGGGCTGCCGGCCTCGGTCCTCGACGGGCCGGTGGAGCTGGAGGCGCCCGTCGACCTGGACGCCATCGAGGACTTCCCGGACGTCCTCGACGAGGAGGCCGGCGAACGCGGCGGACTGTTGGGCCCGCGCCTCTCCCCGGCACGGCGGACGGCGCACGAGACGCTGCCCCGCAGCCTCGCCGAGCACCGGCAGAGCACGAGCCGGCGTGGCACGCCGCAGGAGACCGGCGAGGAGGAGAACCCGGGGCGCGCGGTCCCGCTGCCCCGGCGCCGGACACCCAAGCTGGTCAGCTCCCACGGACGCCCGGTCACCGAGCAGAGGTCCCGCCGCGAGACGGCCGGCGCCGAGGACCCGGTGGGTCCCGGCCGCCCTGAGCGTGAACCGGCGGCCCCGCTGCCGACCCGCCGTCGCGGCGAGTCCCCGCCCGGACCGGCCACGGCAGCGGCCGACGGGCGCGGGCAACGCGACAGCACCGAGGAGTCCCCGGCCGCGAGCCGGGGGGCGCGGCAGCCTCCGGCCCTTCCGCGGCGCACCGTCCGGCCCGCGCCCGCCGGCGGCGGGCAGGACGGCGAGGGGCGCGACCCGGCCGAGGCACCCGGCGGCCCGGGACCCGACGCGGGTCCGCTGCCCCGGCGCAGACGGCAGGCCAGTCTGGCCCCGCAACTGAAGCGGAGCCCCGACCGGCCCGAAGGCGCCGGCCCGGACCCGGCCGAACGCGACGCCGACGAGGTACGCAGCCGGATGGCCTCGCTCCAGCGCGGCTGGCGGCGCGGGCGCGAGGAGAACGCCGCGGGGGACCATGCCCCGGACGACAGCACAGCACAAGGAACGACAAAGGGGGACGGTCGATGACCGCACCGAAGGCGACCGGCCACACCACGACGGACAGGACGAACGAGACGGCCGAGGCGGACAAGGTGAACAAGGTGGAGCTGAACTGGCTCCTCGACGAACTCGTGGACAGGGTCGCGAGCATCCGCAAGGCCATCGTCCTGTCCCGGGACGGACTGGCCACCGGCGTGTCCAAGGACCTGACCCGGGAGGACAGCGAACACCTGGCCGCCGTGGCCTCCGGCTTCCACAGCCTCGCCAAGGGCGTGGGCCGGCACTTCGACGCGGGCGGCGTCCGGCAGACGGTCGTCGAGCTCGACGACGCCTTCCTGTTCGTGACCGCGGCCGGCGACGGCAGCTGCCTCGCCGTCCTGTCGGACGCCGACTCCGACGTCGGCCAGGTGGCCTACGAGATGACACTGCTGGTCAAGCGGGTCGGTGCGCATCTGGGTGCCGCTCCGCGCACCGATGTGCCCTGAGGCGGGTAGTGGGATGACATGAGCGGAGACGGTCAGGCACGAAGCCACTGGTTCGACGACGAGGCCGGACCGGTGGTCCGTCCGTACGCCATGACGCGGGGCCGCACCAGCCATGCGGCCCAGCACCGCCTCGACCTGATCGCGGTGGTCGTCACGGAACCCCATGTGGACGACCCGGAGGCGGACGTCACGCTGTCCCCGGAACACGTGGACATCGTCGGGCTGTGCCGCTCCCCGCAGTCGGTCGCCGAACTCGCCGCGGAACTCGATCTGCCCATCGGCGTGGTGCGCGTGCTCGTCGGCGACCTCGTGGACGAGGAGTACGTCCACGTGACGCGTCCCGTGCCGCCCGCGGAACTGCCGGACGAGAGCATCCTGCGGGACGTGATCAACGGCCTGCGGGCGCTGTGAGCGGTGGGAGAGCAGGGTGGTGACATGACGGGCTGGCAGTTCTGGGTCGACCGGGGCGGCACGTTCACCGACATCGTCGCGCGCCGCCCGGACGGCCGTCTGGTCACGCACAAGCTGCTGTCCGACAACCCCGCGCGGTACACCGACGCGGCCGTCGCGGGCATCCGCGCACTCCTCGACGGTTCCGCCCGTTCCATCGAGTCGGTCCGCATGGGCACCACCGTGGCCACCAACGCCCTGCTGGAACGCACGGGCGAGCGGACCGTCCTCGTCGTCACCCGCGGCTTCCGGGACGCCCTGCGCATCGCCTACCAGAACCGCCCGCGGATCTTCGCCCGCCGTATCGAGCTGCCCGAGCTGCTGTACGAGCGGGTCGTCGAGGTCGACGAGCGCATCGCGGCCGACGGCACCGTCCTGCGCGCCCCCGACCTGGACGCGCTGGCCGGACCTCTGCGGCAGGCGTACGACGACGGGATCCGCGCCGTCGCCGTGGTCTGCCTGCACAGCCATCTGCACCCCGCGCACGAGAGGGCCGTCGGCGAGCTGGCCGCCCGCGTCGGCTTCCCGCAGATCTCGCTGTCCAGCGAGGTCAGCCCCCTGATGAAGCTCGTGCCGCGCGGCGACACCGCCGTCGTCGACGCCTACCTGTCGCCCGGGCTGCGCCGCTACGTCCAGCACGTCTCCGACGAACTGGACGGCGTGCGGCTGATGTTCATGCAGTCCAACGGCGGGCTCGCCGAGGCCGGACAGTTCCGCGGCAAGGACGCCGTCCTGTCCGGCCCCGCGGGCGGCATCGTCGGCATGGCCTGCATGTCCCGGCTCGCCGGCTTCGACCGGGTCATCGGCTTCGACATGGGCGGCACCTCCACCGACGTCTCCCACTACGCGGGCACCTACGAACGCGTCCTCACCACGCAGATCGCCGGCGTCCGGCTGCGTGCCCCCATGCTCGACATCCACACCGTGGCCGCCGGTGGCGGCTCGGTCCTGCACTTCGACGGCTCCCGCTACCGGGTCGGCCCGGACTCGGCGGGCGCCGACCCGGGACCCGCCTGCTACCGGGGCGGAGGCCCCCTCGCCGTCACCGACGCCAACGTCATGCTCGGCCGCATCCAGCCCGCCCACTTCCCCGAGGTGTTCGGCCCCGGCGGCGACCAGCCCCTCGACGAGGTACTCGTCCGCGAACGCTTCACCGGCCTCGCCCGCGAGATCCGTGAGCGGTCGGGCGACGACCGCACCCCCGAGCAGGTCGCCGAGGGCTACCTGCAGATCGCCGTCGCCAACATCGCCAACGCCGTCAAGCGGATCTCCGTGCAGAAGGGCCACGACGTCACCCGCTACGCCCTCACCACCTTCGGCGGCGCCGGGGGACAACACGCCTGCATGGTCGCCGACTCGCTCGGCATCCGCACCGTGCTCGTCCCGCCCATGGCGGGCGTCCTGTCCGCGCTCGGCATCGGTCTCGCCGACACCACGGCCATGCGCGAGCAGTCCGTCGAAGCACCCCTGGAGCCCGGCGCCATGCCGGGCGTGCTGAAGACCGCCGACGATCTGGAGGGCGCGGCCCGCGCGGAACTGCGCGCCGAGGACGTCCCCGAGGAACGTGTCCGCGTCACCCGCCGCGCCCAGCTCCGCTACGACGGCACGGACACCACCCTCACCGTCGAGCTGACCGCGCCCACCGCCATGCGGCGCGCCTTCGAAGAACGTCATCGCGCCACGTACTCCTTCACGCTCGACCGCCCGATCGTCGTCGAAGCCCTCTCCGTGGAAGCCACCGGCATCACCGACCCCCCCGATCTGTCCGCCCTCTCCCCGTACGACCCCGCCCGCGCCGTCCGCTCCAGCGCCCCGGAGACCGTCCGCCTCCACACCGGCGGCGCCTGGCGCGACGTACCCCTCCACCGACGTGAGGACCTGCCCCCCGGCGAGGCCGTCACCGGCCCCGCGATCGTCACCGAGGCCAGTGCGACGACCGTCGTCGACGACGGCTGGCGGGCCGTGGCGCGGGACGACGGACATCTGCTCCTGGAACGCATGACGGTCACGCAGAGTTCCGATCTCGGTACGGAAGCCGACCCGGTCCTGCTGGAGGTGTTCAACAACCTCTTCATGTCCATCGCCGAGCAGATGGGCGCCCGGCTGGAGTCCACGGCCCAGTCGGTCAACATCAAGGAGCGCCTCGACTTCTCCTGCGCCCTGTTCGACCCGGACGGAAACCTGGTGGCCAACGCCCCGCACATCCCCGTGCACCTGGGCTCGATGGGCACCAGCGTCAAGGAGGTCATCCAGCGCCGCGGACCCCGGATGCGGCCGGGCGACACCTACGCCGTCAACGACCCGTACCACGGCGGCACGCACCTGCCGGACGTCACCGTCATCACCCCGGTGTTCGACACCGCCGGCACACAGGGTGACCGCATCCTCTTCTACGTCGCCTCGCGCGGCCACCACGCCGAGATCGGCGGGATCGCGCCGGGCTCCATGCCGGCCGGCAGCCGCACCATCGAGGAGGAGGGCGTCCTCTTCGACAACTGGCTGCTCGCCGAGAACGGCCGCCTGCGCGAGGAGGAGACCCGCCGCCTGCTGACCGGCGCGCCCCACCCCTCCCGCAACCCGGAGACCAACCTCGCCGACCTGCGCGCCCAGGTCGCCGCCAACCAGAAGGGCGTCGACGAGGTCGCCCACATGATCGAGGACTTCGGCCTCGACGTCGTCCAGGCCTATATGCGGCACGTCCAGGACAACGCGGAGGAGGCCGTCCGCCGGGTCGTCGACGCCCTGGACGACGGGGAGTACGCCTACGAGACCGACTCGGGCGCCGTCATCCGCGTACGCGTGCGTGTGGACCGCGAACGCCGGTCGGCGACGATCGACTTCACCGGCACCTCCGCGCAGCTCGCGACCAACTTCAACGCCCCGTTCTCCGTGGTCAACGCGGCCGTCCTGTACGTCTTCCGCACGCTGGTCGCCGACGACATCCCGCTCAACGACGGCTGTCTGCGCCCCCTGGAGATCATCGTGCCGCCGGGCTCCATGCTCTCCCCGCGGCCCCCGGCCGCCGTCGTCGCGGGCAACGTCGAGACCTCCCAGGCGATCACCGGCGCCCTCTACGCGGCGCTCGGTGTCCAGGCGGAGGGCTCCGGCACGATGAACAACATCACCTTCGGCAACGAGCGCCACCAGTACTACGAGACCGTCGCCTCCGGCTCGGGCGCGGGCGACGGATTCCCCGGCGCCTGCGTCGTCCAGACGCACATGACCAACTCCCGGCTCACCGACCCCGAAGTCCTCGAATGGCGGCTGCCCGTACGGCTGGAGGAGTTCACCGTCCGGCACGGCAGCGGCGGCGCCGGACGGTGGCCGGGCGGGGACGGTGCGGTGCGTCGCATCCGCTTCCTGGAGGCCATGACCGTCTCCACGCTCTGCCAGCACCGCAGGGTGCGCCCCTACGGCATGGCGGGCGGCGAGCCCGGGGCACTGGGCGCCAACCGGGTGGAACACGCGGACGGCACGGTCACCGAACTCGGCGGAAGCGACTCCGCGGACGTCGCCCCCGGCGACGTACTGGTCGTCGAGACCCCCGGCGGCGGAGGATACGGCCCGCCGTCGCCCGACCCCCATCGAGCAGGAGAAGAGATCGATGATCCTCGGCCGTTCTGAGCGCGGCAAGCCCCCGGTCGAGCCCGTCACGCTCAAGATCCTGGTGGCCGGCGGCTTCGGCGTGGGCAAGACGACCCTTGTCGGCGCGGTCAGTGAGATCAGGCCGCTGCGCACCGAGGAGCTGCTGACCGAGGCCGGACGGCCGGTCGACGACGTCAGCGGCGTGGAGGGCAAGCACACCACCACGGTGGCCATGGACTTCGGCCGTATCACGCTGCGCGAGGACCTGGTGCTGTACCTGTTCGGCACGCCCGGGCAGGAGCGGTTCTGGTTCATGTGGGACGAGCTGTCCGAGGGCGCGCTCGGCGCGGTCGTGCTGGCCGACACCCGCCGCCTCGAGGACTGCTTCGCCGCCGTGGACTACTTCGAGCGGCGCTCCATCCCCTTCCTCGTCGCCGTCAACTGCTTCGACGGCGCCGCCCGCCATCCCGTGGACACCGTCCGCCAGGCCCTCGACCTCGACGACCACGTTCCGCTGCTGCTGTGCGACGCCCGCGAACGCGAGTCGGTGAAGGAGGTCCTCATCGAGGTCGTCCAGCACGCGATGGCCCACGCCGCGGACCGCCGCCGGGCCGCCGCCGTCTGACGCCACGTGAGCGGCCCGTGCCCCGGCCCTTGGGCAGGGTCCGGTGCACGGTCCGCTCACGAGGGGCCGGGGACTCCTAGTTCTCGCCGTCCTCCAGCCAGCCGAAGCTCTTCTCCACGGCCTTGCGCCAGTTGCGGTACTCGCGGTCACGGACGGCGGCGTCCATGGACGGGGTCCACTCGGCGTCCTTCCGCCAGTGCGACTTGAGCTCTTCGAGGTCGTTCCACACACCCGTGGCCAGCCCGGCCGCGTACGCGGCGCCCAGACAGGTGGTCTCGGAGATCCTGGGACGGATCACCGGCACGTCGAGCACGTCCGCCTGGTGCTGCATGAGCAGGTTGTTCTTCGTCATGCCGCCGTCGACCTTCAGGGTCGTCAGCCGGACCCCGGAGTCCTGGTACATGGCGTCCACGACTTCGCGCGTCTGCCAGCTGGTCGCCTCCAGCACGGCCCGCGCCAGGTGCGCCTTGGTGACGTACCGGGTCAGGCCGGTGACCACCCCGCGCGCGTCGGAGCGCCAGTACGGCGCGAACAGGCCGGAGAAGGCGGGCACGATGTACGCGCCGCCGTTGTTCTCCACGCTCGCCGCCAGCGGCTCGATCTCGTCCGCGGTGCGGATGATGCCGAGCTGGTCACGGAACCACTGCACCAGCGCGCCCGTGACGGCGATGGCGCCCTCCAGGCAGTACACCGGGGCCTCGTCGCCGATCTTGTAGCCCATGGTGGTGAGCAGGCCGTTCTTGGACGGCACGGGCCGGTTGCCCGTGTTCAGCAGCAGGAAGCTGCCGGTGCCGTACGTGTTCTTGGCGTCACCCACGTCATAGCAGGCCTGCCCGAACACGGCCGCCTGCTGGTCGCCGAGGGCGGATGCCACGGGCACCCCGGCGAGCTGGCCGACGGCGGTCCCGTACACCTCGGAGGAGGATCTGATCTCGGGCAGCATCGCCTCGGGGACGTTCATGGCGGACAGGACCGACCGGTCCCACCGGAGGGTCCGCAGGTTCATCAGCATGGTGCGGCCGGCGTTGGTGACGTCGGTGACGTGCCGGCCGCCCTCGACTCCGCCGGTGAGGTTCCAGATCAGCCAGGTGTCGATCGTGCCGAAGGCGATGTCACCACGCTCGGCGCGATCGCGCAGGCCGGGCACGTTGTCCAGCAGCCAGGCCGCCTTGGGGCCGGAGAAGTAGCTGGCGAGCGGCAGGCCGGTCTGCTCGCGGAAGCGATCCTGCCCTTCGGAGCCGCCCAGTTCGTTGCAGAGCGCCGCGGTCCGCGTGTCCTGCCAGACGATCGCGTTGTGCACGGGCTTGCCGGTGGCCCGGTCCCACAGGACGGTCGTCTCGCGCTGGTTGGTGATGCCGAGGGCGCTGAGCTGGTCGGCACGCAGCCCCGCCTTGGCGACCGCGCCCGCGACCACCGCCTGCACCTTCGACCAGATCTCGGTGGCGTCGTGCTCCACCCAGCCCGGCTTGGGGAAGATCTGGCGGTGCTCGCGCTGGTCGACGGCGACGATGGCGCCACTGTGGTCGAAGACGATGCAGCGGCTCGAGGTGGTGCCCTGGTCGATGGCGGCCACGAACCTCTCGGCGTTGTCCGTCATGGCTGTCCCTTGGGGAGTGGAGAAGCGGCCGAGGGCCGGGACCATCCGTCCCCTCGCCCTCACTGGTAACAGTTTGTCCCACATGGATGAAATCAGCCCGGGATGGGCGGCAGGGGCGCCGACGCCCGAGACGCCCGGGTCCGGGGAGTGGGGGAAGTGTTCCCCCGCGCACAGGGAGCGTCAAGGACACCGGCGGCAACGGTGACAACCACCGACGGAAGACGTCCGCCCACTGATCGGATACAGTCCGCGCGTGCCCGAAACTCCGGACCCGGCCGCCAACTCCGTACCGCACTCCCACTGTTCGAGCTGCGGAGCGCCTTACGGCCAGGGCGTCACCGGCTGGCCCCGCACCTGCCCGGCCTGCGGCACCGTGGCCTACCGCAACCCGCTGCCGGTCGCGGTGGCCCTCCAGCCCGTGTACGACACCCGGGGCACCGCCCTGGTCGTCATCACCCGCACCATCGCCCCCGCGCGCGGGGGAACGGCGCTGCCGGGCGGCTACATCGACGACCACGAGGACTGGCGCCAGGCCGTCGTCCGCGAGCTCCGGGAGGAGACCGGGATCGAGGCGGCCGCGCGCGATGTGCGGCTCGCCGACGCGATGAGCTCGCCCGATGGGCACCTGCTGCTCTTCGGACTGCTTCCGGAGCGCCCCGCCGAGGGCCTGCCGCAGTTCACCGCCACCGACGAGACGGAGGACCGGCACCTGCTGCGCAGGCCCGCCGAGCTCGCCTTCCCGCTGCACACCCGGGCCGTCCGGGCCTGGTTCGACGGCCGCTACCTCTGACAGGCCGCACACGCCCCAACGGCCGCCCGGTGCCCGCCCGAACTCAGGACGCGCCGAGCCCCCGTATGCGCACCGGGTGGGAGGGCTCGCCGGCACCGTCCTCCCGCTCGCGCTCGACGACGACCTCCCCGTCCTGCCAACGGGTCGCGTAGCGTTCGAGCTCCGGCTCCTCCCAGCCGTCGCCCGCGTCCGGCACCACCAGTCCGCCGCCCGTACGCCCCTGGGCGGGCGCCCACACCTCCAGCTCCAGGCCGCCGCCCTCACCCCGCACGGGAATCACCGCGCCCGCGCGCGCGAGCACCGGAATCCGCGCGAGCGGGGCGTCGACCAGCACCTGCCCCGGCCCCTCGTACGCCCGTCCCGTCGCGGTGTCGTACCAGTGGCCCCGCGGCAGCCGCACCGCCCTCCGGTCCGTACCGGGGTCGAGCACGGGCGCCACCAGCAGGCTGTCGCCGAGCAGGAAGGCGTCCTCGCAGTCCCGCAGAGCCCGGTCCTCCGGCGCGCCCCACCACAGCGGCCGCACATAGGGCGCCCCGGTGCGCCGCGCCAAGTGCGCAAGCGTCACGAAGTACGGCAGCAGGCGCCGGCGCTCGACGAGCGCCACGCGCGCGTGCTCCAGGACCTCCGGCCCGAACTCCCACGGCTCCCCGCGCTCCGCCCGCGGGCTCGCGTGCGTGCGGAACAACGGCAGACGGGACCCCAGTTGGAGCCGGCGCAGATACAGCTCGGGGGAGGGGCCGCCGGCCGACCCGCCCACGTCCGGGCCGGAGTACGGCACTCCGCACAGCCCCAGCCCCAGCACCAGTGACAGCGACGCCCGCAGCCCCGGCCAGCCGGTGGCCACGTCGCCCGACCAGGTGCCGCCGTAGCGCTGCGTCCCGGCCCAGCCCGAGCGCGAGAAGAGGAACGGCCGCTCCTCGGGCACCAGGTCCCGCAGCCCCTCGTACGCCGCCTCGGCCATGCACAGGGCGTACACGTTGTGCGCCTGGCGATGGTCACCGCCCCGGCCCTCCAGGGCGTGCCGGGCCGACCGGGGCAGGGTCGTCTCGCCGAAGGCGGCGAAGGAGGTCGGCTCGTTCATGTCGTGCCGGAAACCGGCGAAGCCCCGCCCCAGCCGCTCCCGGTACAAGCCGCCCCACCACTGCCGCACGCGCGCGTGCGTGAAGTCCGGGAAAACCGCCTCTCCGGGCCGGGCGACGCCCCGCACCAACCGGCCCGAGGAGTCCCGCACGAAGGCGTCCGCGGCCGTTCCGCCGTCGTACACGGCGTTGCCCGGCACGGCCCTCACGGCAGGTTCGACGACGGACACCAGCCGGATCCCGTCCCGCCGCAGCTCCTCGGCCAGCACCGGCAGCTTGGGGTAGCGGTCCTCGTCGACCGTGAACACCTGGTGCGTGTCGTGGTGGTCGGTGTCCAGGTGCACGGCGTCCAGCGGCAGTTCGTGCTCGTGATAGCCCGCGACGATCCGCCGCACCTCCTGCTCGCCGCCGGAGCCCCACCCGGCGTGATGGTGTCCCAGGGCCCACGCGGGCGGGACCGCGGCCGGTCCGGTGAGGGAGGACCAGACGTGCGCCACGCGCGCGGGGGTGCCGACGATCACCCAGCAGCGCAGCGGACCGCCGTCCATCCTGAACTCGCTCGCCCCGGCCCGGTCGTGGCCCGAGCCGGCGCCCTCCGCACCCTCCCGGAGCGTGACCGTGCCGTCCCAGGAGTTGTCGTGGAACACCAGGTGCGTGCCCGCTTCGGCCACGACCAGCTGCACCGGCATGGTGACGTGGAGCGGGTCGTCACCGGGACCGAACGCATGGCCCGGATCGGTGTTCCACAGGCGATAGGTGCCGTCGCGCAGCCGGGGACCGCCGGCCCGGCCGCCCAGACCGAAGAACCGCGCGTCGGCCGCCACCTCCGACCGCTGCGACCACCGTGCGGGGCCCCCGTCGTCCGGCTCCCACCACCGGGGCGGCAGATCACGGCGCAGCGGCACACCCCCGGGCGTGCGGACCTCGATCGCGCCGTGCCGCGAGACACCGAGGGTGACCCGTTCCGCCACGACCCGCCAGCCACCGTCCTTGTCCGGCTCCAGCACCGCGCGCGGGTCCGGCTCCGGGCACGGGCCGGCGAGCGCGTACGACGGCTCGGGCCCGGCGCCGTCCCACCCCCAGAAGACGGCCCCGTTCCCGGCGACGGCGATACGGAGCTCCGAGCGGGCGAAGCGGACGACACCGCCCCCGGGCCCGGGCTCCACGTCCCGCACCGCACCGGGCACCCGCGCGCGTTCGGCCCCCCGCGACGGCAGGCCGACGGCGTCCGCGCGCCGCCGGCGCCACGCGGCGCGTACGGTGCGCAGCCCCTGGGCCACCCCCGCCGAACCGACCGCCTTCACCGAACGCACCAGGTCACGACCGTCCATACTGCTCACCCTGCCATCGACGGCCGTTGACGCGCGTGGCGTTCAACTGCCGTTCATCCATGCCGCGACCACATCTTCACGACGCGGACTATGTGCGGTGCACCCTGGTGTAGAAGTCGATCACATGGCATCGTCCGTGTCAGCCGCGTCACGCGCACACCCCAGCACGTGCGCGGACCGACGCACACGACGCGCACAGTCCGGGAGCCGCCCCATGTCGACCGCGAACCCCCTGCCGCTCTGGCAGCCCGATCCGCAGCGGATCGCCCAGGCACAGATCACGAAGTTCCAGTCCTGGGCGGCCGAGCACCACGGCGCCCCGGCCCTGGGCGGTTACCCGGCCCTGCACCGCTGGTCCGTCGACGAGCTGGAAGCCTTCTGGAAAGCCGTGACGCAGTGGTTCGACGTACGGTTCACCAGCCCCTACGCGCGCGTGCTGGGCGACCGGTCGATGCCCGGCGCCGAATGGTTCCCCGGCGCCACCCTGAACTACGCCGAACACGCCCTGCGCGCGGCCGCCACGCGCGCCGACGAACCCGCCCTCCTCCACGTCGACGAGACACACGAACCGCGCCCGGTGACCTGGACCGAACTGCGCCGCCAGGTGGGCGCCCTGGCCGCCGAGCTGCGCGCCCTCGGTGTACGCCCGGGGGACAGGGTCAGCGGCTATCTGCCGAACATCCCCCAGGCCGTCGTCGCCCTCCTCGCCACGGCCGCCGTCGGCGCCGTCTGGACGTCCTGCGCCCCCGACTTCGGCGCCCGCAGCGTCCTCGACCGCTTCCAGCAGGTGGAACCGGTCGTCCTGTTCACCGTCGACGGCTACCGCTACGGCGGCAAGGAGCACGACCGCCGCGACGTCGTCACCGAACTGCGCCGCGAACTTCCCACCCTGCGCGCGGTCGTCCACATCCCCCTCCTGGGCACCGAAGCCCCCGAGGGCGCCCTGGAGTGGTCCGACCTGACCTCCGCCGACGTCGACCCCGTCTTCGAACCGGTGCCCTTCGACCACCCCCTGTGGGTGCTGTACTCCTCGGGCACCACCGGCCTGCCCAAGGCGATCGTGCAGTCCCAGGGCGGCATCCTCGTCGAGCACCTCAAGCAGCTCGGCCTGCACTGCGACCTCGGCCCCGGGGACCGCTTCTTCTGGTACACGTCGACCGGCTGGATGATGTGGAACTTCCTCGTCTCCGGACTGCTGACCGGCACGACGGTCATCCTGTACGACGGCAGCCCCGGCCACCCCGACACCGGCGCCCAGTGGCGTATCGCCGAACGCACCGGAGCCACCCTGTTCGGCACCTCCGCAGCCTACGTCATGGCCTGCCGCAAGGCGGAGGTCCACCCCTCGCGGGACTTCGACCTGTCGACGGTGCGGTGCGTCGCGACGACCGGATCGCCGCTGCCGCCCGACGGATTCCGCTGGCTGCACGACGAGGTCCGCGAGGACCTGTGGATCGCCTCCGTCAGCGGCGGCACCGACGTGTGTTCCTGCTTCGCGGGAGCCGTACCGACCCTCCCCGTCCACATCGGCGAGCTCCAGGCCCCGTGCCTGGGCACCGACCTCCAGTCCTGGGACCCGAACGGCACACCGCTGATCGACGAGGTCGGCGAACTCGTGGTCACCAACCCCATGCCGTCCATGCCGATCCACTTCTGGAACGACCCCGACGGCAGCCGCTACCACGACAGCTACTTCGCCATGTATCCCGGCGTGTGGCGCCACGGCGACTGGATCACGCTCACCTCCCGCGGCTCGGTGATCATCCACGGACGCTCCGACTCCACGCTCAACCGCCAGGGCGTGCGAATGGGCTCCGCCGACATCTACGAAGCCGTCGAACGCCTCCCCGAGATCAAGGAATCCCTCGTCATCGGTGTCGAACAGCCCGACGGCGGCTACTGGATGCCGCTCTTCGTGCAGCTGGCACCCGGAGCCGTCCTCGACGACGCGCTGCTCGACCGCATCAAGCGGACCATCCGCGAACAGCTCTCCCCACGCCACGTCCCCGACGAGGTCATCGAGGTGCCGGGCATCCCGCACACCCTCACCGGCAAGCGCATCGAGGTCCCGGTCAAGCGCCTCCTCCAGGGCACGCCGCTGGACAAGGCGGTCAACCCCGGCTCGGTCGACGACCTCGACCTGCTGCGCTTCTACGAGGAACTGGCCCGCAAGCGCGCCTGAGCGCCGGGTCCCCCCCACCGCCCACGGTGGGGGGACCCGCAGGCTCCGTGAACGCCTGCCCGCCCCCGTTGTCAGTGGCTCCGGTTACGGTGAGTGAGCATTGATCGACAGCGCTCACAGGGGGAAACATGGCGCACACCGACCACCTGACCATGCGGCGCGACCTGCGCCGGGAGATCGCCGGCACCATCGGCCTGCTCACCGACGAACAGGACTTCAGCGCCATGCGGCGCTACCGCAGCTTCACGTTCGACGACCACACCGCCTACCTCCACCAGGTCGAGAAACTCCTCCAGCTCCTGGCCGCTCAAGGCGGCCACACCACGGTGGCCCTCTTCGACCCCGAGGAGTACGCCGAATACTGCGCGGCGACCGGTCTCGACCCCGACATCCCGTCCAGCCGCGCCCGCTTCACCGCCGAACTCGCGAGCAGGGGCCCCACCCTTCCCTACGACGGCCGGCCCCTGGCCGAACTCGTCCCCGACCTCGTCGACGAGGCCGTCCGCCAGGCCACCTGGGAGTACGCCTCCACCCTGCTGGCCCGGCTCGGCCCCTGCGCCTCCTGCGGCGAGAACATCGGCCGCGCCGCCTTCGCCCGGGCCGCGGACCTCGTCGTCCGCATCCTCGACACGGCCCCGCCCGGCAACCGGCACCTGGTGTGCAGCGTCACCGGTACACCCGAAACCCTCCTCGCCGTCCTCCACGCCGACGACGAAGGCGACGCCACACAACTCGACGAGGCCGAAGCCCTGGAGTTCACCACGGTCCTCGCCCTCGGCATCGCCACCGACGGCCCCGGCGGGCTCGTCATGCGCACCACCGCCCCCGGCACCGCCGACCGCGTCTACGGCTGGCGCCTGCACGCCGGCGGCCTCGAACCCCTCACCGCCGGCGAGGTCTTCGACGCCTACTGCACCGACATCGAATCCGGCGACCTGATCTCCCCGGAATCGGGCGTCGACTACGGCGAGCCGCCCGACCTCGGAGCAGAAGAAGGACCGGCCCCGCGGCACGGCTGAACACCCGAGGGGCGCCCCACCCGACAGGTGGAGCGCCCCTCGAGGACCAGCCGGCGAACGGCGGGCCACGGTCACTCGCCGGACAGCACCGCCTGCGCCGCGGCGCGCGCCTCGTCCGCGCTGTCCGCGGCACGCGCCGCCGCGGCCGCGCGCTCGCACTGCGCCAGCGTGTACTTCGCCAGCGTCGCCCGTACATAGGGAAGGGATGCCGCACCCATGGACAGGGAGGTGACACCCAGACCGGTCAGCACGCACGCGAGCAGCGGGTCGGACGCGGCCTCACCGCAGACCCCGCAGCTCTTGCCCTCGGCCCGCGCAGCCTCGGCGGCGATCGCGACCAGGTCGAGCAGCGCGGGCTGCCAGGGGTCCTGCAACCGCGACACCGCACCCACCTGACGGTCGGCGGCGAAGGTGTACTGCGCCAGGTCATTGGTTCCCAGCGACAGGAACTCCACCTCCTGAAGCACCGAGCGCGCCCGCAGCGCGGCCGACGGGATCTCGACCATCGCACCGAACTTCGCCCGCAGCCCCGCGGCACGGCACGCGTCCGCGAACGCCTTGGCGTCCGTGCGGTCCGCGACCATCGGGGCCATCACCTCGAGGTAGACCGGCAGGCCCTCGGCCGCCTTGGCGAGCGCCGTCAGCTGGGTGCGCAGCACCTCGGGGTGCTCGAGCAGCGTCCGCAGCCCCCGCACACCGAGCGCCGGGTTCGGCTCGTCGCCCGGCGTCAGGAAGTCCAGCGGCTTGTCCGCGCCCGCGTCCAGCACACGCACCACGACCCGGCCCTCGGGGAAGGCCTCCAGCACCTGCCGGTAGGTCTCGACCTGCTTCTCCTCGGACGGCGCGTTCTTGCTGTCGTCCAGGAACAAGAACTCGGTCCGGAACAGACCGACACCCTCGGCACCGGCAGCGAGCGCCGCGGCCACGTCCGCGGGACCGCCGATGTTCGCGAGCAACGGCACCTTGTGGCCGTCCGAAGTGGCACCGGGACCGGTCGCGGAGGCCAGCGCCGCCTTGCGCTCGGCGGCCGAGGCCTCCAACTGCGCCTTCTTCTCCTCACCGGGGTTCACGAAGATCTCGCCGGTGCTGCCGTCGACGGCGATGACCGTGCCCTCGGCCAGCTCGACGGCGCCGGGCAGCGCTACGACGGCCGGCACACCGAGCGCGCGCGCCAGAATCGCGCTGTGACTCGTCGGCCCGCCCTCCTCGGTGACGAAGCCCAGGACCAGGGTCGGGTCCAGCAGCGCCGTGTCCGCCGGCGCCAAGTCACGGGCGACCAGCACGTACGGCTCGTCGCTGTCCGGCACACCCGGCATCGGCACACCGAGCAGACGGGCGACGATACGATTCCGCACGTCGTCCAGGTCGGCCACCCGGCCCGCGAGGTACTCACCGGCACCGGCGAGCAGGTCCCGGTAGGCGGCGAACGCGTCGTAGACCGCGCGCTCGGCCGTGCTGCCGACGGCGATCCGCCGATCCACATCCGCCATCAGCTCGGGGTCCTGCGCCATCAAGGCCTGCGCCTCGAGCACCGCCTGCGCTTCGCCCCCGGCCAGATTGCCGCGTGCCATCAGATCGGCCGCCACGGCCTCCACCGCCTGACGGGCGCGCCCCTGTTCACGCTCCGCCTCTTCCGCGGGGATCTGCTTGGCAGGCGGCTCCAGCACCGCCGTCCCCATGTGCCGAACCTCGCCGATCGCCACACCGTGGCTCACACCGACGCCTCGCAGCGTTGTCTCCATCTCACCCGTCTCCGATAGTGCGGCGGGTCCCACCGCCGCGGTGGTTGTTGTACGCCGTCCCCGGGAAGGCCGGCCCTGGGAAGGCAGTGCTGTCACTTCCAGGTGAAGAGACGGTCGCCGGCCTTCACCTCTCCGTTGTCGCGGAGATCGGAGAGGCTGTCGGCGGTGGCCTCCAAGGCCACGATCGGGCACACGGGGGACTTGCCGGCGGCTTCGACGGCGGCGGGGTTCCAGCGCACCACCGCCTGGCCGCGCACCACCGTGTCGCCCTTCTTCACCAGCAGCTCGAAGCCCTCGCCGTTGAGCTGGACGGTGTCGATGCCGAGATGGGTGAGCACCCCGCGTCCCTCCTCGTCGACGACGACGAAGGCGTGCGGGTGCAGCGAGACGATGACTCCGTCCACGGGGGCCACGGCGTCGGCGGGCTCGCGTACCGGGTCGAGCGCCGTGCCGGGGCCGACCATGGCTCCGGAGAAGACCGGATCCGGCACGGCGGCCAGTCCGATGGCGCGTCCTGCGACGGGGGACGTCACGGTGGTCATGGGAAGCCTCCCAGGGGTGGGGATTCATGTGCGCCGTCACTGCCTCGCCGGGACGGCGCAGTGTGGCAGCAGGCTATGTCACGGTAAGTACCGGTTACGGGCGAGAGCTTACACAGCTCACGTTGGTGGTCTAGACCACCAAACGAAACGATTTGCACCCACTCCGCGGATCCATGTACAGTCGTACCCCTGCTCGGGGCTGAGTGACGTCACCAGGCGTCCTTGCCGGGCAGCACCCATACTTGTCAGATCCTATCTCGGGATCACCTTCTGCATGCCCGCAGGACGGTGGTCAGAGAGACCGGAAAAGCCTGATAGAGTTTGGATCACCGAAGGGAAGCCCGGAGGAAAGCCCGAGAGGGTGAGTACAAAGGAAGCGACCGTTCCTTGAGAACTCAACAGCGTGCCAAAAATCAACGCCAGATATGTTGATACCCCGTCTCCAGCATCTGCTGGGACGAGGTTCCTTTGAAAAACACAGCGAGGACGCTGTGTGCGAGGGGATCATTCCTCCTCTCGCACCGCTCTCGTGGTGTTCATCCCGATTACGGGAAAACATTCACGGAGAGTTTGATCCTGGCTCAGGACGAACGCTG